>CAITVN010000017.1 GCA_903895855.1 Oligoflexia bacterium | reverse complement strand
GAAACGCCAAGAAAAAAAGAGATACCTCTACCTGATCACCAAACGCCTTCTTGATTTTTTTATCACCTCCACGCTCATCGTCGTATTTTCGCCTCTGGTACTTGCGTTTGGCATACTCATCAAATTGGACTCACCAGGCCCAGTTTTCTTTAAACAAAAACGAGTAGGATATCGGGGACGACTCTTCAGCATCTACAAATTTAGGACAATGAAGGTCGACGCTCCAAAATATGCGGTGACTCCGAATTCAACACAAGACCCGCGCATCACTCGAATTGGCAAATGGCTAAGAAGAACCAGTTTAGATGAACTTCCGCAGCTGTTTAATGTCTTTCGCGGAGACATGAGTCTTGTGGGCCCGCGTCCAGAAATGCCTTTTATTGCTGAACAGTATACCTCTCTTGAGAAAATGCGCTTAGAGGTAAAACCTGGGATCACAGGAGTCTGGCAAATAAGCGCTGTTCGAGGAGAACCGATTCACCAAAATATGGAATATGATCTCTTCTACCTCCAAAATCGATCCCTTCTCTTTGATTTTGCGATTTTAACAAAAACCGCGCTTTCAGTAATTCGGGGGATTGGTGCGGTTTAGCCAGGTACCCAACTCAGTGTCGCAGTAACTATTATGTCGCAAGAGCATTTTTGCATTGTCCCACCAGCCACAGCAAGTTAGCGTCCAAACACACGGAAGAAATGGGGGCCTAGAAATGAGAGTTCATTTTCGCAATCTAGCAGTGACAGCCAGTATCGTACTTTTAAGTGCTTGGATTTCCTCTTGCGGAAAAAAAGAGGCTGCTGTTGAAGCTGCCGTTGATGATGATAATGCGATTCGCATTGCAGCTTCTGCGATAGACTTGCCCAAATGCGCGGGCGCAGCTGAAGGTAAGACCTATTACGTAAAAGACGAAGCCATTTTCAAGTACTGCGACTCAAGCGGACAATGGTCAACGATTGATCTCATGGGGCCAAAGGGTGCCGACGGCGCGCCCGGACCTACGGGGCCGAGTGGAACCAGTGGGGGCACCTTTTCAGTATATGATAGTGGCGATGCGAATTTAGGGCGTCTCATGTTTTCAGATTGGCCAGGGGTGGCTATCAGTTTTTCAAACGGAGCATTCGGTGGGTTTTCGATCGCAACTGGTGAATACGATCGGGGCTATTGCAAGTCCGGATTTTGTTCAACAGATCATGGCAATTGGCAATTTTACCTAGGAAGCACGATAAGCTCTACCAAATCTTACTGCTTGTTTTCTTCCTCGGATTGCTCTGGAAATTGCATACTGCCAGACAAACCAACCGGCGGAGCACTCTTTATGAACGCCCAGAATTCTTTTGTATCGGCATCGGGCACCGAAGTGGCATCTTCTGAAGTTACTATCCACTCGCTTTTCCGATACAATGCCGGTGACTATTTAATAACTCCGGCGGCAAATGCTGGTGATTGCGTGGTAACTACAGGAGAGACAATTGCCAGGTCCTACAGCATTAGCGTCGTTTCTGGGAGTCCCTATACGTTTCCAACTAGCATCAACTATCCATTTAGTGGGCCGCTTCAAACAAGATAATGCCTTCAGAACCCCCGATGCGCTTATTCTCAAAATTCGTCACAGGAGCTCTGATGTTCTGTGTGGCGCTTATTCCGCTCATGGTGAAGGCTCGTGCGCTGAATTTCCCAGGCTACCTTTATGAACACTTTACGGACTGGAACTTCTACGTTGATATCTTTTCCTGGTACAAAGCAGGTGCTCTGATTTTAGCGGGTGCATTCCTGCTACTCTGCTTGCTATTTGATCAAATATCCCGCGGGTTTTCAGAACATAGGATGGCCCTACTCGTGAAGACGCCCACGTTTGCCTTTGTAGCGGCATTTGGCTCGCTGGTAATTCTTTCAACTATTTCCTCAGAACACACAGACCTTGCACTTTGGGGCTTTGTCGGCCAATTCGAAGGGTGCTTAGTTTGGCTTTCGTATCTCGTTTTGCTTCTCGCGGCTTCATTTTTTCTGATCGACCCTGGTTTAACACAATGGGTGATTTGTATCCACTCCATCTAGCACTGTCGATGGTGTTTTAGGTTTCTTCAGTCGGCAATGAGTTCAGAGTAGTTTTTCTCTTTTCGACATACTGAGCGAAGGCGTACGGAGTGAATTTTTCTGGATTGGCAAGGACCTTTTTTT
>CAITVN010000016.1 GCA_903895855.1 Oligoflexia bacterium | reverse complement strand
TTGCTCATCGTGCCTCCTTCGGTAAAATTGTTAATTCTTAGTAAAATCAACACTTCACCGGCCTGGCTTATGAGTCAACGGGGATGATTGTCATATCCCTAGTCGTTATATTCACCGGCATTTAATATGAAGCAATTCGGTCTGTGGGAGTGTTAAAATTGACACACTTTTAGGAAAGACTGAAAAAGCTATAATTGAACAAATACGGTGCAACTCTACCGAGGCAAAACGTGAATCAGTGTATTGAAATAGAAGACTACATCCGCAAGTTAGAATCTCTTGAATGGACAAGAGATCTGGAGCTATTTGATAAGCTCAGGCGGATTCCAGCTTTTGAGCAGCAGCGTGGGGTTACGTTTAAGATTATCAGCGTTGGTTCCAAATTTCAGCTTCAGGCGGCGAAAGCGCTTGCAAATACTTTGCATGAGCTTCGGGATACGGTTGGTAAGGAGTTTACTGCAAAAGGCGACGAGACCTATGTTCTCGTTCAAAATTTTTCTTCTTTCATTGTGATTATTGAAACCCCGACCTCAGGAATTACGTTTCAGATTGAAAAAGACGAATCAACCCTTATTGATTATATGGACTTTACCAAAGCAAAAGAACGCCCGAAAACAGCTTCTGACCCGAAGAAAGCAGCTCAAGAATTGTCTGACTATTTGAATGGAAAATCGCAACTAAAATTGCGACTTGCCAGTTAAGGCTCAAACGAGAGCAGCTCTGTTATTTTAGCTTCTAAAATTTCCCTTAAAACTTCGAATTTTGCGTTTGCATTCAGATACTGTTTGTCAGAGTCCTTTTTGGGGCTGTCTGTTTTAAAAACGTCAATACACTGATCTATTACTTGCTGAACTTCAGATTCAAGATTTGCAAGTTCGGGGATCGAGATTTTTTCGTGGGGCTTCCAGCGTCGAGTCAATCCGCTGAATGCGGCATCGACAAGCGGAAGTTTCTTTCGGTCCTCATCCCCTATGGTCGGCTCAGCGCCGATAAATTATGGCCCCCAAAATACTAGCTACGACCACGTGATTTGTTGCGACTCTGGGCGCATGTTTAAGGATGAACGGGACAATCTCATGGCCCAAATTCAGATCCGTCGCCTAAATGCGGATGCCCTAAAATGCTTCGAGGCGACCCAAAACCAGACGATCGGGTTCCAGTGGGCAGCCGAATTCGAACAACTTGAGCTCGACTGGGCTTTTTTAGTATCAGAAATTTGAGATTCGTCTCTAATTGATCAGTTCTTTTATTTGAGTGAGAAATTCAGTCCAGGGTAGCACCTGAATGCCATCACTAAGGTAAGGCTCAGTCACCAGGCACACGAGTAGCAACGGCAGATCAGGGTAATCCTGCCGAAGTTCTTTGAGTCCCACAAAATGTTCTGTTTTGACTTCAGAGTGCGCTTTAATCTCAGCGGCAAAAAGTGGTTTTTTACCACGACAAACCAATAGATCGACCTCGTCACCCTCTTGCGTTCGCCAATAATGAAGGCTGCAATCTTTTTCTTGATATTCAGATATTGCCCTTACCTCATTAATCAACCACTGTTCAAAAAGTCGTCCTCGAAGAGGCGCGTCTAACGGATCTACCAGCCTTGACGAGAGCGCGCAAACCACTCCAGTATCAAAAAAATAGAACTTCGGATGCGAAGCTAATTGCTTTCTACGACTCTCACTCCAGGCGGGTAATCGGTACCCAACCAAAGTATCTTCGAGAATTTCAAAATAGTTCTTAACCGTATTCGAATTTTGCGAACAGTCACGCCCCACCTTTGAATAGTTCACCACCTCGCCAACACTTTGTGCGGCGACTTCTAAAAAATGAGCGAACCCCGACAAGCCCCGCACTAATCCTTCAATTTGGATTTCTTCTTTCAGATAGGTATCCACGTAAGTTCTCAAAAATGAGGGACGCGAAGCGGTGGGTTTTACGAAAATTCCGGCAATGGTACCAAACTGAAGGAGCTCATCCAAACCTGAAAAGCTCATTTTTGCCCGATCTAACTCTAGGTAGGTAAATGGGTAAATTCTTTTGAAAATCGCGCGCCCACCTAAAAGATTGGCTGCGCCCTTTTTTAGTTTTCGTGCACTTGAGCCTGTGAGTAAAAATCGACAGTCGGTCTCTTCTAGAAGCTGATGAACTTCATCAAGTAGCAACGGCACTTTTTGAATTTCATCGACAACGATTGTTTTGACTCCGCGTTTTTGAATTTGAAAAAGTGCCTCTTCTCGAAATAAAAATGGCTCACGCTCATATTTCAGGAAACTGCGACTCAGTAGAAGATTCACCGTCCAGGCATTCGGCGCACTCAAACTCTTGATGTACAACGATTTACCAGTTTGCCTTGGGCCTACTAAAATATATGAATATTCACTACTTAACTCAAAATATCTCGAAATCATGTTTCATATTATATGGGTTTTTTTGAAATAGCGTTATGATTTATTTTTGACAACACCAAAATTACTGAAATTTACCATGCAAAGTGGAATCTTTTGGTAGTGCAACCCGTCGCATGTGTCAAAACAGGTCAACGCGGTGCGGCGAATCGGATACAAGCCGCTTATCAAAGAGAAACACGAAAGGAGATGGTACCGTTCGTGACCCTCAAGAATTACAAAAACAGGCGCAATCAGTTTCAACTCGGCCAGTCATCTGCCTATGCAGATTTCCATTTAATGCTGCAACCCATCGATGGGGTCGATTCGATGAACTTGAGTTCGGTTGGTGCCAGAGTTGGATTTTTCAAAATCTGATCGATAGCATTTTCGAGCTCTCTTTTAGTCACTTTTTCTGATTCTTTCCAGTTGTCGTCGATTCTACCGTGATAGCGCAGTCTGAATTCACCAGCGACGTTTTCATACAAGTAGAGATCTGGGGTGCAAACGGCATCGTAGGCTTTTGCGACAGCTTGGGTTTCGTCGACCAAGTAGGTGAATTGAATCTGCCCACTTTCGGTTCGTTTTTTCATCTCTTCGAATGAATCGTCGGGGTATCTCGTCGAATCATTGGGGTTGATGCCAACCACTGAAACCTTTTGCTCAGCGTACTTTTTGGCAATCGCATTCAAGCGATCTTGTACCGCAATGACGTAAGGGCAGTGGTTGCACATGAAAATGATGAGCAGGGCTTTTTTATCACTGAAAGTGTCGAGGGTAACCCACTGGTCATCGGTAGATTTTAGCCGAAATGGCGGGGCTTTTGCCCCCGGAGTGGTGGGGTTGCTTGCGTTTTGTTTTGAATAGGTGAGTGCCATAAGTTTTCTTAATTTCTTTCGCTATTTCGACCACTCAAGCATTCGAGTGAGAGGTTTTAGAGCCTGCGCAGCCAAGGTGGGGTCTACTTGAATTTCAGGGGTTTCATTTTTTAGGCAGTCGTAAATTTTTTCAAGCGTGTTGAGCTTCATGAATGGGCACTCGTTGCAGGCACAGTTTTGATTTGGCGGTGCCGGAATGAATGTCTTACCGGGCGAGCGTTTCTTCATCTGGTGAAGAATGCCTTCTTCAGTGGCCACAATAAATTCGGTCGCAGGGTTTTCAATGGTGAACGTTAGCATCGCAGAGGTGCTTCCGATGAAATCGGCTTTCGCAAGCAGGCTTGCTTCGCACTCGGGATGGGCGATCAGCAAAGCTTTTGGGTGATTCACTTTGATTTCGGCAATCTTTCGTTCAGAAAAAGTTTCGTGAACAATACACGTGCCCGGCCAGCTAACCATCGTCATGCCGGTTTGTTTTGAGACCCAAGCTGCGAGGTTTCGGTCGGGCCCAAAAATGATTTTCTGGTCTGCGCCAAATTCTTTTTTAATTCTGTGAATCATCTTCTCAGCGTTCGAGCTAGTGCAGATGAGATCGCTTTGCGCTTTGATCGCTGCAGAACAGTTGATGTAGCTCACAACAAAATGGTCTTTGTACTTCTCGCGAAACTTTTTGAAAGCTTCTGGTGGGCAACTATCTGATAACGAGCAGCCGGCTCGCATATCGGGAATGAGTACTTTTCGCGAAGGGTTTAATATTTTCGCCCCTTCAGCCATGAAGTGCACGCCGGCAAACACAATGATGTCAGCCGTCGTTTCTTGGGCTCGTCTCGCGAGATCTAGGCTATCGCCAATGTAATCGGCAATGTCTTGAATGTCTTCTTCTTGATAATAGTGGGCGAGAATAACCGCATTTTTTTCTTTTTTCAGCCGATTGATTTCACTGACGACGTCGTTGATCATTTGATCTCAATCACTAGCAAATTTGAGATTGAAGTTCAAGACTTGCCCCGCTAGGGTTTGTCGGTAAGGAACTGAAAAGTCATGACTGAAATGAAATCGATTGTGATCGCTTGTCTTTTTCTCTGCCATTTGGCCGTTTTGCACGCCGAAGAATCGGTAGCCCCAGCTGTTGTGGGGCCTACGCTGAAGACTGAAGTGCGAGTCATGACCTATGACTCAATGATTGCGAAAGCTGGGTTGGGCTCAGCGGTTGAGTTGATCTACTCGTCAGAGTATCCTAAGTGTCGAGTCAAATGGATTGCCTCAGGTAACGGCGGTCAAATTTTGACCAAACTCGAACTTTCAAAAGAACGCGGTGTTCAACCCGATGCTGACATCGCTATTGGCGTTGATTACTTTAGTTGGAGTCGCTCGAAGGTGTTTGCCGAAGCGCCCTCGGTCGCTGCGAAAGTTGAAGTGAGAACGGCAAAATTGATTGCTCCACTTCAAGTAAAATCGCTAAAAAAGGCTTACTCAGAGGGCCTTGTGCCGTTTGATTATGGCATTTTGGCTTTGATTGCGAATCAGAAATTACTCAAAGAACTGAAGCTAGAAAAGCCAGCTTCGCTTGCAAGTTTAACCGACGCCAAGTTCAAGAAACAGTGGCTACTAGAAGACCCGAGAACGTCTACACCTGGGTTTGGGTTTTTGGCTCTCACTTCGAGTGTCGTTGAAAAAAAGAAGTTCTCTCAATTTTGGAAAAATCTTTCACGGTCTTGGCTTGCTCTGCCACCGGGCTGGGAGGCCGCTTACGGAATTTTCATGAAAGGTGAAGCCCCACTGGTTTGGAGCTACACGACGAGCGAGGCCTATCACCGCGCGAAAGAAAAACTCAAACCCGGTGACGAAGGCAATTACGTGAGTTTGCTTTTTGAAGAGGGCAACCCGATTCAATTAGAAGGGGCCTTTACGATTAAGCGGCTTAAACGGTCTGATGCCGAACGCGAGTGCATCGAGGGCTTTTATGAAGTGCTCTTGTCTCAAGAGCTTCAAAGTAAAGTGGCAAAGGCCAATTGGATGTTGCCGGTGAGATCGGGTGTCGAGCTGCCCGAAGAGTTTCGAAAGTTGCCAACTCCAGCCAAAGAGTCTCAGTGGATTTGGGGCCTATCTGATGCGAAAGACTCTAAAAACTCGCATGAAAAACTGCTCGATCAGTGGGCTAAGGCGATTGAGTAGACGTTGGCGCAGGCTCGTGTGCTGGTCGGATCTGTGTGGTGGCCGGTTTCTGTGTGCTGGCCGGCACCCTGTCATGGCTAGGGTTGTGATCACGAGCAGTTCTGGTAACCGTCGCAATGGGGCAGCAACAGTCGATTTTTGACCTTTCAGCGCGTGACGCGGCCAACGTTAAGGGGGGTAACGTCCCAATGCGGACGTTCGCGCGTTACCTGGCGGGGCGGACGGGCGGACGGACGGGCGATCCGACCGGCCCGGTTTTCTCAACCTGGGCCGGTGGCATAAGGTGGGTAATTGAGGAAGTAAAAAGAGGATATGTGACAAGCAGCTTGGGTCGACTCCATTCACAACGTACTGCACAGCTATTTTGCCCAAGGCCTGCGATGACTATGAATTGCAGGTCGGGTGCCAACCCCCAACTAGACACAAATCTCGGCCAAAATCGCATTAGTTCAGCTTGAAATTGTTGCTGATTTCGCCGCTACCTAGGGGGCAGCGTGCCGGCTTTTTCAGGGTGAGTCACTGTGTCATATTTAGTTTTTGACCCTGTTTGACCCCAGTCATTTTGGGCACATCTGACTGAAATTGCATGAGTTATTGCACACCGTGAAAATGCTCCGCGTTTAACTCGTAGTGCCGTCAATTTTTTTACAGTTCGAGAAATTGCGACCGATAGGTGGTTAGGTGGAGGCGCTTTTTAAGGTGTTAAATAGAAAAAGTTTAAAATATTGGAAATGGGGTTCACCGAGCTTAACCATTACCGGCGTTGCCTGGGTGGCGTTAGCAAGTTGTGGTCCTGGAGTTGGTGGTAGCAATTCGTCGAATCCATCGGTTGCGCCGTTAGATCTTTCACAGAATTTATTTACTCCGACTGGTACCCATGTTCAGAATGTCGTGTCGACTGAACGGTACATGGTGCGACTTTCACCTTTGGCCACTGAGTTTGGTGCCAATGCCGAAAATATGCGCGAAAGTTGGAATGCTCAAGGCTTGAGATTAAAATCGGTTACTGAACTCATGGCGCCAGATTTGTACTTACTTGAGTTTGAAGAAGGTCTTGAGTCTACTCAGGCGAAAGAAAAGATTACCTCTGCGACAGAGGCAATCACAATCGAGGCCGACTCAACGATGGTGGCGTTCGGCAACCCAGCAAACGACCCTTTGATTTCTTCGCAGTGGGCTCACCGTTCGATCGATAGTGCCGGGGCCTGGGCGATCTCGACAGGCTCAGAGTCGGTGGTTGTAGCGGTTATTGACACGGGGGTCGATTACACTCACCCAGAGTTAGCTCAAAATATTTGGAAGAACCCAAAAGAAACTGCCAACGGCCGAGACGATGATGGTGATGGTCTAGTCGATGACGTGATGGGATGGGATTTTGCCAATAATGATAACACGCCAATGGCCGACGACACGGGCTCATTTCATGGCACTCATGTCTCGGGCTTGATCGCAGCAGCCGGTGGCAATGGTATCGGTGGCAGCGGAGTGGCTCCGAATGTAAAGATCATGCCGTTGAAGTTTTTGAAATCAAACGGGTCGGGCGACATTTCGGTCGCGATTCAGTGTATCAGTTATGCCATCAATCATGGGGTGAAAATCATCAGCAATAGTTGGGGTGGCCCACAGGCCTCTGATCAACTTTATTACGCCATTGATCGAGCAAGGCAAGCGGGAGTTCTCTTTATCGCAGCCGCTGGTAATGGCGGCGACGATCACGTGGGCGACAACAATGATCAAATGCCGACTTATCCGGCGTCTTATCAATTAGACAATATCGTTGCCGTGGCAGCGAGCACTTCGAGTGAACAGTTGGCTAGTTTCTCGAATTACGGATCCCGTTCTGTGCATGTCGCGGCGCCGGGCGAGCAGATCTTGTCGACCAAAAATGGATCAGACTACCAGTACATGAGCGGCACTTCGATGGCCACGCCCATTGTGAGTGGTATTGCAGCACTCTTGAAAAGTGTGAAGCCCGATGCCACTTACCAAGAGTTGAAAAACGCCTTGATAAAAGGGGTTGATGTGTCGTCGGCATTTCAAGGTCGCGTCGCTTCAAACGGACGAGTGAATGCGAGAAAAGCGTTAGAAGCTATTGGTGCCACACCAGGGCCCGGACCCGACCCAACGCCAACGGTGACCCCTTCGCCGATTGCAACGGTGACGCCAACTCCTACAGTCACTCCAGCACCCACGGTAACTCCGACGCCCCCACCAGTGATCGGCGTGGCTAGAACTCCACTGTTAGGCGGGCAAGTGCGTCTGAGAGTTTCGAATCCGTATCAAACGGTGCCATTCAATTATGACGTCACTGAATTTTCGGGAGCAGGGGCTACCGGAGTTTGGATAGAAATCAGCGAAGGCGGAATGGGGTTCTCAAATCCCAATAGCACATCGCCCGATTCGCGGCACCTTTGGATAGGGGCGGTGAATGGCTTGAAATCAGAAATTCCGCTGAATCCGGCTCAAGGATTTCCAAACTGGGGAACCTACAGCCTTAGAGTGATCCCGGTCGGCGCTTCATCTTCACCTGTTGGAAAATTTTCGAATCCCGCGGTGATTGAACTTTACCCTTAGTGTTTGCCGACCTCGAGTCATCGCGATGTGATGGGCGTCGTGGTTCAGTAACCACTTGAGCTTTGCCTTTGTAGTTACTCTCGCTTTTGATGATCACAGGTAAACGTTCGGGTGAGTGACCAGCGGTACGTTTGTGGGCAGGTCCGTAGGTTCTTGCCGCCGCATCGTCAGTGATCAATTCGTTCTGATCAATTCGCTCAATACTGATGAGGTCACCGCGAAAGAGACTTTCTTGCGGCTTCAGTGTTAGCCGAATTGGCGCGGCTTTCGTTGCGGCCTCAGCTGAACAAACGAGTACGAACCTCACTTTTTCTGAGACTTGAATCGGATCGCTGATGACTCGACCTTGGCCGCCATCTGCCGGTATGATTTTGTCTGACGATCTCACCGCGAGAGAAGTGCGCTGCTCTTCTTTGGGGTTCTGTTGTTTTAGTGCTTCTTCTGAGCCGCCTTCGATCCAAAGGTAGCTGAGTTTCAGCCAATCACGTTTTGAACCTAATGATTCAGCAAACCGATGAAACCACTGACTCGGGACTTCAGTTTTAAATGAAAAATGGCACCAATCGCGATTGTTCGTTAGTGGGCAAGCGAGAGAATGAACGCAAGGGGCAACGATAGTTGCTTTGAGGGGTTCTAAGGTTTTGGCCGATTTTGGTGAGTCGCCGTGATCACTATCGCTGTCGTCATCGCTAGTATCATACGATTCGTCAGGAGATTCGTCGTCGTATTCTTCATTGATTTCTTCATTGGTCTCTTCATCGTATTCTTCGTCGGTTTCTTCGTCTTCACTATTTTCGATTTCACCGTCAGAGGCTGCTTTGATTGGGGTGGCAAATCTTGGCTTCTTTTCAATTCCCAGAAACTCGTCGCGAAGATGAGAAATCTTTCGTGAGGCACCTGAGTGCGCCGGCTCAATGAAAATTAACCCCGGTGCATGGGTGCGACCCCACAGTGTGCGCCAAAACGGTACTGATGCTGAAATGGCTTTCGCATGCAGTTCGTTTAGAATATTTCCAGCCAAAATGAGGTCAAATCCCGTGGTCGATTCAATGCGGTTCTTGAGTCGCCCTTCGAGTGGGCGATTGACATCAGCTCGGTGGGTAGTGAGAGTGATGCGCCCCTTTAGCCATTCGAACTGGTCGCAAACTGCTTTGAGTAAATTTTTTCCGTCTTCTAGGGCCGCGTGGCTTTGGTCAACCCAGTGAAAATTAATCATCGGAAACGATTCTGCTGAGTGCTTCGACATCAAGAAAAATAAGACGCCGAAACTGGCGGTGCCGGGGCCTGAGCCCCAATCCAAAATTTCTAGTGCACTTTTCTTAAGTAATGTTTTTCGCGCATTTGATTGAAGACCTTGAGTTTCTAATACAGTGAAAAATTTTGAGGCATGCAAAGGTAGGAAATAGAGCAGGTAGCTTGACCGAAATCTCGGCTGAGAAAAATAGTCTTCATGAATCGTTTCTCGCTCGAGGGTGAACCGTTCTGAGAGTTCAATAACGCCCTTCGAAAAAAACTTTGCATCACCCTCAGAAAACTGGGTCTTTTTAGGATCTTTCTTTCGTTCTTTAGGTAAGTAACGTTCGCGCACGTACCAGGTAACAATTTGGTCAAGAAACTGGCGATAGTGGTCTTCGCCACTCAGCGTGATCGTCGGAATTTTATGATTTTCGTAGGCTGGTCGCACCGCGGTCTTTGCGGCCTGTGGTCTGCCTGAGTCTGGTGATTTTGGCGATCTTTGCGACGGCCTTTGCGACGATTTGGGGGTGATTTTCTGGGACATGGTATCGGTTCATCTCTTTCGAAGGCGGCTATCTCACGGGAAAATCTTGCCGTCTAGTAGAGATAGGTGACTTTGCCGTAGAATCGAAGGGTAGGAGATCAGACCCATGCGCAATGGCTCGAAGAGCACAGCAACTAGTAGAGATCAGGGCAAGCAATCGGCGCCCAGATCGCCAACCTTGGCCGATATCTTGAGTGCTCCGGTTGATTTTCCGGGAAAGACCTTCTGGAAGGGTAAGTCTAAGGATTTATGGGAATTTTTCTGTCCCTTTTGTAAATTGAAAAGGCGGCTCCCGTATCGCCCGCAGCCTGGGGGGTTTCGGCAAATATCTCAAGTCGTACTCACGACTGCCTTAGTCACTCTTGCGAGTTGGCCGTGGTTTGATTGGAAGGGCGTGGTGAGTTTTGTTCCGCTTTGGGGTGTGTTTGAAATCATTTATCGAAGTCGTTTAAGAACTGCTTTGGTTTGTCAAAATTGCGGTTTTGATCCTTATCTCTATTTAACTGATGTAAAAAAAGCGAGGACTGAGCTCGAAAAAACGGTGAGAGCCCGGTATGCCGAAAAAGGGGTGCCTTTTCCGGTGAAACCTGGAAAACCCGGAAGCGCCAAGACCGAAACGAAACCGACTGACACCGCCGAACTTTCATCGCCTAAAAATGAAGTGGGTCGCTAAGTCGAGGTGATCGCCAAAATGTCGATTTCTTGGCCACTCAAGTTCACGCTCAGACTTCTCATTGCCCTTTCGGGGCTCCTGATGGTGCACCCAAGGGGTGCCTGGGCGAGTCTCTCAATCTGCACAGAAGACAGTGAGTCGGTTGAATTTTGTGGAGATGAGGCCGCTTCAATCGAAAAATTGGCCAATCAAAAAATCGCACGTTGTGCAAAGCACTCCAATCCGAATTTATGCCTGGCTAATGACTCGCGAGGGGTGCCTAATCTGGGTCGTGATTTTTCAAAGAATTTTGAGGATGCGATCAGGCAGATTCAGCCCAAAATTCGAAATGAAATAGCCAAAGTGTGTGCGGTTGGCGCTGATGGGGCGGCTCCTTCACTCGTTTTTTGTTATAAAGAGCAATTGTTTAAGTTGAAGAAAATGGTGGGCGACGACGAGTTTCTGAGAAATAAGCTGACACTTGCTCACAGTAAAATGCGTGAGGCTGGCCGACAAATCGCTCAAATAAGCATCATGCGAATGAAGTTGTGCCGTCATGACGACGATAAACCCTGTAATGAAAAATGGTTTCAGGCTTCAAGTTACTTGAGCTCAGGAGCGATTGCTTATGACTCTCGAGAAGTGAAAAGCGCGCGAGGCGCGTCTGGGGCTGGTGGTGCAAATGGTCAGGTCAGAAATCAATTGCCAAGTTCAGGCGGCAAAACCACAATAGAATCGAATGAAAATTCGCAAGACATTGCTTGCGCGAAAGAGGTGATAAGAAGTCAACCCGACGCGGCAACGATCTCTGACGATGAGAGTTGCTCAGCTGCTCGAGGGGTCTCTGGCGTGGGCGATGGCCTTTCAAAGGCTAAGCTTGACTTGTTGTTAAGGCCAGCCGAACTCGAAGTCATTCATCGCTACTATTCAGAGCTCAAGAGAGTTGCGATCAATCGCACTTTAAATGCTTATTTTGAGCAAAATCACACAGGGCCGAAAAGCCTGCCAGTTGGTTGCGAACCGTACAAACAAGAATTTGAGCGGTACCCGAACGAGCCCAAAGACTGGCCAGTTGCACAACCCGACTCTGAGCAGGTTTTGGCCGCCGCTCAACTGCTCGATCGCGAGTTTACCGCGATTCGAAGTCTCAAATCGGCTCGCCAGTTGCCCGAACGCTTTGCTGATTCAGCTCACCAACTCATTGTCGGGGGTGACGGCGAGGCAGAAGCTCGAATCAGAGAAGAAGAGAATGCTCTGACCAGTCACCAACAAGTGATTGCTCAGGTGCTCAACCGGTACCCGTACCTGGGGGTTGGGCATGATCCGAAGGTTGAACTGTGGAGTTCAGATTCGAAGGCGTTACCAGCGGTAAAAAAATTAGCCGAACTGGGGCAGAAGTCTCCAGTAAAGAGAAAGACCGAAATCGAAGGAGTCGTCAAAAAAGCGCGCGAAGACAATAACCATAAGATGGTCGATTTTTTGGAACGACTTTGCAACGCATCGGGAGGGTTGGCTGGGGGTGAGGCGAGTTCGATCGGTCTTGAAAGCCTGGTGCGATTAGAGACACTGAATGCTGAGGTTGTTGATCACAACCCTGAGTTAGAATTGTTTTCAACTTGTGTTCGAAAAAAACTTATAGCGGTCGATCATTTTATTGAAGGCATCAAAAATACAGGATTGCTGGTGTCGTGTGGCGCAGCTGCGGCAGTCACCGGGGGCTGGGGAGGTCTTGCTTGCGGTCTCGTAACCAGCAGCGCAAACGGAGTTTATGAAGTTGCACAGGCTTCTGCTAAGGCTGATTTGATCGGTCGGTGTCGAGCCCTGGGTGATGGGCTATGTGATCTGCAATCAGTTGTGAATACCCAAGACGAGTATTCTTCGGCCGTCGATTCGGCTGTTTTTCAGGTGACGACCGAACTGATGACTGCGGGTGTGCTGAAAGGAGTAGCCGTTACTGCAAAACTACGAATGGCCGCTAAGGCTGAAAGTACTCTACGAAGCCTTGAACAGCGGGTTTTGAAATCAGCGCTAAATCCTGCTGAGTTTGATGCTGCTCGGTCAGAGTTAAAAATTTTGCAAGCGCAGGTTCGCGAGGCAAAAACCCTCGATGATCTCGATCGCACACTTGAATTGGGACAAAGTGGCGATTCTCGTAGTGTGGTCGCAGCGGCGGCTGAGGCAGAGCGAGAAGCGCCAAAATCTCGTAGCCTAATTCAAGCATTTTCTGAAAAATACTTGAGAGTCATTGAGCCGGTCGGAGAAAACAATGTGATTGTTTCTGCGAAGTTCATGGGAAACCCCATTGACTTGGAACTACCTCATAATGTGGGAGTCGGAAAGTATGAGAGGTTCATTTCGGCAGATGTTCCAATAAAAGACATGAAAGTGGGGCAAGAACTCGAAAATGCCCATGGAATACGGTTAAAGGTGCTGAAATTTGACGACAACGAGATCGTGGTTCAGACCTTAGATAAAAATAGAAAACCGGTAGCAGGCGACATCGTTTCAATGAAGCGATCAGAAATGGGTAGGTACGACATCAAGAAAACAGTGCCGGTGCACTGGTATGACATCGGAGTCAGAGGGACTGATGGTAAAATACATGTTATTAATGTAAAAATACCCGCCCTTGACGATGGTAGTGTCGATTATAAAACGTTAGAGCGTTTGCGACGTTCGCTTGAAAAGTTGCCCCGTGATTGGGCAAATTCGATCGATGAAATCACGATGAATCCGGGTAGGTCTACTCTTGACGGCGAGTTTGAGAAGAGTCTGGGTAAAAAAGATTTTATGTCGGATGCGTCAGCTTCTTACGGAGGTAAGGGACGCCGCAAAGTCGATTTCTATCACTCGCAAGAAAAATTGCCAGCGAGGGTAAGAGACAATCTTTTTCACGAGTTGGGCCACATGATTGCCGGCGATGTTCATTCGCGGGCTGATCCGGGGTTTGAATGGAGAGCTGCGGCACTCTTAGATGGCGCGCATGTTTCAGAATATGCCAAGACCAATGGGGCTGAAGACTTCGCCGAAACTGTGTTAGAATACCTCGCCACTGATGCGGGAGCTAAAAACTCGCGTGTACGAGCAGTGTTTGCAAATCGATTCAAATTTCTCGATCGGTATTTTGGTGTGAGGCCTGAGGCAAAAATCAAAATGATTGGAATTGTACAAGGTTATGTCAGAGAGCTTCAAACCTGGGAGGTCTTGGCCGCGGTAGGCGTGGGGGGAGTTGTGTACCATTCGGGCATTGCCTTAAGTGACGCCATCGTGCAGGGCTCGAAATGACAAGGTGCTTCGTATAAAATCTCAGTTTCTTTTTCTTGACCTTCTTAACCGCAAAACGTAAGCGAATGAGTATGTCAGTAAACAAAGTCATTTTGTTGGGTAGGTTGGGGCAAAACCCTGAAGTAAAATACACACCATCGGGTTCGGCTGTAGCGAATTTCAGTGTCGCGACGAATGAAGCCTGGAACGATAAATCGGGCCAAAAGCAAGAGCGCACCGAGTGGCATCGAGTGGTCGTTTGGGGCAAAACCGCTGAGCTTTGCGCTCAGTATTTGACCAAAGGTCGCCAAGTTTATCTCGAAGGTCGATTGCAGACCCGTCAGTGGCAAGACAAAGATGGTCAAACCAAATACACGACCGAAGTTCAAGCAACGACAGTTCAGTTTATCGGTGCCGCAGCAGGCGCGGGTCGCGATTCAGGTCAGTATGCCGAAGGCGGCGACTCGAATTTCAATTCAGCCCCTCAAGGTTTCGGTGGCGGTGCACCAGGTCTAAATGCCAGTTCAGTGGGTGGCTTCGGCCAAAATCAACAGAACCAGGCCAGTCAGCCGACTCGTGGTATCAATAATAACGAGCCTACGTTCACTGAAGACGATATTCCATTTTAAGGAATGACTGAGAGTCTAGTGAGTTTAATGACTCTATTGAGTCTTAGGGCTTAATCGGTTAGTCTCAGGTAGTTAGCGCTAGTTAGAACATTAAAATTTTTGAGAGTTGAAACTCCTCAAAAGCTCCCAAAAACTCTAGGAGACCTAAGCCTTTGCGTGCCCTGATTGTGATTCCGACTTACAACGAAGTCGAAAACTTAAAGTTATTGATCGACCAGGTCTTGGTGGTGACTCCAGAGGCGACCGAAATCTTGGTTGTTGATGATGGCTCGCCCGATGGCACTGGTGAAGTGGCCAAGCAGCTGTCTCAGTCAAATTCCCGCGTTCACCTGCTTGAACGAGCAAAGAAGATGGGATTGGGTAGCGCCTACGTGGCCGGCTTTCGATGGGGCATTGAAAAGAACTTTGAAGCACTCATCGAGATGGATGCCGACTTCTCACATGACCCGAAATACCTTTCACAGATGCTCAGCGGGCTTGAAAAAAACGATGTCGTCATGGGGTCTCGATACGTTGAAGGTGGCGGAACCCAAAACTGGGGCCTTTTTCGAAAGATCCTGAGTCGTGGTGGCAGTCTGTATTCGCGTCTCATTCTTGGCGCTCCCATTCGTGATTTTACCGGTGGCTTTAACGGCTGGAAACGTCCGGTTTTAGACGCCATTGAGCTGGGGTCACTTCGTTCAGATGGTTATTCCTTTCAAATCGAACTCAAATACCGCGCTTTCAAAAAGAACTTCAAGATGACTGAGTTTCCGATACTTTTTGTTGACCGTAAGCTTGGACAGTCAAAAATGAGTCGCCGAATTGTGCTTGAGGCCCTGAAGCGAGTTTGGCAATTTCGTTTCAACTCGCGGATTTCTTAACCGTTTTCACTCGACAGACCCGACTTGTCGGTCCTAAACTGATACGAGTGTCAAAGAGTTTAACCTTGTTGTTCTCAAATTCGTTTTTTCGAATGGTACCTGCGTTTGCAATTCTTGCATCGATGGTGTCGAGCCTAGGGGGTGCGACTCGGTCGATAGCCTCAGATGCCATTGCCGCATCGGCTGCTCCCACCACTGCCATTTTGGTTGATAAGAAGCTCAGTCGCTTGCTCGTCACGAAGTATGTGAATGGCAAGTACGAAGTGATCAAGTCGTACCATGCCACTCTTGGCAAAGTGAAAGGCGATAAAGAAACAGAAGGAGATAATAAAACTCCTGAGGGAATTTACACTTTCAAGAGTGTGACGTCGGGTAAGAAGTTACCGGCTAAGTTTGGTGAAATGGCGTTTTACATGAATTATCCAAACACTTATGACGAATTTGCGGGGCGTACGGGTAATAGCATCATGTTGCATGCGACGAATGCACCTGATCGACTCAAAGAAAGTTTTGATAGCGAAGGTTGCGTCGTGGTTGATAATCGTGAGATCGCTGAAATCAAACCTTACATCAAGTTGGGGTTAACGCCGATTTTGATTTTCTCTGAGTTACTTGAATCTGATACGGCGATGATGGCACCAGGCCAAGACACCAAGGTTCGCGGTTTTTTTGATCACTGGATTAAGGCGTGGGAGAGCAAATCTATTGAAGATTACATTTCGTATTATCACACTGATTTTGCGGCGAATGGCATGAACAAAACCAAATGGAAAGAATTCAAATCAGCGCTCATCAGTCGCTATTCAACGATTTCAATTGGGCCAGAATCAGTGCATGTGTATCGGCATCCGAAGTATTCGATGATCACGTTTACTCAGAACTATCAGTCAAAGTTAAAGCATGGTGGTTGGGGACACCGATCGCGTGGAACAAAAATTTTGTATGTGGCTGAAGAAGCGGGCGAGCCAAAAATTATTGCAGAAACCTACACCACATTAATGTGGTGAACGGTTCATAAAAGTGGGTTCGGGGCGACGGGCCAAATCTGGGTCACCGCCACAGCGATAGTTAGGTCACCGCCACAGCGATAGTTAGGTCACCGCCACAGCGATAGTTAGGTCACCGCCACAGCGATAGTTAGGTCACCGCCACAGCGATAGTTAGGTCACCGCCACAGCGATAGTTAGGT
>CAITVN010000015.1 GCA_903895855.1 Oligoflexia bacterium | reverse complement strand
CATCACATCACATCACATCACATCACATCACATCACATCACATCACATCACATCACATCACATCACATCACATCACATCACATCACGAATGTTACTTCCCCGGGAAAGTAAGCGACTACCCTAATTGAAACACGCGCGAGTGAGGTCGTTCCAAAATGAAATGAGGTCTTTTCGAAAACACGTTTTCACTTTGCCCCACTGAATGACGTCTTCGCAGGCCGCTGAAATCGCCCTTTCTTTGAGGGCGACTCAAGATTCTTCAAAGCTTTGACCTGAATGCGGTGTTCTGGTGCGTCTTCAGTTTTGCAAAAAAACTCACTACGCAGGATTCTCAATACCAACCGAGATTCGCCCGGTCACTCATCTTCATCCGAAATCCTCTTCGCCAACTCTTCGAGATCATCAACCGCACCGCCAATTTCGATGCGATTATCGACCGGCTTTTCGTTAGGTTTGGCTCCCCCGCCAACACCCGGTGACTTCTTCAGGGCCGGCGGCACCCCGCGTGGCACTTCGAGCGCTGACCCCATTGCCCCAACTCCGACCGCCCCAACGCTACCCGAACCCCCAGACGACACGACCGCAGCCGTAGCTTGTGAGGGTTTGACCCAATCGCGTTTTGAGTCGATCCATTTCTGATAGCGCTCAAAACTGTACATGCCATCTTCACCGCCCGACTGAATCACCGATTGTATCTGGCTAAATTGCCCGGCGCGAATGGTTGCCTTGGCCGCAGTGTTGGCCGTCAGTATTTCACACTGCGGTATGCGCAATTGAAACTGAGGTAAGTAAGTTAGACGCTGACAAACCACGCCAACCAAAGAGTCGGCGATTTGTGCTCTCACGGCTCCTTGAATCTCTGGGGCAAACGACTGGGCAATTCGAGACAGCGCCTCAGCGCAAGTCGCAGAGTGCATCGTTGCTAGAACCAGGTGCCCGGTTTCTGCGGCATTTAACGTTAAACGCATCACTTCAGGTGTACGCATTTCGCTAATCACCAAAACATCAGGATTTTCTCGCATCGAGTCTGTCAAAGCTTGCTCAAAATTCGGAGTGTGTGTCGGAACTTCGCGTTGTCGTATATATGACTTCTTATTGGCAAAAAAATATTCGATCGGACTTTCAACCGTGATAATGTGCTTGCGGCTACGAGCATTGATCTCGTCGATCAACGCCGCCAAGGTCGTCGACTTACCGCTACCCGTCGGACCAGAAATAATCACTAAGCCCGACCGCGATTCAATCAGGCGCTGCAGATCAGGCATGAGGTTGCAATCGCGCAGGTTACTCTGAAAACTCGACAGCAGCCGAATGGCGAAGCAAACCCCGCGAAGCGAATGATAGACATTGAACCGACACCTGACACCGCCAATGGTTTCAGAAAAATCAAACGAGTGTTGATGCAAAAATTCTTGCCACTGCTCGGGCCGAAGCAAGTCTCTCGCCATCTGCTGCAATGAATCGGGCGTTAAAAACTCACCTTGCGCAACCAATTCGCCGCGCACACGCAGTACGACTGGCGAACCCCCCTCAAGGTGCAAATCACTCGCACCTTTTTCTTTCGCGATGCGAACCCATTCTTTTAATTGATTCGATACCACAAGAAGCCCCTACTCTCCGGCGGCCTTTTTGATCGAGCTCAACTCGGCACCAAGGCCCGAAGCACCGGCCGCCTGCTCAGCTCCCGCGGCCGTCGATGCCATCGCGGCATCAGATTTCACTCGGTCGTCAAAGTCGTAGTTTCTCAAAACATCGATCGCCGCGCGAAATCCGCTTTTCACAATTTCGGCTAATTTGGTCGGCGAAAGTGTGAAATTTTCACCAAAGAACATCTGCGTGTCTGTCGGTTTTGGGTGAATGTAAATCGTATCAACCGAAAGCTTATGGTGCAGTTCGGCTTCTAGAATTTCGCAAATGCGCATGCGCACATCGTCGCCCATGCCCTGTTGTCGGCAATATTTTGAAACG
Organism: Oligoflexia bacterium; assembly: GCA_903895855.1. Classification (GTDB taxonomy): domain Bacteria; phylum Bdellovibrionota; class UBA1018; order UBA1018; family UBA1018; genus CAITVN01. The sequence continues at coordinate 157,823 of CAITVN010000015.1, read as the reverse complement.
GCCATGATCGCATTGCGCTGAATTTCTTTATTGTAAATGTGGTTGTTAATCTTTTGCTCGATCACCAAAAACAAAGATTGAATGAGCATCGGCGGCAAGCCGTATTGAGTCAACGAACCCACTTCGGGGGTGAAATGGTACGGCTGATGCGAATAGCTCGCGATCACGAGATCAGCCCCAGCATCGACCGCCACGTGAGTTGAGAGAGTGTCGCGTATTTCGCCATCAATATAGTAATCTGAAACTCCGGCTGAATTTTTGATCAAATACGGTGAATAGATCACCGGCAAGGCCGTGCTGCCTGCGCAGGCTTCAGAAATCGTCACATCGTTATTGTACTGACACGTCAGATCGTGAGGTGGTGGCTGGTAGCTGTATTTACCAAAAACCACTTTTCTCGAATGGTTGAGCTGAGTCGCCACAATGAAAAGGTCGGCCATGTAGTCTTGAAATCGGTTAGAGGGCAAAACGCTCTCGCGAAGATACTCTTCGATGCCTCCGGTCGAAAAAAGCCCTGTAGCCTTTAGCCACCTCAGTTGCAACAAAGCCTCGAGTTTACCTTCGAGAAGCGACTTGAACATGCCTCGAAGCTTAAATAGCTCAGACAATTGCTCGCGAGCCAACGCCGGTCGTAGCCGAAACATCTTCTGGTAAGTCAGCCGCTCGAGCGGTTTAGGGGTCAAATCTGAGTTTTCGTCGGGAGTTCGTCCCAAAAAAGAGTTGAAAATGTTGTCAAGCGAGTACCCGGCAGTCAATAAACTGGCAATCATCGAGCCAGCGCTAGATCCCACATAAGTTGAAATTTCCATCGGCCCGGGGGGTCTGGCCTTCTCGCCATCGCGTGGAATCGTGCCACCGTAGAACCTAAATCCCTGTTCTTGCAGTGCTAGAGCCACTCCCAGGTGAAATGCCCCTGCTTTGCTGGCTCCGCCGCTACAAACCAAGGCGATCTTCTTTTTAGGGCCAATCTTGATTCGATCGACCCCTTCACGCTGATATCTCGACTGTCGACGCCGATTTTCTGTCATCCTATGTACAGGGTACTTGAATTTCTACGTTATGGAAATACAATGTTAATAGAGGAATGCCTATGTTGACTGAGTCAAAACCGAGAGAAAATTCAGAGATTGAGAGAATTTCAAACTCTGTACAACCCAAAGGGTCAGAGTGGATTCCACTTCTAGAATACGCCGTAAAAAATAGCGTCAGTCTTTCGACACTACGTCGCTATATTAAAACGGGTCGAATTCAATACCAAGTTCAAGGTGGAAAATATTTTATCCTGGATTTTCAACTACACGAAACTCCGTCGACGTCACTTTCGACTCGAGCAACCACCGCCACCTCGATGGATACCGCAAGAGACGCTGCGACTGCCACCGCTCAACAAAATGAGCGACTTGCACTGACGAGCCGGGTTGAATCTCTTGAACGCGCATTACAATTAACCCAAGAAGAAGTGACCGACCTTAAAATGCTTTTGGCAATCTATGAAGAAAAAATTAACATCACTTCTTTTCAGCCTTTTCTTACTTAACGGGCTTAACTGCCTCAGTTGGCTTAACGGCGTCACACCCGCTCAAGCAAACTCAGAACTCGATCGGCGATACTCGCTCGAACACATCGCTTTTCTCAAAGCGTGGGATAACATCGACGGCCTCTTTGCTGACTACATCGCAAATTCTTACCGTGATTTTTTCGCTAAACAAAGTCGATTTACTTTGCAGGAACTGGGGCGCGCTGACCAGATCATGAGAAAATCATCACTTTCGTACCAGAAAGTGATTGAAGATCCCGAGATATTGGCACAAATTTCAAAAACCCTTCGCGTTGAATCGCTCTTACGCACTCGGGTTTTCAAAGAAGGCCCTCGCTACCGAATCATCATCGACTGGCTGCTGGCTCCAAAAATGGAACTCATTGGCAGCGAAACCGTACAAATTCACGAACCCAATGACCCAGGCAAGAACGAACAAAAACTTGATCTCAATCAAATTGCTCCTGTCGTTCAAGCAGGACTCACCAAGCTCTTGGCGAAAGTGCCGTTTGTAGCTCAAGTCACCGGTCGAGACGATCAGACAGTAACGATCAATATCGGTCGAAATGCGAACGTAGGTCGCGGTGACGTTCTCATTGTGAGCACACTCGACGAAGTGAAGAAACACCCGCTGCTTCACACGGTCGTCGATTGGGTTCTCACTCCCGTTGGACGCCTTGAGGTCGATTCAGTTGATCAAAGCATGGCGTTTTGCAAAGTCGTCGACGAGCAGCCAGGGCGCGAAATTTCGAAACTGCACAAAATTGCGAACATCATTCCGGCTTCACTCGCCAAGCCAAAAACTCAGAACCCAGGAATTCCGGCACAAAATCCCACAGCTGGTGATGGCTCGCCAGTCTCTACACCGTTTGCAAGCGGCACCGGCGAATCCGAAACCACTATTGATCAAGATTCGCCACAACAAGCGCGGCTCGGTTGGATGTCAGGTACCGCATGGCTTGGCTCAAATTCTCGCACCTACACGAACTCGGCAGAAAATCCGGCAGTCGGAAAAACCAGTTCAGGATTCTTGATGGGAGGCAAAGCTGAGGGACAACTCTGGCTCAATCGCCAATTCTTCGTGGACGCGTTATTTGGGTACGGCTCTGCCGGGCAAACCCAGAGCGAAACTGACGGAACCCTGCCCGTTAACGTAGGCAGTGTGGGAGTAACGCAGTTCAGAATGGGAGTGGGGTACACGATGCTTGCGACACCGAGTTTTTTTGGTCCAAAAGGTTGGGTGAAACTCGGCTATCAAACGATGAGCTACTCAATGTCACCCAATACGACCAATTACACTGGCAAATACTCTTACTCTGGTCTGTTCTTAGGGTTAGGTGGCGAGATCCCCCTTCGTGATCAGTACGGCCTGCAGCTGGGCTTAGACATCGGACTTTTTCCGGGTCTCACCGAAACCACCACCGTCTCGGGCACACCCGATGGCGAAACCTCGTTGAACGTCTTTTTTGGAGTTTTCTACAACTATCTGCCAAAAATTCGCCTAAAAATAGGAATGGACCTCTCAGCTCAAGGCGCCAACTTTGGAACAACCGGTTCGATTTCAAATAAAGTCCTTGCTTTTGGACCCACAGTTGTCGTTTTTTTCTAAGCGATGACAAATTCTCAATCGCTGCGCGCCCGCATTCATGAACTAGCAGAACTCATTAGAAACCACGATCACCGCTATTACGTGCTTGATGACCCAGAGTTAACTGACGCCGAGTACGACAAACTCTTTCGCGAGCTACGTGACCTTGAGGGCGCACACCCAGAATGGGTTGAACCTGACTCACCCACTCATCGCGTGGGCGGTGCCGTACTAGATAAATTCACCAAACTCAAACACCGAGTTCCGATGCTTTCACTCGCGAATGCCTTAAGCGAAGAAGAGTTTATCGACTTTGACCAAAGGGTTCACAAATTCTTAGATCGGCAACCCAACCTCGAGCTTGAATATTTTGCCGAACTGAAATTCGATGGTCTCTCAATCAATCTCACTTACGAAGAGGGTCTACTCACCCACGCGGCCACACGCGGCGACGGCGAAACCGGCGAAGAAGTCACCCAAAATGTTCGCACCATCAAAACCGTTCCATTAAGACTCACCACAAAAAGCCCCCCCCGAATCATTGAAATTCGTGGCGAAATTCTTTTGCCAAAAAAAGATTTTGTCGCCCTCAACCAAGAGCAAGAAAAAAAGGGTGAAAAACTTTTCGCGAACCCTCGAAATGCGGCAGCTGGCTCGATTCGCCAGCTAGACCCAAAAATTGCAGCAGAAAGACCCCTTGTGCTTTTTGCGTACGGTGTTGGGATGACCGACTATTCAATGCCTGAAACCTTAGCCGCATACGAAGACCTCTTAGCGACTTGGGGTTTTCTCGTCAGCCCCGAGAGAAAAATCTGTCGGGGGGTAGAAGACGTTCTTACGTTTTACCAACGAATAAAAAAAATTCGCGCTCAACTCGAATTTGAGATCGACGGAACCGTAATCAAACTCAATCGCCTAGCTGAAGTCGATCAGGCCGGCTACATCAGTCGAAACCCCCGAGGCATGATCGCATTCAAATTTCCGGCTAGCCAAGAAACCTCAGTCATTGAAGACATTGTCATTCAAGTCGGACGCACAGGCACGCTCACACCAGTAGCACATCTCAGGCCCGTACGCGTCGGCGGAGTGATGGTCAGTAGAGCCACCCTTCACAACCAAGACGAAATCGACCGAAAAGATGTCAGAATCGGTGACACCGTGGTAGTTCAACGAGCCGGAGATGTGATTCCTGAGGTCGTCTCGGTTGTGACTGAAAAACGCACAGGAAACGAAAGGCGTTTTGTCATTCCTGACCATTGTCCGATTTGTCACTCGAAGGCTGAACGCAAAGAAGGCGAAGTCGCGCTTCGTTGCGTTGCGCGAAACTGCGTTGCCAAGCTTCGTGAACGAATTAGGCACTTTGTCATGAAAGACGCGATGAATATCGACGGACTCGGCGAGAAAATCGTCGAACAACTCATAGACGAAGGACTCGTGAAGACTTTCGCTGATCTTTTTGATGTGACTAAAGAGCAGCTCCTTGAGCTCGAAGGGTTTGCCGAAAAATCAGCAGATAGCTTAGTTCAGGCAATTGCGGCCTCGATAAACCCAGAACTTGAACGTCTCATCTTCGCCCTTGGCATTCGCCATGTGGGCGAAAGAACGGCAAAACTTCTGAGCCAACACTTTCAAACGTTGAATGATCTCGCAAAGGCTCGGGCTGAAGAACTAGAACTAATACAAGAAATCGGCCCCGAAGTATCAAAAGCGATCATAGAGTTTTTTACTGATTCTGAACACCAGCTTGAAACAAAAAAACTTCTCGACCACGTTAACCCCCAAAAACCCAAAGCAAAAATTTCTGGCGGAAAACTCTCTGGCCTCACGATTGTCATAACTGGCACTTTACCCACTTTATCAAGGTCAGAAGCGACAAAACTAATAGAAGAAAATGGCGCAAAAACGTCATCGAGTGTCTCGAAAAAAACCAACTACGTTCTGGCGGGGGCCGAAGCAGGCAGCAAACTCGATAAAGCCGTCGAATTAGGTGTCGCTGTGATTAATGAACAGCAACTTCTTGAGATGATCGAAAACAGCTGAAAAAGAGCCGCGCATAAGAGCAATACGCGTGCCGAACGCCATTTTTTCTCAACTATAAATTTTCAGAAAATAATGAACGCGGCCTCGTGCCTTTAATGAACTTATGATACTGGGCCACCTGAAGAAATATGTCCCACAGAAAACAAATTCACAAAAGGAGTTAACTATGTCTTTAGCAGAAACCCCCGTGTCAGATTTTAGTGCGCGAACAAATTCGGTCATTTCAGAAATGCCATCACACCAATCTCAAATGCACGCGTCGAATGTACTCTCGCTTCAGTCGGCCTATTTGCTCAAGCACGACTCTATCATAGCAAGAAGTCCAAAAATTATTCACGCACTAGATGTTGCTAAACGTGTAGCAAAAAGTAACGCAAATGTTCTCATCAGTGGAGAAAGCGGAACTGGTAAAGAAGTGCTCGCAAAGTACATTCACAGCCAAAGTAGTAATAGCAGTGGGCCATTTGTCGCCATCAATTGTTCGGCAATTCCTGAGCACTTACTTGAATCAGAACTTTTTGGTCACGCTAAAGGATCCTTCACCGGCGCCATCGAAAAACACACGGGCCTGTTTGAAGAAGCCGAGAACGGCACGCTTTTCCTCGATGAAATCGGCGACCTAACAATGGCACTGCAGTCGAAGCTACTACGAGTTTTGCAAGAACGGGCTATTCGACGAGTGGGCGAAAATCAAACTCGTCCAATCAACTGTCGTATCATTTCGGCCACTCACAAAAATCTGGCTAATGCTGTCGTACTCAACCTCTTTCGTGAAGATCTTTTTTTCAGGCTCAATGTCGTACCTATCATGATTCCACCACTCAGAGAGCGGCGCGAAGATTTGTTACCCTTAGCTGAGGCTTTTCTGCAGAAATTCGCAGCAAAAAACAACTTCAGAGCATCAACCCTGTCAAAAGACGCCGTCGAATATCTTTTTGAAAATCGTTGGCAAGGAAATGTGCGCGAACTTGAAAATGCGATTGAGCGGGCCGTTGTTCTGTCAAATCAGAATGAAATTTCAGCCAACGACTTGATGTCATCGGCTTTTGAAAATGCTGAGCTCAATCAACCACAAGAAAAGGTTGCTGCGGTACCGACCAGTCAATTCACTCTACCGTTCAGTGGCCACCTTCCGAGCCTCGATCAGGTGATTCACAAATATGTCGAGTTTGCTGTCTCAAAAAATGGGGGTGCTCGCGATCGAACAGCCCTAGAAATTGGTATCGACCGCAAAACTTTGTACAAGAGACTAAAAAGCGCTTAGCGTTTCTTTCCGATTTCAAGTTCGCGCAGCCGTTTGTCCCACCGATCCTTATGGGTATTGTAGGTGCTCATGACATTGGTTGCGCGAAATTGAATCGCAGGCGTCGGTTTCGCGGTCATTTGAATGCTCAACATCTGTTGATCTAAATGTTTTCGACGCTCGATTGGTGGCCTCTTTTCAGCGCCAGAGAAATACATATTGTACAGATTATTAACCTGCTCGATAAGGCCAGGCACTTGTTCTATCATTTGGGTTAAGCGCTCTGAACTCGCCGCAGGTGCAGCGATCTCGTTCGGATCAAACCCCCCAGACTTGCCAAGGTTACCGCCCTTCTTTACTGCGTCTTGCTGACGTCTTGAGACTTCTTCTTCATCGTCTTGCTCTCGCTCGCGCCTACGTTTGTAGGCATCTTCATCATCTCTGCCCATAATCTTTAGTTCTCCTAGGGTGCACTGGCATTGTTACTTCAGCAACGCTCGACTCACTGACTTTCTCCAGCCTCGCATGGCGTGCTCTCTTTGTTCACCACTCATTTGCGGCTCAAATACCCGGTCGCATTGCCAAGATTTCGCAACCTCACTGAGGTTGTTCCAAATCCCAACCCCCAGGCCAGCCGCGAATACTGCGCCCAAGCACGTCGATTCTAGATTTTTTGGTCGATACAATTTGACTCCTAGAATATCAGATTGAAACTGCATGAGTAGCGCATTGGCTGCCGCGCCACCATCAACGTTCACCCGAGAAATCGGTCGATTTGCATCTTTTTGCATGGCACTGAAGAGATCAGCAATCTGAAGGGCGATGCCCTCGAGTACGGCTCGAGCAATGTGACCGCGGGTAGTTCCGCGAGTGAGTCCCGTTAATAATCCGGTAGCACCGGGTTCCCAGTAAGGAGCCCCCATCCCTGTCAATGCCGGAACAAATCCCACCCCCCCGTTATCGACAACCGTAGCCGCGAGAGCTTCGATTTCTGAAGCTGATTGAATCAGCCCAAGGCCATCGCGAAGCCATTGAACTGCCGCTCCGGCAATGAAGGCACTGCCTTCAATTGCGTAAGTGTAATCTTTTTCACTGAGGGCCCAAGCAATCGTACTGAGTAACCGATGCTGACTCGGAACAATGCGATCGCCAGTATTCACCAAGATAAAGGCACCTGTACCGTAGGTGCATTTTGCGGTTCCCTCTTGAATACAAGCCTGTCCCAGCAAGGCGGCTTGTTGGTCACCCAAAATTCCTGAAATCGGTATTCCATCAGGCAGTCCCGCAAAATTTTTGGTTACCCCAAAACGGCTGGTAGATGGCCGAACCTCGGGCCAGATCGACGTAGGTAGTCCGAGTGCCTCGTTCAATTCTTTATCCCACTCGTGCTTTTCAATGTGAAACCCCAATGTACGAGAGGCGTTGCTCGGTTCAGTCACATGCGAAGCTCCTTCTGTCATTCTTGCGACAAGAAATGAATCAATGGTACCAACACAGAGACGATTATTCATGTGTGCAGACTTGACGTCTCCCCAATTTCTTAGAGCCCACGCCACTTTAGTGCCCGAGAAATAAGGATCGAGCAGCAACCCCGTTGACCGACTAAAAACAGGTTCGAGCCCTCGTTTTTTTAGATCATCGCAGTCGGCCGCCGTTCTGCGATCTTGCCAAACAATTGAGCGAGAGAGAGCGCGAGTCGTCTTTTTCTCCCAAAAACAAACCGTTTCTCTTTGATTGGTTATGCCAATCGCTCCAATTTTTTTTGCGTCAATTGAGGCCGTCGCTTTTTTGACAGTCGAAATGACACTGGCCCATATTTGGTCGGCGTCGTGTTCAACCCAACCCGGCTGCGGAAAATACTGTTCGAAATCTTCTGACGCCTCTGCAACCACCCGAAGTTGCTCATCAACAACCAGGGCCGTGCTACCCGTCGTACCTTGGTCAATTGCTAGAATGTAGTTTGCCATAGGTAGAAAATACCCCTCTTTTGGTGACTGGCAAAGACCGAAAAGTGTGTGAGAAGGAGATTCACTTAAAAACACTGTGAACATTCGTTTTTTGAAACCAAACTTAGTTTCTGTTTTCAGATTTAGGCGAAGCGTGGGCTTGTTAGCCTCAGTGAGTCTCGCTTTAGGTTTCTATTTAAGCACCCTCATTTATCAATTCAATATTCAAACACAAGACAAGCATACGGTCACTGTAGCCAACTCGATGGTACAGCAAACCCTCACGCAGATTGACGGCCTGATACTCACAGCCAGGCAATTGGGAGATGCCGACCCGCTAGGCTGGGCGGTTTCAGTTCTTAACCAAGGCTCAGGCACCACGCTTCTTAGGGTTAAACGCGTTTTTGTTGAGGCCAATCAAACGACTATCGAAGAATCGCACTTTAATCCCGCAACTGGAATTTTTCAATTCATCAAGATGATCAATCCGGGTGACCGCAGTGGAGTTTCATTAGTAATTCAACTGCAGCCTGCTCGATTTCTTGCCCTAGAGTCTAAATTTCTTGGCGATATTGCAGCATTCGCCCTTTTTGTTCTCTTCTCTTTTCTCAGCTATTTTATTCTTTACCGGGCCGGCAATCGGCACACCAGATCACCACTGATTTCAGAACTTTCATCAGATTTGCCAAAGACTGACTTGAAAAATCTGGCCGACGGTTTCACGCACGAAGCACTGGCGCTGAGAACCAAAGACCTCACTCAATCATTCATTCGCATGAGTCACGGAATCAAAGAAATCATCACGAGCTCAAGAGATCTGGCCGTTGCTTCGGCACAAGCGAGAGATCGGGTGGTTGACATTCACCAGCAGGTGCATCAAGATTTCGTGAACATTCAAAATTCGTCGCTTTTACTTAGACACAGTAAACAAGCTTCGGTGAATGCAGAGATCAATGCCCTCAATTTAGTCATTGAAGCCAATCGCATGGGTGATCAAGGCAAACGCATGATTCCTTCACTTGAAGAACTACACCGTAATTTACAAAAAGTTCGGCAGGCCCAAGTGTCTTCTAACGATACCATCTCACGCATCGAGAAGAAATTGATTCCGCTATCTCAAAATACTGAAATCGCTCAACAAGCTTTCAACGATTTGTTTGAAATCACCGCAAGACTCAATGACTCGATCTCAAAAACCAAAGAAGTCATGACAGAACACCATGCGAACATCAGACTCAAGCCGATACTTGCAGTTTCGAATCCAACCAGTACCATACCCCCTGAGCCGCTAGCCGAGCCGTCATTCGATCAAGATCGTGCTCTGGGTTGAGTTCAAAAACCCCTAACGAAATGACCTTTTCACTTTTACCAGCCAAACGCAGGCACTCAAAGATCGCCTCCGCGCTAATTCCTCGGGCTTGTGGGGCTGAAACGCCTGGTGCGACACTTTGAGCGCAAACATCAAGGTCCCAGCTAATCACAATGTGATCACACCGTTGCTCAAGTCTGCGCAAGCTCTCTTCGAATACCGCAATCGCTCCACGTTTAACGATTTCTTCAAGCTCAAGAATCACGACCCCTTGCTTAGCTGCATAATCCCAAAGCTCAGGCCTATTGCAGTGCTTTTGAATACCAAATTCGATCAAATCGCGGCCCTCAATCACTTGTTTTTCGATGGCGAGATAAAATGGCGAGGCACTCGTAATGCCTTTTTCAGTAGATCGCAAATCTAGGTGAGCATCTAAATTGATACACCCGAGCTTAACAGGTTTGTCGTGATTGAATTTCGCAAATCCTTGCCTCACGCCTGCTAGTTGAGAGTAGCCGTGATCATGCCCCCCTCCGAGTACCACACTGACCGTTTGTCCGCCCTGTTCATGAAACGTTTTGAGCCGTTCAATCACGTTCAAATGGTTATGCTCAATATTCGTTGTCAAATCTTTGACCCACTCGTCGGGCTTTCGAAATTGATGAATGTCGGTTTTGCCTCGAATTGCCGAGAATTCGCGCATAAAGGCCTCGGGGCCTCCGCCTGCTCCCAACCGGCCGCCAACATTAAAGACGCCTTGTTGGTCGGGAATTCCAAACCACTGCCATTCTATTTGATTCATTAAGTTTTTTCTCTTAGACTGAAGCTAGCAAACTAATCACATGGAAAATACAAAGAAGTGGTTTATCTACCTTGGCGACCATCACGAAGGACCCTTTCCTGACTCTGAAGTCGTCGATAAGGCCCGCAACAAGATCGTAACTGCCGCGACTTACGTTTGGCATGAGGGCATGGAGGATTGGGTCTTGATCAAAGATGCGCCCGAGCTCTGGGCGCAACTCAGGCCCATTCTTGAGCCGAACATCGATCTTTCGCATGAACTATTGCCCGAGGGCAAGTTGCCTGAATTCAACCCGACTCAAGGTGCAACAGAATCGCAAAATTCAAGTGAGACCTTGCCCGAGGTTTCTCCGGCCTCAGAAGCAGAAATGCCCGTTGAGACCGCAACGGTTTCGAAGATATCTGATTTTTCTTCTGAATCGTCTCATGGTAAAAATTCAAAGAAGATTTCAACTAACTCTACAAAAACCCCTAAAACTAGGCTCATTGCGCTACTTTTTTTGCTCGCCACGTCTGCTTTGTTTTTTGTGTTTCTGTCATCAGACTATCCGAAGACATTGGCGAGTTCGCCAGCATTTAAAGCCTTCGTTCATTGGGCCGACGACTCGTTACACCCTTATGTCTTAAAGGCAGTCGAATCGTTTCCTGGAATTAGCCAATGGGTTTCTCCGATTCCCCATCCCGATGGAATTTCAGATGCCGACTTTAATGAGCTCAAGCAAGCCGCCATTGGCGACCCTCTGAAAACCGGGCCGCGCATTGCGATCATTCCGTCGTTAACTGACCCACTCAAACCCCGATTCTACATTGCCAGTAACCTACCCGATAGCACTCAGCTAGAAGTCTATGTCGTAGGCAATGTCGATACGCTGCTCAACCAGTTGGGTTTTGAGGGTAAAGTGCAGGCAGTCTCGCTAAAAAGATTGGCCCAGTCCACTGCCCTGATGCAAGCTGACGGCCGGCCGATTCCTAAGGGCGAATATTCTCTCTACGCCGTGAACGCCGAACGACAGCCCGAGGCGGTTTCGGCCATTCTCAATTTGCTGCCAACCTCTACGTTAAAAACCCCACCAGGGGTACCGAAGGCTAGAAAAATTGTTTCCCAAAAGACACTCTTCTTGGGTGGTCCAAAAGATGCGGCCTACATTTCAAGACTCAAAGAGTTTCACGACAAAATTAAGGCGCGGGCCGTTCAAGAGTTGGGAGAAATTCAGCAATTTCTGACGACACTTGAAGCGCAAAACGGCACAACCCAAGCTGAGACTAAGCGATTGAGAGCCCTAAGAAATCCAAAGCAAGCAGCTAAACTCTGGAGTGACTTTTCAATTAAATGGATGCAACTCGATGCTCAGATCAAAGAAGCCAGCGTGAAGTGGACCCCCGAGACTTTGCAGGCCGAGTATTTTTATTCAGAACTCTATACCCTCGTTACTCAAGTTCTCACTTCGGTTGAAAGGCTGCACCAAATGGAATCACAGCTCTTTAGCCAAAAAAAGGTCGACCAGAGTGCATTCGATATTCAGTACGGCGAGGCCAGTTCGCAGACCCAGCTGGCACTTAACAACCTTCGAAGCCGATATGAGTACTTCGAGAAGTTACCACCCACCCCAGCCGGGTTACCTAGGAGAGATTCTAATGGCCAATGATTCATCACCGCAAAAATCGGGTATTGAACGACGCCGAGCTAAACGTCGGGCGATTCTAGACACCTTCTCTTTTTTTTCTACCCTCTCGAATTCAATTCACCATCGCACCCGCGTTCATGACGTCAGCGACCTGGGTGTTGCCTTTGATTTCGATGCCGATTTTCCGTTAGGAGAAAGCTTTTTACCCAAGGTTGGCGATCATCTCACCATTCAATTGCACTTGAATCCGAGCCTATCGATTCCACTCAATATCAAAGTGGTGAGAATCGACAAGCAATCGACCTGTACCCGATTTGGCGCCGAGTTTACTGATCCGTCAGGAAGCTTCTATGTTGCTTTCAAGGCATTTCTCGCCTTTATTGATTCGCTAGAGCTGGCAATTAACCGGCCCTAGACCCTGCACTACCCGACGTCAACCCTTTGACGTGAGAACCGCTCAACTCACAACGGGCAAATCTTTCTCTCTCTAGAGTTTTCAATCGCCGCCGACAAGTACTCTGGAGGAGATAATCATGTCTCAAACTGGACGCGTAGTAGATTTCAACGAGATTAGAAACCAGAAGCTCGACGAGAAAAGAAGAACCACTGAGCGCATCTTCTTCAAGAACATGTTGGGCGTCTACACGATCACCGGCGGCAGCGAAATGCGGCAGGTTGAAATCATCGACGTGAGCGAAGAGGGCCTAGCCTTTCAAGTTCCATTCGACACCAAGTCGCCTTGGCCAGAAGATGTCGCAGAGGTACCCGTGCGGCTCTACTTCACCCAAGACACCTATCTCGAAATTCAGCTGCTCATTCAGAACTCGAGAGCTTACCTAGACCACGGAGTTAAGTTCGTGCGCTACGGCTGCAAAGTCGATCGCTCACTTCGCTCATACGAGGCCTTCAAATTCTTTGTGAAATTTCTTCGGGTTTACGCAGAAAATTCGCACAAAGATACCGATAAAATGACTGTATTCTATCTGTAAGGCGAAAACTATCACTAGACCGTCGAAACTGTCTCACCCGATGAGACACAGCTAAAGCCTCTTGTCGCCCCCCTTGCCCTCGACTACTCATGGCATTAGGGGACAACAAAAATGAATTCAGGGGCATTCTTCAGGGCTGCGTTTTTAACTGGTCTCACACTCTCTTGTAGCCTGCTCATTCCAGACTTTGTCACTGCACCTTATGCGGCCGAGAACACCGACCAGTTCAAAATCTTAAATTCACCCAGTGTTTCGGCGACGGCTTTTGCAGCAACCATTGAAAATTGGCCCACCGACGAAGCCATTTGGCCACAACTGAAATCGGCAGCGGCTAGAGAACGATTTCTCCGTTTCATTCTTGAAACCGACAAGACCGACGAAAGACCCTATCAATCATTTAGTAATCTTTGCACCGGCTTTGCTTCGCAAATGTTTGTCAAATACAGCACCGAAAATCACTTAAACGCCGATGAAATGACTGATCTCAAACAAATCGCAAAAGTTGATACTACAGGGGTAGCGCCAAAACTCAAACTTCCGATCTATATGGCAACCTACTTCGGGCATTTCTTTAATGCCCTTTTGATCGACGAAACTAAACCCGAAGAAATGTCTTCATATCTTATTTTCGAACCTCAAACCGACCAAATTCACCTACCAGGCTCTGTCGGTTACCATGAATATGCTGAGGCGCTACCCATCGACATCGTGTCGCTCACGTCGTACACTGACCAGGGCGTATTCAATACTCAATCATTTCATCGATTTTTTAAGACAGGTAGCGGAAAAATGAGCGAAGTCAAAGACCCCACCATTTTTCACTTACTCAATTATTTTTCTATTTCTGAAACAGGAACCCAAAACATGGAGTACTATCTGAAGGGCCGCACGTTTAAACAATTCATTAACGAAAGTATGGAGCAATGGAAAGTCACACCGGCACAACGCGAGAGTGCCGAACAGCTTATTTTAGGAAAAAAATTAGTCATTGATACCCATGGCACTTCAGTTGCCGTTACGCCAGAATGGCTAAGTGAACTGCGCAAGCCTGAGTAGGCATCGACTTTTGCACTACTAAGCCACTTTTTTACTTAGGCTTTTTTTGAGCCAATCAGAAATGATCAAAACCGCCTTTTCAGGCTTGTTATAAGTCATTTCACGTACTTTTTCGAGCAGGTGATCAAACTCTTGCCGCGCTGGGGTCTGCCCAATATCAATGGGTTTTTGCGGTTTTTTTGAATTCGTCGAATTCATTTTGAGTCACTCACTAACGGTCATTGACCGATTTCGGTCTTAGCCGTTTTGTTTTTTTGGGCCGGTGGCGCTTGATCTAGTTCACCAAAGAACATTTCGTCATCAATGAGAGAGAATGCAAACCACTTATCTCCAAGCTTTTGGTACAGAACATCAGCTTCAATTTCTTTGGCAACTGAGTTTAAGCTTCTATTTGTTTGCTTAAGATTTTTAGCGTCTCTAGAATCTGATGAAAAGAGCATCTTTGCATTTTTCTTTGTCATAATCCCTCCATTGGATTTGGGCCGATGTCAGTTACCGCCCAAGTGACTTATCGACGTCTGACGTTTTTTCTGAAGAAATTTTTTAGCTTGTCGATAAGCAAATGAGAGGATATTTAGTGACATTTTTTAGACAACACAAACGGCTCGCCTTGCGCCCCCTGATTCTGGCATCGCTAGCTTGTCTCTTGAGCTCACTGCCGGCCCAAGCCGGCTCGTCAGGTGGCAGCCGATTTCACCTCATGTTTGGCCTAAATCCTCAATATTTGCAGTATGAAGACGCCTATAGAGACGTACAGGTCAAAAATGTCAGTCTTGTGGCAAAGGCCGATGCTGGCCTGTTTATCATTAGAAATTTCTTCGAGGCCCAAGCGGGCTTAAATTATACTTTCAGTCGCCTAAACAACATGGGCGTCAGCACCATGACGCCTAAATTTCTCGAGTACAACTGGCGCTTTCCGCTTTGGTTGAGCGCCCCCAAGAACCGTTTATCTTTGGCCCTAGCACCGGGCTGGTACCAGTTTTCTGCCACTGCGACAGGTGGCACTATTGGCCTAACCAATATGTCTGGCCCCGAGATGTATGTATTTCTTGGCTACACAACGAAGGCAAAAAAAACTCTACTCGCCCAACTACGCTTTTTCTCGATTGCTAGCGGTTGGTCAGACATTTCGGCTTCTAAGGGAGACTATCAACTCAACTTGTCTTACCCACTGAGAAATCCACAAAAGAGAATCAGAATTGATCTATTTGGTGAAGGCTCATACGGCAAATACATCACTTCTGCTAGCGGTGATTTTGTGCAAATCAAAACGTTCTCGGGTGGATTACTTTTCGGGTTCTGAGAATTTTAGAACGCCTACAGAATCAAATCGCCTCTAATTCAGTGCAAATTCAAAGCGTATTCCAAAAGATGGCCCACCTAAGGTCGAAGCACTTGGCATCCACACATAGCCGCCATTGAGCACACTGCGCACCTTGGGTCCGAGTACAAATCCCAGTGACAAGCCGGGTTCGAGAATGATTCCTGCGCCTGAAACCGCTCCGGCAGAACCGCCACCACCTCCAGCAAGCAAGGTGATTTCAGAAGCAATCGACGAAGAGAGTT
This sequence comes from Oligoflexia bacterium, assembly GCA_903895855.1. Taxonomy (GTDB): domain Bacteria; phylum Bdellovibrionota; class UBA1018; order UBA1018; family UBA1018; genus CAITVN01. The sequence goes on along the minus strand of CAITVN010000015.1, from coordinate 142,123 downwards.
TACCCATATGCGAAACCACTAATCCACCGTAACTGAAGACTCCCGAATTGGTGCCCCCAAATTGACCTGTGTATCCTGCCCCGCCTACTGCGAATCGGTCACTCTCAAGCGCGACATAACGCCAGCCAAAGAGAATACCCAGTGAAGAACTATTCTTGATTGCATGAATCTCAGACGAAAGTCGCGACGAGTGCACATACCCTTGATTGGCATCGGCCTGCCCTACCGAGCTGGTCGCTCCAGGCGATGCTACCGACGGTACGACGGGGCCAGCGGCTTGCGCGAGCGCTGAAAGCACGGTAAGAGAAAAAAGAGTCATGGTCAATTTAATCGGTTTTGAATTCATATTTATTCCTCATTTTTTATTTATTATTTCATATGCACAGAGTCAGTTCAAATGTTGAGAGTTTGGCGCACTGACGTTTTGACAAACACTAGGCGACTTTTACCTACCGTTGGCCAGATGATGACCTGCTTCGGCGCGGTCTTTCTATTTTTTCTTAGCCTTTTCTTTTTGCGGCTAGTGTCGCTCGCGCAAGTTACCGAAAACCCGTGGGGCGAAGTGCTTAGTTTAAGCACAACCGGTCGTTCTAGCGCGACGTTAATTGAACTCGGTGGGTTTTCTGACCTGACGGTTACCCTACTGGGCGTTTTTCTGGCACTGCTCACCTCACGCGCAAATAAGCGCATTCTTCCGAGCACGGTTTTGATTTTGATCTATCTTCTCTCGTTTTCACAAACTCTCTATTTCGCCTATTTTCGCGAATGGCTTTCTTTCGACATCATTCGCTTTCATCTGAGTGACCTCAACTATCTCAGCGGTAGCTTCAAGCCCTTGATCACCTCAAGGCATTTGCCACTACTGGGCGCTTCTTCAGGGTTCTTGGGTGGCTCGATTTTTCTACTCACCCGATTTATTGATCGAACCGGTCGAAAAAGTGCGCATGCGGCTTTGATGCTCTTTTTCGTCGTAGCTGCGCTCTTGGTCAATCAATTTCCGACTTGGGTGCACCTCAGAAAACTCGATTGGCACGAGTTGGCGCGACAGATGCAGCCACTTTCAGATCACTGGCTGATCAAGTCAAGTCACCCAGCCTTTGCTGCCAGCCACAGTGAAGCGTTCACGTCTCGAGCACCCGAACTGAGTCGCTGCGAAGAGAGCGTGCGTCACCCAGAAAAGTCGGCATTCACCCACCCGCCATCAAACCTCATTTTGGTTTTTGTTGAAAGCTTTCGGGCCCACGAGTGGCACACCTCAACTCATTCAGAATTGATTTTTCAGAAACTCAAACGATTTTTTCGTGGGCTGCCTGCCGCACGATTACGCACGGTAGCTGAGTTTTATTCTACCGCACTCGACCCCGGTCAAACCGTTCGTGGTCAGTTTTCAACCCTGTGCTCGGTGCCACCAAACCCTGGTGGCATTGCGCCGCACTTGATTTCTCCACACTTGCCGATTCAGTGCCTCACTGATCTCACTCATGAAGCTGGTTATCACAACCTAACCCTCACCGGATTTCACAAAGAGTTTCACAATAAATTTCTCTTCGAAAAATTTCATCACTTCGACACGTGGTTTGATCTGAATGATTTTCGATCGCGAGGCGTCACCGAAGAGTTTGGTGATTTCGGTATCGCCGATAAGCCTTTTCTAGAAGAAGCGCTAAGAATTTTAAGAGCTGAAATCACGACTAGCAAACGCCCGCTTTTTGCCCAGGTTACAACCGGTTCGAGCCATTTTCCGCCAAAGCTTGCCCCCACTGGGGTGGTTGAGCACGTCAACACGAGCACCACTGAGTACCGAGATTACTTGAGCCAACTGCACTATGTTGATTCATCGCTGTCTCGTTTTCTCGAAACACTCACGACCGATAAGAGCTTCGACAACACTCTCATTGTTGTGTTGGGCGACCACAGTTCGCCTGTGATTCCACACCTGACAGGTGAAGCTGAAACTCATGGACTGGCACTGTGGAGCACGACTCAGACCGACTTACTGATGCGCATACCGATTTTTTTCATTTTGCCGAAATTATCAAAAGTAGAGGCGAGCAAAATAGAGGGGATTGGCGCATTTCGAAATTTGGGTCAACAAATCGACATCCTTCCCACCCTTGCTGAACTGCTGCACTTTTCGAGCAACCCCAAATGGCAAGGCCGCTCACTCTTGGCAAAGTGCCCTTCACCTATTGTGTACGAAAGCTCAACACGGTATTTTTTTCGCGACCTCAACCGAAAGACTGTTGAGAGATCGCAGAACTGACTTCGCCAACTAACTGTGCCACTAGACTGCGCAATCATCATGAGACTGCGTATCAAAAAAGTCAGATTGCCACTAGACATCGCCAGGGGCACAAGGTAAACGGTAGCCATGTCAATTCAGTTCTATAAAGTCATGCACTTGATCGGTATGTTAATGGTATTTTTTCCGCTCGGCGGGTTGCTCGTGTACTCGGCCAATGGCGGTCTGAAGAAGAACAATGTTTGGCGCGCTAAGACCGCAGCAACACACGGCCTCGGCCTTCTTCTTTCATTGGTCGGTGGTTTCGGCATGATCGCGAAACTGCAAGGTGTCGGATTTCCGGCCTGGGCCTGGATCAAACTTGCGATTTGGTTAGCCCTCGGTGGCGTGACTGTGATGATTGCAAAGAAGCCTGAACTCGCGAAAGTTCTTTGGTTGGTGATTCTCGCCCTTGGGTTCATTGCCATCACTCTGGGCATCTACCACGTCGAGTGGTTTGGTCAGTAGATCGCTTAACCTTCTTTAGAAAATTTGCTTCAACGGCCACACCTCGAGACGGGGCGATAGTGTTTGCATGGCTTCATCGGTAGCGCAGACAAAGACAAATCGATTCGGTTTGAGGCGTGTGAGAATAGCTTTGGCCGATTGCAGTTGTCGCTGACTTGGATAAGTCGATTCAACCAGTTGAAAAAAATCATTTGATTCAGGGAGCACAAAATCAATTTGAATTCCCTTTTTAGTCCGAAGGTATTGTAACACTGTTTTCTTCGAGCCTTGAAAACGCAGTTGATTACGAATTTGGTGATAGAATAAGACTTCCCACTTTCGTTTTTCTGAGCCTCCAAAATGGTGTACGAGCCCACAGTCAAAAGGCAGGTACCGAGTTTTTCCTACCGATTGGGGGTGAGGTTCTACTCGATACAAAACAAACAAATTCTCGAGCGCCTCTAGGTGGTTTTGAATTCTACGAGCATTCACTCCAGTCTTTTTGGCAAACTCTGAGACCACCGGCTCATCAACTTGAGCACTCAACTCAAGAAGCTGACGAGCTAAATCAGACGAGAGTCGGCCATGACTAAAGGCATGCAAATCTTGTTCGCAGAGGGTTTCTAACCACTCATCCCAGTAATCGCGCCGAACGCTGTCGTCGCGCGAAAAACAAATCACTGGCATGCCACCGAACTGCAGGTAGCGAGAAATTTCAGTGAGCCCAAGCACGACGGCATCGTTTTGTGTTTTTCGCAGGGTTTCGCCCAAAGTAAGCGAGTCAAGATAAAGTACGGCAGTACGCCCGGTCAGCGATTCACGTATACCAATCTTCGACGAAAAGCGGGCACTGCCGGTAAGAATAAACCGGCCGGGCCTACGCTCCTCATCAATCAGGGCTTTAATTTCGTCAAAGAGTTCAGGAATTTTTTGAACCTCATCTAAAACGATGGGTTCAAGAATTAGTTTTTTCAAAAAATGCTCAGGATTTTGCTTCGCAGCGATACGCTGGGCACCTTTATCAAAAGAAATTTGTGTAAACTCGCCTTCTTTTAACGCCAAATCTTTAACAAAAGTACTTTTTCCACATTGTCTGGGCCCCAAAAGACAGACAGCGGGCCACTGCTTGATTTTCCTTAGAAAGAGGTCATGAATTTCTCGGTACCTAAGATGAGCCATACGTCATTATAACTGGGTTAAAACTGCATCGTCAATGCATTTATAGACCACTTTTTGAAAGTGCTAGCGCGATTTTAGCGTGTTCTTCGATCAATAGGCGTCATAACTAGCCGTAATCACTATTTTTTTTCGAATTGCCCATTTGATTTCACTAAAGTGTGACGGCATTCACATTATTCGATCGAAAAACGTGGTAGAAATCACATTATTCAATGGTAAGCTTTTCACGATGAATTCTTAGAGCTTACCAAACTTTATTTCTCTATTAGCCGAAGACCAGAGGTCGTTCAGTCGAACGCGAATTGTGACGCTATTTAAGCCTGCGCGACAAAAGTTAAGCGCGGGTCTACTTCGCGAACCATCCGCTAGTTGCGCCGCCCATCGTTTGGGTTGGGCGTAGATTGACGTCGATATTGCCATTACCCATAAACATCGTTGACGAAGCCTCGACAGCGATGACCGTGTACATTGTCGCAGTCGGAGTCCACTCTGCGGTACCGGCTGCTATGTACAAGTCGAGTTTTCTGAGAGTATCAGTTACATAGCCTTGCAAGGTGTAAGTGCCATTGCCATTTGCGCTAGTTGTGTGAGCGCCTGAACAGGTCGAATCGGCCGGACCATACTGTTCGGTACTCGAACTCCAACTACCCGTCGTGCTAGTAGAAGCCGTGAAAGTGTAAAACGCTTTCCAGTAGTGCCCTAGCCCACCGCCGCGATCTGAACAGTCATGGTTTGTCCAGGAGCCTGCAATTCGAGCCGAATCAATTTCGGGATACGCCGTCGTGCCCAGTTTGAGATTTTGGGTGTTCGAACTGAAAACCACGGGTCGAGTGTTATCCATAGCTAGGTACAAAACATTGTCAATGACTTGAAATATGCTCAAAAAAGAGCCCACACCAGTCAGTGTGAGATCGAGGTTGCGAGGCAGATTGGCGGCGACTGTAGCCCCCAGTGTGTAGCTACCCGAATAACCGAGAACCACCCCCCCCCACGGCAGACGCACAAGAACTGTCTGAATACCCTTGACCAGAAAAGGTCAAACTGCCCGCCGCTGCGAAATAGTAATGAGTCTTGGTGTAGGGTTGACCAGTGATCGCCGTGTCATCGGTCTTGCAAGGGCCGACCCAGGTGCCCACGATCGCACTTGCATCAGTGCTTGAGCCCGATACGGTAATACCGACATCAAGCGATGAGTCTGTCACCGCTACGGCACCTCCACCTGCAGCTGCCCCCGCGGCGGCAGCAGTATCGGCACTGCTTGAAGTGTCAGTCGAGGTATCGGTCGAGGTGTCTGTTGAAGTGTCAGTCGAAGAGTCTGTCACCGCTTCTGTCGGCACATTGAAGCTCGCCACCGGCTCGCAGCCAGTTTCAATAATGACTGCAAAAACAAACAAGCCCAGAGTCGGACCCAGCAGAATTAAACTCTCTGAGCTTCTTCTAAGGTACCGCCCAGCTTCTTTTTCTCTTGGCTCCCCAGAGCTCATTTTGTGGTCCATGCCTCTATTTTATAGAATTGGGTGACCAATGATAGTTGAGTCACAGTTGAGCCAGTTTCGCGCCTGTAACTGACAAAATTGAGCCATTATAAGCCTGTTTGAATCGATTTGAGCGTCAAATTGCGTACGTTAGGCACTCATTGGTTACCATCAGCGTGCTCGTTGACGGCGCGCAAAATACGAAATTAGGAATTTTCTGCCGCCTACCGATACGTCAAAACAAGAAGAGGTATCGACCTATGTGGGAAGTCCCAGAGTTCAAAGTTAAGCCCTATTCTAAAGCCCTAAGAGATAAAAAGGGACGAAACGGAAAGCGTCAGACCGTTGACGCTGTGGCGATGCGAATTCGAATGGTTTCAGGCACGCTGTCATACTTCGACTCGATATCAGGTCTCGATAGGGTCATGCCCGCTCGCCTTGTTTTGAATGACCTCAGTTCAAAGAAACTCAGCCTCTTTGTCACCCACCAAATTCCGCCAGGCGAAAAAGTACACCTGCGATTTAGCGAACCTACCCTAGTCAAATTTTCGGCAACGGTCACTCAATGTGCAAGAACTGAAATGACCAGACAGATCATTTGCCAAAACTATTTCGATGCTCGACTTGATCTGCAAATCGAATCAAACGATTCACAAGGTGAAGTCGAATTCGGGACCTTCTTGCAACACTCAAGAAAAATTCTCACTTCGACTGTTTAACAAAGTGGTATAACCCCCGATTGTCGCGACATTTATTTAGTTACTGAAATGCCTGTGGCAGTCATTTTTAGCTTCTATTGACAAAAATGACTGCCACAGTTAATTTAGTCATTATGGCACATGACCGAACCCGAAGCGTAAGAAGTCTTTATGATAAGCTCATCAAAGCTACCCCGATTTTGGGTATTTTCGGGCACCGCCAGGTTGGTAAGACCACCTTCATCAATCAAGTAACTGAACACTATGTAACGTTCGATTCTCAGAGCATTCGTAAACTGGCTGAAGCAGACCCAGAGGCATTCGTTGACTCTCTTAAATGCATGCCGTTTGGAGTTGATGAATGCCAGACAGTGCCCGAGCTCTTTCCGGCCCTCAAAGAAAAAGTAAGAACTCGAAAGATGCCTGGGCAGTTTATTTTGTCGGGATCAGTGCGTTTTACCAGCAGAAGGGCCATTCGCGAGTCTTTAGCCGGCAGAATGATGTTTTTCGAATTGGGCCCACTAGTGATTTCTGAATTAGATCAAAGGCCACTCTCCGATTTTTTTATTGAGATTTTGGGTCAAAAATCTTTTCATGAAAACTCATTTCATGACCTAGACTCTGTCGAACTGAAGAGGCGATTGAAGTCGATCGACCTGTACCTTGAAAAAGGAGGCCTGCCCGGAATTTGCTTTTTGCGCGAACAGCGGCTCATGTCAGAACGACTCGACGACCTTCTGAGGTTAATGCTCGACCGAGACCTGAGACTCGTACATGAAACTCGGCTGTCACTCGAACTTTTGATGAGTTACCTCAAAATGATCGCCACGTTTTCATGGCAGGGGTATTCGTACACTGACGTCAAAAAAGAACTCGGCATCAGCGCAGTTACCCAAAAAGCGTTGCTTTATGCTCTAGAGTCGATTTTTCTGATTAGGCGAATACCCATTTATGGCGGTTCTAAGGGCGAGATCATACTGCTTGAAGATCAATTTGAAGAATTGGTTTTAGCCGAGCAACCTTATTCGACAGACCTTCAACTCACCTCTCTGGCCTTTCGTAACCTACGTGCGCAATTTCAGTATCGACTGGGTTCACAATTAGTGGTCCGGTCATACTGGACGAGAAATAATGCGAGAATACCGCTAGTTTTGGCCTCTTCGGGGCGGTGCCTCGGAATCATTGTTATCGACAGTGACGAGCCCACCACGTCTCAATTGCGAGCCGCCGATAGTTTGCTCAAGGCAGAAATGAACAGCAAAGTTTTGATTCTTTCGAAGTCCTTGAAGAAATCAAAAATGATCAACCCTCGAATTGCGGTGGTGCCTCTAGCAAACGCTGTTTGAGTCAACGCGAGAAAACTTAAGCGCCGGCCTACTTCGAGTACCCGCCGCCACTTGATCCACCCATCGTCTCTGTTGGTCGTAAGCTCACGTCGGTATTGGCATGTCCCAAGAACAGGGTTGACGACCCTTCAATGCCTATGACCGTATAATACGTTGAACCCGACATCCAGTCGCCGTTAGCCGTACCCACTTGCAAATCAAGCTGACGCAAAACACCTCGACTTGTGAAGTAAATGCCCAAAGTGTAATGAGAAGAAGCGTCAGCGGCCACACTATTAATAACCGTAGCCACCCCAGAACAGGTCGAGTCAGCTGGCCCAAATTGATCTGTGTGAGCAGACCAAGTGCCCGTCGTGCTCGTTGAACCTGTAAATGTATACTGTTCACGATAGTAATGGCCGTGACCACCGCCATGATCTGAACAGCCGTCCATCGTCCAGGTACCCGCAAGGCGAGCCGAATCCATTATCGGAAGTGCCGAGGTGCCCAATTTGAAATTTTCGTTTCCGACAGTAAAAAAGGTGGGCCTAGAACCATTGTTCATTCCTAAGTACATGACATTGTCAATGACTTGAAAAATGGCAAGCATGGTGCCCATGCCATTGATTATTATATTTGTCTCGCGAGGTAGATTGGCAGCAACTGCAGCCCCCAAAGTGTAGCTACCCGTCGCACCGAGAACCACACCACCGACGGCTGATGCGCAAGAACTATCTGAATAACCTTGCCCTGAGATGGTTAAAACACCCGCTGCTGAGAAATAATAATGAGACTTGCTGTACGCTTGGCCCGTAATTCCCATATCGTCAGTGCCGCAAGGGGCGACCCAGGTGCCCACGATTGCGGTTGCATCAGTGCTTGAACCCAAGACCGTGATACCGACGTCAAGCGATGAGTCTACCGCCGCAGCGGCGCCAGCAGCTGCGTCTGCCCCAGCGGCTGCCGCAGTGTCGGTAGCGCTAGTCGTGTCTGTTGACGCATCTGTTGAAGTGTCCGCCGAACTGTCAGTCGTAGAATCTGTCACGGCTTCTACCGGTACATTGAAACTCGCCACTGGCTCGCAGCCGATTTGTAGAATGACGGCAAAAATGAATAAACCCAAAGTCGGACCCAGTAGAAGAAATGTCTCTGCAGTTCTTCTGCTGATTGTTCGAGCGGTTGGTTTTTTAGGCTCCGCAGAGCTCATTAGGTGGTCCATACCTCTATTTTACGGCATTGGGTGACCAATGATAGTTGTGGCAGATCTGACCCGATTTCGCTTTGGTGAGGAGCAAAAAACGGCCTATATAGGCCTATTTGAATCGATTTGAGTGTTAACTAGGCTCATTTGGGCTCAATTTGGGTACCTTCGGCACATTTGGTTAACCAAGATCGCCCCCGACAAGTTCATGCCCGCTCGCCTTGTTCTGTCGAACTGGGCGGCGCTGTTCTGTTTTGACCCCTGCTGTTTTAATAAAGGTCTTTTCAATTTTTACAGGGGTGGTAGGTATAACCCCTTTCATGTCAGCGTTTCAGCTCAAACAAAACCCGAATGGCTCAGTGACCTTGGTTGACACCGAAAACAATCAAGCCATGCATTCGCACATCGGCCCCACCGAAGAGGCCAAAAATGTGTACGCCGCGCAAGTACCAAAATGTGTCGTTGACCTGGCTTTTTCACCCAAGGGCTTAACTCTCTTTGACGTCGGAATGGGCACCGCAGCGAACGTGATCGAATTGATTCACCACCTCGATGATAGCCTTTCTAGGCCACTCGATCTTTCAAAAACCTACCACCTCAACGTCATGAGTTTTGAAACCAAGCCCGAAGGCCTCAGATTTGCGCTTGATCACCCCGGTGAGTTTTCATTTCTCTCTCATTACAAAAGAGAACTCGAATCACTGCTTAAGAATCATGTGACCGAATTTCGCACTTCGCATGGCACGATTCAATGGCGACTGCACTCGCACTGCTATTTCAACGCTATCGATACCAAAACCGCCGAAAGCGAAGAAAGAAGACTCCCCCACCCTGATCTCATTTTTTACGACTTCTATGATCCGAAAGTTTTTCCTGAGCTTTGGAGCCTTGAGCGGTTCAAAGCTCTCAGAGAGTTTTGCGATCTCAACGAATCACACAAACCCTCAACTCTCATCACCTACTCGGCATCAACCCCAGTGCGAGTCGCATTACTTCTGAGTGGTTTTTATGTCGGCAAGGGCGCGGGCACCGCAACTAAGGGCGAAACGACAATCGCATCAACCGATGTCTCGGCCATCGAGAAGCTGCTAGCTGAAGAATGGCTCAAGAAACTCAATGTGAGCTCACAACCGCTGCCGTACCGATCAACGGCGCCATCGGCTACTCAATTCAATCGCGAAAAAGTGATCGACGCAATCTCTCAGCACCCGCAGTTTAAGCGAGACCAGTAGTTCTTGGGCTCCCTACACGTCTACCTTGAGTTCAATCTGCGGCTTTTGAGAATTGCCTTTTTCCATTTTCTTAATGGTGGCATCAGCCTTCTTGCTCATTTCATCAAGCTCGCCAATGGTCGAAGCCATCTTCGGCAACGCTTCGTTTCGGTATTTTGAAATATCGCTCAGAGCCGTTTCAATATCTGCAAACGCCTGTTTGAGGCTATTCATATCTAAAACGGCACTACTGGCCTGTTGGTGAATTTGTACACCTTGAGTTTTTAACCGCGCAGCCGTACCCGAAATCAAATCACTCGTGGTTTTGTTGACCGCCTCAAGTTTATCGAGAACGATTTTCTGATTTGCTAACGCCATCGCAACAGTCGCGCCCACTTGAAGTGCAGAAACCGTCACATTCAACGAGCGATTCACTCCACGAACGAGCTCTTTATTATTTCGAATGATGACTTCGACGGCCAACACGCCTTGCTGATTTACCGCCAATTGTTGCTGCAAATCAATGATTCGCTGACGTAACGGAAACATCAACTCTTCACCCACAAACTTCTTTTTCTCTTCGTCTGAGGCCAATTCGCGCTCCATTTTGTACTGAAGCTTCTGATCGATGAGCATGCCTAGGCGAATCGCCTTTTCTAAGTTGTGCGTACTGGTTCGCATCATCTTTTGATCTTCAACTAACGTAATATTGTCGCGAAGCAACCCATCGCGGCCGCCCTCAAGCGATCGCACGATTGCACTGATGACTGTTTGTGCGCTTTCAAATTTGGTAAAATACCGCTTCATCGGCGTGCCCACACCCGGGATCATTCCCACTGCTCGCGAAAACCACCCTGCTCCAAAATCAAATTTTCCCGGATCTAAGCCCTCAACTTGCATCTTGAGGTCAATGAGAGTCTTAGCTACTGATCCGCCGTCATCGCTTTTTTCGGCCAATTTTTTCAGCGGCTCACGCAATAATTGGCTTTGCCCGGCGGCTTTTCGCTGAAGGTCGGTTGCCATCATCTCGACGGTATTTTTGCCTTGCTCAGACTTTTCAAGATCTTTCGGATCAATTTTGAGTAGTTCATCGACAAAAGCTACCGCTCTGGCATCAAGTTCTGACTCTTCTTGAGGCAGCACTTCAACCTGGGTCGGATCTTTTAGCGCGAGCTCTTGTTTCAAAACACTGGCCGGTGGCAGGGTTAATGTCGACACTGCATTCTCGATTTTTACGTCAGTTTCCATTTGATTCACTCCTTGTTGATATTTTGAAACAATTTCGCTCGATCAGCCAAAATTTTCAGCTGCTCTAAATTTGACTGCAAATCACTTGATGTCAACTGTGCCGTCGGCGCTAATTCGTTTAAAGCGGCCGTCACTTTTTGCAGTTCAAACCAAGCGGCCTTGGCTTGTTGAACTCCCTCAGTCACTTTGCCTTTTTGCTTAACTCTCAATTGAAGCAATTCTTGATTTTGAGACGAATCGGCCTGTTTTTGAACGGCTTGATCAGAACTCTGATCGAGGGTTTGCAAAAGTAGAGACGACTGGTGCAGGCACTGAATGGCCGTTAAGAACGCCTCTTCGCCGGCCCCTTTGTAGCGCCCATACGAGAGCTCAGTTTTTTGAAATCTCGAGTCAACTACCTTCAAGAAATTCTTGATTTCTGAAAGCAACCCCTCGTAGACATCACCCAATTCTTCGCCCATTTTACTCAGATTTTCGAGATATCTGGCTTTTGAAATGTCACGCTTGATTTGATCGCCCACATAGGTCGACACGATCTCAGACTGAGTCAGCTGTTCTGACGTTTGGCTCTGTGCCGAATCGATTGACCTGATCTTCTTTCTCAACCCAAAAACAGTGAGCAACAGCCCCAGAAAAAAAACGACCCCAAAGACGCTCAGATGAAACACCCAGAAAACCAGCACCCCACCACCCGCGATAACCGCCAACGGCATGACGGGAATTTTTCGTTTAGCTAAAACTGGCAAGTTCTTTTCGGTTGGGTTTGCATCATTTGTCATTTCAGTCTAGAACTATAGCAATCATAAAGGAGACCGGCCATGGGAATTTTCGATTTCGTGAAGAAACAATTTATTGATGTGATTGACTGGACAGAGACCTCAGACGGAGTACTTGCCTTTCGTTACCCAATGCAAGATCGAGAAATTCAAAATGGCGGGCAGGTGACGGTCACTGACACTCAGCTGGCGCTGTTTATCAACGAAGGAGAAGTTGCCGATCTTTTCACCCCAGGGCGTCACACGCTTAGCACAAAAACTCTGCCAGTTTTGACAAACCTCAGAAACTGGGACAAAGCGTTTGCCTCACCTTTCAAATCAGACGTCGTTTTCTTTTCTACTCGTGAGCAAATCGATCAACGGTGGGGCACCTCACAGCCGATCACTTTTCGCGACAAAGAATTCGGCGCTATTCGCCTACGCGCCAACGGCACCTATTCTTATAAATTGAAAAATCCAAAGGTCTTTTTCAAAAAACTGAGCGGCACTCGAGAGGTCTATTCAGTCAGCGATCTCGAGCCGCAGCTTCGCGCATTAGTCGTCGAGACGATGACTTCGTTCTTGGCCTCTTCTCAAATACCGTTTCTCGATATGGCCGGAAACCAAACGAAATTCGCACAAACCCTCAAAGGTGCTCTAGCTCAGGTCTTTGAAGATTACGGCCTTTCGCTTGAAACGTTCACGGTTCAAAGCCTATCACTTCCTGAAGAACTGCAAAAATACCTCGATAAATCGTCTCAGATGAATCTCGTCGGAAACATGCAAAAATTCGCGCAATTTCAGTCAATCGAAGCGATTGAAAAAGCAGCCTCTAATCCGGGTGGCCTCGCCGGCGCAGGCATGGGTTTATCGGCAGGCATGGCAATTGGTCAAAATTTCAACCAAGCCATGGGCCAAGTTGCACAAGGTAGCCCCGGCAACTCAACTGGTGGCTCGGCTGCAGCGCCTGCAGAAGATCCGCTCGTAACGATCGGTAAACTTCACGATCTCATGACCAAGGGCATTCTTTCTCAAGCAGAGTTCGACGCAAAGAAAGCTGAACTGCTTAAGAAATTGACCTAACCCCGAGTAACCGAGAAATTCAAATGAACGTCAACTGCCCTCAGTGTGGAGGTGAAGTCAAGTTTCGCTCAAGCAGCGAGATCTTCGCCGTCTGTCCCTACTGTCGTGCGAGTATTTTTCGCACTGACAAAGGCATTGAAAATCTGGGTATCATGGCTGAAGTGCCATTCGATGTGTCGCCGCTTTGCGTGGGTACCGGTGGCATGTATCAGACTAAGGCGTTCACAGTCGAAGGCCGCCTCATCTTGCAATATGAAGATGGGTATTGGAACGAATGGTACGCGCCTTTTTCAAATCAAGAAGCGTGGATTGGAGAAGCCCAGGGGCTCTTCATGCTCACCACTCGAAAACCCGACCTTGAATCGCTGGTCAACAATAACCCCAATAACTACTCACTCAAACAAATGATCGACCTCACGGGTCTTGGTAAATACACCGTCATCGATTTGAAAGAAGTGAGCTGTCTTTCGGCTGAAGGCTCGCTACCCTTCAGCTCTGCACCTGGGGTCACTAGTCACAGCATCGACTTGACTGATGGCAATGGTGGATTCGCCACGATTGAGTTGACTGAAGGTGAAACCCCTCGCGTATTTGCTGGTAATTACGTCGATTTTGACGAATTTCATTTCAAGGGCTTACGTGAAATTCAGGGCTGGAAATTTTCGCCCTCACCGAGGGGCAAGTAAATGGTGTCGCCGATGAGACCCAGCTCAACTTCGACAGTCACCTCAGGTCTGCGTGCGCTTGACTGCCCAAACTGTGGGGCAGCCGTACAGATTCGCGCGGCGGGTAGAACGGTTCATGTTACTTGTTTGAGTTGCAAAGGCATCATCGACGTCAGTCACCCTAATGTAGCGAAGCTAATTAAGCTGCAAGATGCAAAGATGAAAGTCGAGCCCGCGATTCAACTGGGCTCTCGTGGCGTTATTCAAGGCATCGAGTATGAACACATTGGCTTCATGCAACGAAGCGATAAGTCTGGGCACTACCGCTGGCACGAGTACCTTTTATTCAACCCTTGGTATGGATTTGTTTGGCTAGTCGAAAATCAGGGCCACTGGAACCTTTCAAAAATGGTCGCGCGTTTACCGAAAGGAACCGAGACCGAACTCACTTTTAATGGCGACGCGTATCGACTTTTCACCAAAGAACCCGCAAAAGTCACCTTTGTTTTGGGTGAATTCTATTGGCGCATCAAATCGGGCGACGAAGCCATGGGCCTCGATTACATTTCTCCACCTCGAATGCTTTCGTGCGAAATCACCGGTTCGGGAAAAAATTCTGACCAATCGTGGAGCTTAGCCGAGTACATCGATTCTGAAGTTGTAAGAAAAGCATTCAATATTTCAGCAAAGTTTCCAACACCCTTTGGGGTTGCTCCCAACCAACCAAGTAGGGGTGCAGGAGCAAAACAAATTTGGAGTATTGCGGGCGTCGCTATTGCGGCCACCGTTGCCCTTCAATTTTATTTCATGATTTCAGCTTCAAATATTGAGGCATTTAGAGATACGTACGAAACCACACTACCGATGGCTACGCCAATCACAACAGCCTCTTTCGATCTGACCGGCAATCCAAAAAATTTCGAAATGCAAGTTTCGGCAAATGTAGACAATTCGTGGTTTGAATTAGCGTGGGACTTAGTCAACGAGACAACCGGCGAAACTTTTGATCACGAGTTAGGGGTTGAATACTATTCTGGTTACGATTCAGATGGTTCTTGGTCTGAAGGTAGTCAGAAAAGCTCAATCATCATCTCTGACATCCCCGATGGCAGGTATCACCTTTCAATGACTGGTACCGGAGACCGCGCTCAACAAAAAGTTTGGGTGAGACTCACCAGGGGCACAACCCACCTTTCAAATTTCATCTACACTTTGATCGCTCTACTCATTTATCCGCTGATCGCCGGTGGCAGTTCGAGTTCGTTTGAAGTAAAACGCTGGTCAAACAGTGATTTCTCACCCTATGCTTCAAACTCAGGAGACGACGATGACGACGACGAATAAAGCTGGCAGTCGCAAGCCTACCCCCTGGAAAGCCTACGTTATCTCATTTTCGCTCTTGGCCTACTTTGGCTACTGCGGTTTTTCGGGCGAACCTTTTTTCTGGTTTCTCAACGCTGACAAATGGTCACCTGGGGGTCCAGGTGGCAATAGTCATTTTCACAAATAGGAGAATTTAAAATGGATCTCATCAATGCAAAAGCGCTAGTCAGTTCTGTCATCTTCACGATCGTAGGCCTTTTTAGCTTAGGCATTGCCTTTGTCATCTGGGATAAATTGACACCGGGTGATCTTTGGCAAGAAGTGATCGAAAAAAAGAACATGCCGTTAGCCATCATCATGAGCTCAGTGGCATTAGGCATTTCACTCATCGTGGCCGCTGCGATTCACGGTTAGACAGAGCACAACACTCGTGGCGTGGCTTTTACTTTTTTCAGTCTTCATCATTTCAACGTGCGGCTTAGTTTACGAACTCATTGCCGGCGCTTTGGCTAGCTATTTGCTCGGTGATTCGATCACCCAGTTCTCAACGGTCATCGGTGTCTATCTTTTCTCGATGGGCATCGGTTCTTTTCTCTCGAAGTATGCGAAAAAAAACCTAGTGCTTCTTTTCATTGAAGTTGAAATTCTGATCGCTATTGTCGGTGGGTCGTCATCTGCGATTTTATTTCTCGTTTTTGAACACGTGACTTCGTTTCGCATCATCTTGTATGCCCTGGTTTCGATCACGGGCACCTTGGTGGGCCTTGAAATTCCGATCTTGATGCGCATCTTGAAAGACAAGTTTCAATTTCAAGATCTGGTTTCTCAAGTGTTCACCTTCGACTATGTCGGCGCCCTGATTGCTTCACTCTTATTTCCGCTCATTTTGGTGCCTCATTTGGGCTTGATTCGAACCAGTTTCTTTTTCGGCATTCTCAATGTCTTGGTGGCCATTTGGGCAATCAAGATGGTTGCACGCGAAAAGAAGTGGGGGCAGGGTCTATTCATTTTTGCCCTGTTCACTCTGGCCTATTTGATCATTGGGTTTTCGTTTGGCGATAGAATTCTCGAAACCGCCGAAGCGTCAAGTTTTCAAGATAAGGTCATCTATTCTGCTAGCTCGCAGTACCAACGAATCGTTGCAACCCAAGGCAAGCAAGATTTTAGGCTTTTCTTGAACGGTAACCTGCAATTCAGCACCAAAGATGAGTACCGCTATCATGAAGCGCTGGTTCACCCAGGGCTGGCGTCGATAGCAAATCCAAAATCGGTTCTCATTTTAGGCGGCGGCGATGGCCTAGCTGCGCGTGAAGTGTTGAAATACCCATCAGTTGAATCGATTACCTTGGTTGACCTCGATGGGCACATGACCAAGCTTTTTAAAAACAATTCACTTCTCACCCGATTTAATCTCGATTCACTCAATTCACCCAAGGTGCAGGTCATCAATGACGATGCCTTTTTATGGATCAAATCAACCAACCAGCAATTTGATTTTGCGGTGATCGATTTTCCTGACCCTTCGAATTTCTCTTTGGGCAAGTTGTACTCACTGAGTTTCTACAGAGCACTCGCTAAAAAAATTCGTGCGGGCGGTAAGGTTGTGGTGCAAAGCACATCGCCTTATTTTGCCAGAAAATCGTACTGGATCGTAGTGAACACACTGAAAGAGGCGGGATTCAAAACCGCTCCCTATCACGTCAATGTACCTTCGTTTGGTGAGTGGGGGTTTGTGATTGGCGTCAGAACAGACGCGACTACAGGCAATGCCCAAAATATCCATGACGCCCAAAACTCTTATGAAGGCTACTCGTTTCCTAAATCTTTGCCGACCGGGCTGCGCTTTCTCGACCTGGCGAACTTGAAAACGCTTTTTGAATTTCCGATCGACATGGCCGAATTGAACACCCCGGTTAATCGCCTCAACAATCAAATACTCGTGAGAACCTTCGATGAAGAATGGTCAAAAGTGGTTTCTCACTAGACGAAAGTTTATCATTTACACCGCAACCACGGGGTCAGCACTGGCCATTGGCTCGGGTGCATCACGCCACCTGAGTAGCCAAATCAAGCGGTTATTGGCACCTGGCCCGGATTTTTCAAAAATCAAGATACGGTGGACCGAACCAAATTCGAAGCTTGGCCACCAAACTTGGCAAGATAAACCGGTACCACCCGAACCCGATCAGTCCAACTCGGCAGAGCACGCCAAGTTTTTTGACGTCGCGATCATTGGCGGTGGCATTAGCGGTTTGGCCGCGGCACGAGCGTTGTCTCGTGAAACATTCGGTGAAGACTCTCATGCCCGTCAAGTGCGAGTGGCGCTTTTCGAATTAGAAAGCGAGTTAGGCGGCAACTCAAGATCTGGGTCACACCCCTCAACTCGCTACCCACTTGGCGCACATTACCTACCGATTCTAAACGAAAAAACCTGTGTGCACACGAGGCAGTTTCTCAAAGAAGAGGGCTTGCTAGTTGAAAACCCAGGCGAGCCGCCCAGTTATGACGAGACCGCCCTGTGTTCTGAGCCGTTTGAACGACTTTTTCTCTTTGGAAAATGGCAAGACGGGCTCGTGCCCAATTTCGGAATATCGTTGCAAGAAAAGCAAGAAATCACCCGCTTTTTTGAGCTCATCAAGAACCTCAGAGTAAAAAAAGGCACTGACGGTCGCTTCGCTTTTGATTTGCCGGCATGTGAGTCGTCACTCGATGAAGAATTCACACGGTTAGACAAGATCACCATGGCTGAATACCTCAGCGCCGAGAAGTTCAGTAGCAACGCTCTCATCTGGTACCTCAATTATTGTTACCGCGACGACTTCGGCGCCGGAGTCGAAGAGATTAGTGCCTGGGCTGGATTTCATTATTTCTGCTCGCGTAGAGGCGTGGCAAAAAATGCTGAGTCCCACTCAGTACTCACTTGGCCAGAGGGTAATGCAAATTTAGTTTATCGCATTCGCCAACAACTCACGCGAACTACACAGATGAATGCAGTCGTCACTCAAGTTCGCTTTGACGAGTTTAAGAAGGTTTTCAAAATTCAGTCGACCTCTGCCCAAACGCAGTCGATCGAGCACATTGAAGCAAAACACATCATCTGGGCGGCTCCGGCTCACGTCGCAAGGCATGTGCTTGAACCCCGTTTTCTCAAACACCCCATCTTTCAACCAGGGCAAATCAAACATTTTCCTTGGGTGACTGCAAACATCGTGATCAAAGACCTCGACCCCGCAACTGCGAATAGCCTCACCTGGGACAACGTCGGTTACCAAAGCCCGGTTTTAGGCTACATCGTGGCGAATCATCAATTGGCCCAGCAAACGCATTCACACCATGTATTCACTTTCTATCGGCCCATCGACGAAGCTGACCCGGCGGTAACCCGCACTCAGATGAAAGATTTAGCCACATTTAAGCGTCAGCTTGAGTTAGAAGTTTTCAGTGAAGCCGAGCGACTTCATCCGGGTTTGAGTTCAAAGATGGTAGAGGCCCATTTTCATTTTTGGCCTCACGCGATGATTTGTCCGACGATTGGAATTCAAAACATGGCGAGAGCACTAGGCGGGCGCGTTCACACAATTGGTCACGGTGAAAAAATGGCGGGCAGTATCTCTTGGGCTCATGCCGATTTCAGCGGAATTTCGCTCTTTGAAGAAGGTTTCGAGTGGGGTAGTCAACTAGGAACTCAGCTCTCAAAAGTGATTAAAAAATCAGTAGGAGTCTCAAATGTCTAAAGGCGGATCAACCAAAGTCGTACTTTTTGCCCTCTCAGCAAACCTTGGCATCGCCATCAGTAAGTTCATTGGAGCGGCCATTACCCAGAGCTCAGCGCTTTTGGCTGAAGCCATTCATAGCCTAGTCGACACCTTGAATCAGGTGTTCTTACTCATCGGCTCAAAGAAAGCTGCGAAGCCGCCGACGGCACGGCATCCGCTGGGTTATGGTCGTGAATCTTTTTTTTGGTCTTTTCTCGTGGCTGTCGGATTGTTTCTCTTTGGCGGAGTTTTTGCCATCTACGAAGGCATTCACAAATTCGAGAATACCGAACCAATGTCAAAGCCCTGGGTGGGTGTCATCATCTTACTCATTAGTTTCTTACTTGAAGGCTTTTCATTTGCCGCTTGTGTGAAAGAGGTCAGAAAGCAGAATCCCTATCCATCGCTTTGGAAATGGATTCAAAGAGCGACATCAGTCGAACTCTTGGTCATCTTTCTCGAAGATTTTGCCGCGCTCCTTGGCCTACTCATAGCCTTAGTGTCTTTGTCACTTTCATGGGCAACCGAAAACCCGATCTACGATTCGCTCGGTTCAATCGTGGTCGGTGTCGTCTTAGTGGCAGTGTCTGCCATTCTCACCTACGAAATCAAGTCCTTGATCATTGGTGAGGCTGCCTCTGACGATTACGATTCTTTTTTGAAGCAGAAGGTTCGCGAGTTTTTTCCGGCTGGACATTTGTTGCACTCGATTGCCATGCAAGTGGGCTCTGACGAAGTGATGGTAAGCTTCAAATTTTTTCCGAACCTGAATGCGTCATCTGACCAGCTCATTCACCAAATCAACACGATGGAAAAATCAATACGCGCCGAAAAGCCCCAAGTTCGCTGGCTCTTTGTCGAACCCGATTTCGAGAAGTAGTTCAGGCAAAATCTGATAAGAACAGTTGCCTGCGGTGAGATAGGCGCAACACAATAGTCGGGCTCTCGAAAAACGGGACCGTGCACGTCGGAATGTGTCGAGAACTACTTTGCCAGAAAGTCAGGTAGGATTAGCGAGTAAGCGATCCAGAGAAACAACTAGCTCACAACAAAATGGCCGAACCCATCACACTCTTAACAAAGGCATCTGAATTCAGTTTAGCTGAGTTCGCAATCATAAGGTCTATCTTCTGTTCGCCAAGAATGAGCTTTAATTCGACTAAAATAGAAAGTTTTTCAGAAAAAGTGAGTGTTTCACTCACGATGATTAAATCAATGTCGCCACCCTTTAAAGCGTCATTTGCACGAGAGCCATAGAGATACACTTTCGCGTTGGGGTCAAACTTTTGAG
The DNA here is from genome assembly GCA_903895855.1 of Oligoflexia bacterium. GTDB lineage: Bacteria > Bdellovibrionota > UBA1018 > UBA1018 > UBA1018 > CAITVN01. The sequence continues at coordinate 122,186 of CAITVN010000015.1, read as the reverse complement.
CAGTGATTCGAATGGTGGTTTTTTCTTTTTCTGTGAGTCTCATTGATCAATACCGATTTTTCTTAACAAATAACTGCCAAAAGTTCGGGGGTTAACTTTAGAAACTCTTTGTACAACAGTTTCATATCTTCGTCTGAGTATTCATGAGCAGAATAGTTTCGAAGTTCACGAATTCGAAACCAAGTACTTGCTGAATTAATCCACCCCTGTTTTTCGGCAATATTTAGCGTATCAATGAGCGAGCCTCTGAATGCAGGGTCAAGTTCAAGTGTCTTAAGTCTCAATAGCTGGGCAATAATCAAATCTGAGCTGCGAGCGAACCTGCTCGAGAAGCTTTCAAAGACCTCGAGCTCTTCTTCGGTCAAATCGGTTTTAGCCAGGTCAATTTTAAGAGCCTTTTGAAAACTGTATTGAAGATGGCTTAAAGATTTTGTGACATCTTCTCTTATTTTTTGTAATAGATCTGTCTTGGCTTTACTGTTCACGCAAGGGTCCTTCACAGAGGTGGCTAGTGTCACTATCGTAGCGTACAACTTCGATACACTCATGCAATCGTATTAGTGTCAACAAGCACAATCAATACAATTCAGACCCTTCGCAGAATTCTCACCAATAATACCGCACCACTAGAACTGCGCCTCACACTGATCTACATTTTCAATAAATTTGACTAGCAAATCGATCGTCGCTTTCAGATCGCCCTTATGAATCATCTCATTGGGTGAGTGCACATACCGGGTTGGCAATGACAGTGTGCAAACCATACCGCTACCAAACATCTGAAGCCCCAATGCATCGGTGCCACCGAAGGGCAGAACCTCAAGCTGATGCTTGATCTTGTATTTTTTTGCGAGCTTCTTCATGAACTCGACAATTCCATGATTAGAAATCGTGGCCATATCGTTGATTTTGATCGCGACGCCTTCGCCGAGTTTCGTAACTTGTTCGTGCTCGGCGACGCCGGGCAAATCGGCGGCAGCGGTCACATCTAAGGCGATACCGATATCAGGAGTCACCAACTGAGCAGCACGTTTCGCGCCGCGAACTCCCACTTCTTCTTGCGAACTTCCGACAGCGTAGACATCGCAACTGTGTTTTTTCAATCGCTTCATCGTTTCGGCTACCACGTAACAGCCTACCCGATTATCAAAAGCCTTCGATATGTAACAGTCGCCTTGTTCGAGAAACTCTCGATCAAGCACAATGACATCACCAATCTGAATCGTTTTTTTGACAGCTGATGCTTTAAGGCCAGTATCAATGTAGAAATTTTTGATCTCTGGAACAGACGCCCCCTTTTCTTTTTCTAAGAAAAACGGAGTGCACTCAACAATGCCGATCGTGGCGTTTTTGCCTCCGTTTCCAAAAATGCGCACTCGTTGAGAAATTAAAACGCGAGGCACATGCCCGCCGCGAGGACTGAACCGAATGAAACCGTTCTTGTCGATGTGACTCACGATAAATCCAATTTCATCCATGTGGCCAGCAATCATGATTTTTTTGGGGGCCTTGCCCGTACCTTTTTTGAAGCCTGTCACATTACCCATGGCATCAACAGTCACGCTATCGCAAGACGCTTCAAATTCACGTTTGAGAATGTTGATGATCAATTGTTCTCGACCAGAAATACCCGGAGTTTCACAAAGTTCTTTGAGTAGATTCATACCCCCGACGCTAGCACGCCCCCCCATTCATGCCCACTAGAAGATAACAACTTGCACAAATAATCGCAAAATCAACAGTCCGATATCGACTTAATGCGTCACAATATCAACAACTTAACGCATCGCATTAGTTTTAGTAAACTTTCAACCTGCCTATTTTATACATCTCATCTATTTACTTTTAAGCCCTTCACTTAAAAGTCAGATCAAGAACGCAACGACAAAAATATTTAAGAAAGAGAGCCCCCTATGAAACTGTCACTTAACTTATTCAAATCGATTAGCCCACTCGCCTCGACCCTCACCATGCTCGCCATCACTTCACTTTCACAAAATTCAGCCCACGCCATTGAGCTCGGCATGATCGATGCTGACACCGGCTACCGTCCGACCGGCAAATCAACTCTCGAGATTGGCAGCGGCGTAGAGGTCAGCTCTCAAAACACCGTTCGCCTCGTCTTCGGCCTATCAACTGAAGGGCTTGAATCAAAAGACACCCACCCCTTTCACCGAATTCTACCGGTAGAAGCAACCCTATCATTTGGCGCCAACGGCAATTCAATATTACCACAAATTTCTCTTAAGACTGTGGCCTATGAACACCTCACCCGCGATGGCGAATACATCGACGTTCTGAAGCTCAATTTGCAAAGAGAAACTGAGCTCGGCATCGACTTTCGCGCAAAAGTCATGGCCGTTGGTGGCAAAATCACTGGAGAGTGTCCTCCCGGATGGCAATGTTGTGAGTTTGGCCAACGAAGTTACCCAAATGTTGAACCGGTCTTGAGTATTGCGGGTCAGCTTCTCGGCGCTCGATTTGAAAAGTTAGTGAACGACAGTCACGGCGACACCAAAGTGGCCGTCGAGTTGTTCAACGTTGAATTGCAAACGGGTTTAAATATCGGATTTCGACACTACGATCAATCTGATGTCATTGATTCTCTTCAATGGCGCATCGGTGGCAATATCTCAGGCGGATTCGAAGCCAAACAAGACACTCACTTTATTGGCGACGGTCGCCTCACCACCTCGATTGCTCTTAAATTTGTCAATCAACTCAGTGTATCGCTCTCCGGCGGCCTTGAGGGTCAATTCACTTCTAACGATGACGAAAAAGACTCTTACCAGAAAGCTCGTTATTTCGGGCAGTTAGCCCTAGTATACACGTTCTAGTTCCCCCAACCCCCGTCCCCCCAATCCCGACGGCCCCCCGTCGTCTCACAATCGCTCGGCCTTTGATCTCAATCCTACCCCTCCCCCTCGTTTGGTTCTGGGATTGAAGGCCGAGCTCCCCCCTTCCAAAAAAATTTGAAGAGTTTCATACAAAGTGCTACCCGAAGGCTTATTCGGGGCAATTGGGGAATCTGTCACAAATGAATCAAATGAAATCAAGACGTCAAGTATTCAAGACCATACTGAAATGGCTACCGACAATCGTATTACCTCTGGCCACCACCCTCACCGTGATCGCCTACCTTTCTCCTCCAGCCCTCTGCAACGAATCCAAAAGAATTCTAGCTATCGGCGACTCGCATTCAGCCGGCACTTTCGGAAAACACCTCGATGCACTCTTAAGAAGAGAATTCGGCTCACACCAAGTTCACTCGCTGGGCAGCTGTGGTTCACGGCCCTCATGGTTTTTGAATGGCCAGCCCACCAAATGTGGGTACCGTGAAACCACCTATGCCAATAAAACAATTGCAGCAAAAGAACACGCAACTCCACTTCTGACTGAACTTCTCAAAGAATCACCCGATTATTTTCTGGTTGAAATGGGCGGCAATATTCTCGCCCAACCCGAGTCGATTTGGGACAACGAATTGAGCGCAATCATCGACACTCTCAAGAGCCATTGGGGCCTCACCGAAATCGCCAGCCCATCGGCAGCTCTCTCGATTCATTCGGTTCATGCGAAGCGATGCTTTTGGATCACCAATCCGATCACTCCGAGCACCAAGCCCGAACTCTACGCAAAGCTATTTGAGATGGTGCAAGCACAAGTAGCCCCTTACTGCACCGTGATCGACAGTCGAAACTACGCACACTGGCCTGAGGGCATGGTTGGCGACAAGATGCACTTTGACTCTTTAGGCGAGCCCGGCCGCAAGGCCGCCCGTGTTTGGGCTGATGGCGTCTTCTCTGAACTTTCGGCCGATCTTGAAGCCGATTCAATAACAACTAATTGAAATTAAACAGTTTTACCCAGTCCACAATCTAGATAAACCGAAGTCAACTGAGGAGTATCTAGATAAACCGCAGTTGACTTCGGTTTATCTTAATTGTAAAGTCGTACCCAATGTACTTTAAGCGATTCCTAAAACTTGATCTCCACGACACCCAAGCCGCCATCATCTTGGGACCTCGAAAAACCGGTAAGTCGTCGCTACTGAAAAAACAGTTTCCCAGTGCGATTTTCTACGACCTACTAAAAACCGATTTGCGCACCGAACTGACTTTGCGCCCCGAAAAGCTCAGACACAAAATTCTCAAAGATAAACCGAAAATCGTCGTCCTTGATGAGATCCAAAAATGTCCAGAACTTCTCGACGAGATCCATTGGTGCCTTGAAAATACGACCACAAAATTCATTCTGTGCGGTTCGAGTGCCCGAAAATTAAAAACCGTCGCATCGGGAGTTCTAGGGGGCCGGGCCAAAAGGTACGATTTTTTTCCGTTGACGTCAGAAGAGATCGAATCTGAATTTTCTAAAGACCCGCTTTCTCGAATTCTGAATCAAGGCCTCATCCCCCAACATTTTAATGCAGATCATCCCGACCGCCTTCTGAGAACCTATGTATTAGATTACCTCGAAGAAGAGATACGCCAAGAAGCTGTGGTTAAAAATTTACCCGTTTTTTCGCGTTTTTTAGAGACTGCGGGACTGATGAATGGTGAACTTTTGAATTTCGAAAACGTGGCGCGAGAGGCGGGAGCCTCGGCCAACACGATTAAAGGGTATTACCAAATACTGGTCGATACCCTTTTTGGTTTTTTTCTCACCCCATGGGAAAAATCACAGACCCGTCGCCTAATTGAAACCCGAAAGTTCTATCTCTTTGACTGCGGAGTCGTGCGCGCACTTAAAGAATTTCAAAAAATTGAATTGAGAACATCAGAAGCTGGACGGGCATTCGAAACTTTTTTGATCAATGAAATTCGAGCTTATCAATCGTATCACGAGAACTATGAATCTCTTTTTTTTTGGCGTACCAGCAATGGCCTCGAGGTTGATCTAGTCGTCGGAAGAAATGCCTCTGTGGCTTTCGAGTTCAAGTGCGCAGATCAGATTCGATCTAAAGATCTCGCTGGCCTGCGAGCATTTAACGAAGAAAACAAACCTAGATGCAAACTCGTTGTCTACAATGGCCCTGAACAATATGAAACTGAAGATGGCATCACGATTCTACCCTGGCGAACATTCTGCCAACAACTGTGGCACTCAAAAATTTTCTGAATCTGGCCTCAACACACAAAAAAAGGCGCCTAAATCTCATCGACTTAGGCGCCCTCAATCTGACTTAACTCGAACGAAAGACCTTACTTTCTCGCTTGAAGCGGAGTGTAGTCTCTCGCTGTCGGACCTGTGTAAATCTGACGAGGACGTCCGATTTTTGCAGTTCCTGAATCGTTCATTTCTTTCCAGTGTGAAATCCAGCCTGGCAAGCGACCCAAAGCAAACATCACGGTGAACATGTTCACTGGAATGTTTAACGCGCTGTAGATGATGCCGCTGTAAAAATCAACATTCGGATAGAGTTTACGCTCAATGAAGTACGGATCTTTGAGGGCCGCATCTTCGAGACGTTTTGCAATGTCTAATAAAGGAGTTTTCACGTTCAAAGTGGTCAAGACCTTATCGCAAGCTTTCTTAATGATCGCAGCCCTTGGATCAAAGTTCTTGTAAACTCGATGACCAAAGCCCATCAAACGGAAAGTTGAGTTCTTGTCTTTAGCGAGCTTCACGTATTTATCAACGTCGCCGCCGTCATTGTGAATGGTTTGAAGCATTTCCATCACTTCTTGATTCGCTCCACCATGAAGTGGGCCCCAAAGAGCACAAACGCCGCCAGCAATCGATGCGAATAAATTGGCCGCACTACTACCAATCATTCTCACGGTTGAAGTACTGCAGTTTTGCTCATGGTCAGCATGAAGAATCAAAAGCAGATTCATGACTTCTGCGATCTCTGGACGAACCTGAAATGGCTCTGAAGGAACCGCAAACATCATATTCATGAAGTTCGAGCAGTATTCAAGGTCATTGCGAGGGTAAATTCTTGGCTGCCCAATCGAAGTTTTATAGGCAAATGCTGCAATCGTCGGAAGCTTCGCCATCAAGCGAATGATGCTTTCTTGAACCTGAGCCGGATCTTTCGGATTAAGCGAATCTTGGTAGAAAGTTGACATCGCTGAAACCACCGAAGCCAGAACAGCCATCGGGTGGGCGTCTCTCGGAAATCCATCATAGAGTTTAACCAAATCTTCGCGCAAAAGCGTATGTTTGGTGATTTCTTTGGTAAAGGTGGTCAACTCAGCTACGGTTGGGAGGTTACCATAGATCAGTAGGTAGGCCACTTCGAGAAAACTCGATTTTTCAGCCAGTTGCTCAATAGGATACCCGCGATACCTGAGAATGCCTTTATCACCATCTAAGAATGTGATCGCACTGGTACAAGTTGACGTGTTCGCAAACCCGTTATCCATAGTGATATAACCGGTCTGGGCTCTCAAATTGCCTATGTCGAAGGCCTGTTCTTTTTCTGATCCCTCAATAACGGGGTAATCGTAATTTTTTCCATCAATCGATAGTTGTACGGTCTTTTTTGTGTCTGCCATTGTGATTCCTCTTTGCAAAGACTATAGCGGAATTTTTTGGAATCCTCCAAGGGGTAATTTCTACCGACCTGTATTTTCATGCGAAGGTTTCTTGCCCGAAACCCAAACAAGTGAGAAGATATATCCCAAATGCGAGTTATTTTGATTCATGCGAATGCTGACGTGACGGATCGACTGTCTTTTAGCCTAGAGTCTATTTTTGGTTTTCAGGCTCTGGCGATGCACACATCACAAGAGGCCATTGATCATTTTCTCAGCGACCAAGAAATCGATCTTTTGATCTGCGAAGACAATGAGTCTAACTCAAAGGTTCTCAAGTTCTTGCTCTCAACCGGAAGCCAGGTTCCTGCGTTAGTAATTAAAGACAAAACCAGTTCAAACCTGAAGGCCTACCCCGATATAGTCATTGGATCAATCAAGGTCGAAAACTTGGTTTCAGACCTCGAGAGTTCAATCAAAGCCGGCATCAAGAGTGGGCGCATTATTTGTAGCTCAGCCACTCCAGAATACTGTCGAATCAAGACAACCCTACTCACTCGGGTGTGCCCATTAAAGTCTGATATCTATATTCGCCTATCGAGCATTAAATTTGTGAAGATGTTTAAACAAGGTGACACTTTCGACAAAACCGATCTCGATCATTTTCTAGAGAAGAAAAAAATTGAATACCTTTACTTAAAAACATCTGAGTCAGGCGAATTTCTCACAAAATTCAAAACCGACCTCATGAAATTAACGCAACAAGCCGGTACCATGACTACCAAGAGTGCAACCGAATGGGCCGGCGCCATTCACGAGGCTATTCAAGATCTCGGCACGGTCATGGGTTACACGCCTGATGTTGAATTGGTTGCAAAACAAGGCGTGGCCCTCACCATGCGTTCAATTGGAAATGCTCCGCGCCTAAGCCAGTTTCTTTCGGCTTTAAACCGAGACAAGGGAAAATACATCAGCTCGCATAGCATTTACCTAGCGCAAGTCTCGTGCGCGTTTGCCGCAATCATGAATTGGCCCTCAGATACCACTTTTCAAAAGCTAACTTTCGCGGCACTTTTTCACGACATCGTCTTAACCAATCAATTACTCGCCCAAATTTCAACCCCTGAAGAATTTGCCGCAAAGACAGAACTGTTTACTGATGCCGAATTGAGTACTTACAAAAATCACCCCTTTCTCGGTTCAGAAATTGTCAAAAACTTCACTGAAATTCCGCCCGACGTTGACCAGGTGATCTTACAACACCACGAAACTTCTGACGGTAGAGGCTTTCCGCGCGGAGTCACTGCTTCGCACATCTCGCCGCTCGCCAGTTTATTTATTATCGCACATGATTTTGTTGATCAGGTATTCAAGAGTCCTGAGTTCCGGGTTTCAGAATTCATTGATAGTATGGAACAAAAATACACCGACGGACATTTCAAGAAAATAGCGACAGCATTTAGAAGCAATCGCAAGCAACTTGATGGGTAAGTGAAAAAATATTTTTCTCAACACTCAGCCGCAAGTGCCGATTGATATTCTGTGAAAGTAATCTTAGTTCAATCAAAAATGAGAAACCAAAAAATTTCAAGGCTCCTCGCTCAAGAACTCAGGCGTGAGTTTGAAGGAACCAACCAACTGGTTCTGCTCGATTTTCAAGGTGTGTCATCATTGAATTACGTCTTTGCCAAAGAACTGATCGGAACCACCATCATTGAAATGGGCGAAAATCGTTTTAGACAGCGAATACGATTGAAGAATCTTGACCTTGAAAGTAAGAGAGTCATCGAAAAAGTCATCAGAGACTCTATCCAAGCTAAAGCCGCGTGACGTTAAATTGTTAAGTGCCTGAAGATACCGTTAAAAACTGCCGAAAATAAAGTGACGGAGCTAGCTTACTCACTATGTCACACTCTACTTTAATTTTCTGGGACCTCAATGCGAAACGATCGATCACGCTTTATGACGGCATGACGTTTGGTCGATCACACGGAAACGAGACATTTCCAGATGATGATCGCATGAGCCGCACTCACTTCCGCATCAACATCAAGAACGGTAAATTATGGATCGAAGACCTAGGCTCAACCAACAAGACCTCGATTGATGGAAAGTTCATTGAAGCGAAAACCCCGCTTCTCGTGAATTCAGGTGGAATTGTCGAGTTTGGAATGCAGAAATTTCAGCTCATGGATGAGGCGGCTCCGGCCGCGGCTCAATCAGCGAAAGGCGATGGCATTTCAAAAAAAATTCGAATTGAGAGTAAAGAAAGTCGCCAGTTCAAAGAGTGGTTGCACGGATTTCTCAGACCTAAGAACTGGGGATTGTCGACAAGTGCAGTCTTCGTCACTGTCGCGAGCGTGGGACTCTATCAATTTCTTCAATTGATTTTCAACTCGGCTCTCACTGATACTTGCACCGCGGTGTTCTTGCCTTTTGCTCAATCAGGCATCTTTCTAAGAATGGTCGTTCCATTCTTCATTGCGGCCGTTCTTGCGGCTTCTGTTCAATTTGGTATCGGACAAAAAATTCGTAAACGCAGCCTACTAAAATTACCCATTGCCCTTGCGGTTTTCTCAGTGGGCTCAATCGCCGGCGAAGTGCTTTCACTCGGAAGCGGCAATCCAGAAGCCAGGTTTCACACCAATCAGTTTGCCAAATCTTGCGCATGCACTGCCGACATCAACAGACTGCCTCTGGCAAAATGCCAAAAATGGATAGATGGAAAAATTCCGGCCGAAAGCACCAGTCTTGGCGAAGCCGCACTTTTTATCAACATGCCCTCTGAGACCCAAACCGCAGCCAAGAAGCTCATATCAGAGCATCCATTGGGCAGCTTTTCTGAACTAGAAAGAACTAAGGCATCGCAATACTTTATCGCTGCTGAAACCTACCTACGATCACGAGAGTATGAGCGTGCATTTACGGCATTCGAAGAATTTCACAGACTCGTTCCGAACGGTCTCTGGAATTCTAAGTCAATGCAACTCGAGGCTGAAAAAGGCAAATGGATCGAAGCCGAGAGAAGGCCGGCCGCGCTGCCAAAATCTCCGATACTGAGAAATTGACTGAACTCTCAGAATTAAGTAAGACTTCGTTCGCGAACACTCAAAACCTATCTAGATCATTTCTTTGTTTGGTAATTTTCTTAAGCTTTTTCTTAAGAAGTGGCTCTGATAGGGCACAGAAAAACGGATTTAGAAATTGGCGAATTTTCACTTCAACTGACGACACCATCAATAGTGTGACAGCGAAAAAAATTGGCTGAATTGCATTCTCGATCGTATTTATTAAGAGCCCGGCCTGGGCTGGCCTGAAATAGGCGTTCAGGGGCACAAGGGCCAACTAGGGGCTTGGCTAAACTGCACGATTGCGATTTTTCATTACGCCAAGAAAACGTCGGTTGCACGACGGCGATTAGAGGATTAATCTTCTTACAAACTTATTTTAACAAATCACGAACGCAGAAAAAGGAAATAACAATGCTCAAGATTGCTATCAATGGATTCGGTCGAATTGGACGTCAAGTAGTCAGTGCCATGGTTGAAAAAGGAGTCTGGGGTAAAGACGCTTGTGTCGTCGCTGTAGTTGATGTCTCGACTGATGCCAATTATTTCGCCTATCAACTCAAATACGATTCAGTTCACGGCCACTTTAAAGGCGAAATGCATACTGAAAAGAGTAAGCCCGAGCTCAAAGAAAACGACATCATCGTAGTCAACGGCTGTAAAATTCATTGTCTTCCAGCAGTAAAAGATCTCTCGCTACTGCCCTGGAAATCGCTCGAAGTCGATATCGTGATTGAAGCCACTGGACTGTTTACCGAAGCCGATCTTGCCCGCGGTCACCTGGCCGCCGGTGCGAAAAAAGTTTTGATCTCGGCTCCCGGTAAAGGCGTCGATGTGAAAACCGTCGTCATGGGTGTGAATGACCACGAATATCACCCAGCAAAACATCACATTGTGTCGAATGCTTCTTGTACCACTAACTGCCTAGCACCAGTCGTGCATGTGCTCATGAAAGAAGGCATTGGGATTGAAACCGGTCTCATGACAACCATTCACTCTTACACAGCCACACAAAAAACAGTTGACGGCCCTTCAAAAAAAGATTGGCGCGGTGGCCGTGCGGCGGCGGCTAATATCATTCCGTCATCAACAGGTGCAGCAAAAGCCGTGGGCGAGTGTATTCCGGCAGTCAAAGGCAAACTCACGGGAATGTCGTTTCGGGTACCCACTCCTGATGTTTCTTGTGTTGATCTCACCTTTAGGTCCAATCGCGATACTTCAATCGAAGAAATTGACAAACTGATGAAAACCGCTTCAGAAACCTACATGAAAGGCATTCTGGGCTACACCAACGAAGAGCTGGTTTCTACTGATTTTATTCACGACGAACGTTCGTCGATCTATGACTCAAAAGCTACCCTTGAAAATAATCTTAAGGGCGAAAAGCGCATGTTTAAAATTGTGAGCTGGTACGACAATGAGTGGGGTTACTCGATGCGCGTGGTCGATCTCGCGCTCAAGATGGGACGCTTAGGTGTCAATAAGGGAGACTCGATCAGCCTCAAGTCGATCGATGATCTGAACATGAAAGGCAAACGCGTCTTTATTCGAGTTGATTTTAACGTACCCATGGAAGGTGGAAAAATCACTGATGACTTCAGAATTAGCTCGGCTCTGCCTACGATTAAAAAAGCGATGAGCGCAGGCGCAAAAGTTGTGCTGGCATCGCACCTAGGCCGCCCGGCTGAAACTGGCTATGAAGCTGAATTTTCTTTAAAGGCGGCTTCAGAGCGCTTGGCGCAGCTCTTAGAAAAGCCCGTGAAATTTTTTGCTGATTGTATTTCTGAAGACACCAAAAAAGCGGTGGCCACTTTAAAAGATGGCGAAGTCGCCCTCTTAGAAAATCTGCGTTTTTACCCGGGCGAAGCTGCAAATTCTGAGAATTTTGCCAAAGAGTTGGCTTCGATGGCCGACCTCTACATTAACGATGCATTTGGAACCTCACACCGTGATGCGGCTTCGATGACTGGCCTACCAGGAGTACTGGGCGGCGGAGCAGCTGGCTACCTGGTGCAAAAAGAAGTCGAGATCATTCACAAGGCGCTTAAAAATCCAGGGCGCCCATTTGTGGCGGTTTTGGGTGGTGCAAAAGTCAGTGACAAGCTTTTTGTGATCAAAAACCTTCTCAACCTTGTTGACGAAATTCTTGTGGGCGGAGCGATGGCCTACACGTTCATGAAAGCCGCCGGTATTGACGTGGGTTCTTCAAAATACGAGAAAGTTGTGGTCGATAAAAAAGGTGGTGAAAAAAATGTCCTTAAGATGGCCCAAGAAATTTTGGACCTTGCGAAAGCCAAGGGCAAATCAATCATTTTGCCGATCGACCATGTCATTACTGAAAAAGTGGCCGCCGGATCTAAGACTAAAGTGGTAGACAAACTTGAAGACGGCTGGATGGGCGTCGACATCGGCCCTAAGACTCGCGAACTCTATATCAAAAAACTCACGGCCTCAAAAACGGCGTTTTGGAACGGGCCAATGGGAGTCTTTGAAATCGAAGGATTCGAGCAAGGCACGGCCTGTATTGCAAAAACGTTCGCCGAGATCACTAGTCACGGAGCCGTTACGATTGTGGGTGGTGGCGATTCTGCGGCTGCCATTCGGCAAATGGGTTATGACACCAAGGTCACCCACGTATCGACCGGTGGCGGCGCTTCGCTCGAGATGTTTGAGGGTAAGGCATTGCCTGGCATCACGGCGCTTGATTTTAAATAGCGGCGCATCGGAGACCCCAGAAGTTTTTCTCGAATTTGTTGGTTTTATTCAATTGAGTTATTGTAAAATAATTCGATGACAATCAAATTTTTGAGAAATTTTGCCCTCGCCGTCGTGATTCTGTTTGGAATTCAAGCCCATCAAGGTTTTTCTGACCCGTGCCAAGCCCCTTACAAGATCGTCAACGGCACTAACTGTGACTGGAACTGTGCAGAAGGAACCAGATCTTCCGAACGTGAAGCGATCTGCTACTGCAATGAGGGTTATCGTGAGGTCGAAGCTCTGAAGACCACCGACGGTCGTAGGGTTTGCAAGCCTCTAGGTGACTTTAAGCAGCAGTGCGATCGCGGCGATATTACCGGCGACGGACGAATCAATGGATTTGATATCATGGCAGTGGCTGGTGTTGTCGCTGGCCAGGTGCCTGCTCTCGAAAAGTGGGGGGCGCGCGCCAAGGATCTCGACCTAAACGCAGACAGCGTCGTCAATAAAGCAGATGAAGAGCTCATTACTGCAGCCTTCGGTGGCAACCCCCGGGCATTGGCAAAACTCGGCTGCAAAATGGTTTACCAAAAATAGCACACCGTTAAGGGTGTATTAGATAAGAGACCTAACCAATTTTTTCAAGTAGTGATTCGACTCGCTTTTCGAGTTCTGCAATTTTTGTAGTGAACCCAGCCTCGTCTACAGGAATCCGACGTTCAAGCATCATGGTCTTCAGGGTCGTTCGAAGCTGAGTATTTTCATCTTCAAGTAGCGTAATTCGTTGTCTAAGCGGACCCAGTTCATTGATTTCACGCATTCGAAAGCGTTCACGACTCTGAGTCATCTCTTCTTCAGACTGAGGAGGCTCTTCAACTGGAGGTGCCACCGGTGCAGGCGGCTGTTTTCCTGGTTTAGCCCCCCCTGAACCCACTACCATCTTATCGCTAGCTCCGGGCTTTGCTGGAGCACCCGGTTTTGCTGCTGTTGCTGGAGCGCCTGGTTTTGCTGGCGCTGCCGCCGCCGCCGCTGCTGGTGCCGCTGGTTTCGCGGGTGCTGGCGCTGCCGCTGCTGGTGCCGCTGGTTTCGCGGGCGCTGCCGCCGCCGCCGCTATTGCTGGAGCCGCCGCTTTTGCTGCCGCCAATTTTTTAAATACTTCTACCGCATCAGCAGCCGTCTTAAGAGCGACCAATTGTGGCGGATTCGAAAAATTTGCCACCTTTGATGCCACTGGAGCACTCAAATTCACTAAGACAATGCGTCCTGCCAGTTCGCGAGAAATCAAATCGAGTGCAGCCAGTTCTTTTATGAACTCATTAGGAATGTCTGCTTGATCGGTGAGTTCTATGATGATTCGATTTTTGCCGTTTTTCAGCAGATTTGCGACCCCCGCCTTGAGGGTGGCCACATCAGCAGCCGTTATTGCCTCTAGCAGTTGTAGCACCGGAAACTCTTTTTCAAGACGAATTTTTAGTTTCAGATAAGCCTCGATCGATAATAAAATAATTTCATCAAATCTCGTTTACTCACAATACCGATGAGTCTTCGATTCTCGTCAATCACGGGTAATCGCCTTGTTCGAGTCTTGATGAAAACATTAATGATCTCAGTCAGTGGGGTATTTGCAGAAATTGTGTGAAAATCAGTCGAGTACATAATGGGCTGTTGAAAAAATGCCTGGTCAGGATCTTTCATAACCCCAAATAATTTAATGAGATCAGACTCAGAGACGATTCCAACTAATTTTCCCTCACCATCAACAACTGGCATACCGGTGATGCGATTGTTGATCATGATTTTTAGCGCTTCTTCGAGAGTGGTCAAAGCAGTGCAGGTTAATACTTCATTTGACATGATTTCTGATGCTTGTGTTTCCATGAGGTTAGTTTACACTAAAAATATAGAATGTCTCAATCAGGAATCGATGGATTCATCACTAACTTCTGCATTCCTTCAGCACCAGGCGACACCCTCAGTCAGGTTATTGACATACTGAGTTCGAACGAAAATCGCGCACAAGACCTCTTGAAGCCACTGATGAAGAATCCGCTCTACGGCGATCTCATTCTCAAAGTTGATATTCTTCAAGAACGCATCAATCGGTGGATGGCCGACGACAGCATTGAGCCACATCGGCATGATCTTTTGCTAGAAAAGACCCTGGGTTTGCTGGGACGCGCAGCGATTCGCAACAGTCTATTTTGCATCAGGGTGCAGCGCATCAGTAAATTGGGAATCCCAATAAAAAAGGCCGACCGCTTTCTGGTAACTCCTCGCGAACAAATCAAATGTGCCTTATTGGTTGAGGAATTTTGTGAAAAGCACAAACTGGCGTTGTCAGATCAAGCCTATCTAGCCGGCCTTCACTTCGACTGGTTACGAGCTTTGGCCATTGCGAATAAGGCAACCGGAGACATTAAAGTTTACGTCGATCAGACCTTCAAACGAGCACTGAAAGCCGCCTTAATTGCCTACCAACTGGGCTCTATCGCTGAGACCACCAAGTACGACTCACAGGTTTTTGCCGGTACTTTACTCAGCTGGTCTGGTCGCGTGATTCAGTACATTCTGTATCCCAAAGATCTCGAGGCAAAATCTTGGTTTAAGTTTGAAGTGGCGAATGAAAAACTCGGTGACGAAGCCGAGTTGGCTTTCTTGATTCGCGAACCTAAACACTTTGAGTGGACCCACGCCGAACTTGCCGCGCTCTACGCCACTTCTTTTCGTTTCTTTGCACCGATCGAGAAAGCCCTCAATTACTATCTCAACCCGTCACTTCTTAAGTCGATCGATCATGACCTCTACGACTTATCTGCGCTCATTCACCTATCGAATCGCCTGAGTCGTATAGAAGACATCAAAACGTTTGAATTCAGTAAGCCGATAGCGGCTCTCGTGAAAGACCTTAAGTTATCAGAAACGACCGTTAAACAAATCGCCGGGTTTGCGATTCAAGCCTTCAAAGAAGGGTAGAGCTCGATGACAGCAGCACAACACCCGGCAGGGCATTCGGCAGGGCACTCGGCAGCACACTCTTCTGGCCACGACGGACCCAAAAAAGACCAGGCCAAAAATCAAGAACCCGCAGTGGTCAAATATGCGATTTCACACGCCTGCAATTTATGCGGAGTGTGCAGAGATGTTTGCCCTACTCAAGCAATTTTTTTTGGGCGCAACCATTTCGTCATCGATACCGACTCGTGCGACGGTAGCACTCTGTGTATGGTGGTTTGTCCAGTCAATGCCATTCACCCAATCAGAAATGTCGAGCCCGAAAAGCCCGACCAGAAGGGCAAAACCGCCCCCCAAAAAAAGGGGAAGTAAGAAATAGATTTAATGATGACGCCGTGTTAGCCATTTTCTCAATATGAGAGTGCGTGATTGGGTCATCTTATCAGGAAATGCCAGCCGTCCCTTAGCCCAGAAAATCTGTGATAAATTGGGTAAACCTTTAGGACATGCCGAACTGCGTCGTTTTAGCGATGGTGAGATCTTCGTCGAAATTCGCGAAAATGTTCGGGGCCGCGACGTTTACGTCATTCAAAGCACCAGCAATCCCGTTAACGACACTTTGATGGAACTCCTCATCATGATTGACGCGCTCAAAAGAGCGAGTGCAAAAGACATCACTGCGGTCATTCCGTATTATGGCTATGCGAGACAAGACCGCAAAGTTGCGCCGCGCACTCCGATCAGCGCGAAATTGGTTGCCGATCTACTCACCAGCGCTGGAGCCACCCGAGTCGTTTCAATGGACCTTCACGCCGGCCAAATTCAAGGATTTTTTAATATCCCCTTTGATAACTTATTCGGTTCACCTGTGATACTCGACTTCTTAGGCAAAGACCTCGCTCACGAAAAAGATCTCGTCTTTGTGAGTCCCGATGCCGGTGGTGTTGAGCGAGCAAGAGCCTACGCGAAGAAATTACACGCATCGGTCGCGATGATCGATAAGCGCCGAACCGGGCCGAATGTCGCCAAAGCGATGAATATCGTTGGAGATGTTCAAGGCAAGATGGCAGTCATCGTCGACGACATGATTGATACCGCAGGCACGTTGACCGAAGCGGCCAATGCCGTTCTCGAGAAAGGCGCCACGCGAGTTTACGCCGCCGCATCCCACGGGGTTCTAAGCGGCCCCGCCATCGAAAGAATCTCGAACTCGCGAATTGAAAAAGTCATTGTCACCGATACGATACCACTCAGCGCCAGTGCACTGACTTGTGAAAAAATTATTCAGGTTTCGGTTTCTAACCTACTCGCTGAAGCCATTTTTCGCATTCACAACTACGACTCTGTCAGTAGTTTATTTTTCTAAGAAATTTCGAATCATTCAAAAAGCGAGGGCAAATTTTTGCGGTGAAAATCATTGTTGGCCTAGGTAACCCAGGTCCTAAATACGAAACCACCCGGCACAATATCGGATTTCTTGCCGTCGACGCTTTGGTCGATCTGTGGGGAGCTCGTGGCCCGCTATTGCGCGATCAAGGCGAAATCTATGAAACCAAAGTAGGAAGTGAAAAGGTCTACCTACTCAAGCCCCTCACGTTCATGAACCTTTCGGGGCGATCGGTGGCTCCACTGTTCAAATTTCACAAATGCGCCCCCGACGACCTGATTGTCATACACGACGACCTTGACCTCGATCTTTTTCAACTGCGACTGAAAACAGGAGGCGGTTCTGGCGGTCACAACGGCCTCAAATCGATCGACGAATGCCTGGGCAGTGAGAACCTAAATTACCATCGCATTCGACTGGGCATCGGGCACCCCCGACGAATCGGCTCGCCGATGTCACCGGCCGATTATGTTCTACAGGCCTTTTCTGATGAAGAACTCAAATTACTTGAAGATTTGCTAAAAAAAGTGGCCAAAGCCTCTGAATTTGTTATGGCAGGGCAGATGACTCGTGCCATGAATGAGTTCAATCGCCCAAACAAGCCAGTGACTTAAAACCAAGGAGAAATAATGGCAATTGCATGTGGAATCGTCGGACTACCCAACGTCGGAAAATCAACCATCTTCAATGCTCTGACTTCAGCAAAAGCCGAAGCGGCCAACTATCCTTTTTGTACGATTGAACCCAATACCGGAATGGTGAAAGTACCCGACACTAGACTCGCGAAAATCGCTGAGCTCATTCCGCCGCAAAAGCTCATTCCTGCCACCATGTCATTTGTTGATATTGCTGGTCTGGTCAAAGGCGCATCAAAAGGCGAAGGCCTCGGAAATCAATTTCTCGGGCACATTCGTGAAACCAACGCGATCGCGCATGTGGTTCGCTGCTTTTCAGACAGCAACGTCATTCACGTTGATGGTAGCGTTGACCCCCTTCGTGACATTTCGGTGATCGACACCGAACTCATTCTCGCTGACCTTGAGACAGTTACTAAGAAATTTTCATCGACTCAAAAAGCAGCTAAAGCCGGAGACAAACGAGCCGCAGCCCAAATGGGAGTTCTCGATCCCGTCAAGTCAGCGCTTGAAAGTGGTAAACCCGTTAGAGCCATGAACCTCAACCACGAAGAGCTCGCTCTCATTGATGACTTTCACCTCATCACCGCCAAGAAAGTCATGTACGTCGCGAACGTTGACGACAAAGACATCGCGCACCCTGAGAGTAATCCGTATTTTTCTAAACTGGTTGAGTATGCAAAAAAAGAAGGTAGCCCCGTGGTACCCATCTGCGGAAAAATCGAGAGCGAAATCTCTGAACTCGATGAAGCCGAAAAAGCTGAATTCTTGAAAGACATGGGCATGGCTGAGCCAGGCTTGAACCGCGTGATTCGGGCGGGCTACGAGATTCTGGGCTTAGAAACCTATTTCACCGCTGGTGACATTGAAGTGCGTGCCTGGACCATTGAAAAAGGCTGGAGAGCCCCTCAAGCCGCTGGTGTGATTCACACTGACTTTGAAAAAGGGTTCATTCGCGCTGAAGTGTACCACTACAACGACTTGATCAAATACAAGTCTGAGCAAGCGATTCGCGATGCCGGCGCACTCAAAGTTGAAGGCAAAGAATACGTCGTCAAAGACGGCGATATCATGCACTTTAGGTTTAACGTTTAGGTTTCGATCCTTGGGCAATAGAGAGATCCCTAAATCGTCTCATTTGCACAAATTGATGCTATTATTTGCATTGCCAAATCAAATAATAGCGGCAATTTACGAAACTGAGCTATTTGAGTCAGCAAACCTAAACCTGGCGCTCCCACAGAAATCGAATGACTTTCTTCCGTCAAGATGTGTCTTTTTTGACGGCGATTCGAATTTTTGTAACGTGCTCTAATAGCTCTCGCACTTTAAAGAAGCGCCTTCGGTATCAATTTCGCTGACAAAACTTGGGTCTTCACATTTCTTTGATTCTCTCAAAATATTGTCATAGAATTGAGACCAAGCTTGACAGTGTTTACACATAGCATGTCGCTGTGTGGCTGTGTGGCTGTGTGGCTGTGTGGCTGTGTGGCTGTGTGGGGGATGTATTATGGTTCGAATGATCATTCTGTTTTTCTTTCTTTTGTCTCTAAATTTTGTTTATGCTGGGGAATTGATTATTGTTCCGCTGGAGCTCGCAAATACGGTGCAGTATGAAGACAAGGGTGGATACATCCCTGGGGTAATTTGGCAAGGGACAGTTCATCGGATCTGTGCAACCTCAGATCATTCTTCTGCTGATCAATTTTGCAAAGACAGGGGATATCAGAAAGGGGTCGCAAAGGATGCGTCGAATCTTAATCTTTCTGGTGAAACAGCGGCGTGCGTGGATCCGTTAACCAAGGTTGCCTGTCATGGTAAAGATCATTGTAAAGGATATCATCGAATTACTTGTCTGAAAGATAGTGCATTTGCAAGCGGCGGAACTGAAGAAGATTATTGCGATAGGTACGCCGACCAATCAGTTCACTTAGGTCGCGCTATTCGATCATCGAAGAAGTGTGCTTCAAAAAGTGATGGAAAATGGGCTGGAGAGAATGGGCCCCATAAGACCTGGTGCCTCAGTCAAACAATTAAAGCTGTGCAAAAAGAAATGAAAGAGAAGTATGAGTTTGCTGCACAAAATTGTGTTGAATAAGCTCCTTCACATCGAGAATTAGACATTGAGCAAGGGTAGAGCTACTTTCGTTTGTTACTATTTTTGCTGACTTCGGTTATTTTTGTGCCTCTGTCGATTTTATCGTTTTGCTTTAAAATCGATAGAGGCATGAACTCGGATTCTTGCAGATAAAAGAGTCGCCCAGAGTTTGACAGCAATAACGTCGTCAAGCAGGTGGCCTCTAACCTACGGCTATCTATCTGTATTTATTAACTATTATAACTTTAAAAATCAGATAGAATAAATCCACTCATTACTGTATTGAATTGGTCAATTAATCGGAAGGGGGCCGTACTTTTGCGGTAGGCCGTACCTATTTGCCAAAAGAGATATTTTTAATGATGAATCGAATGATGAAATTTACAGTGTTGTCGGCCTGCGCTTTGTGTGGCGGGCTCAACTTGGCATCTGCGGCGCAGTCTGACTGCCGTTGGCGTGAAGACTTCAGTACCTCAGCTAAGGGCTGCTTTTACGGAAATTTTTTGCCGCCAGAAGGCGGAGGCCCCACGAGTTCGCTGATTCAGAAAAAACTTCATCTGCTGATCACGTTTACCTTTGATGGGCCACACCATCAAAACGTAGAAAGCGTATGGAAACGAGTATCGACTCGAGATTCATCGCTCATGTGGAAAACACTGCAAAGTGAACTTCGGGTGATGTCGATCTTGCCCACGACTGAGTCGATATTGCTCTGGTCGACAGGTTCTGCTCATTTGTCTTTAAGTGAAGACGAGCTCACCTACATCGTTCAGTCGGCATTAGATTTGATTCCGGCCGAAGAAATTCAAGTGAGTTTTTTAACCATTAGCGGCGGTTACGATGGGTTTCGAAAAACACTGAAAACAAACCCTAACTTCGCGGTTTCTCTGGGCCAACTAACAGCACCGGTCTCGTTTGAAAGTTTACTTTTTTTCGATAGTTTTTTTGATTCGGGCCAATACTTAAATGATCTGATTCAGTTTAGCTCAGGCAAGGGCTTTAATTGCCGCGGGTACTACTCGCAAAATTTTCTCAAATCGGCAAAAAATGGCCCTATTTTTGAGAAAAAACTTGAAGGTTGCCAATTCAAGAAACGAACCGCCCACATTAATTTCTCGAAAATTTCGCCGTGGTGGCTGCCTGTCGATGCTCAGATTAGTCCAGCCACGCAGTAGCTAGAAATCGGGTGGTGCGATCAGAACGCAGGCTTCGGCACGACATCAAAAACACTAGATTGACCTATCATTTTTAATAGGCTAACCTAGTAAAAATGAAAAAATCAATAAAACTTAAGTTTATTGACAAGTTAGACAGCAACTTAAAACTCAACAATGGGCTTTTACAGGTCATCATAGGACCCCGACAGGTTGGCAAAACAACCACCACTCTCGAATACCTCGAACACGAGCATGCAAACCGGTTTCATTACGTCAGCGGCGATTCGGTATTCAATGCATCAAAAGACTGGCTGATTGAACAATGGCATCTCGCGTTTCAAGAACAAAAACTTTTAGTCATCGATGAGATTCAAAAATGTGAAAACTGGTCAGAGGTCATCAAAGCCCTCTGGGATCAGTTCAAGCGAGAAAAGAAGCCACTGAATTGTGTACTGCTGGGATCGAGCTCTCTGCAGATCCAAAAGGGACTGACCGAGAGCCTGACAGGGCGGTTCCAACTAATCCCCGTTTTTCATTGGAACTCTGAGGAGTCAAACCGGGGGTATCACCTCACCTTCGAAGAATACCTTCGCTACGGAGGATACCCGGGATCTTATCCCTTCATCAAAAGCGGAGACTGGGCCCAATTTGTAAAACAATCCATTATTTCAACCGTAATCGAAAAAGACATTCTCCAATTCCAAAACGTCAAGAGTCCAGCCCTTTTTAAACAGGCATTCGAAATTTTAATCTCCTATCCAGCTCAAGAAATCAGTTACACAAAACTGCTCGGTCAGATTCAAGACAAAGGAAACACTGACCTCATCAAGTACTATATTTCGCTCTACGAGGGAGCTTTCTTGATCAAGGCGCTCGCAAAATTTTCTGAGAACACCATCAAGGTTAAATCCTCTTCTCCAAAAATATTGCCACTCGCCCCCTGCTTTTATCAATTATCGATTCTAGACGAATACGATAGCACCGAGCGAGGACGAGCATTTGAACTGGTAGTAGGTGCACAATTACTGAGAACCGCCGAAGATCTATACTACTGGCGCGAAGGCGATTTTGAAGTCGATTTTGTCTTGAAAGTCGGCAAGAAAATTTTTGCGATCGAAGTCAAAAGTGGGCGCAAGGGAAAACTCGCGGGTCTGGCAAAGTTTAAAGAAAAATATTCTCGCGCATACCAAGTGGTCATCACTCCTGAAAATTATCGCGAGTTTGAAAGTGATCCAATGGGGTATCTGAAAGCGACCTCGCAATAAAAAGCAAACCTCCGCGCCTTACGCCAACCCCCCAGTGCTCACTTCGCGGCACTCACCTGCGCCTCTACCGGTGCAACCCAAAAATCAGACCATTTCGGCTTCAAAGTCGAATCGTTCTCGGTGTAATACCAATAGTAATTTCGCATGATCGAAGCCACATAGTCGCGCGTTTCTTTAAACGGAATGCGCTCCATGAAAAATTCCATTCCGCCTTCATGGCGTTTGTCTTCAACCCATTTCTTCACACGGTGAGGCCCCGCATTGTAGGCAGCCAAAGCAAATGGCACATTTCCTTTGAATTGAGTCAAAAGCATTTTCAGGTACTTGGCGCCTGTCTCAATATTTGTTTTGGGGTCTTGAAGATCAGAAACATCAAGAGCCGGATTAACCTCTAGCGCTGTTGCGGGCATGAGCTGCATGAGCCCCTGAGCATTTGCGCTCGAACGCACGCCGGCCTCAAAAGCAGACTCTTGCTTGATCAGGCCAATCACCAACCAAGGATCTAATCCCTCTCTTTTTGCCACCTCTTCAATCGAGTCTAAAAACGGCCGCGGAAACGCCCGCTTTCGCCCCCACGAAGTGTAAACTGCATCACTGCCGCGCTGAATGAGTTCGCCCAAAGTCTGAAAGCACAGGCGATAACTCGCCCCATCGCAAACCACCGAAGCCACTTGCAGCACTTGCGCATCTGACCACTGCGAACGCATCACCAAGGCATCGGCCTCTAATGAAAGAAATTCACCTGCCCCTGCAACTTTAGCCAACGACTGAAGGCGCTCAACCCGCTCTAACTGGGCAGGGGTAAACCCTCGCCAATCAGGATTGCCATTCAGCTCGACAGGCAGCTCTGCCGCAAACCGTAGGCGAGGATCTTGATTCAAAAGTTCGGCTGCCCTCAAACCGTACCAAGTCATTGGACTCTCTGAAGCCACTTGCGCCCAAACCAGTCTCGATTCGGGCTCTTTGCCCGCCTTCACTAAACAATGACCCAGCCAGTAGCGCGCTCGATGTCGGTGGGCTGAGCGAGGAAAATCTTGCAGAATTTTTCGAAATTTTTCTTCGCCTTTTCCATTTCGATCATGCGAGTAATCGTCAAACGCTTCATCAAATAGAGCAAGATCGGGATCAGGCGCTGAATAGTTTTGAGTTTGCTTTGAAGAAATCTTTGACGACCGAAAATCACCAATCAAACTTTTAAGTCGGCCCATCACCAATTTTCCGGCGGGTGAATTTGATCCCACTTGATCAACTAAGACCCACGCCCAAAGTGAGCAACGCTTCAGAATCAGCGAATCTTTAGTCACCGAGCAAAATTGAGAAAATAAGTCGGCCACTGATTTCGTCAGTAATTGCCGACCCTGAATCTGGCCATTACCTAATCCGAGGCGATCAAAGCCTCTCGTGAGTAAATTAAATCCCACTGCATAGTCTTTAATTTTGAACGCCGTGTCTGCAGCCGAAAAATCGGCATCGATCTGCCACTCTCTAACTTTTTTCAACCAGGCTGACTGCGCGAACTGGGCCAAAAATCTGCTAGAGCCATTGTTCCAGTTTTCATATTTGAGAAGCTTCGCCTTACTTAGTGGCATTGGGCTAGCCTTGAGGTTCTTCAGATCTTTGTCGAGTGCAATGGCGGCCCAGTAATCTGCCCAACTATCTTGCCCTGGAACCTTGCTCACTCTTGGTTTTTTTCTAGCCTGCAGATCACCTTTTTGAAACCGAACCAACTCTTCAATTAATACGCGTTCGGGATCTACTTTTTCTACCCTCGCAGCCTTCTTAATCGGCTTCTTTACACGCTTCGTAGATGGCGCAGCGAACGCAATGCCCGAAAGAAACACCGCTAAACAGGCCGTTATAACGAAGGTTCGACTGGGTTTTGTAAGCATCCAATTTGGGCATAGCTTTTCTCTGGCTGGTTTCATTGGCATGACCTCGATTATTTCTGACCGTGTAACTTTCTGAGCGCACTCTCGCAATATCCCGAATCTTTCCATGAACAAGGCGCACAGGCCTTGTGAAACTTCTCAAGGCTAAACTCTTTCTTAATTCGCGCTAAGGCTTCGACCCAGGTTAATCGTTCGCCATCTTTTAAACTCAGTATTTCAGCATGCGCCTCATCAAGCCTATCAATCTTGTCTTGAGTGGCACACCGACTTTGATTTCGATTCGGACAAGGACCGCAGATCGAATCGGTTTCAAGAGTCACTTCGATTTCAACCCTGCCCGCGTCACCCGCAGCCCCTACTGTAAGGGCGTTGATCAACCTGAAATTTTCAGTGAACTCAGGCGAATATCCGTTTCCTTGAAAACCCAAGTTACACAGAAAATGATGTGGACGAAACTTAATCAAGGTAAACTCTACTGATTGGTTTTTTTTATTTCAGCCAATTTTTCTCGAATTTTTTTCCAATCAGAATTCGACGAAAGCTGCGAAAATTCGGGCTGACTTTCTAGTCTCTCAATAGCCTCTGTGGCCTCGACTGCTAAACTAGCGCTGCGAGAAAACCTACCTCGAAGGCCCACTAAGAAGTGATTGTATTTGCTAGCGAGTTCTTTGAAGTGGTCGGCCTTTCGAAAATGAAGGTCTTCAGAAATATCGCCTTCGGCGCCCTTGTCAAAATATTTTCCTAATTTATAAAGAGGGCCCGCAATTCGGTGTGACAAGAAAATACTCAGCAAGAAAGTAGCGCCAACAAACGCGGCTTGAAGTGTGATGATCAAAGTGAATACTTCAGACTTAGCCTTGGTGATGTTCTCAACGGCGGGTCCCATCGGATCGAGCTCTAGGTACCTAAAGAACAGATTAAAAACTTGCTGAAGAATGGCGGGGTACACAAAACTCATGGCAATAATCCACGAGCAAACAAAAATGGCAAAGCGAAATTGAAAAGGCCGATTGATCAGTATTATTCTACGGCGAACCTTCGACATACCCCTATTGTACCCAGCGAAAACTTAATGGGCCAGAACTTTTACATTTTGTCAGGTATCATCAGTCTTTTGACGGCGGCGCCAGCAATCAAATGCGACTCGATAATTTCATCAAGATCAGTCTCTTTAACTGGCCCGTACCAAACTCCCTCTGGGTAGACGACCATTGCAGGCCCATTCTCACAAACATCAAGACACCCCGCTTTTTGAATACGAATGTCGGTCAAGACTCCCCGTGCGGCCGCCCTTTTTTTTAGCTTGATCAACAGGTCTTCAGAACCTTTTGATTGGCAACATCCCCGTTCATGGCCCGCCGGCCTGGTATTGGTACAAATAAAGACATGGGCTTTAAGCTTGCTAGTCAGTTTTTTTTCACTCATAACTTAAGGTGAGTTTTACATGAAAAACACCACAGTACAAAAATCAATCGTGCCGCCGGTTACTTTAGTTGCCCTATTGTTCACCCTAGGCTCACTCATCGCTTGTCAGAGTATTGCCGCCGACAATCAGGGCGCCGATTCAGCGAACAAAGACAACCCGTCAAGCCCGGTTATCGAGTCAATCGATGGTGACCGCATTGTGCTGGTGAAGACTCCACAGGGCAATAAAGTCGGAGCTCCCGGCACGCGAATTGAAATCGGTGACCGAATTAAGACTGGGCCAAAGGGTGCTGCCAAAATACGATTTGCTGATGGCTCAAAACTCATCATCGGACGTTCGACCGAGATGGAGGTTCGCCCACCGAACGATGGGGTTCCAACCCAAGACCTCATTGCTGGTGAAATTCGCGGAATCATTCGTAAGCCCAAGCTCGATGATGCAGCGGCAAAAAGGGGTCCTCGATTCATGGTGCGCACCCGTTCAGCGGTAATGGGTGTCAGAGGTACCGATTTTGTTTATTCAGTTCCCGAAGATAAAGCGGCTGCCGTTCACACCCTTCAAGGCACCGTTGAAGTCGCAAGTAATGAAGAGACGATCATGGAGGGTAAAGGACAATTGGTTCGTGAGAATCAATTTGTAGAAGCCAAGGATGGCATGATTACTCCAACTCAAGCCTTCAATCGTGAGCAGTTCGTACAGGCCTTTGCTGCGACTCAGCCTGAATCATCGGCTTTAGTCAGCGCTGACGCTGAAATTCAGCATCAAATTACCTACGGAGCATCGGTAGTCGATATTGCTGAAAACAACACTGATCCAAAAGAGCCTTTACAGTGGCTAAGCTTTGAGGTGGCTGCAAAATTTATTTCGCAACCCGGGGCCGGCGCAACGTTGACCAGCAATGTGGGTTGGACTCCTTTTTTTCGAATTTACAAAGCTTTGTGGATTCGTCCAAGTTTGTGTGGATTTTCAGTCAAGAGTCGTGAAAACGGAAAAACAAATCAGAGTTTTGGGGCGACGGCGATGGTTTTTCCGACCCTTTTTCTGGGATCAAAACTCACGGTCGAAGGCGGCGTTGGATTCGAAACCTGGTCGTGGAAAGGATCAGGAAGGGTTTATGGGCTTCAACTCGGAATTCGGTTCGCAGAAACGAGTCTTGTCGAGCGCGTTTTTGGTGGAGTCAGAGCATTAGACATGGTTTTCGCTAACCGCTGGAAACACGAGATGTACAATGCCTTAATCGGCGCATCCATTCGGCTCTAGCCTTCGGGCGCCTTTAAATCTTAAATATCATTGAACAAACCTTTTGATCGCATCTCATTTATCTCATCGAACGCGAAGGCGAATCGCGCAAACAATTGTCTCTATCTTTATTTGTGACGCAGTGTTTCAAGTGTTTTCAAGACACGGGGGAACTCTTATGAACACACGACAGTTATTTTATCGAACTCAATGCCTGCCAATCTCTGCGCTATCGCTCTTTCTCATGTCACCTTGCTTTGAGGCGCCATTAAGAGCTGATCAGGTAGCACTCGAAAACGTACCGATCACCCGACAGGGGGCAACAGGCACTTGCTTTGCCCACACGGCCGCGACGATTCTCAATCAATCTCTCGGCTACCGTGCCACCCAGTCCGGCAACACTATCGACAATCAAGGGTTCGTACACCCCATTGAGCTGGCCCTGCTCTACCGCCCAACTGTTTTAGGGCTCTTTGCTGGCACATCAAATGATGACGAAGAGAATCTCGACGGCGGCTACGTTGAAGACTTGGTTCGCATGAGTTCACAACACCGGTTTTGCTCGTTTAGCGACTTCGAACTCAGTATGAAGACTTTACTTCTGAGTGTTACCCCGAAATGGGTACCTAACGATCTCATCGATTCCTATCTCACACAGAATGACGAAAACGACTTCATCGATTGGCTAGAAAAAGTCAACCGACGTTTCGGAAGCAAAATTTCACACTTTGTCTCTGATCTCGAAGTAACGTCATTTTTCTCGAGAACTAAAACGAATGAAGAGAAACTTGAACTGACTGCAGATTTTCTAAAGAGAATCGAAGCTTCACGGAGTTTTCCGCACGAATTTTCACTCTCACAACTGGCCGATCGAGCAAAAGTCTTTGCAAGACCAACCCTGGCACTCATGCTCGAAGACTTGCTCAAACTGAACTCCTGTCGAACCCTTAAAATGCCTACTCTCTCACCAATGAGAGAATCGAGCCGCTACTTCACTCATCAAGAGATCATCGCGTCGATGAAGAATGAACTCAGAAAACCCAATCAATCGGTTCTGGCCATGCACATCTGTGCAGCTGTATTGCAAAAAGGGCCAGCCGAACGCGTTGAAAAAACTTTACTCGGGCGCATGGTGAAATCGGGAGTCACCTGTGGTCACCACGCTGTCTCAGTCATTGATTTTCGAACGAACGGGGCTGGTGAAGTAGAATTTCTGGTACAAAATTCTTGGAAATCTCCTGCCTCATCTTACCACCTGAGCTGGCAATACGATGTCGATGAGGATAAACAACAACTGTGGATTAATGCCCAGTCGCTCGCCGAAAACACCATCAGTTTCTCAGTACTACCGTTCTAAACCGATAAAAAATCCATGGGGGTGGATCATCATGCTACGAACTAAAATTACGTTAACTTGCGCACTTTTATTAACCACGGCCGTTGCCAGTCAAATCTCTATCGCCACAGAGATCGAAAAAGAAGACAAAAACGGCTGTTTTCAGATGCCAACCGAACGGTCAGAAAACCCAATCGTTAAGAAAGCATTTTCTCAGTTAACGACGAGCGATCAGCACCGCTTTGCCTGTATTCTCAAGCGGGCCTACGAGCGAGATCAGGTAGACCCAAGAATGGTGCTCTTTAGATTTCTGGGTGAGTCTGGGGGCAACGCAAAAGCCGTGAACCCCAGCTCGAAGGCTTATGGTGCATTTCAATTTTTGGGGGGTTTCCAACATCGAAAAATTCATCGCTCACGAGTACAAACCTGTGAGGCCCTGCACCCAACCGTGAACCCAGCTCTCATTCAAACCGCTTTCTATGTCGACGAGTACCTGCGTGAATTCAGAGAAAAAGCAAAATATGGCTGCAAGAAAGGTCAACCTTGGACTAGCTATTCTAACCTAGAAAAATTGAGCTACCTCGGGTTAGGCACCTGCGGTGAGTCTGCACTTGAGCACACCAAGCGCCACTGCAAGGACTCGGCACTGTACCGAAATGCGAGTTGCGAAATTTTGGGCACAATGAACGACCTCAACTTCACTTCAAATAGAATTGAACCTCAAAACCTCTGCGACGACTTCACAAAACTCGATTGCCCAGGCGTTGCTAGCGATCAAGACTTATCTCAAGACCCCAACCTTTGGTGTGAACAAGTCGAAAGATAGACGGGCCGCTAGAAATCGACTCTCACGCCCGCGATCAGATCGTCACTTTGTCCGCCCAATCTGAATTCACCGCTGCGCTTGCCAAAGTGATGTGAAAACCCTAAGTTCACTTTAAGATCTCTGGCAAAGACTAGATCAGAATTGATGCGAAAGAGCGCACTTTCGTCGCTGAGGTTACAAATTCCGATGACAGTAAACGAGACGTCTCGCCAGCTGCCTGGGTTAGGAATTTGAATGTAAGACCCGAAGTACTGCCGCCCCAGATAAAACGGAACATAAGCCCCGTTCGCAAAAACCCAGGGTGTATTACCTGTTTCAGAGTACCCTTCACCATTGTAAAAATACTCTAGCCCCGCCGTGATCGACCGGCTATCGGCATACGTAAACTCATAGTTGGCGCCAATCACACCTTTATAAAAACCCCTCTTTTCTTCGCGGTAACTACGAAAGGGTGACCCGGTCGTCATTGCATCGGTCGACTCGTAAAAGACTAAATCACTGCCTGATGAATAAGTGGCTTCAGTATAAACATCAATACTACCCAAAGCAGAAGACCAATCTAAGGCGAGTAAACTTTTTCGATCTTTTCGAAATGCCGCTGAGAGCGCTAACTCAGAAGTCGCAATCGGCACTTCTGCCCGAAAGACTTGGCCCACTTCAGACACTCGCGAGGCACCCTCAATCAACTCAATAGAATAGAGATTAGCACTACCCACGGGAACATGACTTTTCACTAGCACCACACCCGTGCGCTCATCGCTCGCGCGCAGCGGATCACGCTTGATCACATTCACAAAATCTGACGGGTTCCAGATCTGGCCTGATCCCCACTTGATCTTCTGCTTACCTAGAGTAAAAAAAACAGTCTTTTTCGCAGAAAACTGAATTTTCATTTCTTCAAGATCGGGCTGGTAGCGTTTTTGAACTGCGCCCGTAATCAGGTTTGGCACAGTCTCTCTCGCTGTTGAATCGAACAGAAGCTTACCACGTATCAAGGCCCTAATATCATCTCGAAGCTTACCCTCACCATACAACCAGAACTGATTCGTGTTTGAAAAGTAATCGCGCTGACTCGCCTGTGAATCTAAACCGTAAACAGAAACTTCACTCCAGAGTGCTCCTCCAAGACGAAATCGATCGTTTTCTGTTGAAGATTTCTCTTCGAGCGAAATTCCATGGGTCTCGCCCATTCCTGCCTCCGGAAACTCTTCAGCTAGTGAAACCAAAGAAAATCCCAAAGAAAACCAAAAAGAAAAGAGCAGAGACAAAACAGGTGCTAGGCCAAATCGTTTGCGCATCATAAACTCCCTATTTGCTTTTGGCTTCAATCCAAGCCTTCGTAAAAATATTTTTATCGAGAGACTCTAAAGCGGTCTCTTTTATCAGAATCACCGTCGAATTTCCTTTTTCGAGTTCGTCAAAAACTCGCATCTCTTCTGGTATCCAGACGTCAGCTTTTTTCGATGCGCTGAACTGTTTTTTCCACTTTGGGTAGTAAGTGGTACGAAGTAGTTTTCCAGACAGCGCAAACTCTTCGCGCTTTAAGGTATTTTGACTTTCTTGATCGACCATCAATTTGATCAACGGATAAGCAACATCGATATTCGGTTTCGAAGTCAATTTGAGCTTATGAACCTTAAACGCCCCTAAAACATCGGCCCCCTCTGACTCAACCGTGTACTCATCGGCCAATCTCGATTCGTCAAAGTCAGACCTTCTCGAATTGGTACCTCCCAAACGCTCTCGTTCGGTTCTACGAGTCCACTTTCCAGTTGATGGGTCATACAGCCAAAGATTTTTATCGATCTTCAAATACCCTTTACCAGCCTCTTCTTTAGGCTTCGTAAACAAGAGCATGAACTTGTCATCAGTATCACGGCGATAAACAACCAGCTGATAGACTCGAGGCTCTTTGTTCTTTTCAGTCTCTTTCACATAACAAAGACTCTGATAGTCGCCAGTGTTTCGTTGGCGTTCATCTACCACTTTTACCAGATCAAGAGCCTGTGCCGCACTCAATTGGCCAACCACCGCAGGGGTCTGATTCTCGGCAGCCCACACTCCCGAAGCGAGCCCCAAGGTTAGACTAACCAAAAGAAATAGATTCAGTTGCTTCATCAAATTCATACTGCCTCATTCATTGCGGTAATGGGTTTGAGTTTGCTCGCCTTACTTGAAGGATAAAGCGACCCCAAGGTTAAGAAGATCGTAATCGCCAAAAAAGTGAAGAAGACATCTTGCCCTCGCACTGCCACGGTCAAGGTATGTGACATCAAAAACATTTGAAACGCTTCACCACGAATGGGCAGGTGCAGTGAATTTAAGATTAAGTTAAATAGGGTTCCCAGTGCAACCCCAACGGCAGCTGAGCTCGATGACAGTAGAAATGCCTCGATCACAAACATCAGGCGTACTTTTGATCGTTGAAGGCCAATCGCGCGCAACGTTCC
Organism: Oligoflexia bacterium; assembly: GCA_903895855.1. Taxonomy (GTDB): domain Bacteria; phylum Bdellovibrionota; class UBA1018; order UBA1018; family UBA1018; genus CAITVN01. The sequence continues at coordinate 91,282 of CAITVN010000015.1, read as the reverse complement.
GATTTCACCGGTACGCTCACGAATCGACATCCAAAGTGAGTTGACCAGGCCCAAGACCACAATGAGCATCAAGATACCCGTCAACAAGAAGGTGAGAGCATTGTAGACATCTAGAATCCACTTAATGAATGAGGTTTCATCTTCCCAATTCGTGACATCGATTTTCTGACCCGTCCAGCTCTCAGCCGAAATACGGCCGAATTTCATCCAAAACGGATTCGGATCTTTATCAAGCATCGGATACCCCCGTTCACTCAATGCTTTTCGTATTTTATTTTCGCCGTCACTCGCTTCAGATAAATTGCGAAAATAGATCATGATCTGCCCAGTCGTATCGGGCTGCATTTGGTAGAGCTCGCGAGCATCTAGGTCATTCATGAAAGCCGTATAGGCCGACATCATGCCAAGATCTTTCAACACGGCGACGACCCTGACATCTTTCGTATTCGACATATTTCGATAAGTCGGCACAGAAAGCGTCACCGTATCACCCACCCGAACTTTTAACTTTCTTGCGTGGGTGGCGAATAAAATAATGCCGGCTCGATTGGCCAGTTGATCAACACCGCCTTCAAACTCGGTCTGGCCTTCAGCTAACTTGAAGCCCTCAATGTAGTCACGCTTGGGAGCTAGCATCAGTTTGCCGAGAATCTCTTTTTCTCGCTTCACATCGACGCCCCAGACAGGAATTTGTACGGCGCCCTCCTCAGAAATAATCTTGCCCCATGCCTTGATGCGCTCTAATATCAGAGTCGCATTGGGCACCGTCTCAGTTACCAATTTCTTAATGGGTTGAAAGCCCGTGAGAATGGGCGACGCTGACGATTGGCTGATTTTATAAAACCCACCCACATTCACGTGCCCACTCGAAAGCGCTAGGGCATTCTCAAGCAAGGTTTGTCTGACCCCCGCGACGACTCCGAGCAAAACCACCAGTAACAAGGTTACCGAAGCAACGGCCCCCCCCAAGAGAAGAGTTCGCGAGCGATTTTTTACTAAGTTTCTCGCAGCGATCAATAAAAATGGATTCATAAACTAAGACTCCTCATTTTGCGGTTCTCATCACTTCATTTTGCTGATCGCATAGCCTCAATGGGCGAAATTCGCATTGCCCGCCATGCCGGATACTGAGTCGAAACAATTGAAATGAATGTCATTGCAAGCAAGACGACAAATACGTGTATCCAGTGCACCGCCGGGTACAGTCGCGGCCCGCTGAAAAAGAAGGTCGCTACGTCTCCGCCCGCCGGTATGCCGACTCTGCCCAACCAAAACAAAATAAGCACAGCGATTGCAGAGCCCAAGATACTAAAAATAAAACTGAGTACCGACGCCTCATTCAAGAACAAAAGCAAAATAAAACGCCTTTGGGCCCCAATCGCACGCATCGTACCAATCTCTTTCGTACGCTCAAGCGCCGCCATCAACATCGAGTTCATGATAATAAACGTTGCCACTGCAAAAATGATCGCGACGCAGACGAATAGAATAGCTCTCACCACAAAAGACAACTGACCAACCAACCCTGCCGCTTCATTGTAATCAATAGCTTGAATCTCTAGCTTTTCTTTCTTTGAAACCTCATTGATTTTCGCGATTACTTGCGACACTTTACCCACGTCTTTAATGAAAATTGCGGTATTCAGAAAGACCCCATTTTCCATCTCTGAGTCACTGTAAACTTGCTGATACGAGGTCTGCTTTTCTTTGAACGATCCAAACGATTGAGGCACCGCAATCTTTGCAGACTTCGCGGCCACGCCTGGCTTCGTCAAATCCTTCTTAGAAAACAATGCATCAACTCCTGAGCGATCAAAATCGACTAGACCCATTTCTTTTTCAAGCGACTGAGACTCTTTCACTCGGTCGTCAGACTGAAAGCCATAGAGCTCTCGAAACGAAATCAGATCAAGTAAACAAAAGTTACCCGCGATCGGTGAACTTTCAAAACTCTTGAAGTGATAGGTCCCATAGACCTTGACATTGACCGCTGTCGAAAACCCACTCTTTGCAAAAGCACTGAGCGGAAACACCTCTCCCAGCCCCATTTTATAAAGTCGAATCCTTGGCGCAATTTCGGCGTAGAAGAAATTGAATCGCTCGAAAAAATTGGCATCACTCACATTTAAAAAAAATCGCACCAGTTCTCGCAAATCGCCGCTTTCAGATTTCAAGAATGACTTGAGCTTTGGTACAATGATTCTAGATGCGGCCGGATCAATTTGACTGTAAACCTCAGCAGCAGAGGCGACATTCGTTTTAATCTTGTCTTGCAGAGCTTTCTCGGCAGCAATGGTTTCGTGGTGTTTTGTGAGGCGCTCTTGAATTTCATCAAATACCCGGGCCACGCGGTGCTTCACCGTGTTTTCATAAAAATAATCACTAAACAAGAAGCCCCGCCTACCGTCAGGAATCATTTCACCTTTTACAATTTCAAAATTACTGAAAGCCTCACTAAACCGTTTTGGGCTGGTGCCGACAAAACTGAAAAATAGTTGGTTGTCATCAAAGATGAGTGGTGCAATTCGATTAGCCAAAAATTCAAGACTCTCTTCGCGCTTTGCCTCAAATTGACTCCAGAACGTCTCTGAAGTTGCCCGCTTCATATTTTCAGCCGAATTCTTCAGCGTCGGATCATCTTCTGCAGCAATCATCACCGCAATTCTTGGCAACCCTTCTTGAATATCTAGAATGATATTTCGAATGTGCTCTTTCGTCGAAACGAGTTCAGTTGCCGACTTCTCTTTTTCGTTCTTTCGGTATTCTTCAAGTTTTGAATCAAGAACATTACCCGGATTGATAAAGGCAAAGTTAGTACCCATCGGTATCATAGATTGAATGTCAGGAATCTCGCGCATCAGAGTCTCTTTTACCCGCCTAAAATCTCTGACATGACCAATGTCGGTTACGTTGCCCCCCGTATCACCAAAAAGAGCCAATTTTTCTTTGGCGTGACTCGAGTAAATTTGTATGTGCCCAGCCAGACTCTGCACGATGCTTTTTTGCATACCGGTACTCACCGCATCAACAAGTGAGTTGCCGACTACGGCAAGCACCGTTCCGATCACGATGATGGCACCGATGACCGAAGTCTTTAACTTGTGAAGCAAAATATTTCGAAAGGCTAGTTTCAGTAAAAGCATTAATTTTCCTCACCGTTGATCAAGATTTCGTAATCAACCCGTCTTGAAGCTCAATGACCCGCCTTGCATGCTGAATGATGTGATGGTCATGAGTTGAAAAAAGAAACGTAGTCTTCTCGGTCTCATTGATGTGTTTCATGAGATCGATAATCGTTTGACCCGTCTTTGAATCGAGATTCGCCGTCGGCTCGTCAGCCAATACGATCTTAGGCTGAGTCACGAGCGCTCGGGCGATGGCCACTCGCTGGCGTTGGCCCCCCGAAAGCTCGTTCGGGCGATGATTGAGGTGCCCCTGTAAGCCTACCTTCTCGACGAAGTGCAAAACCCTCTCTTTGCGCTCGGCCTTCGATATTTTCTTCTGCAAAAGAAGCGGAAATTCGACATTATCAACCACATTGAGAACTGAGATGAGGTTAAATGACTGAAAAATAAAACCAATCGTGTGCAGACGTAAATCAGTCAACTCAACTTCAGTTAGTCGAGCCGTATCTTTTTCGGCCACAATCACTTGCCCGCTGGTTGCGGTATCTACGCAGCCGATAAGATTCAACAGCGTGGTCTTACCACTACCTGAGGGCCCCGCGATCACCGTGAACTCGCCTAGTCCAATGCCTAAGCTAACGCCCTTTAAGGCAGGAACAATGACCTTACCCAGTTGATAATCTTTGGTGACTTGATTTAGCTGTATAAAATAATCTGACTTATTCATTTGGTAAGGAGATTACTTTGAGTGAGATCATTTTCCAATTACGATCTCAGCATGGGGAAAATTGAGCCACAGTTTAACTTCTGTACCATTTTTGCCCCATGAGCTGCCGGCTAATACCAATGGAGTCAGGTTAAGAAATTTCATCGGCGTCGCTTGCACAAACCACTCTCTGATTTCTTTCATTTTTAACGAGATTTTGGCTTGAATACCTAATTCAGGCCTTGACGAAACAAAGTCCTCGCCACCTGAAATCCCTTTCAATCTCTGACTTGCTAGGAATCTGCCTCTTTCTTTTGGCCTCACGTAAGCGGAAGCGTTCGCGCCGAAGCCGCGATACGGGTGAGCCATGGATGGCGAGCCCAAAGAAAGAGGCAGATTCCTAGCAAGTCAGAGATTGAAAGAACGGCACACAGGCGGCTGCGGATATTGTTTCATCAAGGCCTGAATTAGGTATTCAAGCCAAAAACTGATAAGGTAAGATGAAGAGCGTGGTTTGTGCAAGCGACGCCGATGAAATTTCTTAACCTGACGCCATTGCGGCTAATACCACGGATCAAAATGAAATCGCTGATTCGTCCCACCGTGATAATCCCACTGAGTGAGTCGGGTGCGATCGGCGGTTCCCCAGGCGTAAGCGTCGAGCGATTTGCCGGTAAACTTGTTGGTGATTGTGTAGGCACCCGCATCGCCAGTGATTGGCGCGATCATCCATTGTTGATTGTCACCACCCCAACAGTCCCACTCTCCGATTTCAGCATTATTTTCGCGAATAAAGCTCAACACCTCGACACATTTGCCACTAAAAACTGAACGAATCTCGTAGTACCCACCGGCGGTCGCATTAAGAGCAAAGGCTTGGCTACCGCTTGCGGCAGCTTGATTCCACAATTCGATATGGGTGCCATTTGCGGTGGCCAAATAAGGAATCGTGAACGCCATACCGCTCGAATACTCTGGCGAAATAAAATACGGCCGACCGAGACCGACTGGTAAGAAATTTGCGGCCGAATTGAACAATCGATCGAGAGCGAACTTCAAATTCGGAAGTGGCCCGATCGCACGAGTTGCAGCAGTCGCCATTGGCTGCGGGCGCCCCGTTGCCTTCAATAAGTTAGCCATACCTACCGAAGTGAGCACCGGCATTCCCCGAGCTCGTAGAATTCCTTGTAGCGAGGCTACTGCGCCAGCCACTACTGGGCTTGCGCTTGAAGTGCCTGAAAATCCGGGGGTGTAAAAGCGATTCACGTCACCTGAACCGCCATATTGGTAGCCAGCCATTCCGTACCCAGTAGTCATGACACTATCGCCCCAACCTTGAACATCGACGCGACTTCCGTAATTTGACCAACCGTGAGCGTTGCGATTGCCGGCAAATCCGCCGCCAACCAAAATAGCGCCTGAATTGCGAATCGCCCGATTGAATCGCCCTTCGTAAATCGGAGAATCTAAATTCATGCCGCCATTACCAGCAGCTTCAACCACCACAATGCCACGAGCGGTTGCCGTTTTTATGGCGTCGTAATCAGGCGACCAATACTCTTGTGCGATGTATTCCCACTGCGGGCAATTGCCCTCGACTGCTGCACTGTTACACGCCATTCCCGTTGACGGGCCGTGTGCATGCTGCTCGACCAATAATACATCACCACGATTTAACGCATCGGCTCCGATAGAAATGGCGGCACCAATCGGCGAGAAGGCTACACGCACTACCGAAGACATGCCAATCGCAGCAGCCGGAGAAATGCCCTGAACGCCTGAGCCGTTATCTTTGCCGACCATGACGCCCACGACTGCAGTACCGTGCTCAACTTGATCGCCCGGTATGAAAACGTGAAAGCCTGAGTTGCCACCCCAAAACCGAGCCGGCAAGTCTTCGTGGTCGAGATTCCAACCGCACTCGACGTCGACAATTTTAATGCCTTCGCCTCTGCCACCGGGAAATCCCCAGGCATAGTTGGCATCGATACCCTGTGGCGAAGTCACTCGGTACCCTTGCTGTGCCGACAAATCAGGAGTCACCACCGCACCCACTGCTTTTGGTGGTAAATAAGCGAGTTCAACGACCTTAAGCGAATTGAGAACGCTTAAGATCTTAAGAACCACATCATCGTTCTGAGGCTTCGAAATCACCCAGGCAAAGTAAGTATCGAGGTCGGCCATCTCTTCTTTTGAAAGCGCTTCAGCCTCAGCCTTTTGTTTAGCCAATTTCTCTTCTGGTAGCTCAAAATAACGCTGAAGAGCCGCATCTGAAATGCCAGCGAGAAGTTGCTGAACCTGAAGCACCTCTTTTGCCGCAGCTTGAGGGTCTAACCCATTTCTTTTTAAGAGCGCTAAGTCATCTTGAGTGAGGCGCGACGGGTCAAAATTGAGAGTTTGGTTACGCAGGCGAACTTTCGAACCCTCAACCATTTTGAGGACGACGACATTTTTAAAAACATCGTTTGAGATTGTCTGCAATTGCGGTTTGGCAAAAGTAACCCGGGGCGCTAAAACCTCGGCATGGGCCACAGAAGCGGCAAACGACGAGGCGACCAACACGCAAAAACTCAGCACCGATAAATGATTATTCATGAGTGGCTGCGTACAGCCTGGCTGCTTGGGTGTCAAGCCAGCGATTTGCCGCCCATCTTCTTAAGCAAAGACTTAACCCCAAATTCACGAGCACTTTTCAAAAGTGAACTTCGACCACTTTGAACTTCAGTGATGACCTCGCGAGCGCGCTTTTCAGGTAGCCCTACAGAGGCAGCCAGCTTGAGGTACTGGCTCAACCCAGGACTCTTACCCTCACCACAATAAGAAGTCGCATGTTCGCCTCCCATTCCCGCTGACCAAGTCAGATCGTAAGACGGAGATAAGTGCCACTCACCTTGGCGATTCATCAGAAAAGAAAAATTCTTCGCATGATCGTCACGATTATGAAACTCGGCATTGAAGATCGCCAGCCTAAATGCCTGTTCAGTTTCTTTCATAGATTTTGTTAGAACTTGAGTAACCTTCAGCAGACTCTGATAATCAAGCGACGGAAGGCGAAAATTGGCATGAAGTAGCCCGGCCAATGAATGCATGTGCACACGAGCCCCCCCAGACGCTCGATCAAATCTTCGCATGCCAAACCAAATATGGCCATTTTTGCCCTGAAAAAGCGCCGTTGGCTCAACTTCAAGACCAACCTTTCTCGCCGTCAATGAATAAAGATACTCAATGAGTGTGTCTTCTGGGTGATCGCTGGGTGAGCGAAATTTGAGCAGCCAGTGCTCAAACCCTGAAGGCAGTAGGCTTTCGTTTCCAGAAACCAGATCACCTTGATAAGTATCGCCTTTCAACCTCTTTGTTTGAACCCCCACCATCACCTTAGGTCGCGCACCTCCAGGAGAGCCACCGAGGGCAATGAGTTGAGTCAAGACTGCGCTAGTTCGACCTGTCAAAATTTTCTGCGATTCAGTATTGAGCCGTTCTAAGTCTACCCTGATTTTAGACTGATCAGTAAACTCATAGCATGGCTCGTAGCAAAGCGCCCCCATCGCCCGTTGCCCTACCCAAGCCAGATGATCTAAAGCGGTAGTTTCTTCAAATGCGACGCCTAGTCGCCTCAAACCTCGTTCCATCAAAAGCAAGCCCCAACCATCGGGAAGCGAGTCTGAAAAGGCACCAAAAAGGCCGTTAAATGGGGTTCGTTCGGTTTGCGCCAGTTGAACACCCCCACGATTATCTAACTTAAATGGTGAGAGACTGTGTGGCTGAGATTCTAACCACGAAGGACTATACTCAAAAGCGATGCGTCCCACCGCATTTTTCGCGAGAGTCCCCACCTCAAGCGTTACCTGAGAATCCCACTTGAGGCTTACCCGAAGTTTCGATACTGAAGAAAGCCCTGACGACAAAGTGGGGGTCGTCATTTAGTTCCCCGTTCTCTTAATGAAGAAGCAGTCCCAGCCCAATCCTCAATCTTGACGATCTCTTTTTCTGCAAAAATACCGTCAAAATCAGTCAAGGCCCCAAGCACCAATGCAACTCTCGTGAGACTAGCGAAAGATATTTCACCACTCACCTCGAAACGCTTGATACTCGAAAGTGACACCCCGCTTCGCGTTGCCACCGTCGACTGCTTCAGGCCTTGCTGAAGGCGCATTCGCTTAAATCTCGCGGCAACTTGAGCCTGAACATCACGCGGACCAGACAATGACAACATGAAACCAGGCCTCCATTTTATAGCTCATATTTTAGCTATTAACATCATTTATAGCAACTAATATCTCTCCTGATAGCTACTAATAAGATGAGGTTTCCTATATTCTAAGCCCAGCAGACCAAAGTATAGGAGGGGCGGGTTCATTCCATTACTTCTGTCACCGCAGGCAACAATTTCACTCAGGCAAGTTTTCAGGATGCAACCCTTTATCAACGCCTCATGTGGTCATCTCCTGAGGGTAGCAACTCACAGACGTTGCATTTTTGAGAGCAATAATGATATTTCAACAGCCAAGAAACCACAAGAAGGTCACACATGACCAGGAGTTCACAGATGACAAAGACAGCAATGATCACAGGCGGCAGTGAAGGTATCGGCAGAGCATTTGCCATTCGGTTAGCAAAAGAGGGTTACACCCTCACCTTGGTTGCACGAAACGAAAACAAACTCAAAGCTGTCACTTCACAGCTCGGCAGCCAGCATCGCTACCTAGTGGCAGACCTTTCGACGAGCGAAGGCCAAACTGCTACCGTTCAGGCTTTGTCGAATTCACACTTCAACTTACTCGTGAACAACGCAGGCGTCGCCACGCTCGGTAGTTTCACAGACGTGGGGTACGAAGCCCAATTGCAAATGTTTCACCTAAACTGCGAAGCTTTAGTTAAACTGGCTTACACTTTTCTTAAAAATTCAAAGCCCGGCGACGCTTTAATTAACACTTCTTCTGCACTGGCGTTTATGCCGACCCCGAATATGGCACTGTATTGCGCGACAAAAGCGTTCGTCTCATCACTCAGCGATTCTCTTTGGTTTGAACAAAAATCAAGAGGAGTTTATGTCATGGGTCTGTGCCCCGGAATCACCGAAACGAATTTTCAAGTCAATGCAGGTGGTAAAAAAGAAGACCTACCGAAAAATCTTTCACAAACGCCTGAGACCGTGGTTGACGTTGCGGTTCGTGAGCTCAAGGCTCGAGCAAAACCTACTGTGCTGACGGGATTTAAAAACTCAATGTTCGCAGGAATGTCTCGAGTACTCAGTCGTAAGAAAGTCGTTTCAGTCACCGCCGGAATGATGCCACCGTCACCATGAACCCAATATTTAGATTCGCCATTCCAGTTCTATCGATCATTTTCGGCCTCATGACGATTACCGAGGGCGGCTCAGTTCTCTTTATTGACGGGTCTGCAAGACAGGCCGCGGGTTCAACTGTTCAGTTTGTTCTGTGGTTTAATTTTCTCTCAGGCTTCGCGTTCATCGGCGTCGGCGCCGGCCGCTTGACTCAAAAAAATTGGGTTCGGCGGCTAGCGAGAACCGTCGCAGTCATTTCGGTGGTCGTGCTCGCCGCCTTCTTTGCCTACATTGCCCTGGGTGGAGTCTACGAAAAACGAACGCTGGTCGCGATGCCGATGCGCACGGCAATTTGGGTTTCGCTGGCTTTGTGGGCGGGGCGAAAAACGTTCTAGCGGCGCTCTTTTAGCGCCCCTAAATAGCTAAATGCAGTGTGATTTATAAAACCGACGATGCGGGTTACGAGTCGTGCCTTCGTGAGTTTTCGCGATCAGTTGAAAAAGATGCAGGCAAACAAAACATGGGCACTCAAAATAGCGCAACTAAGTTTCCGACCACTGGCATACCAAGCCCCGGCGTCGGAGTGTCTGTTAAACTTTTCTAGTAAAATACCCTATAAAGCGCTCAAACCTAAACCAAACCGATTTCTTGAGAGAATTTGACAAAGGGTAAGACTCTAATTCGGGGTTCGGGGGTGTAGTCTTTAGTACCTAAATGAACTTGATAAAACATGGGTACAGGTACACGATCTTTAAAGTAATGAATGTGTCGAGACACGCCTTTTTCTCCCGTTTTACATTCGACGGCAAAAATGGGCTTTTTGTTCTTAATTACGACAAAATCGAGTTCGCGTTTTTCTAGATCCCTCAGAAAACGCAATTCCATCTCATCGCCTTCAGTGTCTTCAATATAATGGCACCATTTTAATAGATGACTCGCAACCAAATTTTCGAATTTAGGCCCCTCACCTTCAATGATGCTCCAATCCCATAAATAGAGCTTTTTCTCTTTCTTCACGGCGCTAATTTTTGGCGGACCATAGGGCAAGACTCGATAGCAAAAATAGATACGCTCTAAGATTGAGACCCAATTCTCAGCCGTTCTAAAATTAACCTGCAAATCATTTGCCAGGTTGTTAATCGACAACTGCGAACCTACTCGCACTGGCAAGTTTTCGGCAAGCATTTCAATTTTGGACAGATCGTGCAAATTTTCAAGGTCTCGAATGTCGTCATGAACCACTCGGTACAATCTTTGTCGGCACCAAATTTTCCATTCTCTTTCGCTTTGGGTAAAGAGAGGCTCTGGAAATCCACCAAATTTGAGGAGTGCGGCAAAGTCGTTTTTCGAATGGGTCTGTAACTCTGCGACAGTGAACGGATGGAGTCTCAAGTAGTAATAGCGTCCCAACAGTGAATCACCGCCACGACGATAGTAGTCAAGTCTCGCTGAACCCGTCACCAAATACTTCTGAATGCTTTTCTTTTTGTCATAAAAACCTTTTACTAGGTTTCTCCAGTTCTTGAATTTATGAATCTCATCGAAGACGATTATAGGATCATTAGAAAGCTCGCCCGTCCTGATCTTTTTTTGAACATGAATATCGTCCCAATTCATATATGCAGAATTGAGCTCACTGGGCGGATCAAGAAAGCTTAGACAAAGGGTCGTTTTACCTACTTGCCTAGGCCCCCCTAAAAAGACCATCTTCTTTTTCAAAAATGGGTCAACATGGGGGGTAAGGTAGCGCAAATTTGAGGCACCTACATTTTGCATACTACTACAATTTATCATACTAAAGATTGTACTGCAATACAATCTGTCCTAGTTCACCCCAGCAAAACTGGGCGCGCACTATTCTACTCAATTTTTTTAATAGCCGCCGTTTTTCTGGGACGAATACTCGCGACGACGATGTCTTCTTCGTTGTTTCGGTAGTAAACAGTATTCGATTGAACGACTAGTTCGCGCATTTCGCTAAAGCACTTCGACATACTCCCTTTTCGGGGAAATTGGGCCAGAGTTTCAATCTCATCGATGATTTGAAAGGTAACTGAAGTGGCATGCTCGACAGAAAAGTTTTCCGCGATGTGATCGAAAATACGTTCGAGATCTTTTTTCGCCTGATCAGCCCAAACTAGGGGCTTATTTTTTCCACTTTTTGGCATACGCTCGTAGGTGTTCTTTCATCGATTCGTGTGGATGGATTTTTCCGTCGAGATAGTCTTGAAGACCATGATTGATCGACTGCAAAGTTTCGATCTGCTCCAAAAGATCTAAGTACGCCGACTCGCTTTGCAAAACCGAGCTACCGCTTTTGTGGTGAATAAGAAATTTCACCCCGTCGCTTGATTGCTCCAACGTTTCAAAGAGGTTTTCTCGCAGATCGGTAGGTTTTTTTAATTTTAGAGTAGTACTCATACCACAAAAGTGTACATAAAAACGTACGTAAACGCAAGGGGGTTCACTTTCCTGATTACTGAGAGACGATAGGGTTATTTATTCAATATTTTTGAGGAGTTATCAGTGAACCGCAGTTTGACCTACAATCTTCTAATCACTACGAATCACGTCTTCACTTCAAACTTTTTTCGGGTAAGCGCCACGCCGCGAAGAAATTCAGCGCCGATAACAACACCAGGTACAAGGCCGGAGCATAGACTGTGTGATAGGTTTTCACGAGCCAGGTTGCCAAAAGTGGTGCCGTGCCACCAAAAATACACAACGAGATATTGTAGCTTAACCCGATGGCGCTGTATCGAATGCGCGCCGGAAACATTTCGACTAAAGTGGCCGGAATGGGTCCCAGAAAAAACGCCATCATCACTGAAAACGTCAATTGCGCAACCAAGACCGGAAAAAACCCGCCTTGCTCAACCAACATAAAGAGCGGCAACGTCAAAAATGTCATGCACGCGCTACTCAAGACCAAGAGTTGTCTACGCCCGACCCGATCTGATAGCCAACCCGTGATGGGTATCAAAACAATCAAGACCAACATCGAAACCGTATTGAGCTCCATCGCATATTTCACATGAGGGTGCACATAGCGACTCAACAGAGTTGGCCACCAAACAAAGAGCATGTAAAATCCGCCACCAACTAGAATGACCAACATCGCCGCGTGAAAAATACCACCCGGCGCTAACTCGATCGCTTCAGCTAAAGGATTTCCACCCAACTTGCCTTGGGCTTTCATTTTTTCAAAAACCGGAGTTTCATCAAGTTCGGTTCGCATCCAGATCGCCACAAAGCCAATCACAATTCCAAACAAGAACGGTAAACGCCAACCCCAACTAGCCATTTCTTCGGGGCCTAGAATAGCACTGAGACCGACCGCACTGAGCGAACCCAACATGATACCGCCGTAACAACTCGCAAAGGTCCAACTGCTGTAAAACCCTCGTTTTTTCTCGGGCGCCGTCTCGGCTACATATGCGATTGATCCGATCAATTCACCACCAACCGAAAGCCCCTGGGCAATTCGCAATAAAATAAGCAAGATCGGTGCGGCCATACCGATATCAGCGTGAGTCGGTAAACAACCAATCAAGAACGTCGGCACCGCCATCATCATCACCGAGATTTGAAGCGCTTTCTGCCGCCCCAATTGATCACCAATATACCCAAAAATAACTCCGCCAATTGGCCTAACCAAAAAGGCTGCGGCAAAAACACTAAAGGCACTCAAGAGCGAATCGAGCGGATCATCAGAAGGAAAAAACTTTTCTCCCACAATGGGGGCCAAAAAACCAAACACCGCAAAATCAAACCACTCGAGAACATTGCCCACAATTCCGCCAAACAGATTCTTGTGCAGCGATTCTTGCTGTTTTTTCGTCAGCGTTCGCGCCGCGCGGGCGGCCTTGGCTTTACGATTAGCATTGATTTGATTCAAAAGGTCAGAGACCTCGCTGCCAGGCGTAATGCCGTGGCCATTCTCGTTGACGAGACCGTCACTACTGGGGGGCTTTATTTCCATAATTTGTCCTAGAATATCCTCACTCGCGATTGCCATACCTACGCTGAGTTGACAACAAGAAGAAGCCTTAATCTTTTAGCATGGGCCCTCGACCTAGACCGCCAGTTGGCCCTTTTTTCTAATGGCCAAAAAAAGTAACTTGACTTTGTGATGAATGATAATGATAAACATTATCATTATTGAACAAACCTGAGGTTGCTACCCAAGAACTTGGCCAGTAACCACCAGGACAGAAACAGACATGACAGCCAAAACAAAATGAGGAGCTAACACTTCTATGCTAAGTCGCCGATTTACTATGACAATCTTCGCTATATGCGTTCTTACTTTCGAGACTCTGAGCTATGCCGATTCGACTGATCGCGCTGACGCCCCCCCTGCGACAACTGAAGCCACCGCTCCGCAAGCCGACAAAGCCTACTCGTTAGGATTATCGTATACCGCCCAAACCAGTGGGCTGCTAAGCGGCGGTATTGAACATAAACTCAATCAAGCCGGAAACCTATTGATCGATGCCCGCCTCGACCTAGCGCAGTTAGCGAGTCTGAGCGGCACCAGCCTCTTCGTACAAGGTCTGGCCACTCACGGCGATTCACTAGCCCGCTCAGTCGGCGACGTTCAAGTTTCGAGCAATATCGACGCACCAAAAGCTGTCAGACTTTACCAGGCCTGGGTACAAAAAGAATTCAACGATGGTGCTCTATCAGTCTTAGCGGGGTACCACGATTTGAATTCAGAGTTTTATTCAACTGATGCCTCTAAACTTTTCGCGAATAGTTCTTTCGGTGTCGGCCCCGAACTGTCACACACCGGCGCAAACGGCCCTTCGATATTTCCTGAGTCAGGCATGGCAATTCGAGCGAGAATACGGCCGATGGCCGATTGGGAAATCTCAACGGCACTCTATGATGGAGTACCTGGTGGCACGCCGCTGTCTTCTGAAGACGGTGGTCTAGCGATTGCTGAAATGGCGCGTAACCAGAAAATCGGCGATTTCGATGGCCGCTACTCAATCGCAGCTTGGACCTACACCGCGCAAGAACACGCACGAGGCGCCTACTTTATGGCAAATCAAAAACTTTATTCACCGAGCTCCCGCGACCCACGAGGCCTCAGTGGATTTTTTAGAGTAGGGCTAAGCGCTCGGGGTTCGATCGATCATTCTTGGGCGACTGGCCTTAACTATACCGGGTTGATTCAGACTCGCGACGAAGACCAACTAGGTCTTGCGATCACACAAGCGAAGTCGGCCAACGACCTCGATTTAGGGCCGAACCTCGCGCGTGAAACTGCCATTGAGTTCACTTACCAAACCAAGGTCAAACAATGGTTCATCGTACAACCCGACCTTCAAGTGATCATAAATCCGGGCATGAATTCAACGGCAGACAACGCAGTCGTGGGCTCGCTACGCCTACAGGTGGTACTCTAATATGAAACTCGACATTCAATTCACAACACCCTTCGCAGTTGGTTTCGCGGCCTTTTTGGCGACCGCTCTTTTACCCGCAACGAGTACTGCGGGCGAACAACAAATCGTAGGCTTAGACAAAAATCGTCAACCCGCTAGTGTTGCTGTTTCAGCGACGACCTACACTGATTCACTCAAACAGGTCATTGCATCGGTTAACGAGTCAACCCTTCAGTCACTCAACGCACTGACGGTCTCGAACGCCATCCGAAAAGATTCAACCCGAAAAGATTCAAAAGACTCAAACGCCTGGATGCTACGCACGGTCGGTGTTGGCCTATCAGTGACCCTAACTGCCGGCCTAGGCCCGATATTCGCGGTCAGCGGGCAAAAAGGAATCACTCTGATCTATTCAAACAGCGCTGATCCGATCCTTCCGTAAATACAAACAGTTTAAAAAATACCTTTATTAGGAGTCTTCGCCCGATGAAAAATAGAGCCCCGATCAAAATGCATTTAACTAAGCCCTTTTTGAGCATTCTTCTTGTTCTTTTAATGTCAGCCCTCTCAAGCTGTCGGTTCAAACGACCGACCACAAATGCTTCGCTGCCAACTGATTGGTACGACATCGCCAGCACCGAAGATTCAGAAACGCCGTCAGACGTAAATAGAAAGACCACAGACGCAATTGAAGAGACGCTGAGTTTGCATTCAAAAGCAATTGAAGAAGCCACTCAAGAGTCGTCACCAGAGGCTTCGCCAATTGAAGGCTTGGTTCCTTGGCGACTTTGCGCCGTGGTTTCGAAACTCGGCCTGACTGCCAGCGGAATTTTTGGACCACTACTTTTCGGAGGCACCGCGGCTGTTCAGACTGTCTGGAAACCCACCTCTGCAACTGGCAGCCAAAAAAATTCGAGAGGCAACGAAAACAGCGACCGGCGACCAAAAGTCTTGGTCTCTGGAAATCCGCGTACCGCCAATCTCACTCAACAAGTAGAACCCGTTATTCGCGGCGCCTTATCGTCAAAACTCATCAAGAACGAAGCTCAATTTAGAAAAAATGTCAGCTACGCTACCGAACGATTTAGAGCGATCGCCACCAGTTTATACGACATCAACACCTCACACGCAAAGTGGCGGCCCCAAAAATTCAGACTCGAAATGGGCTTTGACGCTTCGGGTATGGTACTGCCGTTTGCGACGGTGGGCGCCGCAGTTTCATTTCGGTTTGATTGGGATCGCACCTCTCAAGAGGGTGCCGAACCCCAACCCGCAACCTTAGCCGAATCGGGTCAGGCTCAAGAGCCTGCTGACCGACTCACCAGAAATCTCGACCATTTCGTAAGCGCGATCGGCACTGACTTAGACTCGATTCTGCCTTCAATAGAAAATATAGAAAAAAGTGGATTCTCACTTGACGTCATTCGCCTTGGAATCGCCATCACTGGTGGCTTTCAGATCGGCCTCGCGCAAACAACGGCCTCAGTTACCGGAAGCATTGAGTTTGAACGCGAAACTGAAAACCTGGCTGAAACCTTAGCGGTAAATACAAGCGCGGCCTTGCCCACTACCGACTTTCGAGTCGACAACGAAGAGCCGATATACCTCATCGGTCAGGCGCCCGATCAAAGTGCTTTAGATTTGGCCACTCGTCAGGGTGTCGAGTTTGAAGTCGACAAATCAAAGTCACGTTTCGGTCGCGACCGCGTACTCTACAAAATCAAACGCTCACGCCTGCGTAGAGGCTTAAGTAAAGCCGTTCGCATGGGAACTTACTTCGCCAGAAGGGCAGCCAATTCAAAGCATGGACGATGGAAAGTTGCCGAACTCTCGACCGAATTCGATGCTTCGGCTTCGGGTGCATTCGGCTTAGCCACCGCGAGCGGCCAAGGCATCGTCGAGCTGGGTTTTACCAACAGTCAATTCTAGAAATAACTAACAATCTTCACAAAAACCTAGGAAACCCCTAAAAGACGACAAAAAATCGTCAGGAGACCTTAAAAAATGTTCAAACGCATGACTTCAAATTTTTCTTCAAACTCCATTTTATTCGCACTAACCGCACTAACCGCACTAACCGCGGTAACGGCACTGACCGCGATCTCAACCCCAGTATGCGCCGAAAGCAGAAACAGTCCCAGTAATGCCCCTAGCAATCACCCGAATGGTCACCTGCGTGGTGATTTGACTAGCCATTTGAGCAGCATCATCGAAAATGCCGACGCCGCTTTTTCGTCAGAAGTTGCGTCAACCCAGGCCTCGCCGTGGGAATTTAGAGAATTCTACTTAGGTATTGCTCCCTATGCCTCTTTCGGCATTTCTGGCGTACTTTCTCTGCAAATTTCACCCGAAGTAACCCTAATTTGGGAGAAAATCGAGAAACCCCAAGGTCCGGCAACCCCCTAATAAGACTACAGAGACACCACAACGACACGATATTGATACCAATTCTCATTATTGTTGTTTTTCAACCCTAGAGAGGGTAAGATTGAGCCATGTTAAACCAAAGCCAAAAAAAAGAAACTGAACCCTCGTCAGTCGAATCATCAGTCGAATCATCAGTCGAATCATTGAGCGAATCCTTAACCGAATCGTTACCTCAATCTTTGAACGCACACGATTTACCCAGTGCTCTTGAAGATACCCTTGAAACCGTCTACTTACTGGCTCGCGAGCATAAGGTCGCTAGCATTGAAAAGATCGCACGCATTCGTGCCGCGAATCCTCGCGAAACACTGCAGCTCGTCGAGCAACTTCAGGTGTTAGGGTTAGTTGATTTTGGCGGCAAAGGCCGCATTAACAATAGCGACTCATTCACCCTAACGGTCGACGGCGAGAAAGCCGCGATACGCACTTTTTCACGGCACCGTTTGTTGCTTCGACTTTTCGAAGAAATTTTAGCTATGCCCAGCGACATAGCCGAAGCCAATGCCTGCGCCATGGAACACTCGCTTAACGCCGAAGGTATGGACCACATCGAAAAATTCATCGAGTTCGTTCGAAACACCTCAGAGGGTGCGCGAATAGTCGGCGACTTTCAAAAATTTATTGCTTCAAAAAAATCTGGCCAATCCTCGGGCCTGAATAGCTTATCAGTGGCCGAACTAAAAGCTGGCGAACGTGCCGTCGTGACCGAGGTTCGTGGTCGAGGCGCCATTCGACAACGCTTACTCGACATGGGCATCATGCCCGACACGGTCATTAAAGTCGAACGCCGAGCGCCCGCCGGCGATCCAATTTGGGTAAGGCTTCAAGGTGGGCAGATCTCGCTGCGCCGAAAAGAATCTGAAGCCATCATCGTAACTCAAGATTAATCAGATTCAAAATCAAGACTGAAAGGTGATCTCTGTGGAAAAAGAACTCAATCAATTAAGACATCAAACAATTGCCCCGCCAAAAAATGGTTCAGGAAAATCGCTGGATTTTATTAAACCCATTAGCGTCGCCCTCGCCGGAAATCCAAATTCAGGAAAAACCTCGATTTTTAATGCGCTCACCGGCCTACGCCAACACGTGGGTAACTACCCTGGTGTTACCGTCGAAAAACGCGAAGGCGAGTACAAAGTGGGCAATGCCAATTGCAAAGTTCTCGATTTGCCGGGCACCTACAGTTTAAACGGTTACTCACCCGAAGAACAAATAGCACAAAAAGAATTGCTTAAGGGCGGATACGACGTCGTCATCGCCGTGGTTGATTCGACCACTCTCAATCGAAGCCTCGTTTTTGTATGCCAGCTCATGCAGCTGGGGGCCAATCTCGTTCTCTGTTTAAACATGTCTGACGAAGCCAAAAAAAACGGACAAGAACTAGACCTCAAACAACTTGAAACGCTCTTAGGATTTCCGGTTATCGAAACTGTAGCCCATCGAGGCATCGGCATGGAAGCCTTGAAGTTGGCTGTTCAAAAAGTTGCAGCGAATAAAGCACCGCAATCTCGTCTCGTACTCGGTGACCGACTCACCCTTGCACTGCAACGACTTTGTGAAAAACTACCCCGCACCCAAGCCCTCGGCGGCACCGAAGGATATGCTTGGGTCGCGATGAGACTTTTACTTGATGACCAATATACCCGCGAATTGGTGCAAGCCCAGGGCAAACAAGGGCAAGAGGCCATTGAAGTGGCGAACCGACTGCGCTCAACAATTGAAGCCGAAACCGGCGACGATATCGCACTCTTTGTGATGGGCAGGTACTATGGTTTCGTCGACGGCCTGCTTCGCGAAGTCGTGACTCGCCAGCCAGTCGAAAACGCCAGAATCGTTTCAGATCGCATCGATGCGATTTTAGGTCATCGCCTTTTAGGCTTACCTTTCTTCGCACTCATTATGTACGCCGTTTTCTGGATTACTTTCAAGGGCGGCGAACTACCGATGGAGTGGATCAAAACTGGGGCCGACCTTCTTGGTAAATCGATCTCCGCGCTCTGGCCCGTGGGCTCTGATTCAGTTCTGAGGTCGCTACTGGTCGATGGCATTATCGCTGGCGTTGGTGGCGTGATCGTATTTTTACCGAACATTCTTTTGCTTTTCATGTGCCTCGCTTTTCTTGAAGACACTGGCTACATGGCGAGAGCGGCGTTTCTCATGGACCGCTTGATGCACATTTTCGGCTTACATGGCCGAAGTTTTATTCCGCTCATGAGCGGCTTTGGGTGCAGTGTTCCTGCAATCATGGCCACGCGAACTCTTGAGAATGAACGCGACCGCCTCACAACGATGTTAGTGTTACCGCTGATGTCTTGCGGCGCCCGGCTTCCGATCTGGATGTTACTCGTTCCCGCCTTTTTCGCCCCCACGCAAAGAGCCGGCGTGCTTTGGATGATCTATATGATCGGTATCGCGCTGGCCTTCGTACTAGCCTTCTTGCTGAGAAAAACGATTTTAAAAGGTGAAGACGCACCGTTTGTGATGGAACTTCCGCCCTATCGACTTCCCACTGCTCGAGCCGTGTTCAATCGCATGGTCGAGCGAGCTTGGCTTTATCTGCAAAAAGCCGGAACCACCATCTTAGCGGTATCGATTCTGATGTGGGTACTGACCCGCTACCCTCAGAAACAACACTTCGATATTGATGCTGCGGTCGCAGCCGGACAAGTTCATGTCATTGAATCTGCTCAAGCCGGCCAAACCAGTCAAGCCGCCGCCCAAGGCAGTGCAACAGTACCGCCATCGGTGCCTGAATCTGAAAGGGCCAACTGGCTCACGCCTGAGCAAGTCGAATTGCGACGCAACTCTGAGTCTTTGATTTTTTCGGCATCAGGTCGGATTGGACATTTCATAGAGCCCATCATCAAACCCTTGGGATTTGACTGGAAAATCGGAGTTGGTATCTTGGGTGCGTTTGCTGCCAAAGAAGTTTTTGTAGCCCAGATGGGAGTCATGTATGCCCTAGGAGGCGACTCTGAAAACACCACCGACCTACAAACCGCCTTAAAAGGAATGTACACGGCAAGAGTCGGGTTCTCTTTGATTCTCTTTATGCTGATTGCGACGCCTTGCATGGCCACGGTCGCGATTACCCGCCGCGAATCAGGAAAATGGGGATGGGCCCTATTACAATTTGGTGGACTAACCGCTATCGCCTATGTCATCTCATTCTCGTTTTACAACATTTCAGGATTTTTTATATGAACGCTAGTGTTTTAGAAACTGTCGTCGTCTCAGTACTTTTGGGTGGTGCCACCTTCTATTTTTATACGAAAATCTCAGCCTCAATGAAACGAATGACCTCTAAGACTGCAAAGCCCGGCTGCGGCGGGTGTAGCGGTTGCGGCCCCGCTCAGACTATCACTGAGAGCCCACAGAAGGTGACCCCACAAACTCAACCCCGCCAGACTCAGGCTTCGGCACCAACGCGCTCTTGCAGTGAGAAAAGTCAGTAATTTTTTGTGCAAACACCCTCACAAGCTTTGCTGTCGAACCCCGTACAAGCTTCGCAACACAAACATTGGGTACGCTGGATTCTTTACCTCGCCTGGTTCACGATCGGCTATAATCTACTCGAAGGAGTTGTTGCAATTGGCTTCGGAGTCAGCGACGACTCGGTAGCGCTCGCTGGGTTTGGGGCCGATAGCATGATTGAAGTGGCATCAGCTATTTTAGTGTTATGGCGATTTCAAAGCGAATCCAAGCAACAGCTGATGCCCTCGATCAACCGAGAGCGCCGTGCTACCATGGGCATTGGGGTATTATTTATTTGCCTAGCACTGGGTACTACCGTTGCGTCTTTAACTCAACTCAAGGGAGGCTCGCATCCGTCAACTACACTTTCGGGTCTTGTCATCTCGGTAGCTAGCCTCAGCTTTATGTTTTTTCTATGGCGAGCGAAGACAAAAGCGGCCAAAGCATTAGACAGCGCCACGGTCATGAAAGATGCCGCCTGCTCACTTGCTTGCATCAAACTATCGATCATCTTATTTGCGGGCAGTCTACTCTTTGTCGTCTACCCCAGCCTTTGGTGGATCGATTCAATTGCTGCCCTTGGCTTGGCCCTACTCATTGCTAAAGAAGGTGTTGAAACTGTCTCAGCCGCTAGAAAACCAGATTTTTCAGGCGGCTGTGGGTGCCCGACTAGATGACGATAAATGGCGCCCCCCACTTTAATTGGCCACAGCAAATCACATTTCCTTAGAAATTAGAAAATCCAAAGGTGTGGCATTGCCAGTACTCTCGGTTTAACCACCACGCCATTTTTTCCTAAGTGAAGTATCAGGCAGATAGCTTTTTCACCGTGTTTTTTTTGAAACCAGGTTGCTACTTTGAGTGAGCTGTTTGACGGGTAGTCTCCTTCGTCAAGAATGATCGCCAAAGTTTTCCCCGTTGAAAATTTCAACACAAACGGAATAGAGTTTCCCGAAGTTGACGTATAACTCGATAATTGTGCCTGTGAACGAAAACGATAGTGCAACTGCTGCTGTACTTCTGAAAAGACGAGTCGGCGTAGATTCGCAAGATCAGTGAGTCGGTCAAATTGACAGAGGTGCGAGCAAAGCCCCTGGTCTTCTATATAATACCCCTGGTCAAGTGGGCGAATCAGAAACAAGGCTTCAAACGCCTTGAGGTGCGCCAAGATGGTCGGAGAAGTGGTTGAAAGCTCTCGGGCAAGTTGACTTCTGTTGATAGGATGCCCCGCACTTTTAGCCAGCAATTGAAGCAATGTTCGAAGTCGGGCTGAAGACAGCTGACTCTGATACAACTGATAGAGGTCTCGCCCCAGCAGGGTATCTAGGTGACTCTCCATGAGTTCAGCGCGTACACTCGGATCTCGACTGAAGCAAATGCCTGGCAGACCGCCCGTCTTTAAATGCTGCTCGAGTTTTTCACGGGTAATCCACTGCCGATTAGCTAGGTTTTCAAGTATGTTTTCTTCGTTGTCAGTCTCGGCCGTAATGAGCTCAAAAGCATTCGAAAGTTTTTGTCTGTGGGCTTCGGCTACTCCGAGCGGCAAAAGCTCTAGCGTGATCATTCGACCGGTCATGGATTCTCGGATTTCTCTCTTGAGCGAAAACCGCACAGATCCCGTCATCAAAAAGCGGCCGGGCGTTTTACGCTGATCGACTTGTGCCTTGACTTCATCAAAGGCAGACGGACACTTTTGAACTTCATCTAGTAAAATCGGAAAGGGGCCTCGTGTGAGAATGTCCTCAGATTCTCGGGAAAATTTTAATACATTTGACTCTTGGTCAAAACGAATGATGGTCGCCGCCGAGTCGCGCAATAGGGTCGTTTTGCCGGTCTGGCGCATACCCACCAAGCCCAATGCAGAAGTGCTCTTGATGAATTTATCAACCCATGGACTTAAAAATCGATCTCTTTGATGAGGCACTCATCAAAGATAACATACCTAAATTTAAAAGTGACCTTTAAATTTAGGTATGTTGTGGCTAGGCAGTCATTCGCGAATTCTAGCTGGTTTTCGGTTCCGTTCGCCCCAAGACCTAGGTGCAGTTCGTTCTTAAAAATTCCGCGATCTCTGGCTTTTTTTTCTCACCACAGGCAGTAGCAAGAACAAGGGCTTCAAACGCACCTTCGACGTCGCCCACTTTAAGGCCGTTCAAGAATAAAAAAACGATAGCCGCGTAAGCCCCAATCCGCTTATTGCCGTCATTAAATGGGTGATTTTGAACCAAATGAAAAAGGTAAGCCGCAGCCATTTCAAAGAGATCTTTATGGACGTATTCGTTCCCAACCCCCGCGGGGGGTTGTGCAAGCGCTGAATCTAAAAGGCCGTAGTCGCGCACGCCATGACTGCCACCATAGGTGTCAATTTGATCGCGGTGAAGCCTAAGAACATCTTCAGTGGTGAGAAATTGCGGAGGGGTCATTTAGCGAGGTTCTTAAACATTTTTCCAAAACGCTTGTGGGCGTCTTCCATCGCATTCTTAATCAGCTCTTCTCGAATCTTCTTTTCGCGATCGTCACGAATGATACGAATTTTGAAGCCATCGCCGTCAGGAGTGATTTCGCAAGGCGTATCTTTTCCAATCTGGAAAAGCTCTAACACCGGCTTATCGAAAATTAAACCGACGCTCCCGCCGAGAGCCGTAAATTTCTTAATCATAGTAGACCTCATGGTAAATACTATCACAGTATGATCTACATTTCAACCGGGGTACTACTTCAAGCCATTGGATCTACCCGCTCAAACATTAACATCTTGTTATTGTTAACTTAAAATCGACAGTTCGGCGCTAATAAAATCCAGACAGTGCCCAGGACAGTATGAGTGCAAACAATTAGACAATTAGACAATCAGACGAAATGAACTGAACGCTTTCGGCGCAATTTCTCTTTACGATTATCGGTAATACCCATCGACAACCCAAGACCACCGCCAGCAACGGCTCCGGCCATTTTCGCAAGCACTGTAGGAATAATCACCGCATCAATCACGGCCCCAATTCCGGTAGCACCAAGAGTGACTACAACCAGGCCAATTCCGATTCCAGCCGCCGTCTTCGCACTGAGCAAGATCATTTCTTCGGTCTCAAGACCTTTTTCGAGATTAACTTCTTCAGTCGCTTTCGCACTACCCGCTTTGATTTCAAATCCTTCGGTCTGAAAACTGCCTGTTGCACTCATGTCTTTCTCTCCCTTTGCGCGGTTACCTAAATCTCAATTTGCTGCCATTAAATCTCAAACCACGGTCAGTGACAATCTCAAATCATACCGCTACAAATTAAACAGCCACAAACCCTACTGTAATATCGCCAATTCGACTTTCTTTACTGCGAATCAAACGGCTGACCCGTTCTTCTAAACGGCCAGTGTCTTCGACCGTCAAGTCTGCCGAAACTTGAAGTTCAAGGTCAACCTTAAAGTGTTGCCCCATCGAACGGGTTCGCAGAGTAGGTATCGCTACAATCTCGGATATGCCTTCTAGTAATTTTGTGACTCGTGCTGGCAAATCATCATCTGAAGCGTAATCCATCAAGCCACGAACTGCCTTGATGAGATTCTCGCCAACGATTTTAAATAGAATCAACGTAATACAGATAGCGACCACCGGGTCAAGGTGCTGAATTCCGAGACTGGTTCCGATAATAGCGAGCAATACTACCAGCGATGTTAAGGCGTCTGAACGAACTGCCCAAGCCGCAGAAGTGATGCTAGGGCTATTCATTTCACTGCCAACACACCTAAAATACCGAAACAAAAATTCGTTAGCGATGATCGACGTGGCCGCGACTATTGCCGAAGTGACGTGCGGCACGTGATGCAACTCTTGCAAAAGTGCGCGAACGTTCGAGATCATGAAAAAAGTCATAATGACTAAAACCGAGGTATTGACAACAGCAGAAGCCACAAACTCAATTTTTCCGTATCCATAAGCATACCGTGCATCAGGCCGTCGACCCGCAAACGATTGCGTAAACAGAATCGAAGCAGATGAAATGAGACACACCGTAGAATGAATCGCCGCTGCCATCACCCCGGCAGATCCTCCGACCCAACCAATGTAGTACTTCATCAACGCCAAGACTAAACTGATTCCGACCCCAACCCAAGCCGCTTTGATTGCACAGTCTGCGCAATTTTTTTGATCTTTCATCTGGTCTCCCTCGAAAAATAAGTAATCGACCGTCTACCAACCGATTGGGCTGAATACATGTTCATGCCACTACCCACGGCAACGCCCAAAATCGGCAATCGCTTAATAAAACCACGAAACAGCGTGGTCGAAAAAACTGACCTTCTAATCAAATTTTCTTCGACTCCCAAAATCAATCTCTCAGTCACCATTTTCGAAACCAAACGATCTCCGGCCTTAGTCGCTGTCTTTCTGAATAACGTCTTCTTAAGGTTCGGACTCGCCAGCTCATTGCGCCCCACCAGCGCAAGCACGCCCTCGAACCCCACCGAGCTGGGAGCATGGCCATAAATATTTCCGATGCGAAGCACCATCACAAACAGACAGCGAAGCACGTACAATTCTTCGGGAATGATACTGCCATAGGCCACGCCAATACCTATTCCCGGAAGCATAGAGGCCGAGGCCGCCGTAAATCCGACCCCGCCACAAACTTTCACACAGGTACTCACCACACTCTTGGCTTTTTGTCGCTGGCTCCAATCGGGATTAGCCGAAGAAAGAGCAAGATTTTCTGAAATGATCTCGTCGTGAGAAATTCCAGCGTAAATACCACGCACGCTAGCCGCTAACTTTTCATTTAGCTTGTCAAAAAAAGTAGAGTCCTGATCTTCAAGATTCATTCTCTAGTCGCTTCTGGGTCTTTCGTCTTTCTTTTTCTAAGAGTTTTTTGAGGTGGCGAATTCTCTCAAAATAGACCTCTTCTCTTTTGAAAATAAAATAATAACCCGTCAAGAATCCTGCTCCAAAACAACCAAAAATAAGAAAAATGCTCCTGAAATGGGCTTTGCCAGTCAAGAAAACAACCGGCACATGCGAAGAATTTTGAACGACGAACAAGATGAGAAGAAAAACTCCGATAATATAAAGTACTTTTGTTATCATTTTGCCATACCCCCTGCACTCCCTGTTGTCTGAACCTCTACCGGTTGCATCAAATCGCCACATACCGGACAAATTGGCAACCCCACCCGCCCGCACTCAGGGCAAATAAACAGGCCGTTTGCTAAAGAGTTCATCACCTTCTTACAAGTTCCACACACTGGATAGCCATGAGTATGGTCTTTCGCACAAACCACGCTGCCGGCGGGCAACCGCTCGACATTGGTATTGCTGGGTAAAAAAGCAACTTTATCACCTCGCGGATGATCGCCCTTGCGCACATCGTCGGCGTTCATCGTTCTTTTGCTTCCTGACAACACAAAACTCACCGCCAGCACTACAACTAAGCCGATTAGGGCCAAAATTCCCCAGATTTTAGTGCTATCAGAACCCGAGCTGTCTGAACTATTTGACATAAGTGACATCCATCTTGTGCCGACAGATTTGACAAACCGGATCGCCATTCACCGCATAATCAGGCAACCCCGTCGAACCACACATAGGGCACACATACTGCCCCGCCTGTTTTGCGACCACATTTTTTCTCGCGACCTGAACGGGTTGCATAATCAAAAGAGTTCGGTCTACTGTATTTGCTTGGGGGGCGGCGGCTGGGGTTCCGCCTGCGGCTTGCAGGTAAACCACGGCATCTTTCATATCGCCCTTCCATTTATCATAGCCATTGACCGAAACATAAAGAGCGGTCGACAAAACGGTGACTACAAAAACTACCACTATCCACAATCCGGTTTTGCCATTCATCGACAAGGTTTTTGACGATTTTAATTCTTCTTTCATCACACAAACATCCTTCTTTACTGACTTTACTGACCAGTTCCCCAGGCTTCTCGAGCAAAATTAATAGGAACGGCAAAACCAATTCCGGTAAAATTTCCGCCTTGCACATACGAAGCGAAAGTAATTCCCACGACCTCACCATCGACATTCACTAACGGTCCACCCGAATTGCCATCATTAATGGTCGCATCGGTTTGAATCGCACCTTGAATGAGCATACCGCCAACGGTCACATCTTTTTTTCCACTCACGATTCCCGAGGTCACGGTACCTGAAAGCGAAAACGGATTACCCACTGCGACCACCACATCGCCCGTGCGAAGTCGATCTGAATTGCCCATTCTTGCGAAAGGAAACTGCTCGGCAGTACCGCGGATTTTTCCAATCACTAACGGCGAATCCGGATCTCGTGCGATAATGCGAGCCGTGTATCTGGTTTGGCCCGCGCGGTAAAGTACCACCTGCAAATTATTATTATCGCCCACCACATGCTTAGTGGTTAAGAATAGTCCTTTTGCATCAATGATTACGCCAGAACCTACAGCCGTTTTTGAATCGAGGGTAAACGGGTCACCCATCTTGATACCAGTCTGTTGACTATTCGCACGAGTGTTCGGGTCTATACCGGTCTGTTGTCCGGCCCCCGGGGTCGACATGACGACAATTTTAATCACAGCAGGGCGAACCTGACTCACAATCGAGTGAACACTTTCGTCAATCGCACCACCGTCACCTGGCTGCTGCAACTGAAGGGCAATACCCCTGCCTTCAACCCGGGGTTCGATGCGCGGTTCAATTTGAGGATTCATCCCACCTTGTTCAAGCTGAGGTTCAAATTGCTGCTCGCCCATTGGCAATTGTTGTTCACCTTCGCCCACGATTACCGGCTGATGCAGTCGCGAGGGGCGCTTAGTAGGCCAAGCCGTACGAAGTAAAAAACCTGCGACAAACGCGACTACCAAAAATTTTAGCAAGAACATCCACGTCGCTGATTGCGCAACGTTTTCCTTGGTTAAGCGAAAGTCTTTTAATTTTTCAAATCCCAACACGCATCACCTCAGCCGCAAAGCTCATTGCCACATCCATGGGAATCGCAAATCCCTGGCCAGAGAATGCGCCACTGCCAGCGTCTCCAGCTAAAATGGCGGTATTAATCCCAACAACGACCCCATGTAAATTAACTAGAGGGCCCCCACTGTTTCCCTGATTGATCGGAGCATCAGTCTGAATCAAGCCTTCGTAATTCACGGCCCCAACCGATAAAGACCTTCCGGTACCTCCCACAATGCCACTGGTAACCGAATGAGAAAGGCCAAACGGATTACCGATCGCGATCACACGATCTCCGGTTCGCACTTTCATCTGCTCACTTAAAACAGCGGTTGCCTTAATCGCCGCAAAGACCTCACCGTTGCGAGGTTTGATACGAATCAGCGCCAAATCGAGCTTCTTATCAGTATGCACAATGCGCCCGATATATTTCTTATCTTTGACTTTCCAAACAGTAACCTCAATGCTTTGCGAATCGCCAATCACATGATCATTGGTCAAGATGTATCCGTCTTCTGAAATCAAAACCCCAGACCCGATGCTTTGATAGAAAGAACCGCCGCTGCCCCTCAACGCTCTGATATTCACGGTCGCTGGCCGCACAGCCGCTACGGTTTCTTTTGTCTTAATGCCAAGCGTTCTCGGTCCCGCCACGGCAAGGCCGGGCAGAGTCAAAACAAGAGCAAAAAAAGTTGCTGTGATCAGCCTATAAATCAAAAATCACCTCTTATCAGTTGAACCCAATACCGCGACACTTGGCTTCAATTTTCCTTCACGAAAAGCCTGCACCACATCAGCCATCGGCCCAAAAGTGCCGGCATAAACCGCAACTTTTGCGCCCGTCAATGCGTCAAACGCACGTGGCCCCACTCGCCCTACAATCACCGCATCGATGTGGTTCTTTAGTAACCACTTCGCAGCCACAATACCGGTCGCGTCTGCCTTGGTATTTGAAATCGCAACAATCGTATTTTTCTTTAAGTCGACAACATTATAGTACGGACTCTTCGAGAATATCGGAGAGACCTGAGCAGAAGACCCCTGTCCCATCGCCGCTACCGCGATGTACCTCATGCCCTCATCAACCGGAAGCAACTGCGCGATTTGCGACGCGGCCGCAGAATTCGGAAGTTGATTTCCCTGACGATCAAGACCCGGCGCTGCAATAGTCACAAATCGATGTCGGCCTGCTCGCCAAACATCGACCATGGCGCCGCGTGCTCCTTCTGTTGCTTCTGAAAATTGTCTTAAGGTTGTCGTAGGCATGCCATTGACCGCGACAATCACATCACCCGCCTGAAATCCGGCGTCAAATGCTGGACCAATCGAAATGCCATCTACCGCGATGCCTTTAGTTCCCGAAGGCAACCCGAGTTCTTTGGCCTCTAGTGGATCTAACGGCACCACCGTCAACCCCAACCAACTCGCTTCGACTTCAACATCGGCTCCGGGTAAGACCGGAGGTTCACCAGCCGCGGCGACTGGCATAGTTGAAGCAGTGAGAATCACATCTTGTGCAAAACCATTTCTCAAGACATCAAGTTTTAGTGTGTCACCCGGTTTTTTATTCAATAACGCTTCAGATAATCCAATACGATCATTAACAGGCGTTTTATCTACGCTGCGAATGATATCGCCTCTGACTAGGCCACTCTGGGCCGCTGGCCCCCCCGGAAATACATGCGACACAATTACGCCCCGCGAATCGGGAAGTTTTAACTGCTTAATCATCACGGCATCGAGAGACTGAACATCGATACCGATCCAGGCGTCGGCATCCATATTGGCTGCCACGACTTTAGCGGTCATTTTCTGTTTTAGCTTATCTGGACTCACCTTGAGCGAAAGCTTAACATTCAAAGACTGCTTCGCATCGTTACGCATCACTCGAATCTTAATGCGATCGCCTTCTTTTTTGGCAGCGATTAAGGCAGCCAAATCTGCGACACTAGTGATCTTTGAACCATCAACACTGGTAATCACATCGTCTCGCTTAAGCCCGGCCATTTCAGCAGGCGAATCTCTCATCACTTTCTGAACATAAACACCTACCGGCGCATGCAATTCAAGTCGTGCGACCATGTCTGGTGTGATGTCTTCAACATCAGCACCTAACCAAACTTGGCTACCACCAACAGGTTCATTCATCGCAATCTGAATCGGCGCCTCTTCGCCCCTTGGCGCATTCGGCTTATCAACAAATACTAAGAGTGACCCGATCACGACGACGAAGGCGAGTAGAACAATCGAAATTGCTCTCACGTCCAAATTCTTAAATGCACTTTTATCGTTGTTACTCAAAGGGTTCTCCTTCTCTGGCCGCCGGGAATCAAAGGATTACGCCCCTGCTCAACCGGGGCCCCACCTTGAGCGGCTCCTGCATTAGCCTCTTTCAATGTTCCTTGTTTAAATGCGCCGATCGCACCTTTCACATCACCAGTCACTCCCGGATACATCTTGATTCCTAATGACATCAGGCTCGTCGAGGCCCCTTGGCCAATAAACCCGCAAATAACAGCATCAACGCCCATATCCATCAAATCATGAACCACTTGCTGTCCGGTACCTCCGGCATTTTGAACCACCTTGAATGAGTTGCGCTTGAGATCGACAATCACAAAATAAGGCGAAGTACCGAGATCATTAGCGACTACGGCATTGAGCTCACCACCCAAAGCCGCTACCGCAACGATCGTAGCATCAGGTGTCGGATCAGCAACCGCAGTATTAGGATCAACTTGCGCAACCGTCATCGCTGCGACTGGTTGACCAAACAACGGTTGTTGATTTGGCATACCCTCGGCAGCTTGCGCCGCAATATCGGGTATCGCCATTCTAAAAATTTTCTCTCGGCGCTCGCGCCACATACCCAAGCGAACCACATCGCCAGCAGCAAAAGCCCCCAACGCGCGCTCAAGCTCAACAATGGTTTCGACTTTACGGTTATCTACCGTAAAGAACATGTCACCATTTTGCATTCCGAGGTCTTCGGCGACACCACCCGGAAACACTTTTGTGATGATCGGACCTTTTTTATCAGGCAGGTTTAGTTTTGTCGTCAGAATCGCATCGGCTTCTACTAGTTCGAGACCGAGAATACTGCGAGCATCCATGGCCCTTAGCGCTACCGGTTTACCCTGAGCATCAACCACTTTATGACAGACATTGCAGGGGCCCCAATAAGGATGCGGCATATTCGCGGTTACTGGAATCGTACCGCCTTCAATCGGCGCCCGACTCTTAGGGCCGATCACTTGGTGACACTTCGCACAGTCTTGTCCAAAATTTGGATGAGTCACGACATCACTCAACTTAATCGGCGGAATACCTCCACCGGCTGCTGCCACCACTTGGCCCTGCACCGGATTCATCATCGCAACAACTGTCGGATCAAGAGCAGCCGCAGCTTGCGCAGCATTAGTATTTTGCTTCGGGTGATGAAGTGCCCGATGATAGCGAGCCGCATAAGCAGGATCACGCTTCATTTGAACTTCATGATAGGTGATCCAACCTACCGTCAGTAGAACCACTGCCACCAGCGTTACTAGTAACGGTCGCAGCTCTTGCTGACAAAACTTTTTATTTAAGTCTTTACTCATGATTCAGCCCCTAAGTATGGTTTTAATCGAACGCTAATTTCGCCGTCAAATTCGAGCTTTGATCGCACGGCGTTTGAGACCGCAAGTTTAATGGCTTCAAACTGTGCAACTCTCAGTGTCTTATCGACAAACACTGTGACATCGACTTCGGCTTTAGAACCGAGTTCTCGAGTACGCACATGTTCAATACCCGACACACCTGAAATTCCCATGACGACATCTTTGATCGTGCCAATTTTCTCTTCATCCATCGAAACGTCCATTAATTTAGTCACCGACTCAACCAGCATATCGGCCGCTGATTTGAGAATGATCAACGCCACAATTACCGCGAAAATCGAATCAATAATCGGAAACGAAATTTTTGCACCAATGATACCCACTAAAACGGCCGCCGAAGAATAGGTATCAACACGACTCTCAAGTGCCACTGCAGCAACCGAAGGTTTATTAAAACGAACGTCGACGCACTGACCCTGGCGCGCCATGATCTCATTAACGATGATAGAAATCAGGGCTCCCCAAGCCGTCACAAAGTGCGGTGCCACATACCTGCCACTGACCAGATCGCGCACGCCATCGATCAAGATAAAAACACCCAAAACAACCAGGAAACTCGCAATCAAAAGAGCCGCGATGTACTCGACTTTTCCGCGCCCATACTGATAATCTTCGCCCTTGGGCTGATCGGCCACTTTGAGCGCGATAAACATCATGAAGCTAGCGAGCAAATCTCCTAATGAGTGAATAGCGTCAGCAAAAAGGGCTTTAGAACCCCCAACTATACCCAGGTATGCTTTGATAACGACGAGAAAAATATTTCCCGACACATTAACGGTGGCAACATAATTTAGGCACTTGTGACACTTAGCCGGCGGTATGTACCTACCCGTAGCATCGTACTGAGCCTCAGTCTGGCCACACGCTTGTTTACAGCCTTTGGCACACGTCTTCTTACACCCGGGGGTACGGCAAGACGGCTCAGCTTTTTCGGCCGATTCGGCTGCGGCCGCATTCACTTCTGGCACTTCTGGTATTTCTGACTGTTTCACGTCTGGTCCGTCCATGGTCATTCTCTATCTTTAGTTACTGCCACTTGATGCTATTTCCACTTATCGTTTTTATTCGACCTGGGTAGATCATCTGAGTCACGGCTGTCACGACTTTGCGCATCGAGGCGCTCTTCTAGCGCAACCTGTTTTCGATAGACCAGAACAATTCCAACTAAAACTGCGATCAAAATCAATAATCCCAACATGACTTAAAATTCCTTTCCTGTACCTAGGCATTTAAAAAACGTAGTGTCCCTTGAGTAAGCAAAAACACAGCGCAATGAACAAAAACATCTGCGTGTGCAAAAAGTACAACCCCTTGCGAACACTCGGGGGGTACTTAAATCGCAAGATTGCCCCGCCGAACGTTAACCAGCCCATAATAATGAGACCAATCCAAAGCCAAGTGTTGTGCCAATGAGTGACATAACAATGAATACACATTGCGATAAAACAGGCCACATTCAGCCAACAATGAACCCGAAGAAATTTTGCAAAAAAGATATCATCTTTTAGCATGAACCAAATGCGAAGGTGTTTAGCAGGCAAATACGACTGCGCCGCAATAAACAGCAACATACACAGATTGCCCGACCCAGTCGCAAAATTGTAGTCACTCCAAATCGCAAACAAAACACAACACAAAACAAAAACAGCAAGCAAGATTGCCTTAAGTCTTGTGTCTGAAGTTTTAAAGACAGTGATCACGTTTCTAGCTCCATTCCTTCTTCATCGCATTCAGATACAGTGTTCAAAACCAGCCTATTCAGCCTAACTATTTCAATTTAAGATCTAAAGGCACGAAGTCAGACGCCCCTTTTTCGGGCTCAAAATACGGCAAAGGCTTAAACCGAAAAATAAACGCATAAAAATTACCAGGCACCGTACTCAGCGAAGTCACATAATTGTCAGCACTCACATTGTATCTCACACGAGCGGCCGCAATTTCTTTTTCAACATTTTCAATGGCGGATACCAAGAAATGAAACTCTGCGCTGAATTTAAGATCGGGGTACTGCTCGGCAAGCCCAAAAAACTTACCCAAAACATCACTTGATTTCTTATCACTCTTTTCGCTCAGTGCCTTCTTGACGTCGGGCGCCATACCCACCATGAGTGCCCGCATCTCGATTACGTTTTTGAAAACTTCTTTCTCGTGCTGCATATAGGCGACTATTGATTTTTCAAGGTTAGCTGAGAGGTCTCTTCTCATTTGCATAAACACTTGAATGGTTGCGACATCTCGAGAGGCGTACGCCTGAAGAACCAAGAAGCTATTGTAATAGTAAACGGCAATCATTGAGAAAACACTCAATGAAACTACCACCCACCATTTTCGTAGCAGATACCCCAAGCGCCACGCGGCGGCGTAAATTCCATCTCGCCGACCGAATGGGTCTCTGAGTCCTTCAGAATGATCGTCATCATCAGAAAGATCATCGAAATCTTTCTTCTTGTCTGACCCAATCTGATCGAGAGAAATTTTTCGAATGATGCTTCTTACTCGCTCAGTCATTAATCGAGATCCTCACTGCTTTCGAGTTCGAGTACTTTCTTAAAGCACTTACCTGCTTCGGTAGCATCGCCTGAAGCTTGTAGTACGAAACCTAGGTGTTGGTAATACTTCGCAACATCTGGCTTGAGCTCAATCGCCTTTTGAAAATTCGAAATGGCCGGTTCGTGTTCGCCTTTTTTATCGTGCGCGATACCCATTTTGTAATAGATTTCGCTATCGCTTGGGTTGACGGCTGCGGCATCACCCAAGACTTTGAGGCATTTGTCGTAGTCTTTAGCTCGAAGATGGGTCGCACCTAACTGAGATAGCGCGTCTTTATTTCGCGGCACAAGTACCAGTGTTTTTTCGAAACAAGCAATGGCCTTATCAAGCTGATTGTTCTTAAAATAGGCTTTGCCGGTTAAGTAGTAAATTTGTGCCGAACTTGAGCCCTGTTTAATGACGTTTTCAAACGCATCAATCGCTTTTTCATACTCGCCACGCTTAAGATATTTTTTTCCCAGATTTTCGTGAATTTGGGTCTTATCTTTCTCGTCGATTGAAAAAATATTATTATAACCTTCAACGGTCTTCGCCAAGAGCTTTCCCGCCATTAGCATAGTCACATGAATGAAATAATCAAAACCCACTACAAATGAAGTTTTTTCGGCCGACTTGCCGCTAGCCTTTTTCGCACCCGACTCAGTTGAATCCATGTCTAGTTTCTTTTCTTGTTCACTATTCGCCATACTCATGTGTTTATTTCTCCGTGTTTCTCGTGTTTAAGTCTTCGCCAATAATCGCTACCCAGATAGCAATGAGTCCGAAAAGAATCATGGCCACCGGTGCAGCACCGCTAATCAAATCTTTGAGGTAGTACCACTCGTCAACCACACCCCAAAGCCCCAAACCTATAAATGTAGATCCTAGTACGATTTGAATCATAGATCAGTTTATCTTCTTGGTGAGTCCAGCAATCAGCGCTACCACACCGACCGCGATAAAAATAAGCGGCGAGGCGCCCTTCAAAAAATCAATCACATTAAAATATTCGTCGTAAACGCCGTAAATTCCGAGCACAAGGGCCATAACACCCACAGACAAGTGCACCTTTCGCTTAACGCTCATACTCATTACGTTATCAATCATTTGCATTCGATTTTACTTCCTCTCTGATTTTTTTTTGATTTACTCTGGCCCCTGGTTGGCCAGTTCGGTTTACTAATCATCTGGGCGCACCATTTTTCGCCCAATCAATGATCACCGGTGCATCTTGCATCGCAAAGCGATTCATCGGGCCCCCTCGTCGAACCAACATCGCCAACAATCCGTTGTCGACATAAACTTTCACATTTTCATAGGTCATCAAATTACGTAGCGGTCCGCTATGACAGCGAGCACAGCTAATCTCAATGACTCCTTCGATTGTATTTGTATAAGTTATATTGCTAGGCGGAACGCCCGGCGCACCACCCGCAGCGATCGTGAGGGCACCGCCCACTGGATCTGGAACCCAAGTTCTAGGTTCTCTCGTTAAACCACCTGTTGCACCCGTCGGTGGCTGATCAAAGGTGTTTTTATTCTGAAACACGCCATCAGGCTTCGGGCCAACGTAAAGAGCGCGAACTAAGTGATGACCACAAGCCGGACAATTGATCTGCCCGCAACTCTGAGTACCCGGATTGGTTAAAATCGTCTCGTCAAACGGACAAATGCAATCATGCGCTACTTCGGCCCAAGACACTGACGGACTCAACGATAAAATTTGTGAAACTAACACGAAGACAAACAGGGGCAATTTAAACCACCTGTAACCCTCTCGATGCACCACCATTTAAATCGAACTCCCATACTTCTTAATCATCGCCAAAAACTCTGGCGCAAAAACTGAAAGCGAAACCTAAAAACCAGCCTGTGCATACATGAGGTAGCTGCGCCCGTCTATTACTGACTTTGATTTTGGCAATTATTTACGATTTTTCAGGTCACCTTGCGCCTATTTTACGCAATGAGTCAGCCATATTTTGGTCTCTGGTTTCGGTTTTTGTAAAAAACTAATGGGGGGGGGTTGCGGGTCTATGAAGTGCCGTGTTAAACTGTTGTTAACCTATTTGGAGGTCATTCATATGAACGCATTTGGATTTGTTGCTGGAGTCGTGATTGTTGCTGGTGGTGCCTATTATCTTCACAAAAAAGGTTTATTAGACTTAGGCGTGATGGCTGAAAAAATTGAAGCCGTCGGCGAAAAGATGCGCGAGTCTTTTGTTGAAGGCTATCAAGAAGCCGCCAAAGCGGCTGGCTGAACTTAGATACTTTAAAACTAAATAGAATTTTTCTCTTTCGTTTTTGCTTCGTCCTTGCGGAATTTTTTGCCTACGGTACACTCTTCGTAGGCTTGTTATTTACGCAAGGAGGCGTAAAAACACCATGAAAAAACCTACCATCATCGCAGTGCTTTGCCATAAAGGCGGAGTCGCAAAAACCACAACGGCGGTCGCCCTGGCCGATGGCCTCGCGGCTGATCATCCCGCCGCAAAGATTTTAATTCTCGATTGTGACGAACAGGCCAATGTCAAAACGCTTTTCGGGATCAAGTCAAACAGCCAAGAACGTGGAATCGCCTCGGTACTCATCGAAAATACCCACCCGTCGCAGGTGAAGATTTCAGTCAGACCGCAAATTGACGTCATCTTATCGGGTGGCCGAATGATGAGAGATTTCGAGAAAACCTTCGCAAATGCTACAGACAGCGAGCTCATTCTCACTCGGCTCATGAAACCGTTTGATGCCGATTACGACTATGTCATCATTGACTCACCCCCCGCACTGTCGCTCATTTCAGCAAACATTGCGATGTACGCTGAGTACTGCCTGATTCCTTGCACGACTGATCTTTTGGCCGTGGTCGGAGTTAAAAACACGATGTTTTTTCTAGAAAATCTTCGAAATCACTTTCAAGCTAAGAACCTCAGTCCGTGCAAAGTACTCGGGGTCGTGCCAACGATGTACGACCAACGACGCAACCTCGACATGACTATTCTTGACGACCTACAACGCATGGCCGACGCAGATCTCATGAGCGGCGGGGTGGTCTACGACCCCATTCGAGTCGACTCAAAGATCAAAACCGCGCAAATCAAGCGCAAACTGATCACTGAGGCTTATCCAAAAAGTAAAGCCCGAGAAGATTATCAAAAACTCGCCCAAAGCATTCACCAAACGGTAATCAAAGTTGGTCTCACAAAGACCAGCGCCCAACGACAAGACAGTCGAGCGAACTTCGAGCCCGAGGTCGCGGTATGAATCACGAACCTGCCTCAAAAAAACCCAGAAAAACCCGAGTCAAAGCTGAGCTTTCGATTTTTGACGATGAAATGACGGCGCAATTTAATCCGACTGATTTTATTCCGGATGCCCCCAGCCACACCCGCGAACCCGTTCGCGTACCTGTGCCAAGTCCGATTCAAGTACCAGTTCAAATTGCAGTTCAAATTGCAGTGCAGACTCAAATGCCAAAATCAAGCGAAGTAACGGTAGAAAGAGAAGTAAAGACAGAACCCAAAATGATGCCACTGTCGGCACCACCTACTTCTTCATACTCTCTCGAGCCACCTGAAATGGTGTTAAGCTTGGTAGAAGAAGACAAATCTAACGGTAGCGCCAAAGTGAGATTCTACAACCCGACTTCAAGAGAACTGAGTGCCGTTTTGCGAACTCCGTTACCGCCCATGAAAGCCTGGCAACTCAACCTGCTGGGTAAGCGTCTGCAGCCAGCACTGATCTCAAAAGGTGCCCTCACGATCAGTGTCAAACCCGGTTCATTAATGAGCGTCGAATTGGTGTTTGCGAACTGCTGAGCGAGAGAAAATTATGAGTTTATTCAACTGGAGCGACAAATTTAAAATCGGAATTGACTCGATCGATCTGCAGCATCAGAAGCTAGTTGAAATTCTTAACGAACTTCATGAGGCGATGCTGACTGAAAAAACTGAACTCATCATGGGCGACACCCTGAACAAGATGGTGACCTACACTCAAGAGCATTTTGCTTTTGAAGAAGGGCTACTCAGGCAAGCGAAGTACCCAGAACTCGACACGCACAAAAAGGCTCATGAAGCCTTTGTCGCAAAGGCGACGGCCTTAAGCTCGCGATTTAGTGAAAAAAAGCAGACCCTAAATGTTGAGACTTGGGATTTTCTAAAAAATTGGCTAAAAAATCACATGTTGGGCGAAGATAAAAAGTATGTGGCGCACCTAAAGTCTCAGGGACAGTGAGCCGCGATTGCCTTGAAATTGGGCGTATTGATTTTGCATTTCGAAAATCGCGATTACTTGGTACTCGCAAACGGAAATTTAATGGTGAACGTCGACCCCTGGCCAACTTCACTTTCAACCGTGATCTTGCCCTTATGGTTTTCAACAATCCCGAGGGTGACAGACATACCAAGGCCTGTACCTTTACCGACTTCTTTAGTCGTAAAAAAGGGGTCGAAAATTCGCTGCACAACTTCAGGGCTCATGCCGCCGGCATTGTCTTTATAAACAATGATTATTTGGCCATTGGCATCTAATACCGACGAAAGACCTACCGCAAGGGCCCGATCTTTACCCTGCGTTTCGCCTTGGGCGGTGACGAAGGCATCAAACGCATCGCACGAATTACTCATCAGATTGACAAACACGCTCTGCAACTGGCCCACATCACCCGTAATAAATAAGGGCTCGGCTGACAATTCGAATGTCTGAGTCACGTTGAGTTTTTCAAAGCGCCTTTGCACAAATTTAAACGAGAGGTTAATGACATCGTTCAGATTGACTCTTTGCTGATCTGATGACTCGCCTGACTGTCGAGAGTACGACAGCATGTTCTTAACAATTTCTTGCATGCGGCTTGATGATTTTACAATCATATCGAGAAATCTCGCCATGTCGTTAGCTTTATTAGCATCAAACGGCGGTTCTTTAATCATTTCGAGCAACTCATTAGCGTAGGCCACCACCACCGCCAGAGGGTTATTCAACTCGTGGGCAATTCCGGCGGCCAAGGTACCCACCGATGCCAGCTTGGCCGATTGAAATAATTGTGTTTGCAATTGCTTGCGTTCTCTTTCGTTCGACTGAAGGTCTAAGAGCCGATTAATCGAGATAGCCAGCTCGTCGTACTCAACCGGTTTCGCTAGATAGTCAAACGCACCGATTCTTAAGGCCTTAATTGTTGAGGCTAAATCGCCATGCCCAGAGAGCAAGATCACCCCCGCATTGGGCACCCTCTCTTTAATGATTCGTAGCACTTCGATGCCATCCATCTGCGGCATTTTAATGTCTGACACCACCACATCGGGCAAAAACTTATCGAATGCCTCAAGCCCGCGGGGACCATCTTCGGCCGTCGTCACTTCGTAGCCATCTAAAATAAGCAGTTTCGATAATCGTTCACGAATAATTTCTTCGTCATCAATCAGCAATATTTTGGGCGACAAAATTTTTGATTCAGTCATACCGTCTTCTCGCCCGTTTCCTGGCCACCTGCGTGCCCTGTTGAATTCAATATTTTAAGTTTAATAAGCATAGTGGTACCCTTGCCCTTTTCACTTCGAATCTCGATAGTGCCCTTGTGAGACTCTAAAATTCCGTAAGTGATTGACATGCCCAACCCCATGCCTTTGCCGACCGGCTTGGTAGTATAAAATGGTTCAAAAACTTTAGCCACCTGCTCTTGGGTCATGCCGATGCCATTGTCGGTACACTCAACGAAAAGCTCATCACCTTCAACGCGCGTGCGTAATAGCAGTTGCTTGGTGTACCCCACTTCTTTTTCTGCACCTTTCGCTTCTCTCTCTTCAAGCGCATCGCGGGCGTTCGAGATCAGGTTAATCCACACTTGCTCTAACTGATACGGTTCGCCCAAAACTTTTACCAATGCAGGCGTAAACTCAGTTTTTAGTTCAACCCCGTGCAACCGCAGTTGTTCACCCAATAACATGACTGCGCTGTCGACGGTCTCGTTCACATTGACTTCACTAAATTTTAGATTTTCCTGACGGGCAAAGGTACGCACATGTTGAATGATTTTAGTCATACGCTTCACGCAAGTATCAATGTCTTTAATCGAGCGATCAATTTCTTCGTCGGTTAGCAAATTTCTCGCCTTCAATTTTTTCATCGTTTGCGAAACCAACGAAATACCACCCAGCGGTTGATTGAGTTCATGAGCCATGCCGGCACTCATTTCGCCGAGGGTGGCCAATTTTGAAGTCTGAATCAAAGTCGCTTGGGTCTGATTGAGCTTTGCAGTGCGCTCGGTAATGATTTTTTCTTGCTCTTCGTTCATCTTATTCATGATTTCAGACGAAAGCTTCAACTCGCGAGTTCGATACAACGAACTACGAAAGAGCCTAATTTTTTCGGTCGCTTTTTCAACCGCCCAAAGAAGCTGCTCAAGATTAATCGGCTTTAAAAGGTAATCTAAAGCCCCCGCGCGCAAGCACTGCACCGCAAGTTCGTACCCGCCGTGCCCAGTTGTCATAATCACTTCAATGTCAGGAAAAAGCAATTTGGCTTGCTTAAGTACTTCTAGCCCATTGATTTCGGCCATATTGATATCTGTTAAGACCACATCGATTTTCTGTTTTGCGATCAGTTCAATACCGGCACGCCCACTGTTACAACTATAGGCATTATACCCCTCTTTTTCGAGAATGCCTCGCATGGTGTCGGCTATTTCGACCTCGTCGTCGATCACCAAAATAGAGGGGCTGGTCTTTAACTTCATTTTCTGAGAAACCACCTCTTGGGCTCTACCGAGCGCCGCCCGCAAATCATCAAGGTAAATCGGCTTGGCAATGTAATCGATAGCCCCCAGCCTCAACGCTCTGATCGCCACTTCTTGATTTCCAAACCCCGTAATAACAATCGCTTCGATAGGCCTTTTTGAATCTGACCGTTCTTTTATTTTGGTCAAAATTTCAAAACCATCCATATCTGGCAATTTCAAATCTAAAAAGACAATCTGTACCTCATTTAAACGCGCTAACGCCTCGGCCCCCGTACCTACGCAAATAGCATCGCAAAAGTGTCTCTTTAGCTCGGCCGCCAAATATTCTGCTACCATCGGGTCATCATCAACGACCAAAATCTTTTCGTTCATTTAGCTTTTACTTTCTTCTTGCCGTTTAAATAGCACCGCCACTAAATCAGTGCCCGCAACCGCGGTTAAAACCATCGCCGAATGAGCACTGGTTTTTACGATTTCTAGCACTGCCCCAACAGTTGCCATCTGTCGCACGCCAGCAATGACCTTCTCGGCCTCGGCTGCGTCAAGGGTTGCCCCAGTAAGGCAACACAATTCTTCGATTCCAAAACTCTTGGGTTCACGCCCCAGTTTTTTAATCAGCTGCGGATTACTATAAACAACCTTCAGATCGCTACTCACGACAAGACACTCGACCAAAAGAGGATCAAACATTTTTTTCACATTAACCAGCGAGGGTGGTGCTTGCTTGTCGAGGGCATCAAAATCAAGAACGACCGAGCCTCCCGAAATTCTTGAGATCACCTCATTAGCCAATTCAAGTTCTCGTACTCGATGCAGATTAGCGCGCTTTAGTCGCACCTTTTCAAAAGCCCGCTCTACTGAAATGAGTACCAGATCAAGCTCAAGCGGTTTACGAATAAAATTGATGGCCCCTAGTCGCATCGCCTGTATTGCCATCGCCTCATCACCATAGCCCGACATCAAAATGACCTCACAATCGCCCCTGCTTACGGTCGCCTCTAATATCGCCATACCATCTTTTTTTGGTAACCTAATGTCGGTCAAAATCACATCAACCCTATTATCTTGAAAAAGGTTGAGCGCCTGCTCGCCATCTGCAGCCGAAAGAACAGTCCACCCTTCTTTATTCATTTCGCCCACTAACGACTCTCGAGCTTCTTGTTCATCTTCAACGACTAAGACCACCGGCTTTACAACAAACTTACGATTGCGCTCGATTCTTTCACCACAGCGATCAAGCGCTAAAAATATATCGCCGAGCTGAATCGGTTTTTTTACATAATCGGTTGCCCCTTCGCGAAGCGCCTCGATAGCTACGTCATATTCACCGTGCCCCGAAATCACAATCACCTCGGTTTCTCGCGAATGCTGCCTCACTTTGCGCAATACGGCCATGCCATCGACTTTCGGCATTCGCAAATCAGTGATCACAATGTCGGGTGCCTCTTTGAGAAAAAGCGCAATGCCTTCTTCGCCATCTTGCGCCAGAGTGACGGTAAAACCCTCTTTAGTCAGCACACTGCCTAACGCCGCTCTCGCCGTTTCGTCATCTTCAACCAACAACACCCGTTTCATAATGGGGTCTCTCTTTTCTGACTCGCATCGGTCGCAACCGGAATCACAACTTTGAAAGTGGTGCCTTCGCCCTCTTTCGTCACAAAGCTAATCGTACCGCCATGTTCTTCGACTATTTTCTTCGAAACACTTAACCCCAACCCCGTGCCTTTGCCTGGCGCCATGGTCGTAAAAAACGGCTCAAACATCTTTTTCATATTCTTCGCAGCAACGCCTGGACCATTGTCTGTCACCCAGGCTTCAACGCTCTTACCATCGGCACTCACTAACGTTTTTACCGAGATGGTAGCACCTTTTTTATGACTCAGTTCGAGAATATTTCGAGCATTGCCAACGAGGTTTAAAAGAACCTGTTCAATTCGATTTGCATCGGCCTTAATGTCAGGAAGATCGGGCTGTAGATCGATCTTCACCGTAATGCCGTGGGCTTCAATCTGTTTTCCAAAAAGCTTAAAGACGCCGCGAATCGGTTCATTGAGACTAATGCGCTCGGTAATCGCACCATCGCTCTTTCGTGTAAAGATACGCATATGGGTGACGATTTCAGCCATTTTATCTACTTGCCGCACAATACTGGTGATTTCTTTTGCCAAAGTTTCTTCTTTGAAACGCTTCTTCTCAAGATCGCGCAATAAACCTTGCGAGATCAATTTGATACCATTTAGCGGTTGATTCAGTTCATGAGCGACCCCCGCGGTCAGTTCACCCATGGCACTGAGTTTGTCCATCTGCACGAGCTGGGCCGTCGTCGACTTGAGATCTGAAATGTCTCTCGCTAACCAAACTACCGCAATGATCTCGTTCGTTTCGCTATGAACCAAAGAATGCGACAACAGAACCGGAATAGTGTCACCGTCTTTTGTGAGAAAACTTTCTTCTTTGTACTCAGGCAGCAGCACCACCACTCGTTCAACTTCGTCAACGGCCATGAATCTCGCTTTTAAACCGGCTGCAATTTCATACGCGGGTCGCCCGATGAGTTCTGTTGATGCAAACTTGAGCGTTTCAAGCACCCAACGATTCACTTTTTGAATGTTGCCGTCGAGATCTAAGACCAATAGCATGTCACCCAATGATTCGACGATCGCTCGATTGAGTTCATTAGCGGCGTGGTCTTCAATAGTGTTACTCAAGCGTTAGCACCCCGATTCTCTTGTATTATTAGAGTGTATCTCAACCTGTGCATTGAACGTACTAAAATCGCCCCTCTCGCTCGGGGCTCGAGCCGATCACACAAACCCAATGACATAATCCCGATGACACAAACCTATTTCAAACGGTCGAACGAGCTGTTAGGTATACCCTCAACTGACTATGAACTTGAGAACATCGAAGCGTTAAACCTATGACAAAAGACAAAAACCCAACACCTACAAAGAAACTCATTTATCAAATTGCCCGCTATTCGGGCTATTTTTCAGGGCACCTGGCAAGCAGCTTCGCTGACCATTCAAAACGAACGGCAACCCAAATCAGCAAAGTCAAAAAGCTGGTCACTGACACATTGACTAAGGGGTTAATATTTTATTGTTTTATCAATTTGAGTCTCTACGTACTTCGCCTGGGTTCCCCAGGGCGCGCCCTTCCGAGCGCAGAGAAGATCAGAAGACGATTCAAAAATGTTCTACCCGAAGAAATCGCCGATAAATTGACTGAAGCCATCATCAGTCAAAAATCACTTTCTGAATCGCCCAGCTCAGTTGATTTTTCAGTTGATCTTGACGAAGTTGACCGACTTCAGGCCGAGCAAATGAGAAAAATCTGTGCCCTAATACGGCGAATGTTTAGTTTAGAACGCAAACGCGAACTGCTCGAATTGCTCATCGCTTTTTTTCAGATTGACGGGGCCATTGAAAACACCGAACTCTCGGCCCTGCGACAGCTTTCAAAGTCACTAGGCCTTACCGCCAAAGACTTTGATGATCTGTTTAGCACGATTGCACCTCGCACCACGGTTATCGATAAAGCTTCGTTTTACGAAATACTCGAAATCGATTCGTCGGCTAGCGCCGAGCAAATTCATAAAGCGTACCGGCGCATGGCTGCTAAATATCATCCTGACCGCGTGGCCAACGAAACAACTGAGGCACAGCAAAAGGCACACAATCGCTTCATCGAAATCAATCAGGCTTTTCGGCGACTTAAAATCTAATCAGGCTCTTAGCTCCGATATGAATTCGCAGTTCTGCATAACTGAGTTAATGGAAGGGACTGCGTCCTGCATTGCTTGCACTTAAGATTAGGTGTGTGTGTGTTTTGGGTCTCATTCATTTTTGCGGGCTCCCGCGGCGCACGATGCGCCATGGCGGGCGACGACACGAAGTCGGCCCCAAAAAAATGAATGCAACCCAAAACACACACACCTATTCTTAAGACGCATAACGCTCTCAGGAACCCTTTCTTAACTCAGTTATGCAGCACTGCGAATTCATATCGGAGCTAAGGGCGTAATCTGGACTTAAAACGTGAGGGTAAATTTCGTACCGACCCCAGGAGTACTTTCGACGGCGATTTTGCCTTTGTGGTTTTCGACAATTCCTAGCGTCACTGACATGCCTAAACCGGTGCCCTTACCGACCTCTTTGGTCGTAAAAAAGGGATCAAAAATTCGAGCCACGACATCAGGTGGCATTCCACCAGCATTGTCTTCGTAAACAACGAGTATGCCGCCATTGGCC
Organism: Oligoflexia bacterium; assembly: GCA_903895855.1. Lineage (GTDB taxonomy): Bacteria > Bdellovibrionota > UBA1018 > UBA1018 > UBA1018 > CAITVN01. The sequence goes on along the minus strand of CAITVN010000015.1, from coordinate 46,780 downwards.
CGGCGAGAAGTGGTGAGCTTGACCTGCCCTATTCGATCATCTTTAACTGTCTGAAAGGCATCGCGCGAATTGGCCATGAGATTCGTGAAAACGCTCTCAAGCTGCCCAAAATCGCCCAAGAATGGCAAAAGGTCAGTCGCCAAACAAAGCTCTGCCGACACCCCTAACTTCTCGAAACTATCTTTTAAGAAAGCAAACGAACTGTTGATAACTTTGTTGAGGTCAAGCTCAGTCTTCACTGAAGTACCTGATTCGTCGGCGTAAGCGAGCAAATTATTTACGATCATGTGCATACGAACTGTCGACTTATCGATCATGTTTAGGTAATTTTTTAAGTGCTCGAGTTTCTCGGGTTCTATCGTGGGGCCCTTGAGCGGCTCTTCTAAGAGTTCAATAAACTGATCGACATAGGCTGCGACTACCGCTAACGGATTATTGAGTTCGTGCGCAATACCTGCCGCAAGAGTGCCCACCGAAGCCTGCTTGGCCGTCTGAAACAATTGAGACTTTAAGTATTGCTGCTCACGTTCGGCTTTCTTGAGTTCAAGAATTCGGTTAGTCGAAATAGTCAGGTGATGAAAATCAATTGGCTTACTCAAATAGTCAAAGGCCCCTAGCCGCAGCGCCTCTTTTACGGCGTCACCCGTGTTGGTGCCACTCAAGAAGATCACACCCGCCGTCGCTTTACCTGAAGTGAGAGCCCGTTTATTGATTTCACGAAGCACTTCAAGACCGTCCATTTTTGGCATATTAATGTCGCTAACGACTACATCGGGGATAACATCGTCGTAAAGCTTAAGCCCTTCGAGGCCATTCATGGCGGTAATCACCTCATACCCATCGGCAGAAAGTTTGTGGGCCAACAAATCGAGAATTGCTTTATCATCGTCAATGATGAGTACCTTTGCACGAGTCAAGCGTTACTCCTGACTGCTGACTTTTGATCGGTCGCTTCTTTATACACCGGCAAAGTGATTGTAAACTCAGCCCCCGCCCCCGGCTCACTACTGACAGAAATGGTGCCCTTATGAGCCTCAATAATAGTGGCTACCACTGGCATACCAGATTCAACACCTTTGCCTTCGTCGTTAACGCTACTCAGCGGTTCAAACAATTGCCGACACACTTGAGCACTCATGCCACAAGCATTATCTTTATAAACAAGCACGATAAACCCCTCGCGACCCAGTGAACCCGTAATCGTCACGCACTTTTCGCGATTATCAGTGATCGCCTCAAAGGCCTTGCGGCTATAAGAGAACAAATTCACAAAAACGGCCTCTATTTTTCCGACATCGGCATAAATCGGCGGCAAGTCTCGCGGTAACACGAACGAATCGGCAATTCGAAATTTCTGATAACTGCTACTGAAAAACAGAAAAGCCTTGTCGATAGGGTCTCTGATCTGAACATCAGAAAAATCAAACGCATCAGCTTGCCGAGAGTAAGCCAGAAGGTGCTTAATCGTAGCTTGCATACGAGCAGCCGCTTTTTTTACCAAACTGAGAGTCGACACGAGTTCATCACGGGTCTTAACGTCAATAGGGGCCTCATCTAACACCTCTCGCACCTGCTCAACATACGCCACCACTACGGCCAAGGGGCTATTGAGCTCGTAACCTACCCCACTCGCCAGCGTACCGATCGAAGCCAATTTCATGGTCTGAAAAAGCTGAACCTGCAACTGCCCTTTGTCTAAGTCGAACCGCTGCAAATCGAGTTTTCGCTTGACGGCAACGGTCAGCCGATCAAAATCAACGGGCTTATCAAAAAAATCAAACGCCCCATCTCTTAAGGCGGAAACCGCCACGGTGGCTTCGCCATTGCCGGTAATCAAGATCACACCCGTTTTTGGTGACTTCTCGTGAATCACTTTTAGCACCTCGAATCCGGTCATAATCGGCATGCTAATGTCAGTAATCACGACGGCTGGGTTGTGCTTTTCAAAAATTTCGATGCCACTGCGGCCATCTGCTGCAGAAAAAACTTCGTAACCTTCAAGTCCCAACAGCTCTGTTAAAATTTCTCGTATTTCGGGCTCGTCATCGATGACTAATATTTTCGGCCGAGTCATCACTCAAGCTTAACCCTTCACCTAACCACCATCAATGATTTAAAATACTGAACTCATTTAAAAACCTACTGAGACCCATGACCGACCCTCGCGAGCTATGAAAAATATCCTTGCCTTGGTAGCGACGATCAACTTTTTGACGGCCGGGCGCCACATAGCATATATGGCGCGCCGATCCCACGCGCGAGTGCACGCAGTACTGGGGTCATTTGAGGGTGAGGTACTTTATAAAACTACCCGGAATATTGCCACGTTGAGGCTAGTGAATAACTAGTACTGCGCCCGCCGCCGGGATTTTTGATGAGAATTTTACGATTCATCAGATCATCAATGTCACGAGATGCCGAGTCTTGTGAACATTTCGCAAGTCTAGCCCATTTAGATGAAGTGAGATTGCCTTCGAAACCATCGAGTAGTCGATTAATGATTTTTTTCTGCCGATCGTTCAACGGCACATCTTTGTGAGTTTCCCAAAAGTGATCTTTTTTTAACACTGAGGCAAGAATCGTCTCAGCGTGGGTGAAGGCTCGCCCAAGGCAACCCAGATACCATTCGAACCAATCGGTGATCTCAAGACCACCTTTCTGCGTTGATTCTAAAATTTTATAATAAGCTTTTCGTTCGGTACAGATTTGCGCCGACATACTATAAAACCGTTGCGGGCTTGTTTCTGAACGTGCGAGAACCATATCAGAAATCGCACGCGCGATTCGCCCGTTGCCGTCTTCAAAAGGGTGAACCGTCACAAACCAAAAATGTGCTAGGGCTGACTTGAGTACAGGATTAATCAGGTTTTTACTGTTAAACCACGCAAGAAATACTCTCATTTCGTCATTTAGTTTTTCGGCATCGGGTGCTTGATAATGCACGCGCGTCTTACCCATAGGGCCAGACACTACTTGCATCGGCCCTGAGCTCGCATCACGCCACTTGCCCACTCGAATTTTCGACAACCCACTCCGACCCGTTGGGAATAGTGCCGAATGCCAGCCAAAAAGCCGTTCTGCTGTCAGCGGCTTATTGAATCGCTGAGTGGCATCAAGCATCATTTCGACAACGCCTTCAACATTGCGCTCTGAATGTTTGAGGCCACCTATCTCGATGCCGAGACGTCTTGCGAGTGATGAGCGTACTTGCTCGCGATCGAGATGTTCACCTTCAATTTCACTCGATTTGATCACGTCTTCGGTAAGTGTCTGTAAAACTGCTTCTTCACGAAGAGTAAACCCTAGGCCTTCCATCCTTCCGATCAAACGGCCTTGCCGGTGCCCTATGTCTGCAAGCTGGTTTGCGAGGCGTTCCAGACTCCAGGTAAATTCTGGCCATTTTTTCAGGTCATGGATGTATTTCATTATTTAAGCCTCACAATCTCCGCACCACATGCGGATATTATATGAAAGATTCTCCGCAAAAGCAATTTTTTTACCCGCAATATTTGCGGATATTAATGCCCATCAGAGAAATGGGGCCTCGCGAGTATCGGGGCGCGAACTGAAGCAGCCAATCATCGAATACGAAGAAGTCACCTGTAGGCTGGCGGCGTAAGAGTGGGTTTTAACGACCCCTGAGCCAAACCTTCTAACACCGTATACAACGGGCTCTTATCGATCAAAATATCGTCAAACTGATAGCCGGCATCAGAGAGCGCCGCACAGAGTAGCTCGCCATTAAACAGGGCGCCCCCGCCAGTCACCACCAGCAGCCCCACCCACCGCGAAGTGGCATTATAATAATCAGTGATAAAATCAGTGGTCATTCTCTTAAAATCTTTATTGGTATCCCACCGGGCATTTTCTAAAATGAGCGAAACATCAAAAAGTCGAGGTTTACCTTTCAGCTGACCTGCGCCGTCACCGTCTACTTCAATCGCTTGACATCCTAACTCAATTTGCTTCATCAGCCAGTAGGGCTCGAGGGGGGTAATACCCTGTTCGGTCAAAGCCCGTTCAATCGCGTCTGAATAAAATCTCGCGCCGAGTTTCATCATCTCAAATTTCTCAACCCCTTGCCGCTGACTAATCACATACAGCTTGGTCGAACTATACCCAATGTCAACAAAGAGCGCTAAATCAAAACCTGATTTGATGTGGTTAACGTAACCAAGAACTCCGTCACTGGCAGGCAAGATCTTCAGCTTCAACGTGAGCAACTTTCGAATCTTCTGAGGCCCCCGATAGCCTTCAACCGCAATTTCGCTTTCAAGAATCGTTGAATCAACTTTAGAACAACTTTTTGAAGAGACTTGGCTACAGACTTTTTCGAAAATCTGCCGCCGTAGCGGCGTATCAACCACCACAAAAAGCTCGACTTCATCTTTTGAATCGCAATAGTCAAAAAGTGCTTTTCGCAAAACTAATTCAGCAATGAGGTGATTTCTCGCAGTACCCGCATCACTTTCGTCATCACAGTTCCACCTGTTGTTAGCGCAAGCACCACCGACCCAATAGCGGGTTTCATTTAATTCATAACAAATCACTCGATCGGTTTGGGCCGGCGCACACACCGCGGCGGTCGGAAAAAACGTTCGGCCACTCAATGAATAGGCATCTGGCGCGCTATTCAAATCGCCCGGCTCGGTAGAAGCGAAGACCGTGACCTTCGTGTAAAAACCGCCAGGATCAAGATAGATCTTTTTTTTCATGCGGTATGGTTTTCGCCTAAACGCTAATCAACTGCTAAAATACAATCTTCTTCGTGGGTTTGCCCCGCCTGCGAAGGTCTTGATAACTCTTGCCCTGTTTCGGTTCGCCCGATTCTTCGACCGTGATCAGTTTCGCCGCATCGCTGGGATTAAATTCGTTGAGCCCACTCGCCTCGGCCACTCTCGTAGAAGACCCAGAGGGCGCCAACCCGCCAGCCCCCTGGCTGCCGCTCAGTTTTCTGATGGTATTTTTGATTTCGCGAATTTCTTCAAAAAGCGACGAATTTTCTAAACCACTCGCATGATCTTCTTTCGCCTCGAGCATCGAATCTAAATTGTCGATTTTGTCTTTCGTTGATCGGTACAAATTTCCCGACGCTACGCGCTCGACGAGGTCTTGCAAACTCAAGAGCGGATCACTGCCTCTTTTTTTACTGCTCTCGGCCAGTTTTAAATAGGTTTTGAGCACCACCTTTAAAACATATTTTGAGCCCTCGGGGTGCTGTTTTCCGAAACGCTGAAACAAGCTCTCGAGTTCTGAATCAATCACTAGGTAAGATGTGTCCATTAGAATGCCCTCCCAAAAGTTTTCAACTAATTGCTAAAATTCTTGCACGATATTGGTAACGGTAAAGCCCGGCTCAACATCTTTGCCTTGATCCATCGCGATCTGATCTCTGGCCAAAAGCATAAAGCCAACACAGTTAATGTGCCGCGAATCGACCCCCGTGGCTTTCGCGTCTAACACTCTTTGATTGACTACGTCTTCGGGCCAACCAAAATAATCGCCGATGTTCTTCTTAATCTTATCAAAGAGCAGGTGCGCCCCACCGCCGATAATAATAAAATAATCAATGGCCTGCCCCTTAGACGAAAGACTGGCTACATCGGCCGCCACTTTATCGCCAATTTCACGAGCTAAAATGGTAGTTTGCTGTTCAAGCAATTTCGAAAAATCAAAAACCCCGGCCCCCGGCACTTCAATTTTGTAATCTTTCGAAGGCAGACGTTCCATTAACCGTTGTTCAGGAATTTTAAACTTCTGCCCACTCGACTCAAAAATAACGTTAGCGATATTACGCGTAATGGTAAAAATACCCTCAGTAAATGAGTCTGAAAGCCCAATTTCAGCCTCATTTTCGACCACGGGTAATTTAATCCAAGTGCCATGCCCAATATCAACGACATAGGTATTCTGCACGGCCATATTGTATTTACTAAATAACAAGGCCATATACGCCCCATAGGCCTGATATTGCATCACACTGAAATCAAGTTGAATTTCGATTTCGCGCACTTCATTTGAGGCGACGTTCTTTGCTTTAATTAAAAGAAACTTTTTGCCGTCTCGCTCAACCAAATGCTCTTTGATATAAGAAAAAAACTTCTCAATCACATTTTCACCGTGGCGCACAGTAATACCAAACCCCAGGCCCACGCGATCAAGCTTTTTGCCTTTTTTCTCAATCTCTAAACTCAATAAGAACAGCCCTGCCTTAATGGCCACAAAGGCGTCATCGTAGTTAGTGATCAACCCTTTATGGGTGAACCAGTCGGTTTTTTCTGAACGCCTCGTCATGGCCCCCACATAACGCCAAGCATTTCGATTATCGTCAAACACCGCGAGATTTCTAATCCAACGCGTATCAGTCGACCGATTCATGTGGCGCCAACTCGTTTCCATCGCCTCGGTCAACGAATCACCGACGACCGATGAAAACAAAACAACCGTATCTTCACAGCAAAACTTACTGGCCGAGGTGCCCAGCTCACCCCCCACCGCAAAGGTTTCAGAGTTACTGGTTGCTATAGCTGACGCATTTTCGCTCATATTCATGATCCTTTAACTTCACTGAGTTCGGCTTCAAGGGCCGCCCGTGATTGAACCAGAAGGTCAAATTCACTTTTCATCGATTCGTACTCTTTCACCACCAGGTCTCGTTCGTGTTTCATCTTAATCGTTTCTTTTTCGTTTTCAAGAAACGTGCGTTTCACGGTTTTAACTTCGTCGTCTTTTTCTCGAATGGTTCGTACGGCCTGAGTCAGCTGGGCAGTCAACTCTTTCTCTTTTTTCGCCGCTTCTTCTTTCACACGGTCTAGGTCGCGAGTGACCGTTTTCTTGAGTTCTTCAATCTCGGCCTCAACGGCTTTTTTCTTTTCTTCTAACTCTTTTCTAATTTCTTCTTCGATTCTCGCCCGAGTAGAGGCTACCTCGGCCTTGATTCTTTCGAGCTCTTCTTGGCCCCTCTTTTTCTCTTCGGCCAACTGGCGCTCGACTTCAACCTTCTCGAGGTCCATTTGCTTTCTCAGTTCAGCTAGATGCGCTTCTACCTTAAGCTTATCTTCTTTGAACTTAGCCTCCATATTCGAAAGTTCGTCTTTATATTTCTGCCGCTCGACCTCAATCAGCCTATTGGCTTCTTCGAGGCGCTTTGCAATTTCGGCTTCTACTTTCTGCTTTTCTTCTTGCATCTGAGCGCGCATCTCACTGCGCTCTCGGGCCACAGAACCCCGAAGATTATCTCGCTCGGTACTCGCATCGGCTAGTTCTTTAGTGAGTCGATCAACATCGGCCTTGGCCGTTTCAGTAACCTCTTTTACCTTTGATTCGTTATAACGAAGACTTTCTACTTGTTCGACCAACTCTTTAATGCGATCGACCACAAAAGCTTTTTTCTCTTTAACCAACGTCTTTTGTGAAACTAACTCATCACTTTTGTCGATACCAGCGCGAATCGATTTACCGAGTTCGGCAGTATTAAAAGGTTTAGCGTAGTACTGTTGAATTGAGCCATCATTCATCGCCTTAATAGCGGCATCCATTTCACCAAAGCCCGTTAACAGAAAAATAGGCAAATCTGCATGCGTTTTACGAATATCGCCCGCGAGTTCAATACCCGTTTTTTTCGGCATGCGACAGTCAGTAACCACCAACGCAATCTCGGGATGCTGCTCAAGCACCGTTGTCGCGGCCGCAGCACAGTCGGCCACGATAACCGTAAATTTATTCTTAAAGACGTCAGAAAACATACGTCGCATATCTTCTTCGTCGTCGACAAAGAGAATAGTGTCTTTACCGTCAACCTTTTTTCGCCCACTGCTCGCTTTAAGGTCTGAAGAAACTTGCACGGTGGCGTTCTTAGTCGAATCGATCTGAATTTCGATTTCTTTTAGGGCGTCTTGGGCTTTTTCTTTTTCTTTGTGTAAGACATTTTTCTGAGTTTCGAGCTTACCAGTTTTGTCTTTCCAACTGGCGAGTTCTTTCTCTAGCTCAACGACTGATTTCTTAAAATTGCCAATTTCTTTCGCGACGCCTTGAATTTTCTCCATGCTCTGCAGTTCAAGCTGCCTCGCTTTTTCAAGTTGCACTTCAGCCTGCTTTTGCAGTTTCTGCGCATCGCTCACTTTGTCGAGTATCGTGTGCACTTTCTCATAAACCGCCTTAACTTCGGCTTTGTCAAGCACGGCCCCACCGTCACCCGAGACTCGCACCAACGACAGTTTTTCAATCACGTTTCTCAGTTCATGAAAATTGATCGGTTTAATAAAACAAGTGTCGGCAACCTTAGAATCGATGGCCTCGAATATTTTTTCGTTATCAGGAAGCGCCGCGCTCGTTACGATTTTAACGGCCTCTTTACCAGCACGCCCCAAAATTTCGGCAAACGGCATGCCCAGAAGCGCCCCATCAACAATCACGGCGTGGGGCCGAAAGCTTTCGATCAGGCCAAGAGCCGCCTTACCGTCTAGACAAGTCTCGACGTCATGGTAATGCTCGAGTTCGCCTCTCATTTCATTCAAGAACTGATTATCTGCATCTACCACCAACACTCGTCTTTTTTTCTCGTTACTCAAAGATGCCACCCTCCCAAAGGTATAAAAGCTCAAACACGCCTAAACTCCGAAACGACACTCTCAGAGGTCACGGCCTCTTTACCTGCAAAAGAAACTGAAGCACACACACTGTCGAGCAACTTAATGGCTTTACCCGGAAAATACTGATTCGCCACATTCGCCGAAACTTCGACACACTTACTGAGCGCTTCATTTGAAATTTTCACGCGATGATGAGTCTCATAAATTGTCTTGAGCCCCATCAAAATATGAACCGTTTGCTTGGCATCGGGCTCAGCAATCTCTACGATTTGAAATCGCCTGACCAACGCTCGATCGGGCTCGATATAACGCTTGTACTCGTCATAGGTGGTCGCCCCAATACAAGGAAACTCGCCGCGCGCGAGATAGGGCTTTAAAATATTTTCAGCGCCCGCTGAACCTTCAGTACTACCCATACCGAGCAGCGTGTGAATTTCGTCGATAAACACGATTATGCTATCAGCGTTTGAGGTCACTTCATCGAGTAAACCCTCTAAACGTTTTTCGAATTCACCCCGGTACTTAGTGCCCGAAATCATGGCATTCAAATTCAGCGCAATGAGCCTTTTATTTCGAAAGGCTTCGGGCACTTCGTTCTTCACGATCTGGGTCGCTAAGCCCTCGACGATGGCCGTTTTACCGACCCCCGCCTTACCCACTAAGAGCGGGTTATTGCCCTCTAGTCTTGAAAGAATTTTTAGGCACTCTCGAATCTCGATATCGCGACCGACGACCGGCTTAATCTTCTTCTCAAACACGAGCTTCGTGAGGTCTCGGCCATAACGGTCGAGTAACAACGTGGCTTTCAACCCTGATTCGCCCTTGATAGTTCCAAAAATGGGCGCGATCTCGGCGGGCAAATCGAGATTCGGCGCCAAAATTACTAGAAAACTGTTAGCGCGCTTTAGCGATTCACTCATCGATTTGATCATCGAAATCATTTCAGCAAACTCTTGGCCGGCCAAATTTTCACGCGCCAAATAGTAATGAAAATCTTCAAGCAAGTAGAGGGTGTTTTTGCGCAAACCGTTTTGACTCGCGCTGCGAATGGTACCCAAAAGTTCAAGGGGCGACGGCCTTCGAGTGCCCAGCATTCGGTCGTCGTACAAGTAGGCCGACGCTTTTGAATTGAGCGGTTTTAGCCCTTCAGAATAGGTCCATTGCACCGGCACCAGGCCCAAGGCATCAGACACTTTGATAAAATTATCGATTAATTTTCGAGAGTCGGTATAAGACGCAATCCATAGTGCTTTTGCATTGGCATCGGTAAAAGGGCTCAAGAGCGAAACATTCACCCCACTACTGCCAGGCACCTGCCCCCCCGACATGGGCGACCGCGCTGTCGATGGCTCTAAAGGCAAAGCCACTTCAGGATAATCGGGCTCTTCGAAATCTCGATCTGAACTAGCCTCGGTGCCCTCTTCAGGGTTTGGGTCAAAATTGGCTCCGAAACTTGAAAGATCAAACCAACCCGCTTGAAAGTTCTTCAGTCTCGCTTGCTGCTCGCCCGCCTCTAACGCCAAGAATGCTTTCTTAAAGTAAACAAATACATCAAATTCATAAGAATCAGGAATTCGCCACTTCGTTAATTCTTGCGAAGGCTGACCCGACTCTGAAACCTGATTGAAAAGGCCAATTCGGTACTTTTTTTCTAAGAAAATGTCGGTGGGATCGCTCGGATTGTAGAAAGCAAGTTTAACTTCTTCGGCGATATCATGCTGAATGAGCCACTCGAGGTCTCGCGCCAGAGTTTCTTCGAGGGGCGATTCACCTGCCGAGCCCCCACCGTCAGCCTCTTGAATGATACCGTAAGCCTGGTTCAACGCCAGAATGTCGGTCTTCAGTTGACGTACTAGGGCCTCTTTTCGGCCCTGTACAGTCTTAAGGATTATCGGAAATTCCATTCTCTAATCTTCCTCGGGTCATCATACGATGCAGTCTCGCCATGATGCAGTTTCACACAAATTCACTAATCTTTTTCTGAAAAACCCTTCACTCTTAACTTCGTATCTTCTAGGTATTCACGAACATCACTCAAGGCATCGTGATAATCGAAAAGTCTTTTTTCGATCACTTTATTCTTGTCGGCACTCGAATGACGAATTTCTTCTGACCGCTCAAAGCGATCAACGACCTTGGTTCTCTTTTTCATCACCTTGGGGAGATCAGTTTCGAGTTTCGCCAGGCCAGTTTTGATCGCAGTCGCTTTGTGCTTAATGTCTTTGGCAACTCCAAAAAGTTCAGCATTTTGATCCCACAGCGTTTCTGAATTCGCCTTGAGCGAACTCAAATTTTCGGTCAACTGCAGATGGGCCTCTGTTAGTTCAGGCAATTTTATTTTAAAAGCTTCTGTTTCATTCAATTTGTCTTGAACCTGCTTGCCCAGGTACAAAGACTCGCCTCTTAGGCTCTCGCGTTCTGAGCGCAAAAACCCCATATTCTTCTCTAATTCAAGCACATGATTTTTAAGATAAGCCAGCCGCTCGCCATCTTCAAGAAACCGAATGACCCCCAAATTGAGTAGGTCGGTAAAAATCAAATGCGCTTCGCTCGAACTCAAGGTAAAAAATTGCTGAATCTCTTCGGCAGTTCTTAACCCATCGACACAGGTCAAGAAATCGACCTTCACGGCATCACCCAAGACGAGGTCTGGGGCTATCACCGTCGGGTACTTACCTTTGATCTGATCCCAGCTGTCTAATAGTTTTTTCTTTAGCTCTGAGGTGTTATCCATTTAAGACATCCTTTTGCTCTAACTTGTTCATCAAAACCACCACCTCTTTATAGGCGTCATTTCGTTCTTCTTCGGCCTTTTTGAGGGCGTTGACTAACTCGTCGTTCTGCACCAAGAGGCTTTTAGTTTTTTCTTTTTCTTGTTCAAACCGCGACTTAAATTCGTCGATTCTTTGAAGGGCGATTTCTAAGCGCTTTTCAACTTCGCCTAACATCGGATTTTGTTTTTCAAGCTCTCTTAACTGATAGTGCAAATCTTGGCTTTCGCGCTTGAGCGCCAAAATCTCAGTATCGCGAGTTTTAGCTTCAGACCTCATGGCAACATTCACTTCCATCGTGTCTTTTAGCTGGGTTTCGAGTACCCGAATGGCCGACAGCATATCATTGATATTGCCATGCAAAACTTCATCAGACACTTTGGCCAAATCTTCGACTTTGATTTTCGCCAAATCACTCAGCCCCGCCTTAATACTCGATAAGCTAAACCGTGATACCTCTGTTCCGACTGCGTTCTTTTTTAGTTCTTCAGTTTTCATTTTCGTAGGCCACCTTCTAATTGCGAATAGAATTGAATTTTACCCTTTTTAATAACGGTTCTCAGTTCTTCAGTGAGCGTTTCTAAAGACTTCTCAGACTCAGCCGTTTTATCTAAAAGAACTTTTTTCTGGTTCTGCGTACGGCCCAACAACGAATCTAGTTGAGTCAATAAATCTTCGTAAACACCCGCTTCATCTTTCGCGAGCGCATAACCCCGCTGCAGGTCTTTGTAACGCTTGCCCATGCTCATGAGATTCTCGTAGTCAGCATCGAGATTTTGCAGCACGCCCGCACGCTCGCTGCTCAAAAACTGAATCTCGAGCAAGAGCCGGTTACACTCGATTTGGGCAGTGGCGACTTTATTTTGAAGCACCCTAAACAGCTCTTTCGCTTCGTCATGTGCCAAAACCACGTCGGCGTATTGACCTTGTAAAACCTTATTTTGTTCAAATAGCGTTTGATTCTCTAACTTAGTTTTTTCAATTTCCTGGGTATAAAAACCAGCACGGTCTTGAAGTTCTTGCAATCGCTGCGAAAGGTGATTTTCACTCAAAATCGCCGTTGAATCAGCTATTTCACGAGCGGCTCTCGATTCAGAATTCCCAGATTTCTCAGATTTCCCAAATTTCAATGACTCTTGCCTGCCACTATCTGACGGCGGAGCAGCCAATTCAGAAGCCCCTTCAACAGCCCCTGACGTCGAATCCTGAGTGCGCGGCATTTCATTTTGCGCGGCTAATTGAGCCAGGTGGGTGACAATTCTTGAAATCTCGAGGCGCACTTGGTCTTTTTTGTCAGTGATACCCCCGGCCGTTTTTAACGATGACTGCAAATTGCGAACACGCGCCTGCAGCCGCGTGTCTCTTTCAGCTTCGGCCAACGGTAAAAGCTGATTCACCACTTGCTCATAATCTTCGCGCACTTCACTAAGCGAAACGCCGGTCTGAGCTTTCTCTGACACTTTCGCAAGGGCGGCTGAACACTGGGCGATCACTTCTGCTTTTTTCTTAAACCTAAACTGAAATTTACCCGTCAGCGATTGCATGGCACTCATTACTCAACCTCGCCTTCTTTACTATCCGCTCCCGCACCACCCGCTCGGTTGCGTTTGCGAATATTAGCCTTAACTGCACCTCCGCCTGCAGTTTGTGCGTTTTCGGCAGCTAGTGACTCAGACGACCCCGCTTCAGAAGCTGACACCGTTTTCGCCGAAACCTCGGCCCTTCGTTCAGTTTCGGCAACAGAGGATAATCCGGCTACGCCTACCGCCACAGCCGTCGCGGCCGCATTCGCAGCTTTAGGCGTGGCATGCAGTCTTGTGATCCACCACTCTTTGAGTTCTTCGACGCCTGCATTAGCCGGAACAGTCAAGCCGGTAATTCTTTCAATCGCATTCGTTACCGTCTTACGAATGTCTTCGTCGCTATCATTTAAGAGCCGAATGAGCGGCAAGACTGAAGCTTCATCTCTAATATTCGAAAGCGAGAGAATAGCACTCTTTCTGACTCGCCGATCTTGATCTGAAGCCGCCTGTAACAGAGCAGGTACCGCAGTTGGCGCCTCGCACCAGCCCAAAAACATCGCGCTCGAATTGCGAACTTCGACATTTTCGTCTTTCAAACTCTCAATTAATAAAGGCACCGAATCATTGCGCCCGGCTTTGTAAAGCCCCCGAATACAAGCCGTACGAATCGGCGCATAATCGTGTTTGATGAAATTGCGACAAATTGCAAAAGTATCTTTATCTTCTAACCGCACCAGCGAATTGATAATCTCGGCCTGCAGCTGCGAATCGCCGTATTCAAGGGCTTCTTTTAGGGCCACTCCGGCATAGCGATTGCCAATTTTACCTAATTCACTGGCGGCCAAGCGCTTAATTTCAGTTTCATTATCTAACAAATCAAAGAGTGCCTTACGAAAAATAATAGCGTCTGACTGCAAATGAAATTTCGCCCTCTTTAGTGCATCTTCGATCGCATTTTTTACTTTCTTATGAACTTTATCACCCACCACCGCTCGGTCATCAAAATTGACCGTATCGGCTGAAGCATTTTCTTTGTCAGCTTGATCAAGCCTTATTTCGTACTTTTTTAACGCATTAAGCTGGTTTTCGTAAGCCTGAATTTTTTCGACAATCTGTCTAATCTCAGGCACCTCAAAAAGTTGATCTTTATTATCGACCCCCGAGCCAATCTTACCGACTTGAAGGTATCCTTCGCGAATATCATTTTCGAGCGTGGCGATTCGGGTTTTGATTTCTGACCGACTCAGTACGCGCTTCTTGCGCAAGCCCCCCGTAAAAATGCCTTTCATGCTGCGCGAACTCGCACTGCCAACCGACCCCCCCAGGCGCTTGGTTTGCCCAACCACCCCCTTAAAGCCCGATTCGACATAACCCAAAGATTTTCCGACCCCCCGAAACAAGACTGAACTACTTTTAATCATCGCACCCATCATCTTTTCAGTCGCCTTGGTCATTGCTTTTGATTTCATATTTCCTGTACTTTCTGTTTCGTCGTGATCGTCCAAACCGCACACCCCTGACATTTAAACACCCCTGGCATTTAAACTCAACAATTACGAACCTATCTTTCGCATAAATCCTAAAAAAATTGCTGTAAAATCGAGACCTACTTTGATACTGGTCTCCCAGTTTCGAGTTGATCTTGATCTTGATCTTGATCGCGCATTTTCTTAAGGAGAAGTTTTAATGAATAGTGTACTTGGCGGCGTCGTTGCGTTACTGTTTAGCATTTGGGGTTTCGTGACGTGGTGGTTTATTTTTGTAGATATTTTTAAAGGCCTCGTACCAGTACTTTTGCTGTTTTTTGGCATCGCCGCCATCATTTCTGGCCTAAGACAGATGCAAAGCCAAAATGGATCGCTAGCGACCCCTAAAAAGAAGGTCGAAATGCCTTCAGACGACTCGTCAGACTCAGAAGACTGATGCAAGAAACCTGTGCGAGATAAGCCGCACTAGAACTAGAATCGATGCCCATTGATGCCTTTGCCTGCTAAAATGAATCAACGCATAGCCGTTGTCGGAAAAATGAATGTTGGAAAAACGACATTATTTGGGCAATTGTGCGGGTCAAAAATCAAGAGTTTCAATTTTCCGGGCAGCACCGTGGCGCTCACCCTCGGAACCATTAGAGGCCTGGCGATAGACCTAATCGACACCCCTGGGGCAAGCTCAATTTTTGGCAGCAATGAAGACGAGCAGGTTTCACGACATATCTTGTTTTCAAGTGAACCTGACACTGCGACCTGTGGTGCGGTCTTAGTTACCGATGCTAAGAACTTGAAGCGTTCAATTGCGTTGGCGCTGCAGTACGCTGAATACAGTGTACCACTATTACTCGACCTCAATATGATTGACGAGGCCGACTCACGAGGCATTACGATTGATATCGAATTGTTGAGTGAAATACTTGACATCGATGTCTGCACCAGCGTCGCTACTGAAGGGCGTGGGGTTCAAGAGATTAAAGGCAAACTGACCAACCTTCGCGTACCCCTGCAATTGGCCAAATACCCCGCGTACGTTGAAGAGTACCTCGCACTGACCGCAAAACTCTTAACGGGTAACGCCATTAGGTCAGCCCGAGCCATTGCTATTTTACTTCTCGCCGAAGACAAAGCGGTAGAACAGATAGTTGTTCAGCACTTTGGCATGGGCACCCTCGAAACGTTGAAAACGTTGGCCGAACAATACCGTCGAAAAGAATCGGCATCGTTTAGCTCGACGATGGCTGAAATTTACAACAAAACAGCTGACGGCATCGTAAAAAGAGTTCAACACACCGATCCCCCCATCAAAAGTCAAACGATTGAGCAATTCGGAAGACTCTGCACGCGACCACTCACCGGCGTGCCCATCGCCCTTTTTGTCGCTTTTTTGATGTACTTATTTGTCGGCTCGTTTGGCGCCACCTTTCTCGTTGATTTGATCAATGGCAAACTCTTTGGTGGACTCTTAATACCTTGGTTCGACCGGCTCTTAGCCCCTCTGCCTAGTCGCTTTATTCATGACATGATCATGGACCCCGATTTTGGAGTCATCCCGATGGGGCTATTCTTAGCAACAGGTCTGGTTTTTCCGGTACTGCTTTGCTTCTACTTTTTTTTCGGTTTCTTAGAAGACTCAGGCTATTTGCCTCGCCTCTCGGTACTTTTAGATTCAATTTTTCGAAAGATTGGGCTCAATGGAAAAGGAGTACTGCCGATTGTCATGGGGTTCTCGTGTGTGACTATGGCAATTCTCACCACCCGAATGCTCGATTCGCGAAAGCAAAAAACGATTGCCACCTTGGTTCTGCTACTCGGAATTCCCTGTGCGCCGATGCTCGCCGTCTTATTTATTATTCTCGGAAAAATGCCCGCCTCTGCGACCCTCACGCTTTCGGGCATTATCATTTTTCAGATATTACTGATGGGATTTTTAGCCAACAAGCTCGTGCCCGGTAAACGCGCCTCTTTACTCATGGAACTACCACCCATGCGGTTTCCGAAGCCCACTCGAATTCTAAAAAGTGCCTTTAGTCGAAGTTGGTTTTTTATGAAAGAAGCGGTTCCGGTTTTCATTGCGGCATCGTTAGTCGTTTTTGTTTTCGACCGGGTAGGCGGTCTGCACCTAATCGAAAAGGCCCTACACCCGGTAGTCGTCGGATTACTAGGCCTACCCGAAGAAAGCGTCACGGTCTTTCTTAAAACCATGATTCGCAAAGAGAGTGGCGTGGCGACCCTGCAACACTACAGCGCGAAGTACACCAACCTTCAGTTGGTGGTCAATTTGCTGATGATGTTGCTGCTCATGCCTTGCATCAACTCGGTAGTGGTCATCATTAAAGAACGCGGAAAAAAAGCGGGATTCACCATGATCGCAATCGTAACTTCGTACGCTTTGGCGCTTGGCACCGTACTTAACCACACCTGCCATCTTTTTGGCATCACTTTCAAATAAGGTAATCACCATTATGCAAACAACCAACGAGCGACAAGATGAAGTTCTCGAGGCCATTTGGATGGCAGCCGAAAAAAAAGAATACACTTCAGAGGCCATCAAAAAAAACTGCACCATTGACCTCTTAGATTCAGACTTTATCGATTTAGAAAAAATTGGTTTTCTCATTAAAAGTGGCGACAAAATTTTGTTCTCAAAAGACGGAAAATCACTGGCCGAACAATTGATTCGTCGGCACCGCCTCGCCGAAGTTCTCGTACATACGATTCTAAAACTCAAAAATGCTCAGATGGAAGAAATCGCGTGTAAAGTTGAGCACACGCTACTGCCAGAAATTGAAGAATCAATCTGTACCCTACTCGGACACCCTGAGTGGGCACCAGACGGCACCCCGATTCCACCCGGAAAATGTTGCGGCGAAAAACTGCGCACGGTTTCGTCGGTCGTCACGGCACTCAGTGAACTCAAGCCGGGCGAAAACGCTAAGCTCATGTACATTAGACCCAGCAGTCACTCGCAACTTCACCAGCTACTTTCGTTTGGCCTAAACCCCGGCGTGACAGTCGATGTGCACCAGACCTCGCCAGCGTTTTGCATAAAATTCGAAAACACCGAATTGGCACTCGATAAAGACACGGCCAGTAATATTTTTGTGCTTAAAACAAAGCCCTAAGCCGCTAATCTCACGAGCCGGATGCCAATGACCGCTAAATTTCGGTGGTGAGTGGCAAATTTCGGTGATTGCAGGTAAATTCGGGTAAATGTCCGCTATTGGCCGTTACCCCCCAGAACATTGGCCGCGTCACGGCATTAACGTCCGAAATCAGCCAGTTCGCACGCCCGGCCTGGCGATGATAAACAGGGTAACGCTGAGCGGGCGCGCCGCAGTTCTTTGCCTGCCTGTTCTTGGTCTCTCTGTTCTTTGCCTGCCTGTTCTTGGTCTAGGTTTTTTTAGCGGTCTGCCAAAATTTCCACCAGCGCCGTTCAATCACATCGACCGCCTGGCCGTCGATCGTTCTGGCGATGCGCTTGAGTTCTTTACTATTACCATCTTGCGGAAAAAGCTCAACAAACGGCGTGAGCTTATTAATCGAACTCTGAACATCGTGGCTGGTCATGAAAATACCAAACTCGGTTGAATCGATATCGAGAAATTCTTTCACAATTGCTCTAATCTTCGTAATGATCGCAACTTCAGTTTTGGCCGAAATCATGTTGCCCGCAATCTTAAACTTTTGATCGCGTAGCGCGGCCTCGTAATCTTTTCGCGCGGCCAGATGAGGAGCCAACTCTAACATGATCTTTCTAAAAACAACGGGATCTGACATTTTTGGCAAATAATCGTTCAAGCTTTCATGCTGACTGAGGCTTCGAAAAAAAGCCGACTTCACAAACCCATAAGCATTTTGCAGGGACGTAAACTCGGGTGTGACGGCAATAATTTTCGTATGCGATAAATTATACAAATCTAATGTCACATCACTCATGCCGGCGCCGAGATCTAGTACAATGTAATCGTGATCAAGCGCCACTACATCGCGAAGAAAACGTTCGCCCGCGTTGGGCCGCTCTAAGTAACTATCAACTTTATTACTGGCGCCGCAAATCAAATGTAAATTTGAAAAACGTGTCGCAATCACCACATCAGCTAAACTGCATTCTTCTTTTAGGTACTCTTCAATAGATTTTTCAATGCGGGTAATACCCAAAAGTGTATGGCAATTGGCGCTGCCCAAATCGCCATCGAGCACCACCACTGATTTACCCAATTGAGACAGGGCCACGGCCAAGTTGACCGAAAGAAGCGACTTGCCTACTCCGCCTTTACCCCCGCCGACTGCGATAATTTCGCGTTTTCTCATGGCTTCGAACCAAAGGTGATTGCAATTTCAAGAATCTTTCGGTCAGGCGCCGCCCCTCGATTGACACGCACAACCGACCCCACGAGGTTCATTTGACTACTCGCCCGATCACTCGCCCGATCACTCGCATGACCACTCGCCTTCGAAAGCAAAGCGAATCGAAAAGGGCCTTCGCTCATTTTTGCGAGCACTCGCTCGTCAATGCCTCGCGACGTGCTAACACTGAGGTCGCGTCCAGATTCAGCGCCGCATTCACTGATTGCATCTAAATTCGAATCGTTGGCTGCGATCAAAACTCCATCAGACGAAATATTGACCACTTTGTAGACGAGACCCTCAAATTCAACATGAGCTTGAATCTTCTCAATTCGAACGGCTTTTCGCCTTTCAGGTCCGGTCATTTCTTGCATCAAACACCCGCATTGATCAAGGCACCCTTGCCCGTAGCTCTTAAAGGATCAGCTGATAAACGCACTTCAGAGATCTCAATTGGCAATTTCATTTGTTTGAGCGCTTTATCAAATTTTTGCCTAAACCCGTTAGGCATTGCGGTGCCACCCACCAGCACCACCGGAATAGCTTGATTGAGCTTTGGTAAGTGTTGTGCCTGAGAGAATACCGCCGTGAGCTGTGTGAGCAAACTCATTACTAAATCGTCGTAATAGATTTCAAAAGCAGTTTCGACTTTATTACGAGGCGCCCGCCCAAAATCAAGAGACTCTTCTTTGATGACTCGCACTCGATTGGCGGTTTCATTCACCACCTTCGAAACGCAAGAGTCGATGTAATCGCCACCTTTTGAAATGCTAAACACAATCACCGGCACCGAGAGAAACGAGAAACAAACATTACACATGCCGCCGCCCATGCTAATGCCAATGCCGGTGTAATTGTCTTCTGATAGTTCAGACAATACGACCGCCGCCCCTTCGGTAATGCTCTTGGTATTGTAACCCATACCCACCAAATATTTTTTCAAAATCGACTCGTGAAAAATCAAATCGCTCTCATGGCCAATTTGCGGAGCTGGAATTCCAAAACAAAGGCTGGTACCAAAGGTCTTAGATTTATCTACGACCAACCCAATAATCGACTTGATCATTTGAATGGCGCTAGGCTCAGACGCTTTCAACAACCCCTGACTCATAGGCCGTCGCACTTCGCCGTTAAAAATATTACCAAACTGTTGGGCGTCGTGACCAAAAATTGAAAGCTGCTTGCCTTCAGTTTCGATAAACTTAACATTCGCCTTTTCAAACATCTGCACGGCAAACACCGAATGTGGAACCGTGAAAAACGCATTGAGCTGATCTTTTGAAACGATTTCGCCACTGGCATTTTTCGTCATGCTGACAATTCTACTGGTACCGATATCTAATCCGATCGCCCCAGCAGCTGGAGCATCAGTCTTGGTACTTACCCGCTTTTCAGACTCTTTTAACTCAGAGACTTTTTCATGAAGTTTGTCTTGATTGGGCTCGGTCACCTCTCGAACCCCACTAATCAGGCGCTCAAGAATATTCTTATCGTTTTTTGAATCTTGTGAATCATTTGTCATAGTGCAGCTTACCTATATTTTGCAGTACTGATGATGGTTAAATTTTCGTTTGTCTTGGCTGATTTCGCCATTTCAAAAATATCTCTACCTAAATTCTCATAAAACTCTGCTGAATGCCCCTCGGTGCCTGAGTCTTGATCGCTTTGCCGGTTTCGCCTCGAGAGAAAACTAAAATCAACGCCACGAAGTCGCCCAAAATCAGCGCCCGATACCTTACTGACCGAATCTTTAGTGTCGTTATAAATTCGCACACAATAACCGGTAAAATAACCCGCCCATTTGCCAGCGGTGTCGACGACTTGATCGACAGCTTTTGCGGTTTTATCAAAAGAATTCGCTTCAGCACTTGTGTCTTCTAAAGTTTGATTAGGTAAAGTCTGACCGGGAAACGTCTGATCTGGCGTCTCATCGACCTTGTCATTCTTAACGACCTTACCAACGTGACTATCATTATTACCCTGTGTCGACATAAGTCTTGCCCAAGCCTCCCCAAAAAGACACTGACCTAACTTATTGTTAACCAAAACAATGTAGGTTGCAAGCTTACTATTTGATTTTACTGTTCTATCTTCCTAGAGGCCTTCTATCGTTACCCAAAAATAGAATTTGGGCACTCAGAGCTTTGCATAACCAGTGACCTCGGTAACCCGAAACCAGCGTAAAAGTCTACGAAAGGCTGTCATATTTTGAGGCTGAACATTCGTCAGCGTATCGCTGTAGGCAGCTAATAATTCAGCCGCCACCGGGTGCCGAGCAAGCGCCGGCATCTTCAACAAATCGATAAGCGCCGCTGGGCTAGCGATGTTAGCTAAGATCAGTCTTTCAGCAAGTTCTAAGGTAAGCGTTGGCTGTTTTTGCCAAATTTCAGTCTTGAGTACCGCTAAAACCGCCTCATCAAAATATTTCGACGACAACGTCACATAATCGATTTTTTTTCCGATTGCGTACCTCGCGATCTCTGCACCTTTCTCATTAGCCCAGAGTTCTTGAGCCAACGTGACCTTAACGATACTCTGAGCCCCCTCACCACCACGATACAGAATCTTAAACGCCCACTCAGTAGCCATGGGTTTGTTAAACCACTCAGTTTTGGTCAAGACTTGAGTGGCAAGCACCTGATTGACTAATCCTCTAGTTAAGAGAATCTCGAAGACCTCGTCACACCGAGGGTCAATCGAATATTTTGGATCTGTCAAAAAATTAGCAGCGACTTCGCGATGAAAATTAATCAGGCTGGCCGGGTCTTTTTTTGCCGAACGAAGAGCCGTCAACACGCCATCAATCGACTGAAGCTTCGATGAAGCTCGCTCGCCGCCGGGTGAAGTGACCCCACCAAACGAGTTAACTCCCATAAGAAAAAATGAAGCGACAGACCACCCTACCAAAATTGGCAAGAACGCTCGCAACCCCATTCTGCTCATGAGACGTTTCATCACTGGTTTCCTCTTAAGATATCAAAAAACAAACGCAAAAGATTATAGTAATCTTTCCATAACACGACGGTCGGAACCACCAGTCCCGCAAAAATAAGATAAATGATGAGGGTCCAGAATTTAAGCCAAGCCTTGCTCAACCAAGTCTTGGCCAAGCTTAACCGCCACAGTCGTACCACAATCAAGGCAACAAACAGAACGGCCTCAACTCCCAGTAAGTGCAAAAGGTAAGGGTGGTGAATCACCTGATTAAAAGTTTGCGCCACCTCAGTATCAGTAAATAGCCTTACTGTGCGGTATCCCGCAGGATATTGCATGAATTTTTCACACTGCAAATTTGCAGGCGAATTCGCCGAAATCATGCTGGCAACATTAGTATTGAGAGATCGCGTAGCATCAAGGCCCAAGACTGAACCAACGGGTACCGCACTCGGCTCAGGGCTCGGAGCCGCACCCACCATCAAAGACTGAGCAGGTAACTGAACAGGTACCTGAGCGGGCAACTCATTAGGCAAACCATTTTGAGGCAAATCATTATGCAACTCGCCGGGCGCTGCACCAATCGCACCCTGGGGCTGCGCCCGCGGTGGCGCAGGCGCATCGGGATCTAACGGCAGATCGTAAGACTGGATTACTTTTAGGCGAGGAGCAGATTCCATAAATTTATTCGCCTCTAAATGCCGATATCAGCATATGAAGTGCCACGACCGAAACCACGATTGCGAGAATGGTACGAATAGTTTTTTCTGACGTTCTCGACGAGATACCCGCACCAATGACCGCGCCACCAATAGTGCCAATTCCGATTGCCATCATGAAATCGAGGCGCACATGGCCCATTAAAGCGAAAACCAGCGTTCCAATTGACGAAGAAATAAACAAAATAAAATGAGAGGTCGCAACCGCCACATGGGGCGGCACTCGCAGCATCGTAATCAAAAACGGCACATGAATCACGCCGCCCCCGATACCTAATAAATTCGCCAAAAACCCAATTATGAAAGTGCCAATGATTCCTACTTCAATATTAGTTGTGTAATTGATCACTTCGCCATTGGCGGTCGTCAGGGTCATCTGGTCACGCTGCATGAAATTAGCCATCTTAAAAACCCAATCACGCATCGAATATAAATAGTAGGCCAAGAAAAGTAGAAAAACGCCAAACCCAATCGAGAAACCGCTAGCCGAGTACTGCCTAACCACAAAGGGTCCCAACAACGCACCCGGAAATGCCGCCAAAGCTAAGCGCTTGGCAAACTCGAAATCAATTCGTTTTTGTACAGCGTACAAGAATGAACCCGCCGCCGTATTCATAGCGATGACGGCAATCGAGGTGCCAATCGCGTCTTGGGGCGAAAATCCGAAGAAAATCATCAATAGCGGTACGTGAATCCAACCGCTGCCCACACCAATCACCGTGCCCAAGGTTCCGATTAGGGTTCCAAAAACCATCAATAATACGCCAGAAAACAACGTCATCGATCAACTTCTTTCATACTTATCGCAGAATGAGGGCACGCTGGCTCGCAACCGCGGCAACCCAAACAGTCACTGGTGTCAACAGTCGAGAACCCCCCTAAACGCCCCTTCGAAAAGAAGATCGCGAAAGCTTCACTACAGTTTGGTATGCAATTTTTGCAGCCAATACATATGTTTGTATCGATGAACGCAACTAGTTTTTTCGATTTTTTGACAACTTTTCCATTATTTTTTCCGTTACTGTCGTAGATAGCACCGCGGTTACAAGCTCGAAAGCAATCACCACAGGCAGTGCACGCAGCTTGGTCGATCTCGTGTTTGACCTTCTTCTCACCGGCGATTGCCTTAATCGGGCATTTTTTTGCACAAAGAGTACAACCGATACACTCTTCTTTTTTAATGGTGTATTTCATAAGAGTCGGTCAATTCTATAACAAAACAGTAACGAAATGCATTAGGTTTCTGACGTCGCGAACCGAAATTGGCTTTACTAATGCCAATTTCTGTATTAAAATGGCATTAGTAATGCCAATTATGCCTCACCCCATTATACACACCAGAGACATCAAGCTCCCCTTAAATGAGAGCTTGTTTTTGTTTGGCCCCCGTGGGGTGGGTAAAACCTCGCTTTTGCGATCGTTCGCCAGCGACGCAATCTATATCGACCTGCTCGACGACGACATCTACCGACGGCTGCTCAATCAACCCACGCGTTTGCGTGAATGGACCGACCTTGCAAAAGACGGGCAACGAATTGTAATCGATGAAGTACAGAAAATACCTGCACTTCTTGATGAGGTTCACCTCCAGATTGAAAGCAAAAAACGCATTTTTATTCTCACCGGCTCAAGCGCCAGAAAACTCAAAGCCAGCAGTGTAAACCTCTTAGCTGGCAGAGCCGAGACTCATTTTTTACATCCGCTCACAGCGCATGAGCTTCAAGGAGCCTTTAACCTAAAACGGGCGCTGATTAATGGACTTCTTCCAAAGGCGTACGCAGCTGAGAACCCTCAGCCCTTTCTAGCCAGCTACGTAAAGACCTATTTGAAAGAAGAAGTTCAACAAGAGGGCCTCACCCGAAATCTCGGCAGTTTTTCTAAATTTCTCGAAGCCGCTAGTTTTTCTCAGTCACTCACTCTCAACTATTCGGCAATCGCAACCGACACCGGAATTTCGCGCCGAACCATTCAATCTTATTTTGATCTGGTTGAAGACCTGCTGCTAGGAATTCGACTACCCGTCTTCGCAAAACGTGCTAAGCGTGAAATGTCTAGTCATCCAAAGTTCTTCTTTTTTGATACGGGCGTTTTTCGCACCCTTCGTCCCAAAGGCCCCCTAGACCGACCCGAAGAAATTGAGGGAGCGGCCTTAGAAACGCTCGTCTTTCAAGACCTTCAAGCCGTGAACAATTATTTCAACCTGGGTTATCAACTCTACTATTGGCGGACATCGGCCCACCAAGAAGTTGACTTCGTACTCTACGGAGAAAGAGGCATTATCGCGATTGAAGTGAAACGGTCGAACAGAATTCGCCCAGAAGATTTAGCGGGTCTCACGTTGTTTAGCGAAGACTATCCTACCGCAACAAGAATTCTTTTACATGGAGGACACGAGACTACCTGCCGAAACGGAATACTCCTCTTCCCACTTGATAAATGGTTTTCAGAAAGCTTCACGATTTTGTCTGAAAACCAGCCTCAAAAATCCAGGTGACCTCAGTAGCGCTATCAAAACGGTTAACTTTCGGCTTTCTCTTTAAGCAAACACCGCGCATAGATCACATGGCGGTGCTGGGTCGGCGCAAAATTCATTTCTTTGGCTACTGAGTCTTGTAATGCTTCGACTTTTTCGCTGTTGAACTCAAAAATTTCACCACAATCGGTACACACGACATGATCATGATGCTCATCGCCCGTATTGATCTCGTAGATCAGATTGCCATTGGGGTCTCTCATCGATTCGACCAGAACCCCCGCATCGCAGAGTGTCTTGATATTTCGATATACGGTCGCGACCCCAATTTCAGGATATTTCTTTCGCACTCGTTCGAGAATCGCTTTCGCGTCTAAGTGAACTCCAGACGAAACAATCAATTCAGCAATCTGAAACCTTTGTTTTGAAAGCTTCAAATCAGCCTTAACAATATGAGCCTCTAAGGCCTCGCGCCACTTAAAAAGTTTAGCTCTCTCTTGGCCTTCGCAACGGGTTCTCTTGCGCCCACATGGCAACATACAAGCACACCGTATTGAACCATCTTTTTGCTTAGTCTTTGGGCAGCCAGACATATCTTTTAGGCCCTCAAGTAGCCCAAATTATACGAAATGGACTGAACGTTTTCGGCGAGTTTTCTCTTTACGATTATCTGAAATACCTTTCGATAATCCGATGCCGCCGCCAGCAATAGCACCAGCCACTTTAGCAAGCACCGTCGGAATAATCGTCGCCTCGAGTAAAGCCCCGACACCGGTAGCACCCAAGGTGACTACGACAAAACCCACACCAATACCAGCCATCGCCTTGGCGCCAAGCAAAAGCATATCTTCAGTGTTAAGCGACTTTTCGAGAGTGACTTCTTCGCCCACTTTAGCGCCATTAGACTTCACTTCGAATCCTTCAGTTTCAAAACTACTTCCGCTCATCTTTAGCTCCTTTGTTGCGTGTTGCGATTTTCACTAAACCTGCTCATTTTAAATATAAACTGTTGTTGTTCAATAATTCTCAAGTGAAGACTCAGAATTGCCCTCTTGCCCGCATGAACCATAAATGGGCGATAAAGAACTGCCGTTCTTGCAGCATCCCGCTGACGACCCTTTCTTTTGCGATTTACCCAAATTCATTGCGGCAGCGATACCGGCGCCAGCCACTGCAGCGCCAACCATCAATGGTGAGGCAATCGCCGCCAAAGCTCCGCCGATCAATGCGGTGCCGATAAATCCGCCACTTGAACCTATCACTGCACCGAGCGCAGCCGAATAGCCAGCGTCTCGAAGCATTTTCTGTCTTTCTTCGCGCCTAATTATCGCCAGCGCCTCTACCTTATCAAACGCAGCTAGTCTGCGTTGATTGTTCTTTTCGTTTTTATCAGCAACCGTCATATACCGACGATGCATCTTGCAGAGTTCAGGACTATACCCACGAAATTCACAAGTTTTACAATCTTTTGTCACTGCCACAGCTAGTGCCCCTATCTATCTTGAGACCTATCAAGAACCTACCAAAACATACCTATATATGCATAGTATCGAGCCTCTTTTTTAGCAAGCTTTTCATCGAGTTTGCATAGAGTTCGCATGGCGTTGGCAGATCATCACCCTAACTAGCAGTAACCTTCTTCGCGACGGTAAAATTGCCCCATTGTGAGCTCGACCGTCAATTTAAGCCTCGCGAATACTGACGGGTACAAACGCCACCATGCTTTTCGGAATCAAGCGAACCCCCAACTCAAGGCACCTGCGCTGAATCTGAGATTCTTCATACCGACTGGTAACCAAGATCGCCTGTGAGCCCAACTCTAATTCGGCAATCAAATCAAGGCCCGTAACTGAAAACCCCAGTAACTCGAAATCCATCAGGTAGGCTTTTGGTCGCGCACCGCCGAGCTTAACTGCCTGGCGTAGTTCGTCTGGGGTCGAAAAATGCGAGAGCACTAAATCGCGCTCGCGATAATTGAGAGACTCGAACCGACCTTGCCAGACTCCGTGAATACTCGAATCATCGTCGAATATCACGACCTCGGTACCCGCATTTATGACTAATTCAGAAACAAACCAAGCCGGAGGATTTTCTTTGGGCAATGTCACGATCACTTGCGTACCCACTTCAACCTTTGATTCGAGGCGCAGTGACCCTCCCCAAGATTTTATCGATTCTATGGCGTGACTCAAGCCCAGCCCCGAGCCACTCGGTTTGTCATGACTAACGCCTTTTTCGCCCAATTTGGTGAGTACATCTTCAGAGATGCCTTTGCCATTATCGGCGATTACCAGTTCAAAATTGCGAGACAAAAGTACAGGTCGAAGCGTGACTGTGATTTTTCCTTTTTCTTCAAACGCTTCAACGGCATTGTTAACGAGATTTGAAATCACCCGTTTGAATTCACGCAACTGAACTGACGCAAATAGGCTATAACTCTGAGAATCTAAGGTATTTTCGATCGTGACGCCGATTTTTGATCGATACTGTACGCGTTTTTCGCTCAAAATGTCTTCGAGTACACTAGAAACCCAATGAACGCCGAGGTGTTCACTCTGCAATTGAGCGGCTGAGGTGGGTGCCTTATTTTGTTCTAACAACTGATTCGAAATATCGCGAATTCTCGCCAGAGCATTTCGAACCATGATTCGAATCTCTTCGGGCAAAACGCCCATTTGCTTTTCGAGCATCGAAAGTGCCGCCATCGGCGAACGAATATCGTGGGCCACCTGCGACGCCTGCGCATGCAAACTTTTCACCCGAGCGCTTTGAATGCGTTCTTCTTGGCCTGATTCAAGACCGGCAATCATTTTGTCGATTTCTAATCCCAAATCATGAAATTCATCACTGCCATCGATATTGAGTCGAAGCGAAAGGTCGCCTGAATTCATCACGCTTTGTAGGCCGTAATGAATCTGAGTCAATCGCCGCACAAGAAAAGTCGAGAGTCGCTGAGCAAGCACAAACGCGAGGCCGAGCGAAAGCAGGCAAAGCAGAGCTAACCGAAACGTCGCACTACGCAGTTCAGTCAACATCGGCAGCAACGAAACTTCAGCTTTCAAAATATAATAGTACGAACCATCTGCCGCCACTTTCTTAATGGCACACTCACAACAATTTTCAACACTCGCCGGCACCCGAGTTGTGAAAATCATTCGGTTGCCCGTCACCACCCGCGCGCCCAACCCTAATACGGCTTGATCGACGGCTTTACCCTGAGAAAATGCCCCGTTTTTCGAAATCGAACCCAACTCATATCCCGTCGGCGCAAACAACCCGATGGTTTCAATATTAGGGTCGGCGCGAACGGCGAGGAGTAAACTCTTACTGAGAAAGTCGAGCTGAGTGCCCGATTCAAGAATTAAAGAACGATCGTGATTGGGAATCATCACGAATTTTGCAGGTATTCCCAGGGGAAAACTCGGAATGATTGGGGTTTTTTCAATATTAGAACCGCCGTTAATGAGATTGCGATAACCTGAACAATAGTCAAAAAGTGAGTTAGTTTGCTTTTCAACAGGCATGTCTGTCGAACGCAAAAAATTGCCATTCGAATTAATTACATAAAATCCTTTAACATTTAACTGCGAAACCAACTTTTCGAGATCTGATGGTGACGGAACGCCCGAGCGCCGCTCAATCTCTTTCAATGCATAAACTGCATTTGAATTCACCAGATCAGTCATATAATCCATTTGCTGAAAAGTGGTCGCTAATACTTCACCAAATGACTGATATCTAGCAAAATATTGCTTTCGAATTGAAGCTCGCTGGGTCCAATACATGATCCCAAGAATTCCGATCACTAAAACGGCGCTGACCGAAAAAATCGAAATGAACATTTTAGTTTTGAACTTCACTAGCTCACCCCTACATGGGCCGAAATTCCGCCATCAAGCGTAATGACTGAACCATTCATGTACCCCGTTTTTGAGTCAATCAAGTAAGAGACGAGCGCAGCTACTTCGTCGGGCTTTCCGACCCGACCAACTGGGGTCTTATTCAAAACTTTGGTCAAGTGCTCATCAACCTTTCCAGCTTGTATACCCATTTGCGTGTCTATGTAACCCGGACAAATGGCGTTACATGTGACACCGAACGGGCCCCACTCTGCTGCTACTGCCCGAGTATAACCGATCACCGCGTGCTTCGAAGCTACATAAGTCGACGAACGCGAAGCTCCCAATAACCCCTGAACAGAAGCCATGTTAATGATTCGACCAAAACCAACGCGCTTCATTTCAGGAAGAGTGTGCTTCAAAAAGAGAAAAACTCCCTTAAGATTAGTACCCATAATCCAATCCCACTCTTCGACAGTAACTTCATCGACCGTGTGAAAAGGACCACCTACTCCGGCGTTATTAATTAAACACTCGATAGTGCCACGTCGCTTTTTCACTTCTGACAGACAGGCAATTACCTCACTCTCGTTACTCACATCGCACTGAATCGCCACCGCCTGGCCACCACGAGAAAGAATCGAGCTCGCCACTTTTTCTGCGGCCAGTTCGTTTTTATCAACGACAGCGACAAAGTCGCCGGAACTAGCAAGATGACTTGAAATGGCAGCACCAATTCCATTACCGCCCCCTGTGACGATTACTGTTCTCGAACGAGATTGATTCATCATAGAATGCCTTTCGAAGGGTAAAGTTTAATCTCATCAATGCGCATGGTGAGCGGTTGAGTGAGAATTCTAACTACTTGCTCAGCAACAATCTCAGGGGTTAACATATCCGAGGCAGAGAACCCTTTTCGCCCCTTCCAGATGTCAGTGTATGTAGCCCCCAACGAAACATGCGTAAATCTGATGTTCTTTGATTTTAGTTCTTCATTCGCTATTGCACTTAATCCTTTAAGCGCCCACTTTGACATTCCATAGAGAGTATTACCAGGTAACGCGATCTCGTTCGCAATCGAACCGATATTAACAATCCGACCGCCATTAGTTTTCAGCATTCTTTTCACCGCGTGCTGGGCGCAAAAATACGAACCCTCAACATTTGTCGCCATCACCGACCGATAGTCGTCCAGAGTCATTTCAATCATCGGCTTAAACACGCCAACACCAGCATTATTAACTAAAAAGTCTAGGGCACCGAACTCAACATCAATCCACTTAAAAATTCGCTCGATATTTTTCGTGTCAGAAACATCTAAAGGGTGTGAGTATTCAAATTCGTTCAGCCTCTTCTTTTTTGCTTTTCTCGAGGCCGAAATCACCACGATATTCTCGTGTTTTAGCCGCTCACTGATCGCCTTACCCAGACCACGCGATGCACCAGTAACCAACGCCACCCGAACCCGAGACTCTCTTTTCTTTGCCATATCTCAAAAGAATATCAAGCGAGGCAAAGACACTCAAGATCTCTTGGCCTCAGTAGAACATTTAGGCCAAAAACAAGGGCGCAAACCAAGAAATGGCCGCTAGAATTTTGACAGTCGTTGAGCAATCACTCGCGACAGATCGTGAGGTGACCTAATACAAAATTCTAGTCTTGAGCGACGTCTTCAGTTTCTCGATCGCGTTTTTCACTTCGTGTGAGAGCTCTTGATCAGTGTCGAGCACCAGATAACCCAAATCGCCATCTGTCGCGAGAGTCTGCGCGCGAATGTTTGCACCCAAATCTGAAACGATGCGATTGATTTCTCGCAAAACGCCCGGTACGTTTCGGTGCGCATTCAAAATGCGATGACTACCCGGAGTCGGAGGCATCGCCACTTCAGGAAAATTAACCGCGCGAGTGGTCACTCCCATGTTCACGAATCTCATGAGAGAAACCGGCACTTCACCGCCGATGTTGACTTGCGCTTCTTCAGTGGCCCCCCCAATGTGTGGAGTCAAAATCACGTTAGGCAGACCTTGCAACAAAGTCACAAAGTCTTTTGAGTTGCCTTCGGGTTCTTCAGGAAACACATCAATCGCCGCGCCCCCAATGTGACCCGACTTAATCGCAGACGCCAACGACTCAATGTTGACCACGGTGCCACGACTCGCATTGATCAAATGAGATCCCTTTTTCATTCGCCCTAATTGTTCGCCCGCGATCATCAAGTGCGTGAGTGGGGTGGCCGGCACATGTAATGTCACAAAATCGCTTTCACTCAAGAGCTCATTCAACGTGTTGCAGGCTTTCGCGTTGCCCAGCGGAAGCTTTGACACAATGTCGTGAAAAATCACTCGCATGCCTAACGATTCGCTCAATGTTGAAACCTGTGAGCCAATATTGCCGTATCCGACGATACCCAGAGTTTTGCCGCGCACTTCAAAACACGAAGCCGAGCTTTTATTCCAGATGTGCTGATGCATTTCTGAGCTTTTCTGGCCTAATTTTCGAGAAAGCGCGATCACTTCGCCAATCACGAGTTCAGCCACGCTACGCGTATTGCCAAACGGGGCGTTGAAAACCGGAATACCGCGTTTTTTAGCCGCCTCGAGATCAACATGATTAGTGCCGATACAAAAACACCCCAGCGTAATCAGGTCTTTCGCTTCTGCCAGAATTTCAGCGGTAATTTGAGTTTTACTACGAATTCCGAGTACATGAACATTCTTAATCTTGGCCTTCAATTCTTCGGGGCCAAGGGCCTGGGGCAGGCATTCAACGTTGAATCCGTCACTCGAAAACAGCTCGCGTGCAACTTGATGAACATTTTCGAGAAGCAGAACCTTGATTTCATTTTTTTGCTGAGTCGATACCATAGGGTAACCAATATACCCAAAAGATGGCCAGCTACGCAATCGCCTTCAACTATTTTGCGAGATCCTAGCTTTCTTGCACGATTCCGAGGTAGGGTCCAAACCATGTCAAAAAATGGTTCTAATGACTCAAAGAGTACTCCTGTGATTGTGCCGGTAATTCTTGCTTCTCAGGCTGGCCAAAAATCTACCCCAGCGCAACCCCCCACACACACAGACGACCCCGAGTATTTTGAAGACGTCTCGCTTTGGCACTTTGCCATGATGAATGACCAAGTTCGCAATAGTGGCTACGACCAAGCGCTCGGAACGGCAATTCAAGCGAAAAATCACGGCACTGTGCTCGACATCGGCACGGGGTCTGGATTACTAGCCCTCATGGCCGCCCGTCATGGCGCTCGGCAAGTCACCACGTGTGAACTGATTCCGGTCATTGCTGAGACGGCCAAGAAGATCATTGAGCAAAATGGGCACGCTGATCGCATTCGCGTCATACGTGGGCTTTCGACCAACCTCGTTGTCGGTAAAGACGTCCCTGAGCGGTTTGATATCTTGGTCACTGAAATTTTTGATGATGGATTACTCGGCGAACGCGCTTTTCAAGCCATCAAACACGCTAAAGAACACCTACTCAAGACCGACGCCCAAATCATACCCGCTCGAGTGCGCGTGATGGCCATGGTGATTGAATCAAAAGAAATTTTTGAAAATTATCGCGTGGGTCAGGTTTCAGGCTTCGACGTTCGACCCTTCAACAAGTTTTCACCCTGGGAATACATCGGCATTCACCTCGACAAAATGGCCTATCGCCCCCTCAGTCAACCCGTGCGTATTTTTGACTTCGACTTTAAGAACCTTCCCAACGGCGAAGAGTCGCATAAGGTTGACTTCGAAATCACGACCCCAGGTGAAATGCACGCCATCGCCTACTGGTATGAACTTTATTTGGACGAAAAAACCATGGTCAGCACGGGCCCTGGGCTAGCGAAGCTCTCGAGCTGGAAACAGGCGGTTCAAATAGCTGAAAACGCTGAAACTTTCCAAAAAGGCGAAAAAGTCACCCTCTCGGCTCATCATGACGAGATCGCGATCTGGTTTGCCCGGTAGGTGATCTCGGTTTCGGCAGTTGATCTCAGTTTAAGAGAACCCTTATTTTTTTGTCACTGTATTTGACAGATTGCCGTCACTAGGTATACCTGGGCCCATACCATTCAGAGAGCCATTAAAAGCGTCAATGATGCCATTTCAGGAGAACTTTTGTGCAACACCCAATCAACACTACCGCCGTTAAATTTTGTTCACGAACTGCCATCACCCTGGCGATTCTGGCCACTGCCGCAGCCGCGACTTCGTTTGCCGCTGTCGTCACGTCGCTCATCAGGAACGACGCCGTTTCAGACGTTCATCTAGAGGGCGAAAAGTGCGAGAAAGTCAGTCAAAGCGCTCGCGAAATTGACATTCGACAAGTCGTCGTTTCGAACGACGCGACTAACCTTTACGTGACCATGGAAGTGCGAGGCCCCGTTGCAGCAAACAGCGATTTTCGCGAGTTCTATTTCTGGATTGATGTCAACAATGGCAAGGGTGTCGGCTATGTGCCGTATGAACCCAGCACCTCCTACGCGGCTGCCTACAACCCAACTTACCAAGCTTGGACAAATTTTTACGCCGATTTTCGCGTCTATTTATCGATTGATGAAGAACAACAACAGACTAAACTTTTTCAAGAATGCGCCGTTGATCAGTGTGCTGGCGAACCTAACGGATCTTACAAGTCATCGTTGTTCTCGGTTTCAATCACCGGCAGTGAGCAAGTCAAGAATCTCGTAAAATTTGCCATTCCATTCACGTCGCTCAAAATTAACAGTTCTACAAAACAAACGATTCAACTGGGCTTCACGACTTACTTTGAACGCCAAATTGGCTGTAATCAGAGCGGCGAAGACGATTATCCAGACTGGAGCGAACCGGCTCTCAGCTACACGATTCAGTAGCTGGCGGCGGCGATAGCTGGTGGTGACGACTGCTAGTGAACTGATGCCGGTAATTTGCGATTGCAGGCCATCTACCGCTCGATTGGCGAGCAGCCATCCACCGTCGATTGGCGATTGTAGTAACTGTCGATTTTCGGACGTTAATGCCATGACGCGGCCAACGTTAAGGGGGGGTAACGTCCGACAGCGGACGTTGCTGAGAAACCAGCCGTAAAACCGCAGAAATTAGTGAACTGGGTTAGTCGGCGAGTCGGCACTTGCGCTTTCTGGTGGCGGACCAAAGAATACAAATTTCATCACGAGCCATCCAAGAGCCACGACAAAAGTCGCCGTCACGAATGCCAAAATAAACGAAAACCATTTCCCGACCCCAGGCGGACTTTTTTCTGGAAATGCCCACTCGGGGTGAATGGCAAAGTAATTGACACTCACAGGCCCCTTTTCTTCTAACTCTTCGTAAAGAGCATCGTCTACTTGGGCTTTCCTAAAAAACCGTTCACCGTTGTGGCTAAACTCATACGAAATCATCGGATCAGACTTGTTACTCTTACTTGAAACTGAGCGACTGCGGTACTTGATAGTAACCACGCCTGATGTGGTCAGATGCCCTGGAAAAAAAGGCAAAAACTCGTGGCAAAACCAAGTCGCGATTCCGAGCGGCAACAGAATGCCAGCAACGACTCCAAAAAGGAGAGTGACGATTTTACCTACGAATTTATTTTCAAAGCTTCGAGCGGCCATTGGTCAATTGTCTGGTCGAGAGATAAAAATGTCAAAGAAGTATCAAAAAGAAAACTGTTGAAGAAGCCTCAAAGCAAAGGCCTCAGCAAATGACAAAGAAAAGCCTCGCCGGTTTCGGCCTGCTCTAGGCGAGCTGAGATAGCGCTGCTACTCGTTTCAATCGATTGACCATCGGCTCTCGTCGCGATCATCGAGTCGACCATAGTCGCACTCATTTGTTCAACCAGGGCGCGATTTTGCGTAAAAACCATCAACTCTGAAGTGTACCCCTGGCCACGGTCGTAGAAATTATCACTGCCAAAAAAGGTGACTTCGTCATCAATGAGGCCCGCTTTTCGGTGTAATTGACTTTGGGTCCATAGATAGATTTTGGCTCCCGCAATCGCTAAGCGCTGTGCCTTCTGGTAAGCACAATACGAAAGAGCGCCGGCAGCCTCTCCGACCGTTTGCTCGTATTCGTTCATGACAATGCGCACATCGACGTTGCGCGCTACTGCAGCCTTCAACGCTTCGATGAATTGGGAGCCCGGAGTAAAATAGGGTGCGTAAATCCAGATTCGTTTTTTGGCCAAAGAAAATGCGGTCAAATAGGCGTCGAGTAGCGGAAACTCTCTGGCTTGGTCTGGATACGTTGATAAATCTTGCTCAGTAAATAGGGGGTCACTCATGACTGATCGGGCAATCGAATGGGATGAAAAGGCTTCTCTTTTTACAGGGCCGCTCTTTTTTGCTGCCGGAAGTTGGCAGCCGCGAAAGCCATATTGTCTCCACATCTCTGACGTTGAGAGCTCAGAGACTGGTATGGCATTGGCAGAGTGCTCAGCCACCATCTGTTGGCCTCCCATGATATCGCCCTCAGGCTGCTTTTGGCGTTTGGTGCGATTCCACATCCACATAAATTGCGACGCCAGCTCGCAAGCGATTGAGCCCTTCATTTCAACTTCTAAATCATAGATCTCAGTCGAGTGACGACCACCACTAAGGTACCAATTTGAAATATTAGCACTGCCTACCAGCGCGCGGTTACCATCGATTACTAAAGTTTTTTGGTGTAAAACGTGAAGAAGCCCGCGCGGATTTGCAAAGGTCATGTCTTCATAAAAAAGTATGTGGGCACCACAGGCCACCAATTTCTCTGCATAGCCTGAAGTTTTAAAAGACGGCGAACCATGGCCATCGGCCAACACGAAAACTTTAATGCCATGGCGAGCACGCCTGCAGAGTTCTTTTGCGTAAGTTTCTGCAGTACCGTCACCCTTGAACCCGTAGGTCATCACTAAAATCGAGTCTTTGGCTTCGCGAATCGCACGGTAGCGAGCCGCAAAAATGTCTTTTCCTTCGTGTCTCATGACCGGGTCTTTGAGCTCAAAACTTTGGCCATCGAAAAAATCAGTCCAGCTACTCGCCGGCTGTGCTGCCCCAACTGGCTGCACTAACGTCACTAACACGGTCAGAACCACACTCAGTAAGACCTTTTTTTTTCCTGATTGTTCAAACATTTCAACGTGCTATCATAATAGAGCATTTTGGTCAATTAATAGCTTTCGTTGCCGCTACCCAGTCGAAAATGCTATTGTAATTGCGTGGTTAGAAGTTCTTCTCTATAATCGCATCCATGCGAATTTCGGCTCGATTTTGGGCCTATGCCACTAGCTTTGGAGCTGCCTGGGGTATTTTTGAGCTCACCGTAGGCACGTTTCTACACACCCTGAAACTTCCGTTCGCCGGCCCCGTATTGGCCTCAGCTGCGGCAGCACTTCTGATTGCCCAACGGCAAATACTGCCAACACCTGGAATCAGTCTCGCAACCGGCTTGATCGCTGCTGCCTGCAAATCGATTTCACCCGACGGTACTGTCTTTGGCCCTATGATCGGCATTTTGTCTGAAGCCCTAAGCGTCGAGCTCGCTTTTGGGCTTTTTTCACTTTTTCAGCCATTCTCGAAGT
This sequence comes from Oligoflexia bacterium, assembly GCA_903895855.1. Lineage (GTDB taxonomy): Bacteria > Bdellovibrionota > UBA1018 > UBA1018 > UBA1018 > CAITVN01. The sequence continues at coordinate 10,551 of CAITVN010000015.1, read as the reverse complement.
CGACGCCTTTTCTCGCAGCACCAGTCGCCGGTAGCCTCGCCGCACTTTGTCCGATGATTCAAAAGATTTTCGGGCAGGTTTTTCTTTACGGCGGCCATGTCCTCGACCTCTACCTCGAAATCATTCAAAAGCTCACTCGGGGCTCGCGGTTCGAACTGCTCACACTGACTCAGGCTGCTTTCATTTTGGGCTGCGTTTTTGTAGCTGAAGGTGCCCTCTTTGGCATCGCTGGTGCCTGGCTTGGCAAGCGTGCCGTTCATGAGTTATTTTCTTCTTTGAAATTTCAGAATCGTGAAAATGATTCGGGACTAAACCCCAATCATCTTGAAACAAAACAAACTGATCAGCACGCGCCAAGAAACAGCGAGCCCATCAATCGCCGAACAAATCAGCTGATCGCCTCTGCAGCAATTGTATCTCTTGTGATTCAGTTTAAATCAGGCATCGAGTACGCCCTAGTTGCTTTACTCATCATGATTGTCACTCTTGCCTTTTTTGAGCGCCGAACTCTCTCAAGAATCTGGCGACCCAAGTTTTGGTTGGTGTCACTGGTGCTCGTGACTGCATCAGGGCTTTTGCTCGGCAAGAAAGACCTCACCTTTGGATTAGCTTCTCAACCCTGGGCCTCAACCGCGGGCTTCACCGCTGGGCTACTGATGCTAATCAGAGCCGCGTGGATTTTGTCGCTCACCGCTTGGATCTCTACCGCACTAACCAGTGCAACCGTTTTAAAGTGGGCAAAGCGACTGGGATTCGAAGGATTCGGGACTTCTCTTTCGAGTGCATTCGGAATCATGAACGAACTTCGCCCACATGCTTTACCGCTAACCGACTTTCGCTCAGGTAAAATGATTGAACACGTGATTCAGTTTATTGTCGCAGCGGCACAAATAGCTGAACGCTCTGCTTCGGCACAGAGTAGAAATAAAACCGCGGTCACCTCCCATCGCCCTCTTATTGTCGCCATCATTGGCGGTCGACACTCAGGAAAAACCCACGCCATCATGAATCTGAGTGACCGATTAATCGAATCGCACTATTCAGTCGCCGGTATTTGCCAGCCAGCCGTGAGAGGCCTTCATGGAAGTGCCAATGGATACGACTTACTGAACTTAGCTACCCAAGTACGACGATCGTTTGCCCGAAAAAAGCTGGTTGGACTGGGCTATCACTTTGAAAGCTCTGGCTGGAATTGGGCCAGCGAACAAATCTTAGCCGCTACGTCAGAGCACAAAAACTGCAATTCAACTGCTGACAGTCCCCATTTTATTTTTATCGACGAATTGGGGCGTCTCGAGGCCAGAAAAAAAGGACATTTCAGTATCTTACAAGAACTGCTTCGCGAAAGCCAATCGGCACAACGATACCTATTGGTCCTAGGAATTCAGAAATCGCTTGCTCCCCAGATCATCGCTCACTTGGGGGGCATTGACGAAGCTATTGTCGTCGACTCGCCTGACTTCTCCCTCGACCGAGCATTTCAACGGCTCATGCTATCGCTGAAAAATTTGACTTGATCACAGTGACGTTTCGAGATTAATTTCACCTATGATCAAAACAAACGTCGAGCGGCTGGCTAAATTCAAAATTCAAGGCAACATCATTCCACCCGCTGGCGGCGACGCTTGGCGCACTGGGCACGACGGAAAAGCTCGAATGGTTCCTGGAGTGGGCGGCATCACTCTCAATTTCAAAATCGGCGACCTCGCCAATCGCTATTTGTCTGACCACCTCGAACCTGGAGTTTCAACTACCTGGGATGGTAAACCCACCGAGCGTGGTAGTAATCAAAATGCAGCTTACAATACGTTTTCTTGTGTCGGCAACGAAGTGACCGTACTCACCGGAGCAGCCAAAGGTAAAAAAGGAATGGTCACTGGTCACCACGGCGGCGCAGAGCACGTGATGGTTGATTTCGATGACAAGACTCTAGACCTTCTCACTTACGACGACAAAGTGATGATCACTTGTTTTGGAGTGGGCTTAGAACTAGCAGAATTCGCCGGCATTTCCTTGTTCTCACTTTCACCAAACCTACTTTCAAAAATGAAAATGTCGGTCATCAAAAACCAAGGCGCCTCACCAAAACTTGAGGTCGAAGTGGCAGCGATGGCGCCAGCGGTCGTCATGGGTTCGGGCATCGGTGGCAATCGCCCTTACAAAGGTGACTACGACATTCAAACCTCTGATCAAAAAACCAACGAACTTTTTAAACTCGATCAATTGAAAATTGGAGATCTGGTCGCCATCATTGATCACGACAGTCACTATGGCTGGTCATACAAACAAGGAGCCATTTCAATCGGAGTCATCATTCACGGAGACTCGTATATTGCTGGACATGGCCCCGGTTGCCAGACGCTCATGACTTCGGTTGATGGATTGATTGTGCCGAAATTGTCGAAAAACGCGAACATCGGGCATTATCTCGGTCTTGGGCGCTATCGAAAATCTAGAAAATAAACTTTGGCATTTTACTAAAACTCGAATCTATTTTAATTTTTCGACAAGGCTTTGATAGTAAGCTTTTTCGATTGTGAGCACTGCCTTGAGCACTTCGGCCCTAGGCAACTCTAAATCTTTAAAGCGATGATAATGGCAATGGGTGACTATCTCAGTTAAAGCCGAACAGGCCTCAAACTCGGCAGCACTTTTCTGGTAAGCAATTTGAACGGCCGCTTTGAGAAGCTTAATTTTCATCGGCTCAATGACGATGTTCACGCCAGAAGCTTCTTGAAATAAGATCTCGTTTTTTTCAACCGATTGATCGTCTGGCACGATCTTCTGATCTTCAGCGGCCTTGAGAACAAATCCAAGCGGGGCCTGCGAAATCGACAACAAATTCGTCACGTCAAGCGCCGTGTAGGCCCCTAATCCGACAGACTCTAGGAAAGTCGTAAAGTAGGCGCCAAAACCTATACCCCCAGACGCTGCAGCCGCGATCGGCAAATAGTACATGGCGCCGGCTACTCCAGCGACGCCAATAACAGCTGAAATACCGTATCCAACACCGGTAGCCACCAATTCGCCATGAAACCGATCTTCTTGGGCCTCAATGATTCTGAGGTCATTGTCGATTCGGTTGATATTGTCTTCGACAAAGATTCTGCGGTTTTGCCTTTCTTCAAAAGACAACCCGGCCCATGAAGACTGGGTGAGAGAGAGAACCACGAACGAGGCGATCAAAGCATTTGTTTTAGTGATCTTCATAATATTACCGAGAACTTATATACAATTGACATGCGAATCGTCATTACGTTTTTGGCAAGGGCACTCGAAAGGGCTTTCGCATCTAGGTAGGTCTAGACAAATTTGACACAGGCTTCACAAACACATCACGGTTAAATAGGTAATAAGATCGAGTAGTTATACTGCGACTCATTGGCGCCGGTCTTGCTCTATAGATATCGCATAAGAGGCCTTACAGAGCTTCAACCCCAATCCGGGGTTATTAAATAGTAAGTAAATAAAAATAGGAGAGGAACATTTTATGACAAAGCTGATAACCAAATCAAACGATTCAAAGGCCACCTCAACGCGATCAGCGGCACCCGCCCTGGCACTCGTTCTTCTTTTGTCAGCCTGCGGAAAGCCCCCACAAGTCAACTCGGACACCTTAGCCCCATCGACAATCACTCCAGGCTCAGACCAGACGTCGACTTCAACCATTCCCCTCGGCCCCATCGAAGTGGTAGCCGAAGATGACAACTCAGTCGTGCACGGTAGGGCCGAATTCACGATCACGAACGAACAAGCGACCGCACAGATGCGGGCATTTCGTTCACTTGCAAACCTACTCTTGCCCAGTGCCAATGCGGCATCTAGCGGAAGCACTACGGTGACCTACACCAACGCAGCGTCTACGCACTTCGCCATCAACACCTCAAGTTTTGCGCCCGGAACGTTCACTGGTGATGTGCTAAGCCTAGGTACGGTTGCCCTCACTTCTCTTAGCGATAACAATTTAAAGGTTTGCGGATCAGGCTCAACCAAATGCACTCAAGCCATCATTCGAGTCTACACAACAGGATCTGTTGCCGGCTTTGTCAACACCGTCGATCTTTATGGAGCCCCCGTTTTTGCGGGATCACTCAACCCAAACCTAGAAGTCGGATTGCAGGCCGCCGGCTCTGTACAAGTGCAGACATTCACCATACCTGCATCACGAAACACATTGCGGCTATCTGATTTCGCTTCACCTAATTATTCAGTAACCTCAGACTTTTCAAATGCGGGCGCCGGAAGTTACTCAATGAACTTCGTAGTCGAGTACGCCTTACAGTAGTGACCAGATCGTGACAACACTGAACTACTCTGGTTTTTGCATTCCCCAGATCAATTCAGGAACTTTTTCAAAATGACTTTTAGACAAGTAACCAACGATTGAAATGAGAATAACAAAACCAACTACGGTCAAAGTCTGCGCCCGAGAAATCAGCTGAATGGGCTGCTTAGCCTTCGGGTCGCAGACTTCTCCCGGACAGAGTTCTGCTTTCTTGCCATAGAAAAGAGAATACGCCTTGCAGCCCAAGCAAATTCCAAAGGCCGACTCAAAAAATAAGAATAGCATGCAAACCATGCAGATGATGCCATTGACCGGACTGTGCAAATTGAGAATCACCAACGAAATAAACATCGTAGCCGACAAGACTACCCCAATGATCCAAGCAAACTTCTTTTGTACGGCACCAACGTATTCGGGTACCTGATTTCTAACAATCCACCGCCCAATAATGAGTGCCGGCGAAAACCTTGGGCTAACCAAAACCCGAATTGAGATATCAATTAAAAATGCGGTGGTAGCGAGCTTGAGCGGGAAAAAATTCCATTTAAAGACCACCTGAACTACCGACAAAAACATCATCAAGAATAGCAGCCCGGCCGCAGCTCGAATTTCCCGCTCATTCAAAACCTCAATCGCATACCCGTCTACCTTTTCTCCAAACTTAACGCTGCCCATGCGTAGCCCCCTTTTTGTCTAATAAAATTATAGCACTTGCCCCACTATGAAGGCAGCGCAAACAGACTGCAATTGGGATTACACCTAACCCGTTTTTAATGGTTGACTATTTTAGTCTACTTATATAGATTGCTGACCTCATGAAAAGTAGTTCCGGTAACCTTCGCAAAACTCATTTAGCCCATGCTTTATTATTCATCTCTACTTTAGTCATCTCACCCGTGATGAGCATCGCTTCGGTGTCAGCAGAAGAATTCAATCAGACCGCAACCGAGTGGAAAACCGATGCAGGCAATAGTATCTTTTCAGCGTCTACACTCAACCAAATTTGGAATTTCATTTTTGATCAGTCGTACCTAAAGTCACAAGCACCAGATGGCTCGAAGCCCGAGCAATCACGCATTCGAACTCTCTGGTGGAATGTTCAAAAAGGAGAAACCAACAGAATTCTAGCAAAAGTGTACGGCACAAAACCGCCTTTAGATGTGAATTTGCAAAAACTCATAGCTAACGAGGCAACCCGACCAGAAATTTTGGCTCTCGGCGAGTACACTGACAATTCGCTGAGCCCAGAAACATTGCAACTCATTCACCAAGTCTATTCTTTTGTCGAAATTACCCACTACAATTCAGAAGCCACGATGATCTCGATTCTTTTCGCTACCCGACTAAAAGTCGTGCATACTACGCAATTGCCTTTAGACTATGTGCCCATCACCGAATCGAATGTGTTCAGCACCAACCCCAATGTCGACCCAAATGAATCATCAGCCGACAGCGCTTATCGCGCACGCTGGAATCAAATATTGGGACCTGAAGAAACTCTTTTTTCGCGTCGCCAATTTCAAGCCTACTTACTTGAACTTCCGAACGGTTCACAAATCACAGTGGTCCCGGTTCATTTGATGGAACCCTGGGTAGCCATCAAACGCCTGTTTGGGAAATTGAAAACCGCCTACCAAATTTTCATCGATAACGACAATCCCCTGATTGAGCAGGTAAAACGCCTGATTCTTTATGCCACGGTTGAGCAGCGCAAGAACCAAACGCCCCTTCTCATGCTCGGAGATTTCAATCTACCCAAAGGCTCACTGCGATCAGCTTACGTCAATTCAATCGGCTACGACCTCATCGAACACTTTTTCACCGATCTCTTTCAAGATGACTTGACTGCGACTTTTCCAACTCCCTCATCACAGCTTTTTCACGAACAAGAATCAGACTCACCTTGGGTTACCCAGCCGACTACCGATGACCACCAAATGCCGCCACTCAAGCTAGATCATGCGTTCTTACTCGGAGGATTGTTTCATAGCTATGCTCGTCAGACCTATTCGCCTCGGTTGATGGGCTCCGATCACTTTCCCATTTGGGTTCAGTTTCAACTTCGCTAATTGGCGAGATCTGATTTCACCGCTCTTTTTTTTCAAACGCCACAGAAAAGGCACCGGCTGTGGAGAGTTGCTTTACTCCCAGAGTATCTAGAGTCGGATCGCTTGCGAGAAAATCAAATGACCCCTTACACTCTCGCGCATCACACTGTTCCCACTTTAAGGTGCCTTTCAACGTTCGAGACACAAAATTGAGAGTTTCTCCGCCTCTTTGGTAATATCCGTTGAATGCTTCAAGTTTTAAGATTTTTCCGGCCACTGCAAGATCGGTTGGAATTTCGAGTACAAACTCGTCGTTACCCACGCCCTTATCTCTGGTCATGATTTGAGCTTTTGAAATTTCCGAATACAAAACCAACACCAGTGAGGTGCCTTTTTCTATCGTCCACGCCGGAATTGCTCCAGGCTTATTTTCTACCCACTTGGCTTGCGATTCTAGACGACCTTGATAATTGCGTGTATTTTTCATTTTTGATGAAAATCCCCAAGAGTGATTCACAACGGCAAAGACCAAAACGATGATCACTCCGCCGAGCTTTGTTTGCCAATTCATCTTTCTATTGTCTGCGAAAGTGCCCTTTCACACAAGAGTTAGTGAGAGCTAGAGCGCCTCAATAATACATCGATGACGTGTGCTAACGGTTGAGGCTGAATAATCGTGGGCTGATTGTTTTGATCGAGTGCTCTCGCGTTCGCTGCTTTTAAGGCGGCTTCGCGCCAAGCGCTGGGCAAAGGACCCTCGCCGCCCCAGGGGGTCTGTTCAAGCAGATCGTTGGTATCAGCAATAGACCAGGCTTTCAGATCTTGAGGCACTACCCACAAAATATCGGGATGAACGTGACCGCCCACTACTGAGCCCGTTCGGCGCTGAGCATTGGTGTAGTCACGCCATTCGCCGCCCACGATCACACCTCGCGAGTCGAGCTCAAGGTCATACTGCAGCTCAAGGTACTCTACCGAGTCACTCGCCGGAGCATCTGTCACGGCGTGATTGGGTTTGCCTTCATTGATATAAGACAACTTGAGATTAACCCCAATGAGAGCAACAGCCTTCGGTGAGCGGTACTGAGAAAAGAGATCGGTGCTTTCAGCATTTAGCGGCACTTGGGCAAGATGTGAATGGCTGACTTTTCTTCCGGTGATAGGATTAAAATAATTGAACGTGTAGCCAAAGGCCGGTTGGTTAAAGACTTCGGCTCCGTAATTGCGATCAATAATCAGCCCGCGCTTTTTGACGCCAATTTGATTGACGAGCGCCAGGTGTAAGAAGGCCGGGTTGACGTCAAAACACGACGGATCAATGATGCGCCCATATTCATTGCGAGCGATTTGGCCAAAACAGCGCGTGCCTTCAATTTCAACGTAATTTTGAGCAAATGATTTAGCCCACAAAAATGATGCGAGTGCCTTGATGTCTGTCGGGTAAAACTGAATTTCTAAACCTGAAGGCGACTGCAGTGTGATGGCTTTCTCTGGGCGACTCAAAGTCAAGGCCGCGGGCGACCAACCATGGCAAATGCCGGTCCAAAGAGCAGTTTGACCGCTTTGAGAAAATTGATCGATCATCGCAATCACCGCGCTTGAAAGCGGCAAATCAGAGTTACCCAGCAATAGATCGTATTTTTCGGCTGGCGACGCCGAATCTAAAAAAAGCATCAAATCGAGGCGTTGGTCTCGTCGCAATGACCAAAGTTGTTCAGATGACATTAGCGCAAGCTTACGCAATTTTTCTTGGCGATCTTGGCGCACAATGTATTCGCGATTATTAGACCAAGACGTGGGCCACCAAGTGCCTCCACTAAAGTAGGGGTCAGCAATCGAACCGTGAATATCGGTCCACGCCGAGCCTGACCAGGGCTGAACCGCGGTTTTCGCACTGAGTAACCCCCGTTGCTCGATCTCATCGAGGGTGGCAACCGGGGCCTGAATGCCGAGAAAGTCCTCGACCCGACTTAAGCCGCCGCTCATCTCTTCTGTTCGCCCCGACTGTGAAGCAGCGAAGGTGATCAAAATTATCAACAAAATAAGTGTAATCGACTTCATGGTGTTCTCTCTCTGGTGTGAGAAATCCGCTACCACATTAAGAAGGTGTTCACAACGTCACTATAAAAATTCGTCTCATTTGCCTCACTTGGGCGAGCGATGACCTCAATCACGACACTTGGCAACCGTCGTGTCCCAATCTAGGCCGCTAGCTCTTGCGGCCTTTGCGCATTCAATGGGGCCAGCGCTTGTCACCGCCTTATGGCAGAGGTCAACCGCAGCTTCCCAACCGGCGCCGCCTTGAGGCCAATTCTCGGTATTCAGTGCGTATTTAACACAGATGACTGGAATCACCGAATCGACAGAACCTCTACAGACAGAATTCGCCGTACCAGATGACCATCCAATTTGTGCGGCATAGCTCAGGCACAAGTCTTCAGCCTGTGGCTTTTGTTGGGGCTGCCCTGGTTGTTGTTGCTGCTGTTGTTGTTGTTGCTGCTGTTGTTGCTGTTGCTGGCACTGTTGATCACCCAGATGCATGCAGGGGTCGCGGTATTCATTGGGTGTGTTGGGGTCGTGGTATCCGTTGCCCTTGCTGTTTCCTTCAGCAAATGCTGCGCTCTGAGAGAGGGCTAATAGTACACAAATGCTAATTAGAGTTTGAATTTTCATAAATGGTCTTTCTGGTTTAGGGGCTGATTTAGGGGCTGATTTAGGGGCTGATTTTCTGGCTGGTTTAGTGGCTGGTTTAGTGGCTGGTTTTCTGGCTGGTTTCGGGGCTGAGTTAATGGCTGTGATGACGTGTCGGTTAAGGGGTAAAGCTGCACACAAAGTTGATAAACTTCGGTTCGCTTGCCTTCTTCAAGTAATGCGCACAGTTGTTTTTGAAACGAACGAATGAGTTTTTTAGCCTCAGGCAATTTTTCTGGGCAAACTGCCATCGTCATCGATGAAAAATCTCTGAGTTCAACGGCAACGCTGTCGAGTTTATCGGCGCCCAGTGTGAGCGCTTCTTTGTGCGATTGCCTCAGTGCGGTTGAAGTGAGGTCTTCGGTGGTGGTGACGTTCACTTGGTGAAGTTTCAGTCGTCCGGCTTTGTCGATGCTCACCAAGCCTGATTCTTGTAGACGATTGAGCGCAGCTTGTGCTGTGGCCTCTGAAATTTTTAGGCGCTTTGCGATCCACGTTTTCTCTGGCTTGAAACCGTGAGTTTCAACGAGGGTAAGTATGGCGTAGTGTTCCCACTCGGCGATAATCTTAAAGTGAAGTTCGTCATTCAATACCGTCGAAGCCGCTGCGGCCTCAATCGATTGCACAATAGGGGCCGGAACCTTGCGGTAGTAAACACTATTCAAGAAACGTTTTTTTTCGGCCGGTGAAAAAGCGAGTTTCTCTGGCAGCGTTTCGGCTGCCGAAGTCGGCAGCGGGCGCTTGCCAGCGAGAACTGCCGATAGAGTCGGCGGTTGCATTCCGAGGGTCTTCGCAAAAGCGCGCAAAGAGTAAGCGGCGTTGACTCGCTGTCTTTTTGCAAGCTCCTCTCTAAGTACCGTTCTGAAATAGTTCTCTTTAGTCAGCATTTGATTAATCATTTCTTTATCATACTAAAACAGTCAACTCTATTAAATTCCCCCGCGAAGTATCACATGAGAAATGGGGTGGGGAGGGGGTGTTTCTGATGTTTCTTCGCAGGGGTTATGGCCAAAATGAGTCGTGAGTTAGGCCAAAATTATTCGATTTGTTTGACGCGGTTGTGGCAAGTCACGATGAGAGATCCTTCATTGAAGCTGATGCTCTGCTCAGGCAAAAGCCTATAGGCTCCGTACTGAACTTGTTGTTGATGCACTGGTGATGCAGGGTCATCGCAACGAACATTAATGTTCCAATAAGTGATGCCATTTTCTGGCGCCCCAGCACATTGCCCTGGCGAACAGTTGTAGGGCATCGCAAATCGTAACCCAGTATCAATGGTCTCGCCGGGGTACACGTCAAGTGTGGCTTCACCTTGGTAAACCACTGGCCAGACTTTCGTCACCAGACCCGTTGGGCCTTTCAAATCTGCGTGAGTCTGTCTTTCTAATCGAGCTTGTGCCGCCTGGTGGCGCATTTCTTCTCCGCCACTTTGCAGGCGTTCAAGTTCTTCACCTGTGCAAAGCTGCTGGTTTTCAAAAGAACAACACGGCCGAACATCGGTACACGGAACCATTTGCGGTTGTTGCT
>CAITVN010000014.1 GCA_903895855.1 Oligoflexia bacterium | reverse complement strand
CTCAGTTGACGACTCCGGAAATTGAGAAGCAAGTTCTCTCGCTGCCGCTTTACAACTGAGACCGGTGATCGAGGTTAAGACATCAGACAATTCAGGGTCACTGAGTTTCTCACGATGAGCATAACTTCGGGCAATCTCAAGCAATGTGAGATTGAGAGCGCCAGACTCTAGCTTGCCCTTGATCTCTGGAAATCGCACAAGCATTCTTGCGGCCTTAATTCGCCGCTCGGCGGTAGACTCTTCCATGCCGTGTTCATGAATGAGGTACGACCAAAGCGAGGAGTAGTGCAAAAAGTATTTTCTGCGCTCCATCTCTGCGATGTGTTCGAGTTGTTGCGCGAGGTTCTGAGTCTCTTCGATAGTGAGATCTCGAAACTGCCCGACCAATTCTGAATCCGATAAGTTTGACAAAGGGCTATGACCGATATTTTGCATAAGTAAACGAGCTGTAACACGACTTTGAAAAAGTCATTTTCACGGGCCCAGAGCCTCAATGAGGCACTCAAAATAGAATAATCACTCCGGGCCATGCCGTCTTAAAAACGACTTAGCACTAGGGCAAATGCGATCGTTCAAGGGTGTTTTACGGCATTACTGAGAAAAAAAAGCGCACCCGTGAAATTAAACAAAATCACTGTCTAGCGAAAAATGAACGAGGCAATCGCTTTTTCAAGACCCACCAATTATTGAAAGCTCACGTTTAGTTTTAGCGCTCACGTTTTGTCTGCGATTAACTGGGTCGAGTGCTCGGGTGAGTAGAGTTAAGCGTCCTCTTGGCTTAATCCAATTATTCTTTTTCTAGGAATTGAGTGTGTTGACACCAGTTCTCGAATCGCATCAAACACCAACTTAAATTGGCCATCATACTTTTGCTCCAACTGGACAATCCGCTCTTCGAACGCTTTGTCCAATATTAGGACCTTTCGCAACTTAACGAACGTCCTCATGACCGCGATATTTACCTCTATTGCGCGATCACTGTTGAGTACGCTAGAAAGCATCGCGACACCTTGCTCAGTGAATGCCATGGGTGGCGTTCGACTACCTCCCCAATTGGAACTTGAGGTCACAAATTGTGACTTCAAGATTCTAAACTCTTGATCCGAAAGAACAAACATGAAGTCGGATGGAAAACGATTCACATTACGTTTGACCTGTTGATTTAGGCGGTTGGTGGGAATTTCGTAGAGCATTGCTAGGTCATGCCCCAGCAAGACTTTTTCGCCGCGGATCAAATAGACCTTAGATTCGATATTGGGAACAGATTCGGATGATTTCATAGAAATATGTAGGAGCACAAGTTACGCCAAGTCTGGCATCCAGCGTTGTTTCGAGATCTCTAAATGTAATTGCAGCCATACCTCGATTTTTTATACGGATATATTTTTCCTGAGATGCTAATTTTGGGTCATGATGGAAATTAGAAAAGCCATGTCAAACGATGCTGAGGACATAGCCAGAATTCACGTTGAGTCCTGGCGTACAACTTATGCTGGAGTCATTCCGGACCTCTATCTTCGTGAGCTTTCCATCGAAAGCCGCAAAAAGACTTGGAACGATGCTATCATAGGCAAAGAAGGTCAGAAAAATCTGACGAAGTTTAAACACAAAAAGGACTTTTTCAGCAGAATCTAGTAAGGGAGTTCTTCGTTGACCTGCTCGCTAAAGTGCATGTCGTGGGTCCAATCGTCGACGAATTCTTTGAGCGCCTCACAGTCATCGTTAGTCAAAGTGTCTGACGGGTCAAGTAAAGCCCAGGCTCCTTCTTGACCGTCAGAATTGGAAAGTTCGATTTCAGCAGTAATTGAAGTCAGGGCGTAAAAGGAAGGAATTGAGCAAAGTTCGTCGGCTTGGGGATTGCGCTCAAGGTCGGCGCATAAAATTTGGGTTTTTTGCATCTCTCGATGAAATGCCGGGACACTTTCAATGGCTACCTGAACCTTGTGTAAGGTGGCATCTGAGTTGGCGAGAGCGTCAATGTAGTGAGTATCCTCTTGCTCTTCATCTGGCTCGTTTGGGGTTTCGGTAGATGGTTCGTTTTGCGAATTGTGATTTTTTGTTTTCCAATTGGCCTCGGTGCCCCAGTTACTATTGATGTCGAGCCAAATGCCTTGGGTTCTTAAAGCGTTCACTACCTCTAGGGTCAATGATTTGGCCTGATCGTAACGAGTAGTGAGTTCGGGTTGGCGCGAAGCACACGCTTTCACTTGAGCGTCTACATTCTTGAAATACGTTTCAAAATCATCTTCATGTGGAACGAATGGCGCTGCCACCTCTTGATGCGCGCTTGCGACACATTCGGCAAATACCCCTTCATCACCGTGTGGAATGTATCTCAGAGTTTGCATCTGATTTCTTAGGAGCGAATCTTGGTCTTGTTTGATGATCCAATCGATCGGTGGTGAGCCCGGGGTGAGTTGGCGGGCGATGCAATTCAAGAGTTCATCGCTTGGGGCACTCGGTATACCCAACTTGTGATGAGACAGTGCCGATGCGATGGCTTGAAAAATCACTGACCGAGGTTGTGAGAGTGGGCGTGCGAGTTCGGTTTCAGAGATGACCAGCGCGGTGTTGAGAACTCCGGTGTGACCGGGGTAGCCGGTGTCATGTGACCAGCTGATGAGTCGCGTCTGGTGTGGGTCGAGGCGAGGCAATTTGCGTTGAGTGAAAATCAGGGTGTCGACCCACGGGGCCGATTCGAATAGGGTTGCTGCCGTCGTCTTGAGCCATAAAGCCATTCCGAGCTCATTGAGTGAAGGCAAAATGGAATGAGTCGATCTGAGTGCGCGACTGAAAAGCTCTTCATAAGTGAGAGGTCTGGTGGCGGCATCAAAATCAGTTGCCAAATTGGGCGAAAGATCGGCCGGATTCTTCAGATCAAGGCAAACACGAATCAGATGAGTCGACTGAGGTTCAAGACGAACATCGGTACACGCAAGTGACTGTGTAGGGTCTATCCCCGGCGCTTGAGTGCCTCCGAAACTTAACCGGGGTAAGTGTAGTGAAATAACGACAAGAGCAACGCTGGTCAGCGTTGTGACCGATTTTATAAAATTGAGTCTTTTCATGCGCTTACTTCCATCGTCGGCCGAGACTGTATATATATTGACCAAAATAGTCAAGTTATATTAAGGGGTGCTTCTATAATCTATTTAAACAATTTAATAATCACCCCTCGAGTTAATCGCCTGATTTTGTAGTAATAACGAGAGCCCACCATGGGCATTGACTTTACTCAGCCCAAGTCAGTGTGCAACCATTACACAAAGCCACTCAGGCAAATTCAAGATAAAGAAAACACAGAGCTCATTAAACATAACCCTTAACAACCGATTTCACACCCGTTTTAGACTTGCAGCCAAGCCAAAGGTAGACGAAAACAAGGTATGCACACACCAGCGAAGAACAGCGACGACCTACTTAGAAAGCTTTCAATTGTCACCCTGATTGCCTCGTTTCTCGGGGGCGTTTTGAACGCCTCTCTCGCAATTCACTATTTCGACATTCATTCTGGCTCAGCGGCGCTGAAGTCGTTTTGCAATTTAGGCACGGCATTCAACTGCGATGCGGTAGCAGCTAGCCGTTTCGCCGAAGTGGTTTCAGGAATACCCATCGCTGGCGTTGCTGCTGGCTGGTTTCTCGCCGCACTCATCTTAGCAATCATGACCTTGCAAACCGAGTGGCGAAAACTCGCCTACACCTGGCTATGCCGCTGGTCACTCGCCGGCTCAGTCGTCTGTGCCGGCTTTATCGGGGTAATGGCTTTTGTTTTACACACGTTTTGCCTGCAATGCTTAATTCAAGATGGCCTGGTTTTTTTGATTTTTGCCATTGCCTGGTTTGCCAACTCTAAAACTGGCGCGAAAAACGCCGAAAAATTTGCAACTACGACCGCCACCCGTTCTCAAACAAAAGTGATTCTCGCAACGCTCGGCGCGAGCGTCATTGCCGTGCCTTTGATCTTCTTTATTTTCTTCGGTGCGAGCCAAACAGAAATTCCGGCCAACACCCTCGTTTCAAGTATCGTGTCTTCAGGCCCCCTGCCGGTAAACGCAGGACCTGAGTTTCCGACCCTCGGAAATAAAAATGCCCCGATCACGGTGGTTGAATTTAGCGATTTTCAATGCCCTTACTGTAAACGAGGCGCCCAACTTCTGAATTCTGTTTTGAATCGATTTCCCGACGACGTGAAAGTCGTTTTCAGAAATTATCCGCTTGATCCTTCATGCAATACCAAGATGAAATCTGGCGGCCACACCGCCTCGTGCGAAGCCGCACGAGCGGCCTACTGTGCTCATAAGCTTGGACAATTTAATGCCGTGTACGAAACTTTCTTTGAAAGACAATCTGAACTTGCTCCCAAAAAAGTGACTGAGTTTGCAAATGCCGTCATCACGCCTCAATCACAAAATGACTTCGCTCAATGTCTTGCCTCATCTGAAACTCAGGCTTGGGTTGGCAGAGACCTTGAAGAAGGCGATCACCTAGGAGTTCAATCAACGCCAACGTTCTTCGTGAATGGTTACAAAGTCGAAGGGTTACTTCCGATGGAAGCCTGGGGCTTACTCATCAAAACGCTCAAAGAAATTCCGAAAGCACCTGGAAACTAGTCGCTCAATGCCTACACCCAAACTCGTTGATTCGCATTGCCACCTCGACGCTGACTACGCAGGTAAGCCCGTCAGTCTCATCGTCTCTGAAGCCCACACCAACGATGTCGCTTGGATGGTCAGTGTCGCCACTGACGCGATCACTGCGACCGAAGTACAAGCCATTGCCGAGGCACACGAGAACGTTTTCTTCAGCGTGGGCATTCATCCTCACGAATCTGCGCGATTTGACCTAGCCGCAGTCGAAGCGATGAAACCTTTTTATCGACACAAAAAGTGCGTTGCCGTAGGCGAAATCGGCCTCGATTATTTCTACAATCATTCGGCTAAAGAACCGCAAATAGAAATTTTTAGGGCCCAACTGGCGTTAGCAAGAGAAGTCGGCAAACCGGTCATCATTCACTGCCGTGATGCCGAAGCCGACACACTGAAAGAACTCGAAGTTTACGCTAAAGGGCATTCAGGCCAGATGGCGCTAAAAAATCCCGGCGTGATTCATTGTTTTACCGGTACAAAAGAATTTGGCCAAGCCTGTCTTGATTTGGGCTTTTACATTTCATTTTCTGGAATCATCACCTTCAAAAACGCTGAGCCACTCAGAGAGTGCGCACGAGTATTTCCGATCGAACGGCTCTTGGTCGAAACCGACTCACCCTTCTTAGCTCCCACACCGTTTCGTGGTCGAAAATGCGAACCCGCCATGGTTAAAATGACGGCCCTGAAATTAGCCGAAATCAAGGGCCTTGATTTTGAAACGTTAGCTCGTCACACTTCGCAAAATTCTGCAAAACTCTTCGGGCTCACCAGTGCAAATCCGTAACCTGTTCTGCCTGATCTTGTTCTTAGTCGTTGGCTGCTCGAAACCTAACTGGACACCTCCGAGCGTTTCAACGAAAGACCTGACCCCGCTCAACGACTACCGCATTGTTCGAGTCATCACGCACTTGCACACCCCGTATTCTTACGACGCCTGCGATAAACAAGGGTTAGTTAATGGGGTGCCAAACGCCAACTGCCTCGCCGAATTTCGCCGGGGGCTTTGTGACAATCAAGTCGATTTTGCGATGTTAACTGATCACCCCGAACACATGGCAGAAACTGATTTTAAACAGTTACTCTTGTATCAAACGGGCGACAAGCTGGCTCCGAATGATGACGCTCCGGTATCAAGTACGTTAGGAGGCTGTGCGAAGGGCAACACTCCTCAACTTTCGGTGGGCTTTGAGGGAGCCCTCATGCCGGTACTCATGGAAAGCCAAATCGAGCCCGACGTGACCACGAGACTCGCGTTGTACCAGAAAGACGACTCAAACACAGTCGCTCGCCTGAGAACTGAATCGAACGGACTCATCATGATACCGCACACCGAACACTGGAGCATCGACGACCTTCAAGCCCTCGCACCTGATGGTATCGAAGTTTATAATCTTCACGCCAACCTCGATCCAAAAATTCGCGCAGCCCATCTTGAAATTCCGAGTTTTGACCCGGCTCTTAACTTGTTGCCGTATTACATTGATCCTTACCGTCAAGAAATTCCTGACCTCGCCTTCATTGGTTTCATGGAATGGAGCCCCGTTTACGCACGAATCTGGGACGCCCTACTTGCTCGATATCTAAAATTTACGGCACTTTCAGGCTGCGATTCACATGAAAATACCTTATCGTCGATTGCCTGGGACGACGAACGCCTCGACGCTCACCGACGCCTCATGCACTGGGTAACTGAGTTTGCCTACGTGAAAGAAAATACCTTTGATGAAGTAAAAACAGCGTTTCAAAATCACCGCGTGAATTTAGTGTTTGAAGGCTTCGGAACCCCCGACCAATTCGAATTCACCGCTTCGACTTCAACCACAACCGCAATGGTCGGAGAAACGCTACCCCTAGAAGAATCTCAAACCCGTATTCGAGTAAAAGTACCAAATATTCACGCGGGCTCATTTCAACCAGGATATGCCACCGACTCTGCCGCCGGAACTGCTCAAATCAAACTGGTGCTTAGAAAAATTTCAATAAAGAGTCAGAACTCTGACATCGTGGCCGAAGCCGTCGATCAATCGATTGATTTTGGCGTCTATGAGCCCGGCATTTATCGCGCCGAAGTCTGGATTCGTCCAAAGCACCTTTCTTCTTTTCTCAATTACGATTACAATCAAGCAAACCTTGACCACCTTTGGATACTTTCAAATCCCATTTGGATTGAAGCAGCAGCGGTGACTGAAGGTCGAAAAACAACGAGAGAGACTTCGCTTGAAGAAAATTGACCTTTACCTACTCACCGAAATGCTTCAGCCCTTTTTAGGAGCCTGTGTTTTTTTTTCTTCACGTTTTTCATGTTTCAAACTCTGCGCCTAGCAGAGTTTTTTGTCGTCCATCAGGTTCCGGGCGTCATTATCGGCAAGATTGCCTATTCGATGCTTTTTTCACTCTCACTTTATGTGATTCCGATTTCATTTCTGGCCGCTGTTTTTTTTGGCACCGGACGCCTCTCGTCTGAAAGCGAACTCGTCGCCCTCAAAGCCAGCGGAGTCAGCCACGACCGCATGGTCGTACCGGTTCTAGGATTAGCCACTCTCGTTTCAATTCTCACTTTAGTGTGCAGCATGGAGCTTGCCCCCTACGGTGAACGCACCACCACTCGCGCCCTTTACATGGCCGGCATGAAAAAAGTCTTGTCGGCAGTCAAAGCCAAAACATTCACCCAATTTTTCGACCTCATATTGTATGCCGAAGATGCTGATGAAGCCACGGGCATGCTGACCAATGTTCTGTTATTTGACGAGCGAAACGCTGGAAACCCCATGACCGTTCTTGGGCAATCAGGGCAAATCGTCACAGTAAAAGCTGACAATGAGTTTTCAACCCGGCTCGTTCTTAAACTCTTCAACGGCTCAACCCACCGCAAACCCGAAGTCTCTGGCCAATACCAAAGACTTCGATTCAAAGAGTATTCGGTTTATCTGAGTGCTGACCTTTCTGAAATTCCTGATCCAACGGTGCCTCGAGCTCAGTCATTAGAAACTCTTTTGGCGGGATTTGACAACCCGATTTACCAGATAGAATTCTGGAAACGCATAGCGCTTTCTGTTTCACCGATCTTTTTTTGTTTCACAGGCTTGGGTTTGGGTAGCATTCGCACTCGCTCGTCGAGGTCTCTTGGGGTTTTACTCACCCTGGCGAGTGCCATTTTGTTTTGGGAGGCCCTAGCTATGGGCACGATCTTGAGCCCCGGTACGTTTCGCCCTGCAATTGGAATGCAGATACCGAATGTACTGAATTTTACCATTGCCCTGATCGCTTACATTAAGGCAAAACGTTGGTGATGCTGTCAGAATTGATCGCTCCACTCTTAGCACTGCCCACTTCTGCTTGGTTAGCGCTGAGTTTTCCGCAAATACTTTCAGGCGGTGTTCATGTGCCAGTCGCCACCGACTGGACTTCATCTTTTGGCGCTTCAGTTTTCTACCTACCACTTGGACAAAGCCGATCACTCTCGTCACTAGGCTTGAATCTCGGCGTCGAGTGGCAATCACCCCTTTCGTTTATTAGTGTCGGCCAAACACTTTCTTGGCAAAGAAACTCAGTCAGTATTCCACTCAACAGTTTGAAGACTGATGGCTATCCGGCCCCTGCCGGAACCTTAAATTTGAGTGGCCTCTATTACACTCCGTCTATTGAATTTAAGTGGCTTACCCGCCAAAATTTTGATTTATCCAGCGCCATTGGCGGTAGAATTTGCCTACTGGGCCTCGGTTCGATTCATGCCGAATCGCAAGACCCCGCCCAAAAAGAGTTGGCGGCACAAGTCGAGGTCAGTTCACGCAAAGTCGGTGCGTTTTTTTCTAATCTACTTGTTCCTCAATTGACCTTTCTTCAGGTAAACTGGAGGTTATGAGCCGTCTGAATTCGAAGAAAATCATTTGTGTCTTTGCGCTCGTCACGCAATTTGCTTGTGCCGGAAAAACGCCCAAACTTGACGAGCAAAAAGAATTTCCGACGGGCGCCGATAAAGCTCTCGTTGATCAGTTTGCGATCAAAGATGTCGGAACCATTCCGACAGCGCCGCCGACACCCGTTTCCGAACCGAGCCCCGTACCGCTACCCTCACCGAGTTCGGCACCTACTTCATTGGTGAGCGCAGAAAAATCGCACATCAAGTCAGGTAAGAAGTCAGAAAAAAAGAAGGCGAAGAATTCAACCGCGGCGAAGGCAGCAGCGACCTCGGTAGTGGCCACACCGTCACCTGCGCCAACGCAAACACCAGTGATCGTGACCACTCCACCCGCGATTCCGGCAACCCCTCTTCATACGCCCGCCCCATCACCTGGATCTCGCTCAATCAGACCCACTGGACGCGAACCCTACCCGCTAGGTGAAACTCTCACTTTCGAAGTGAGTTATTTCGGCGTCGCTGGCGGTTACCTCAGTCTCGAGTCACTGCCGCACAAACAAGTCAACGGCCGCGAGGTCTACCACATTCACGGAAAAGCTGAGACCTCAAAAGTGTTTTCACTGTTCTACAAAATGCAAGACACCCTCGATAGTTTTATTGATTTTGAGGGTTTTTTTACGCAACGTTTTGAGATCAACCTAGACGAAAGCATGCAAGCTAAGCAGCTATTAGAACTCTACGACTCAGAAAAGTTGCAGACTTTTTTTTGGCGGCGATGGAACCACAAAAAAAATGGTTACTCTGAAGTCAAAGAAACAAAACCGATTCCGAAGTTTCCCCAAGACTTCGTCTCCTCGCTTTACTACCTGAGAGCAATTGACTTACCGATCGGTAAAGAGATTCACTACCCGTTTGCTCAAGAGGGCACCATTCAAGACGCGTCGGTGACAGTACTCAGAAAAGAAACGATGGACACTTTTTTTGGCGACGTTTCAGTCATTGTCATGAAGCTGGCCACTTTTCGTGATGGCCAAAAACAGCAAAAAGAAGATAGCTTCTTGTACATGACCGATGACGATCGACGAGTGCCCGTTAAACTCGAGGCTAAAGTCAGAATCGGAACCGTCTCGGCAAAGCTAGTCGACTTCAAAAGGCCTTAAAACAGCACGCCAACACTTCGCTACAAGTAAGCCTTTCTTCCCGCTACTCTGCGGGTGATTTTTAAAGACGTCCTCGCCATGCTATCAGCGCCCATTTTTTCAAGAAGAGTGGACAGAAGTTCCTCTATTTTTGCGACTCTTGCGAGGCAGGAGGCCGACAGCAAGAAAACAAGATGTTTGACGAGCAAAAATAGAGGAACTTCTGTCCACTCTTCTTGAAAAAATAGGAGCACCGAACCTGAGGCTGCGGAATGTCTTTAAAAATCACCCGCAGAGTCGCGAGAAGAAAGGCTTACTTGTGCCCAACGAGTGAGTCTGATTTGTAGAAGTACCGCTCGTATTGTTTATTAAGGCCGGTCCAGCGAGAGGCACTCTCGTCTTTTTCGACAAACATTCGAATCGAATTCACTTTGGAATCGAGATCGTCGACATAGTGAACCAACAACGCCTCTAGGCATTTTGGCCGTTTCGGCGAACCATATTCATACTGACCGTGATGAGCTAAGATCACGTGTTTAATGAGTAACCGTTTTTCAAGCGGAAACGCGCCAGGCAGTCTTCCCACTTGTGCTTCGAGTGAGTTGATTTTTCGCTCAACGAGTTCAACGCCCATCACTAAGTGCCCTATGAGTTTGCCCTCGTCAGTGTAGTCAACCACCCGGTCATAGCTGAGCTCCCAGATTTTTCCGATATCGTGAAAAAAACCACCCAAGAACATCAAGTCTCGATCTAAGAAACTACCATAGTGACTAGAAATCTTATCTAGCAAACCCGTAACCGAAAGCATGTGCTCAAGCAAACCGACAGGGTAGGCATGGTGCACTGATTTCGCCGCTGGCGCTCTTTTGATTTTTGAAACGATTTCGGCGTCGTCAATCAAAACAGACTCGGCAAGCGCTTTATAAAAAGGATCTTTCATCGAGTGAACAAACTGCAGCAGTTCTTTATACAAAGTCTCAGCGTTTAAACGCGCCTCAACGAGAAACTCGTTCAACTCAACTTCGTCTTCGCGTAAAATTTGAATCGATTTGACTACGACTTGTCTACGACCTTGATAGAGTTGCACTTTACCTTCGACCCAAATAAACGCATCAGCATTCACCTGGCCACCATGCCGAGACAAGTCATCCCAAACTCTCGCCTCAACCTCACCTGTTTTATCCATCAAAATCAGATTCATGAACGGCTTGCTATTTTTATCTAACCCCACCGAGCTGGTCTTGACGAGAAAAGGGTTTTGAACCTGATCTTTGTCTTTGAGGTCTCTAACAAACTGAGTTTTCAATTTTTTATTAAGAATTGGCATAGGCATCGTTAATCGAGAGACCTAACCTAAAGTTGAGCTTTCACCAATCAAATTCAACATCATTCAAAAGCTCAGTTGAAAACTTGGCCTCAGTACTCACGGCCTGAGTACCCTCATCACCGTCATTCTGAACCAAGTCTGAAGGGTCGAACTTCAGATCAGCATTTTGAGCAACCCGCGTGCACAAAATCTTATTTGAGGTCGCTTTGACCTCAACCGCGAAGCTAACCTTGCCGGTCAAATCAAACAGCTCATCGGCCTTATTTCTCACACCTTTGACTGAAACTTGGGCCGCAAAAAACTCGACATACTTCGCGCATTGTTGCGACGCGACCGTACAATCAAGCAGGCCCTGTTTGTTAGTCAAATCTCGCTCAGGCGAAAACGTCATAGCCCACTCAACCGTAGGAAGTTGCATCCAGCCATCAGACGGAGTGACAATGAATGCCTTGGCACCCTTCCAATCAAAATACAGTTGCACCGGAGCCTTATTCTCAAACTCGACCTTGTGCCCGTTCTTGATCAATTCACCATCGAACTTACCACCGACGAATGTTTCTTCATGTGAGCCGACGAGCGGAAAACTCAAGGCAGTACTGTCCATTTTTAGGTGCGCTGGCAAGCATTTCGCCTCGACTTCGAAGGCCTTTTTTCGATCAATTTCAAGCTTTCCACCACCAAATTTAAACTGATTTTCGGAGTGAACTTTGACGACGCAGGGGGTTCCCACATCTGACGGTAATCCTATAAAATGCATTGGCGTGGCATCGTAGCGAGAGTCGTCTGATTTCGAGCCAACGAGGTAATCGTTAACTTCGTCTTCGGCCGCATTCTCATTAAGCAGCGCTAGCTTCAGATTCTTGTCAACAGACTGCGCTAGCACATCATCAGAAACCGATAGAAGTGCGATGCGACCGGTCGAATCAGCGATTTCAATCAACTGACCAGAAGCGATCTTTAAGACTCTCAATGTGAGCTGCTTGCCGTCGCCTTGATCGAGTACTGATTGATAGACAACCGAATAGTCGGGTTCGGGTTCAACATCTTTTTGGCAGCCCGAGAGCAAGAGATTGGCGACAATAAAAAGTGGAGAAAAATAGAGTGCGGTTTTGAATGTTTTCAAGTGACTCACGACTGGGACAATACAGTACTATATCTTTTTAGTCAAGAATACAAACTCAAGGCGCCCCCCTAAAATCGCTGCCCGCTTGAATTCGCTCTTTGGTTTCGATAGGTTGCTACGATGCACGGCTTGACAACCATTGACCCAAAAGACCTGAACCTGGCCCCCTTCCTCATTCAAATTGAGGGTAAAGACGCCAAAGACTTTTTGCATCGACTCAGCACCGCAAACATCAAGAACCTCTCAATCCAAAACGGCGTTCCGGGCTGTTTTCTGAATGCCACTGGCAAATTAATGGGTAGCTTCTTTTGCTGGCGCACGGGCGACCACACCTACACACTCGAAGGTCTAGACTCAATTCAAGGCCACAGTTTTCGACAAAGCATTCTACAGTGGCTCGATCAAATGACGTTCTCTGAATCTTTAACGGTCACCGACCTGACCTCGACACAACGCTGCCTCTGGGAATTGTCTGATGCAACAAACGCCGAACTCACGCTACGTGAGTGGCAATGTTCAGCGAATCCATCAGGCTCTTTGACCACGCGGGCAAGTGACACTTTCCTAGGTCGCGCTTGGTCAACGATTTGGGGCTCCGTAACCGATCTTCAACCCCTGATCAGTCAGACAACTCATTCAACCGAAATTTTAGCGGCCCTCTCGAGCGCGAGAATCCAATCAGGGTTTGCATTTCCCGAACGCGAATTAACCAGCTCATCTAACCCACTCGAACTGGGTATGACCGCCTGGATCGCCGAAAACAAAGGCTGCTACCCGGGCCAAGAAGTGATCGAAAGAATCATCAGTCAAGGTTCGCCCGCAAAAAGACTGGTTCGCCTCGAAATGTCGGCTCCCACACCTCCTTCATCACCACTCACACTGAGCCTTCTCGAACCGTCAGGTCACAAAGAAGTGGGAAAACTAACGAGTGCCGCAGATAACCTCGCCCTCGCTCTGGTTGGTAAAGTTTTCGCCAAGACTGGGGTGACTTTATTGCTGTCGCAAAGCGAGCCTACGAAGCCACCTATCGAGTGCAAAGTCACGAGCGTCGTTGAATGGCAAACCCCATGAAATGGCGAACACACTTTCGCCTTCGACTGGTTCGATCGGCGCAACTGATCAGTTTCGCTTTCTTAGTTTTTTGCGTTCACGCTCAAGCTTCGCAGACCCTCATCGAATCATCCAGTGAGCTCAAAGGCAGCGACGCTCAACACCTGAGTCGATGGGGTGGGTTTGGAGAATCCTCAGGACTAGACCCCAAAACCGATTGGCAAGAAATCGAAACGCCGCACTTTCGAGTGACGTTTCCAAAAGAAATCGAACCCGTCGCCATAAAAATTAGCCAGTACGCCGAAGAAGCCCATCGGGTGTTGGCTTCAGAACTGAAGTGGGAACCCTCGGCTCCGACTCAAATTGTCGTCATCGACAATTCTGACTCTGCCAACGGTTTTGCTTCGGCAACTGCCCGTCAAGGCATTCTGCTTCTCGCAACTCCACCTGAAAATTGGTATTCGACCTACTATTACGAAGACTGGCTAAAATTACTGGTTTTACACGAATACACCCACATGCTTAACATGGATGCCACTCGAGGTATTTACGTACCCCTTCGCTATCTTTTTGGTCATTCGTACCTACCCAACACCATACTACCCTCGTGGCTTCTTGAGGGCTTCGCCGTATTCACAGAAACCAAGCACACCAACGCCGGGCGCGGTAGAAGCCCTTACTGGGACATGATCTTGAGAGCGCAAGTACTAGACGGCAAATTGAATACTGCCAACTCGCTGACTTTAGATCGCGTCAACGGTGACTGGCCGTATTTTCCATCAGGCGAAATTGCCTACTTGTATGGCTATCATTTAACCTACGAAATGGTCGCCTTGTCTCAAGAACTAAAACACGAAAACGACTTAGGAGAACTCAGTTATCGCTCTAGCTATCGCATTCCCTTTTTTCTCAACGACAATGTCGAAAACGTGAGCACAAAATCGTGGAACCAACTCTGGGCTGACTGGGTAACAAAAACCAGTAATCGAGTGGCTTCAGATATCAAAAAAATAAAATCTCTGAACAATGCACTGCCGGAAGGTCAATCTTTTTTCAACCCAATCGAACTCGCAGAATTAGCGAACATCAACATCGACCTTAAAGACGCATCATTAAGCTCACCAGCCATTTCACTCAATGGCAATTGGCTCGGTTTTCAGTCTGAATCGCCTCACCGTCGCCCCGGACTTTACCTACTCAACCGAAAAACTAGAGCGCTCAAACGAATCACCGACATCACACCGAGCTCGCGAATGTCTTTTTCTCCCGATTCAAAGACCTTGTTTTTTAGTTCAATCGAAAAATCCGATAACTATCATTTCTTCAGCGAACTGTTCGCTTATTCACTCGAAGATCAATCACTCACTCAACTCACTCAAAAAGCGAGGGCGAAAGATCCGAGTGTTTCGCCTGACGGCAATAAACTCACCTTCATTCAAATGAACCATTCAACCGGGTCTCTGGCTGAAGCAGAGATCAAGACCAAAGAAAGAGGCTTAACGCTCTCACCGGCAAAAATACTTTATACGCCCACGCCTTTCTCTCAGGTATCGTCACCAGTTTACGCGACCGACAATTCGACCATCTATTTTACTGAGCACACCAACGGCCAAAAACAAGAGACCCTCAATCGTTGGTCACAAAAAGACAAAATGACTGTCGTGATTTCTGATGGCCGATTCAATCGATTTCCCACCGTCAATTCGAGAGGCGACGTTTTTTTCGTGTCTGACAAAACAGGAATCGACAATTTGTATGAATACGATGCTAAAACCCAATCATCCAGACAACTAACCAACATTGAGACAGGCGTTTGGTTTCCTGCGGCGACGCCTGAGAGCCCCCACACGTTCGTCGCCTCAGTGATGACCTCTCACGGATTTCAATTACGAAAAATCGGCCGCGACTCAGGGGTCGCACAAAGCCCTGCCGTCATTTTCAACAAAGACTATTCGGTTTTACCCCACTACAATTTAGAAACAGCACCTCAACCAACCACACCCGAGTCACCGAACCAAGAAGCCAATCAATCCGTGCACGCCAACACCTATTCACCTTGGCGCAGCCTCGGACCAAGGCAATGGTCGCCGTTCATTAACTTGAGCTCATTTCGCTCCTATTTTGGAATCAATGTCGCCGGCTTCGACGCAACCGACACCTATGCCTACACCGCGTCGCTTGCCTTTGATACCGCCCTAAAATCGTTTGATGAAAGTCTAAAACTACAAACTCGCGCGTTAGGTCTTGATTTCGAAATCTCTCCAAGTTTTTATACTGATAGTATTTATTTTTTTGGAAGCGACAATATTATCGATTACATAAAAACTGCCGACCTCGCATTCACGGCCTCAAAAACTTTTCGACAAACTAGATCAAACCTGAGAGTCGCCGCCCGCACTGGTCTATCGAGATCTTTTCGGTACGATTGGCCAAATAAAGAGCTCATCGATTCTGCCAGCCTATCCGATTACGCCGATGCTTATACGCAGTTTTGGAATACCGAAGGCTCGAAATTAGCCTTCACCACCGAGAGAGGCATTAACGTATTTTCTGGAATTCGCTCCCTCTACGCTCCAGAACAGACGGTGCTCAAAGCGGCTTTCGGCTTTGAAGGCAATCAACCCGTTATCGACCATTCGATAGTGCACTTCGTGTTAGCAGGTAGTTACGCGACCCGCGAACGCTCCGATCGAGGCTTTCGACTCGGTTCTTCACTCAGCCCGAATCGCGTGTTTTTCAGCCGCCCTTCGGTAGACTCGTCGCTTTTGAGCTCCGTACCCTACCGTGGTTATTCTCAATCACAACTGGGCCGCGGCGCGGGTGTCTCGAGTCTCGACTTTCAGTTTCCACTCAAATGGTTGTACCGAGGCGAAGGTGTCATCCCCCTATACCTCGAAGCACTCACCGGCAGCGTCTTTACCGAGTCTTCGGCGGTGGTCGCCGACACTGAATCTTACCTGCTACCTTCGTTTGGCGCGGGAATTCACCTTCATTCGACGGTTTTTGTCAGAGTGCCGTTAGTCGTTAGCCTCGACTACCAAAACGGATTCATTAAGAAACGGGGAGGGGCCTCTGAATTTCTCGTTTCACTACAACTCACCAATCAGTTATGAAAAGACTTAGGAGCTAAAAATGAACCACCAGTCAATCTTTAACCCGACCCTTTTAGCAGGCAAAAAAGCGCTCATCATTGGCGTAGCGAACGAACGAAGTCTGGCTTGGGCAATTGCTAAGCAACTTCACGCAGCCGGCGCCGAGCTGGCGTTCAATTTCTTGGGCGACGCCCTTGAGCGCCGCGTGCGCCCACTGGCCGAAAGCGTGAATGCCGCTTTAATTGAACCGTGTGATGTCGCGAGCGACGAACAGATTGATCAGTTCTTTTCAAAAGTTTCAGCAAAATGGGGCAAAATTGATTTTTTAATTCACTCAGTGGCATTCGCAAATCGCGAAGACCTTGAAGGACGGTTCGTCAACACCTCTCGAGAGGGTTTCAAACTAGCCATGGACATCAGCGCGTATAGCCTTGTCGCGTGCGCAAAGCGAGCCGAACCGCTCATGGCACCGGGCTCTTCAATACTCACACTCACCTATCATGGCTCCCAGGTTGTCGTCCCGAACTATAATGTGATGGGCGTTGCCAAGGCGGCCCTCGAAGCTTCAATGCGCTACCTTGCCTACGATCTTGGCGAAAAGAAGATTCGCGTGAACGCCATTTCAGCGGGCCCAGTGAAAACTTTGGCTGCAGCTGGCATTAGAAATTTTCGCGGCATGCTGCACGCAGTGGGCGAAAAAACACCACTCAAAGAAAACATCACGGCAGACGAAGTGGGTGCGATGGCTGCATTTCTTTGCACCGATGCGGCAGCTCACGTGACGGGTAGCACATTTTACCTTGATAGCGGCGCACACATCATGGGTTAACCCCCCTTGCAGCTCCTAGGCAGATTTCTTTTCAGCTTTTACCACTGGCGGATGAGAAAGTGCTATCGTCACCCGGTCTCGAGTCGTTGACTTTGCATAGTAAAGTGCTTGATCGGCCAACTCTAAAATATTTTCTGCCGTGTTTCCGTGATCAGGACAGCCAGAGACCCCGATACTCACGCTCATGTGCCCTAACGGTTGTCCTTCTCCATGTGGCAATCCTGCGCCAGCAATAGTCGAACGAATGCGTTCAGCCAGAACATAAGCATCTTGAGGACACGTATTCGGACAAAGTACCGCAAATTCTTCGCCGCCATACCTTGCCGGAAAGTCAGTATTTCGCACACTCGATCTCATGATTTTGGCGACTTCACGCAAAAGCTGGTCTCCCGCCGGGTGCCCATTGCGGTCATTGTATTTTTTAAAATGATCAACATCGATAAAGATCAGTGAGAATGGAATTCTGTATCGACCAAATCGCAAAACTTCATTTTCTAAGTGTTTTCGAAAATAGCGATAATTATTGAGCCCCGTCATTTCATCGGTCGTACTCAACTCTTCAAGTCTCGTGTTGGCCAGCTTTAACTGTTCGACCAATTCATTCAATCTTTTTTCAGCGTCTTTCTTAAACGTGATGTCTCTAGCAATGATCTGCAAAACCTGCTCGTCTTCACCGAGCTTTAGCCCCCCCGCTAGAACCTCCATCGCCAAGGTTTTCTGAGAGGGCAAGGTCCACACACTTTCAAACACCCGCGGGTGATGGCGCCGCATTGAAACCCGAAGGGCTTTCTCAAACTCTTCTCGCGTCGATTGATCAACCCAATCTAGAACACAAGCACCCTTTAACAAATCGGGCTCAACCCCAAGCACCCGTTCGCATGCGGGGTTTGACTCGACAATTTTGTAGTCATTCGCACTCACCAACAAAATTGGGTCTAACATTCGCTCGAACAGATCGCTATAGGCAGCCTTAGTTGAGGGCACGGTACTCGATGGGTTTTCATTGCTGTCTGACATGGTTTCAATTCCCCTTCCTTGGGCTTTTCGGTATGCTGGTGTCTAAACTCAATGAAAACTAACAGCCCCCCTTTTCGTTTAGAAGCCCTACCCTACCCAATCGAATTGCATCGGCATCTCGATGTTTCTCTTCGCGTTTCGACCCTTCTTGAGCTAGCGATCGAACGCGGCCTGGTGACATCGGGCACGTCGCTTGAGTTGTTTTCGAATGAATTTCTTTTGAAGACGCCCGTCAAAAATCTGACTGACTGCCTCTCGAAGTTTGAGCTTTATCAAAAAGTACTCGATCGCTTTGATGTGCTTGAACGGGTAGCCCTTGAGGCGGTCGAAGACTGTGTTCGCGAGGGTCTTGGTGGTGTTGAATTTCGCTTTTCACCAACCTTCATTTCTCAGTATTCGAGAATTCCTTGGCTTGAAATTCTAGATGGATTTGAATCGGGCCTAAACAAAGCCAAACTGAAATTTCCAAAATTTAAAGTCGGACTCATTGTCATCGCCTCGCGAGATGCGGGCATGAGCGGAGTCGAGAAAACCATCGATTTTTTCTTACAGCACCCAACCCACTTCATTGGCTTTGATTTAGCGGGACCTGAAAGCGGATTTCCACCTAGGCAGTACCGAGAACTTTTCAAGCCACTCATTGAAGCCAACGCCAACATCACCATTCACGCGGGTGAAGGTGAAAGCCCGGATAATATCTGGGGTGCGATTGAAGACCTGGGCGCCAAGCGCATCGGCCACGGAATTTCGATCATCACTGACTCGGCACTTATTCGAGAAGCCATTAAGCGAAACATCTGTTTTGAAATGTGCCCCACTAGCAATTACATCACCGCTTGTGTGATCGAATTGTCAAAGCACCCGATTGCACCACTACTCAGACAAGGGCTGGCGGTGACCCTCAACACTGATGATCCGGGCATCTTTGGGGTTACCATTCAAGACGAGATCAGAGTCAGTCAAAGCGCCATTGGCCTCAGCACGCGTGAAATCACAAAATGCTTCGAAAATGCAAACGCTCACAGTTTCCTACCCACCGTTAGTTAACCTTGACACAGGTATTTTGGCGTTTTCAGTATTCATACACTTCATCTATGTATTTACGATAATTGAGGTTTTCGCTACCCAGACTATCGGCCCAAAGCTTGTAATAGCTTATCTCTGTGCGAGACTTAAAATTCGCCAGAATAGAGGGCCACCATGAATCAAGACCATCTAGAATCTAAGTTAAAGACGATTCGCCACCTTCTCAGTCACCTGCAAGGTGAATTGAGTGGCCTCGAAACTGAGTACACGACCATGCTTCGGGGCTTACGCCGTCTAGAAGTAGAAAAACAAACCGACGACCTCACGGGTTTGTTACGCAAGCAGGCTTTTCAAGACAAACTCTCGACCCTTCTTTCGTCTTCAAAAAACGTAGGAGTTCTCATGATCGACATCGATTTTTTCAAACACATTAACGACAACCACGGCCACCCCACCGGCGACGAAGTGATCAAACGAGTGGCCGCACTTCTAAAGCAATTCGCCTCACCTCAATGTGTGGCTGGCCGAGTCGGTGGAGAAGAGTTTGCGATAGCGATGGCAGGCACCGAAGCCGAAATCATCGGCACCGCTGAATTCATTCGGCGCGGAGCCGAGCGCATGCATGGCCCGGTGATTGGACCCGATGGTCAACCCCAAAACGGAGTCGTTTGGAAATGCACACTCAGTATCGGTGTCACCTCAACCGCACGTGAAGGCGCTGACCCCGTAAAATTGATGGCCTCATCTGATGCCGCACTCTACCAAGCAAAAAAGAATGGCCGAAATCAGGTGAAAGCAGCTTAACCCTCCTCCATAAAAAAGACCGCTAGGCGATTAGGCCTAGCGGTCTGCCGATCAATCGCAATGCGATTGGTAATAGAACTCTACTCGCTAAAAGCCAGTCACACCAGTCAGCGTTGATTTAGTAAAATTAATAAACGTACTCAAATCTAGATCAGCCGGTAGACTTGTATCGTCTAACGAACTTGCAGTCAGCGGAAACCCGGTGGGGCCGCTATTCGTACTATCATAAACGCCCCGATCAAGAGTTGACAAAGTGTAACCTGTCGAAAGAGACAAACAATTTGTTGAGGTAGCCACTGAATAATCAGCAGCCTTCAGGCACGCGTAGACAGTGGCCCCGCAACCCGATCCGCTCTCAAGTTGACCTTTGATGGCAATGTAGTCAGCACTGTTTTTCATGTGAAAGGCACAAAAGCCAATTCCAGTTCCGGCACCTGTCAACTCAACCGTTTTAGCGGCCACATCAACCAGAGCATGAAGCATCATCGTACTGCCACCCACGGTAGTGCCGGCACCAACCGCACAGGTAACACCTGAACAATTGACCAGAGCAGGCGCGATGGTCATGTAACCTTCTTCTTTAGTAACCGCATCTGCCGAGTCGACCGTGACCCTCCAAGCTGAAGACATACCACTACTCGTGGCGGTTGTTTCCTTCTGGCTGTCATACACCCACCAAGTCGTAGCATCGTACCCAAAGGCCACCATGTGTGTCGCACTCATTTCATCTAAGCAAAGGTATTTTTGCGTAAAAGCTTCTGTGCTCAGCTGCCCCGGATACGCCAACTCAGTTGATTTATCGACCAGGTCTTTTGACAAACAAGCCGGAGTTGCTGATGCCACTCGCGTTTTATATTCGGTCATCCGTGTGTCTACGTTAGTCGTCAAAGACAACACTTGAATCGGTCCAGCAGCAAACAAACGGCAATAGACAGTAGACGCCAGTTTTTCAGCGTCACTCAACAAAGCATAGGCTGTCTCTTCTGGAGCACCAGAACTGCACGTGTAAGGTGCCGCTCTCGAATCCGAGAGAACTTCGATCTTATCGTTATCTGAATCTAGCTTAGCCGTACTCACAGCCAATTGTAAAATAGTCGGAAGCGAAGCCTTCATGGGCGGAGTCACTTCAGGCGACTTCAAAACCGAACCAGCGGTGGTCGTCGTCGCAGTTGTTTTTCCACAACCTGAAACGACAATTACCGTTACGGCAAAACACGAAAACACCAAAGCATCTAAAAGAATGGCACGATTTTTCATTTGAAGGTCTCCTCCAATAAGACATTAATAGAGATTCATTTTTGGCTTAAATTAATGTTATACGGCCGCGAACACTTCTTCAATGTTTTTTAATACTCAAACCGTTTAGTAATTGACACCCGGTCAAATCCGGCGACCTAAGCCCCCGTCACCCGTGTTCTGTCGACGCGTTTTCTCAATACCTTCATGGCAGTCGTGATTTCTTCTTCGGTATTGTAAACATGCGGTGAAAACCTGACACAAAATGACTTACCCACAGGTTCACCATAGGGGGCAAAAGAAAGCTGCAATTTATCTTTCTCAAGTAACTCAGTCATCAAAGAGTACCCTTGAGCCGCCCAGCTTTCTGGCAAAGCAAACGACACCAAAGGCCCGCGAAGACGCTCATCTTGCGGACTCAGTAACTTCCAGCCCAGTTCTCGCTCAACTTCTGCGATGCAAAACTTCTGCAACTCTCGAATGCGGGCATGAATCGTTTCAGGATTCCAATCGGTCGTCCAGCAGTCAACCAAATCACCCAACGCAAAAAAAGGCGCAAAATCGCGACAGGCCGAAAAAAATAATTTCTCGGCAAAACGACTTCCGCCCCCAAATAGCTCAAAAGGTTTCGGCTTTTCAAACGTAGTCCACCCTGCTGAAACAAGACTCATCTTATCTTGATTGCGCTCATGCACCCAACCAAACCCGGTACCCTTTGGACCCATCATCCATTTGTGAAAATTGCCGGCGTAGAAATCGACGTCGGCCAAATCGCCAAAATCAACCGGCATCGCCCCGGTAGAATGAGCACCATCTGCGACCAATAAAACGCCTCGTTCGCGGCAGTGTTTCGCAATTTTCTTAATGGGTGGTTTCAAACCGTTCGCGGTGACCACGTGACTCAGTAATAATAAACTAGTCTCAGGTTTGAGCTCGCGAACGACCGTCTCGAATACCTCACCCTCACTGCGGCCCGACCCCAAATTTTTCAAGGTGTATTGCCGAAACTTCAAGCCATCGCGCTCGGCTCGATACCGGCACTGATTAACGATCGCACCATATTCAAGGTCTGCAGCCAGTATTTCAGAACCAGCCGGCAAATCGACTCCCAAAATAATCGCGTTTAAAGCTTCAGTGACATTGGGTCGAAAAAAAAGGTCTTCGGGTCTGGCATTCAAAAACTTGCCGACTTTTTTTTGAACATCCCAGAGTCTCCCCCAGGCATTCATCAAACCCTGGGTCGGATTTCTTTCGTATTCTTTTTGGTAGCTGGTGATTGCTGTGAGAATTTTTCTAGGTACAATAGAGTGAGTGCCATTGTTTAAGTAAATGATGCTTTCATCGAGTTCGAACTGGTTTCGCATGTTCTCAATGCTAGCCGATTTTTTCACTTAAGATAAATCAAAATAGGCCGCAAAAAAAAGAACCGCAAAAAAAGCCGAAAGAAGACCCCCATCTTCTTTCGGCCACGTGTGGTTTTAACACCACAACTACCCCTAACTTTTAGAATCTTAGTAACAACCAACCACTCGGGTTAAGCCGCTTGGAAGCGGGTTACAGCTGCTCGCACCGGCTGGGCAACCGTCAGCACAAAGAGCACCGACATGACAAACGTTGTAGCAATACTGTGCGCCGTGAGGAGCTGGTGCCGGGTACGGAGCTGGTGCCGGGTACGGAGCTGGTGCCGGGTACGGAGCTGGTGCTGGTACTCCACCTGAACAAAACACATTGATGTCACACTCAGCATTCACGGTGTACGCTGCTTGTCGACACTTTGCTGAGGCTTGTGATCTCGCTAAGGTTGGGTTTCTCGACTGATCTGAAAAACTAAGCCCACGGCTATTGGCGGTGCAAGTGACCATCGGTGCAGCAGCATAGCCGTCACAAGCGACGTTGGCTTCGCACTCGATATTCGAAGTATAAGCGGCGGTTTTACACTTTGCGACTGTTTGCTGAGAAGCGAGATTCACATTTCGGCTAGCATCTGCGAACTCGTAACCATTGCTTGATGTTCTGCAAGTGACCATCGGCGCGATCGGGCCAACCGGTGCCCCAAAACGATCTGCACAAGCAATATTCGCATCACACTCGGCATTAGTGGTAAAAGCGGCAGCCCGGCACTGTCCAGCAACAGCTTGCTGAGCGTAACCCACGTCATACTGAGTGCCACTGGCAAAGTTATATCCATTGCTTGAGGTAGTGCAATTGAACGGTGCATTATAGGGCGTGCCGTAATCAGCCATTGCGGTACCCGAAACCAATAAACCTAATACGATTAATTTTGCTTTCATAAATCTACTCCTTTTTTTTGAGGGCTTTTCTTTCTTCACTTAACTAAGCGCTCTCTCTGAATTGGCTCTAACCAAAACTACTGCATAGCGTCAAAATAAACTGTCAAAAATCTCTTTCAGATAATGCTTTCTCACATCGTGCACGAAAGCGTCATCAATGGTTGATCTCAAACATTACCTATGTTTATCTCTTAAGCCTATGAACTTTGAATCCTGGCTCCGAGCAAAATACCCCAGTATTACGACCCATTCCGCTGAGGCCGTGTTGCGGCTAACTGCCGAAGGGGCCACCGTTCCTTTTATGGCTCGGTACCGCAAAGAACAAACAGGCAACCTTGATGAAGTCGCTATTCAAAATGTTTTAGACTCAAAAGAATCTTGGGATCTTCTCATTCACCGCCAGCAATTCATCATTGGCGAAATCGACAAACAAAATAAGCTCACTGACGACCTCAAATCTCAGATCCTCATGACTTATGACTCGAATTTACTCGAAGACTTGTACTTACCGTTTAAACAAAAGCGAAAAACCAAATCAGCATTGGCCAAAGAAGCAGGTCTCGAACCCCTAGCCGATTGGATATGGAACTGCGGGCACGGCACCGAGAAGCCACAAGAAGGCCAAACTCTCGACATCTGGGCCTTCACTTTCCGAAATGAAGAAAAAGGATTTAAAGACGCCGAAGGTTGCCTAGCCGGCGCCCAAGATATTCTTGTTGAAAGACTGTCTGAAAAGCAAGAACTTCGCCAAATGGTGAGGCAAACACTTTTCGAAAAAGGCGAAGTACTCACCAAGAAAACAGACAAAGCTAAACCCAACAGCAAATTCGAATCTTATTTTTCTTATCATGAGCCGATCGATCGCTTGCTAAAAAAAGAAAACTCACACCGATACCTCGCCATGCGCAGAGGTTGGATGGAAGAAGAACTCGAACTCAAATTTGGAGGAGCGCCTGACTCTGAAGCCTCATCCAACGAAGACGGCGAGGCGCCCAAGAGCTCATCAAAAGACTCACCCTTCGAAAACGAACAACTCCGTCACTTCGAAGCCGAGGCTTGCACAGACCACACATCGATCGGAGCCACAATCTTACTCAAGGCGGCTCGATTGTCTTTTAAAGCCCACGTGCTTCCTAGTATTGAAAATGAAATCCATAAGGCACTGAAAGACATTGCTGACGAAGTAGCCATTCAAGTGTTCGCGCAAAATGTACGTAAGCTCTTACTCGCATCTCCGTTCGGCCCAAAATCAGTGATGGGTATCGACCCAGGCATTCGCACCGGCTGTAAAGTGGCGGTTGTCAACGACTCGGGCAAATTCGTCGCCAATACCGTCATTCACCTCGAGGGTGAAGAAGGTAAAGCAAAAGCAAAAATGCTGGTACCAGAAATCGTAAAAACGGGTGAAATCCACGCTGTC
Source organism: Oligoflexia bacterium (assembly GCA_903895855.1). Classification (GTDB taxonomy): domain Bacteria; phylum Bdellovibrionota; class UBA1018; order UBA1018; family UBA1018; genus CAITVN01. Next base: position 6,814 of record CAITVN010000014.1, on the reverse strand, counting down.
GCAATCGGGAACGGCACTGCCGGCCGTGAAACCGAAGTTTTCATTCGTGAAGCCCTAAAAGAAGCCGGAGTCAACATTCCCGTTGTCATGGTCAGCGAAGCCGGAGCCAGTGTGTACAGCGCCAGCGAAGCCGCAAGAGACGAATTTCCCGATTTAGACCTCACCGTTCGAGGCGCTATCTCTATCGCACGCAGACTACAAGATCCTTTAGCTGAACTAGTAAAAACCGACGCTAAGAGTATCGGCGTCGGTCAATACCAACACGACGTCTCACAGCCTCAATTAAAGCGCTCACTTGAACACGTGGTTGACAGCTGCGTGAATCAAGTCGGGGTCAATCTCAACACGGCTTCTTCGTACCTGCTCTCTCACGTTTCTGGCATCGGGCCATCGCTCGCGAAAACGATCGTTGAACACCGAGAAAAAAATGGAATTTTCAAATCAAGAGAAGCGCTCAATGAGGTTCCCCGATTTACAAAAAAAGTATTTGAATTAGCCGCAGGTTTCTTAAGAGTCAAAGAAAGCGCCAACCCGCTCGACAATACAGGCATTCACCCCGAGCAGTACCCGATCATTGAAAAACTGGCTTCAGAAAGAAAGCGCACCATCGGTGATTTATTGGGTGATGGCGTAGCGTTTATCAAGTCAGATGAAAATTTCAAAAAAGAAGTGGGCGAATTCACGTTCAACGACATCATCGAAGAACTTGAAAAACCCGGCCGCGATCCTCGCGAAGGGTTCGTTCCGTTTTCGTTTCGTGATGACATTCATGAGCTCAAAGACCTGCAACCTGCCATGGTTTGCCCGGGCATCGTGACCAACGTCACCAATTTCGGAGCCTTCGTTGACATCGGCGTACACCAAGACGGCTTAGTGCACATTTCGCAGCTCAGTCATAATTTTGTGAAAGACCCGCGAGAAGTAGTTAGCCCGGGCGACCGAGTGACCATCAAAGTACTCGAAGTGAATCTAGAGAAAAAACAAATTTCACTTTCAATGAAACTAGATGGCACCGCTGGCCGCGCACAAAAAGGTGAGCGCACGAACGCAAACGAGAAAAGCGAACGCCCAAAACACGGTCGCCAAAACCGTGGTGACCATCAGGCAAACGGCCAAGCCAATGGCCAACAAAACAAACCAAAACACGGGGCGAAACACAAAGGCGAACCAAGAGAAAAAAGCGACTCTCACGCAGCTCCGTCGACGCCCTTGAAGGCAGTTGCCAAACCTCAGCCTTCAGGTGCGCCAAGCCCGATTCAGCCACAAAAGGCTCCCGTACCGAGTGCAAAGCCTTCACACAAGTCAGCACCCAAGCCAAAGCAGGCGTTCAACAATCCCTTTGCGGCACTGGCTGCATTAAAGAAAGACCTGCCTAAATGAAGTCAGTGGCTAAAGTACTCGTTAGGCTCTTGCTTTGTACCTACGTTCTATCGACAGCAGCGCTGGCGGCTAAACCTGCTACGACCAAACCGTCTACTCGTGCGATTACTGATAAAACCCCACAAGGGTTCAGCCAATTCTTTCACGAGAAAAAATCGGTTCTGTACCAGTTGACCCTATTAGAGAATCCGCAGTCACCTCAAAAATTTGAGGTCGGTATTCAAATTCTCAACGTTGAGCAAGACTCGATGACTGTCGAACTCAAATTGACGGCCCCAGAATCTAGCCCAATTCCTATCGAAGTTTGGCAGCAGTTCAAGGTAGCTCAAGAGCCATCAGGGGCTCTCACCATAAAAGAAGCGTACTTGCTGAGTCCTCTCACGGGGCAAACCGAACGACTCGATTTATCTAAAATCAAAGGCCGGCACCTCAATTTACTCAAAGACATCCTCAGCACTCGAATGGCATTTGAGCCTCAACTCAAGGCCGCTACGGCAGGCCAGAAAACATTCGGGGCCTTTACCGGTAGTGTCAGGCACGCTGAACTAAAAACTCACACGCCGCCAGTTGAAGGTGAATTTTCAAAAGGATTTGGCCCCCTCGACCTAGTGAAACTGATCGTCTACAAAAATGGTGGCGAGTCACCTGCCATCGAATCTATGTTAGAACCTAAAGAATCGAACACAGCATTTAGCCAAAAAATTCAGGCATCAAGGGCGAGACCCGCTTCAGCAATGACTGAGTCGATTCTAAAAATGATCAAGATGTGAGTAAAGAGTTAAGAAATGTCGGCACAAATCTCACAAAAAAGGGATGATCACCTAGAGGGTTCGTTCACTTTTTTATTTACCTTCATTTGGCTGACCTATCAGACATCGGCGATTCAGGGCGGTTTCTGGCAAAAAAGCGCCACCGTCTCTCTGATTTTTTGGACGGTGACGGCATCTGCATTTCTGTTCTTTCTGTTGAAGACTTTTTTCACTAACAAGCCACTCACATTGCCGTGGGTTGAAAAAAAAATTAGCTACTTGTCTACTCACTTTTTTTCTGCGTTCTTTATACTCTTCAGTATCCTCAACGTCGCAAACCTCATTGCCTTTGGTTACACCTACTTTCGCTTTGCAAACTTAGGGTATCAAAAGCCATGGTTGCACTCACTGATCACTGTCGCCGCACTCGGTGTTGGCTACCAATACCGAAAACAACCCAAAACTTTGGTAAAAATCGCTATCTATTCTCACCTCGCATTTTTCTTAGCTTCAGTCTGGTCATTTCCCCTTGCTCCTGAGCGCTCTGACATGTTGCCAGTCATTGAAAGGGCGTGGCAGAGCTTACTTGCCGGTCACAGCCCTTACGAGGTGCTCACCGTCGGCACTCGCACCGACAACCGCATGCCTTACCTACCCGGTACTTGGTTAAGCTTTTTTCCATCAGCGTTGCTACACATCGACCTTCGTTACAGTTCACTACTTTGGAAGTTTTTGCTTGGCCTACTGGTCACCCTGAAACTAAAACGCGTGAACTCGCCGTCAGTCTTAATCATGGCCTTACTCTTTTTTCTAAACCCCCACCTAAACACTCGGCACGACCTGTATTTTGATTTTTTCTTGCTACTGATCTTCTTGATTTTTTCGTCGGCACTACAGATCGAATCGTCGCGATACCGTAAACTAATTTTGCTAGGCATCGCAGTTCTAACCCGGCAGTGGTCTTGGGTGATTGCTCCTTTTATTTTAGTGGGCGAACTCAAAAATAGCCAGCTCACCACTCCGCCCAAGCCAGCCCAAGCGGGCTCAAAGAAAAAGACTATTTTTCAAGTGGCACTGCCTTTTATGTTCGGATCGGCTGTCATTTTGATTCCGTCGGCCCTGCTTTTAAACAACAACACTACGATCAGCGAGATTCTTGAGTCGATTTTTGCTTTTCAAAACTCCACGATGTTAGATTCATTCAGACCCGAATACGGTTTATCATTCATGGCGTTGCTTCACCGGCTCAACATCGGTCGACTGCAGATGCAGGGGCTTCAGCTGGCTGCGCTTGTCGCGATTTTTTTCGTTTTCATCAAAGCTCAATTCAAGACTCTAACGTGCCAACTCAGTTACCAAAAGCGGTCTCCGCAACAGCTGGCGCCAATTAGGCCTGAGGTAAAACTTGACCACCTGTCTTACAGCCTCTTAGCCCTATGTCTGTTTATTTTGTTGAACCCTCATTTTTGGTCCTATTTTTGGCTAACTCCACTCACGGCCCTGCTCGCCTCAGCCATGTCGATTGAAAGTTCTTTACCTTCAAACACCTAGACTCTGATTCGGCCCATCGCTCAGCAAGCAGGAGCATCTCCAGTCAGTCAATCACCCAGTGCAACTCAATTGCTCCACGGTGCAAACCTCTGACTTTAACTAGTGAAAAATGGGTTTGCCAGTTAGCAAGGTGCTAGACAAACAATCAGTCAACGTTTCGGAGCATGCATTCCTATGTTTATGAGAAATATTTCTGATTTTTTTATCTCGCTGACACTAGCCACTTCAATTGCCGGATCTCTCATTTTTGCGGCCACACCGACCCCGAGCTCAAGCTCAGTCTCAAGTACTCCAACGACAAGCCCTTCTAGTATTCCAAACACCGCACCTTCTGGAGCCCCTAGCCCGATGCCCTCATCGCAGCCAGTGCCTGGTCCGATACCAAGCTCGGTCGCGACTCCGATTAAGCCTTTCAATCCCTCTCAACGGCTGCTCAACGAATTGGCCAAATTTTATCAGCCGTACGTTCGCACCACCAAGCGCCCCGTACACCTCTATCATTACACCTCAAAATCACAGTTTCCAAACCCTACGACTGCAATCACCGCAAAAGACCAACGCATTTATTTTTACACAAATTACCTAAAAGAAAGTTTTTGGTCGGGCAATGGTTATGGCATGATGGGCCCGGGTCTTTATGTTGCTACCGATCCGTTCGCGACAATGATGGGCTACGGTAAACACAGCGCACAAGACACCGACTGGGTCTTGCTTCAACTGGTTCTGCCTCAGAATTCTCGGGTGCTCTCGATCTCTCAATTAAGCAGAGAAATGAATTCCATGTCTGAAGGAGACCCCTCAAATAAACCCCTGCCCAAATTAACAGACGCTTCAAAAAAAGAGTTGGTCGATTCTACCTGCTTTTTTGACATAGCGTCTGCACCTAAACACTTTCTCGCTACAGGCCTTTTAAGCCTTTTTGGATTTCCTCAATGCCAAAACCTAAAAGTCAAACTCATGCAAAAGCTCGACATTTGGGCGATTGACTACCTATACGATTCAGTGATTCCTGAGGCGTACAAGCTCGGGCTTTGCTTAAACCCGAATGAAGCTCCACTTGCACTGGTTTTGATTGATGATCGAGCCATCGATACCAATCGAATGGTCGCGTTCACTGATACCGTACCTGTTGCCAATGATCCTCAACAAGAAAATCGCCTGCTCATAGAAGATTTTCGAAACCTGCTCAACACCACCTCAGATGCGCTAAAGTCAAATCCCATCTGGCCTCTCTGGCCAACACTCGTCGGCCAAAAACCAAAGTACGACACCAAGACTTGGATCAACCAAACCTTTTTCAACTGTGGTGACGACACTTACTATCCGAACACAACACCCTAATTTTCTGGCTCACCCGGGAATTGAGTAGATGAAGGTCTAGTCGACGTCAAGTCAAAGTCTGATCGACGTGAAGTCGAGGTCTCCCCGTCCCCGTCCCCGTCACCGTCACCGTCAACGCCAATACTTGCCAGTTAGCCCAAATACTTACTCATCTTCTCAGTTCCGAAATTTTGAACAGCCGCTAAGATATTGTGCGGTCGACACCGCAGCCTTAAATTGTCGACCGAGTTGTCACCACCCAGAGCTACCGGCTTTTGGTGATCAATCTCAAGGTAGCGAGTTTCACCGCAGCGTCTACCGGTCGTTGAATCACTGTAAGTGCAACAGCTGCCATCTCTTCGAAAAACCTCGCGTTGAATCGAACGAGCAATGGGTTGGCGACGAGGCTGGTGTATCCCATAAACCCGCTCAGTTTGCGATTCGATCGACATTTTACTTTGTGAAACGACTTGCTCGTTAACTCGCCTACTCATCTGCGTGCGATTTTGACCTCCATCGCTAGTTTCGCCTAACTTTCCCGGGAAAGTCTTTTCTAAAGGCCCGATTATTTTTGACGACACAGTCCTTTCGGTCGATTGAGGTTCGCATGCAGCATGAGTGTTTGAAACTTTTGTCGAGTTTCTTTGAGCCACCCTCAGACTAATGCGCTCGGGGTCGATTTTATGAAGCACACTTTCACTCATGTAGTCTAAAACGTCAGCCAACTTATCTGTTTTCCCCGTGTGCGAGCTCAAAGCTTGAATTTGCCGAAGTTTATCGAGTAAAGTTTTCGAGACGTTGATGCGAAGCTCAAACTGTGGCTCGCCATCAATGCTTCCCATTGGCCGCACCGATTCTCTTTGGCTGAATATCTTCTTTGCTAATTTCGGATGAGAGGCCGCTTGGGTCGCTAAGTAGCTTTCAACTTCCTTCTTTGATTTGTCTTCGATCGCTTCAAACAACTGCGTTCGCTCGGTTAGGCCCACTTTTGCACCTTCAACTTTTTCTATCGCTAATAAATGTGCTTGAGCGAGACTGACGGTAGCCAGTGAAACTTTGCCACTTTCAAGTCTATTTTCAAGTTCCGGTACTAGCGCAATAGCTCGCATCGCGAGCACTCGCCGTTGAGACTGCGACTCGGTGTAGCCGAGCTCTTTGACACAAAATGTGAATAACGAGCTATACCCCATTTCCAAATAGAGACGCCGCCGGTAAACCTCGGCAAGGTGTTCTAATACTCGCGTCAGCAATTTTCTCTCTTCTGAGACAAGACCGTGAAGGATTTCAACTAACCTTTGATTGGAAACCATTTTCAGTAAATTCATTTGCGATTCAATATCATGAGATTTTGCGCCACTCATAACGCTCGCACTGCCCCTAGGTGAAACCAAAAAAAGCGGCTATTCAAACGAGCAGCCTGAACCAAAAAGAGAATTGCCGGTGGACATTTACGTCGATTCTCAGCCATTTTAACGCTATTGTCTGAGAGAAATTAGGTAGGCTGAATGGCAAAAGATCATCTATTGAATTCTATTGTTGGTATGTGAACTCAAGAGTGAAATCACTTCCCCGGGGAAGTTTAGGGGAGTTGAATTTACTACCGACAATGTGTCGCGACATATTAGATAACAATCAGTCACCAATAGTCCCGTTCTGTTTTGTTTCCTGTTTACCGTATCCACTCCATCTAGCACTGTCGATGGTGTTTTAGGTTTCTTCAGTCGGCAATGAGTTCAGAGTAGTTTTTCTCTTTTCGACATACTGAGCGAAGGCGTACGGAGTGAATTTTTCTGGATTGGCAAGGACCTTTTTTT
>CAITVN010000013.1 GCA_903895855.1 Oligoflexia bacterium | reverse complement strand
CCCTTAATCTCGAGCCATTTACCTTTGATACTATTTTCGTTGAATTCCATATTACCTCCTTCAAGGTGCAATTGAGGTTCAACTCATATGCAATGGTTGGACCCTTTGTTGAGAGTCGTAATAGCGCAATGAAATTCGGGATTAGTTCTCGATGGTGAGAAATGATTTGGGGAAGTGGGGAGAAAATCCCCTGCGGATAGTACAAAAAACTCTCAATTTTGGCGACGATTCAATTGAATTCGGGTTAACCGGCACCAAAACACAAGCCGCAGTCAGGGCATTCGGTTTTGTCAGTTGAGAAAACGGTTCCGCAAGCGGGGCATGTTGCCTCGGCTTGAGTGGGGTCAAATACTGAGTGGCGTTCAGCACCAAAAGAAAGTCCTTCGAGGGCCTTGTCTTGTTCTTCCTGAAAAAAAGTCTTAATGGCGTCGATATCGCCCGGAGCTGCGTAAACTTCTACGCTAGGCTTACAATTTTTTGAGCTGCAAGAGTCGGCTTGCGACCTCAGTTCGACAAACACCCCACGAGATTGAAGGATAGTTCGAATTCTTTTGGCTTCGGTTAGCTCAATTTCTCCGATGAGTATGCTTTCTGAATCGATCGTTTCCATGTGCGGTGGGTGTCCTTGATGGTGACTCTAGAAACAATTTGGGCGTGCTTTTTAGGGTATTTCACCTAAATATGAAGCACGCCCAATTAAAAATTACTTCTTAGCTTTTTTTGCTGGTTTCTTCTTTGCTGCTTTTTTTGTTGCTTTTTTTGCCATTGGTTTCGTCCTCCACTTAAAAGTATAGAGATTCATTTTAATTTAGCAAACATTTTTTTTACGATTTTTGTCGATTCTGAAAAAAAAATTCAATCCAGTTTTTTCAACTTCTTCAATAGAGTATAAGCCGCGTCGTTTGCGTAAAGGTTTGGAACGAAATTAATAAAGCCACTGAGGTGTTTCATGAGAGTGTTTTCACGCTCAACCAAAAGTTGGGCCTTACCGTTCTTGGTAATGACGCGAATCGGGTCGCGTTCAAGGAGAAGGGTTTCTGCTCTTCTTTTTTTGACTAAATTTTCAAGACCTTTGGTGAAAACCACATCTTTCTCGGGAATATCGACCAAGATCCACTCTTTTCCTGTTCCTTCTTTTTCTAGAGTTGTTTCGAAGTCTTTTACCGTTCTTAACATTTTTTTGACCAGTTTGAGTCGATCAGTTCCGGTGCCGTCGTCACGAATGATTCGATGTTCGAAGAGAGGGTGGTGCAATGTTCTAGGGGGGCTTCGGTAGACGAGCATTCGCACAAGCTCTTCAACAGTACCGTCATCAAACTGATGGTGGTAGAGAATTTCTTGGCATCGATTCATGAAATAAAGGTCATTCCACCAGAAAAAGCGCTCATCTTGCTCATCAATCATCTGCAATAAGTCGTGAAATTGGTAAATCTGGTCAGATTCGAGAAAAGCTTTCGCAACGTGGGTTGCCATGATGTCAAATTTAGCTGAATCGGGATTTCTAATCACTTGGCTGTACCATGAAAATCTGGCGATGAGAAAATCATCGACGGCGTGCATGGCATTTTCACGAATGCCGAAGCCCAACTGCCCACCTCCAGCATCGTAAGGGGTGAGGCTCGCTAGAATGTAATCACGGTCAAATTGGCCGTATTTTAGGCCCGTGTAGTGGGCATCACGCAGTAAGTAATCCATTCGATCGGCGTCGAGATCTGAGTGCATGAGTTGGTTTGCGATCAAAGACGGAGACTCGCCTTTAATGATCTTCGAGATCATCTGAATGTCGAAGTGGTAGTCGGTTAGAATTTGGGTGAGGCCGCCAGGGTAGTTGGTGTTTTTAATTAAAAATGAGCCCAAGTGCTCGTGAGAGTTGGGTAGCTCCTTTGCTTGGCGAGTTTTCTTGGTTTTTGTGCCTTGGTTGCGTCGGCTATCGTTTCCGTGTCGAATGTAGGCATTTTCTACCGCATGACTAAACGGAAACGTGCCAATGTCGTGTAACAGGGCCGCCACACGCAGGCTCTTGTGAAGCATCGCCGCTTCGTTGGTTGCATTTTTGTCAAAAAGTTCATGATCAGGGGCATTCAGACCCAGTGAGCGAATCATTTGATCCATCGAATGCATCACGCCGATCACGTGAGCAAAGCGGTTGTGTTCGGCGCCAGGAAAAATGTAATTGCTGAACCCCAACTGTTTGATCCAGCGAAGTCGCTGAAAAAAGGGTGAATCGATGATTTTTTCTTCCCATTCAGTGATCGGTACGAAGCCGTACAACACATCGTAGATCGCGCGGGCTTGTCTGGGCGAAGGTGTAAGCATGATGAGGTTATCCTTAATGTTGATGCAGTTCGGGCATCATAATGGGTGATTGTGATCGAGCGCTTTTCTTTGCAGTTTCATTAATGAAGCGATCAATGGTCGAATCTTGAGTATCTGTCGTCTTTCTGTTTTCTATCGAAAGTCGCAAACTCTGTTTATAAAAGTGATTTGCCGGTACCTCCCCCTCTGACATGACCAATGAAGGCAAGTCGAAGGCCCTGGCAATGTGCTGACCCGCAGAATCGATGCCTATAAAGAATGACGCCTTTGAAAAAACTCCAAATAGGTTTCGCAAATGCCGGTTTTTTTTCGGGCACAGTAAGTAATATTCACAGTTTTGAATCGCGCTATCAGCTTCTAGACCGATCTGCCAAAAACGCACTTGATCTTGATACTTTTGCGTGAGTTTGTCCCAAAACGAAATGGGCAGTAGCCATTTTTGAAAACGTGAAAAGGGCTGAATGATAACCAAAGGTTTGTGGTCGTTGCCCCAGAATGTTCGTTCTGAGATAAACTGGGTGGCCGCTTTCTCTTCTTCACTGCTCAGTTCAATCCAAGGCTTTGGGTCGCTTGACAGTGAAAGGCCAAGTGCAGCCTCTCGTTGATTGATCCAGTGGATTTGGGTGTCAATGAGAGAGGGCTCGAGGTCGCCAAACGTAGGCGCCGAAAAGTAGCGACGTTCGCACTCGAGGTCGAGGTTTGCCAATAGCTCTCGTGAAAATGAGCGTGACGTGACTTCAAGTACCGTATGTGGCGCCTGCTCGCGAATCGACTTAAGAAGTGATGTCGCCATCAGCGCTTTGCTCAAGTTCGGGGCTTCAAAACCTACAGTCAATCTCACGGCGCCTTGGGTCCTGTCGCATTGAGGTCAAGGCATCGATTGGGTACGCTTGCCAAAGTGGCTAAGAGGTCGATGATCTCAGCTTGAGTCATCACTTTACTTTCGCGTTCACCGTATTTTCTTAAGGCAAACTGACCCGCCTGCATTTCGCGGTCTCCGGCGACCAATGCAAAGGGTATCTTCGCTGTTTGCGATTCACGGGTTTTTAACCCCATCGATTCGTTGCGGTCATCGAGTTCAATTCGATAGCCAAGTTTTTTCAACTGATTCATGAACTCTCGACAGTACTCAACGTGAGTGTCTTTGATTGAGATCACTCTAGCTTGAACCGGCGCAATCCAAAACGGAAAAGCTCCTGCACAGTGTTCAATGAGAACTCCGATGAAGCGTTCAAGAGAGCCAAGCACTGCTCGATGTACCATCACAGGCCTATCGGCCGAGTTTTCTGGGGTGACATAAGACAGGTCAAATCGCTCGGGCATATTGAAGTCGAGTTGAATCGTTCCTAATTGATGTGGGCGTTTGAGAGCGTCTTTCACTTGAAAGTCAATCTTTGGGCCGTAAAAAGCGCCGTCGCCGGCGTTAATAAAGTACGGTCGACCCAGACCATCGAGAACGCGTTTGAGGGCGCTTTCTGCAGTATCCCAAAGCGAATCAGACCCCGCACGTTTTTCTGGCCTTGTTGATAAAGCAACTTTAACGTCAGTGAACTCAAAAAGTTCATAGACTGATAAGATCATTTGAATGACTTTTTTGATTTCAGCTTCAATCTGACTAGGAGTGCAAAAGATATGGGCATCGTCTTGGCAAAAACTACGCACTCGAGTGAGTCCGGCTGTGACCCCTGATCGTTCAGCGCGATGAAGCCTACCGAAGTCGGCAAGTCTCAGTGGTAAGTCTCGATAGGAGCGTTTATTTGAAGCAAAGACGAAAGTCGAAGCAGGGCAGTTCATTGGCTTGACGGCAAACTCACGTTCGTCAATTTCAGTGAAATACATATTCTCTTTGTAATTTTCGTAGTGACCACTTTTTTTCCAAAGGTTGACGTCTAAAATCTGGGGAGTAATGATTTCATCATACTCGTAAGGCCCGTAAAGGTCGCGCATGAGCTGCACCAGTCGATTGTAGACAATCGTGCCCTTCGGGTGAAAGAACGGGGTCGATGGCGCTTCAGGGTGAAAGCTAAACAAGTCGAGCTCTTTGCCCAGTTTTCTGTGATCTCGTTTCTTGGCTTCTTCGAGCATGTGTAGGTATTCGTCGAGTTCGGCTTGAGTTTCGAACGCAGCACCATAGATTCTTTGAAGTTGCGGATTTTTTTCATCTCCACGCCAATAGGCACCGGCAACTGACATGAGCTTGAATGCGCCCAAGTCAGCAGTCGTTGCTACGTGAGGGCCTCGGCACAGGTCGGTGAATTCACCTTCAGTGAAAGTTGAAACCGATTTTGCGCCCATTTTGTCTCGCAGGGTCTCAATCAAATCGATTTTGAAGCGCTGATTGGTTTTTTTGAAGAATTCAAGAGCCTCGTCGATCGAATGTTCTTTTCTCACAAAAGAAGCTTTTTGTTTTGCCAGGTTCTTCATGAAATTTTCGATTTTAGGCAGGTCTTCAGGCGATAATTTTACCGGAAGCTCAACATCGTAATAGAAGCCATTCTCAACCTGGGGTCCAATTCCGAACTGTGCCGTCGGCCACAATTTCTGAATGGCGTGGGCCATGAGGTGAGCGCAAGAGTGACGCATCGTTTCGAGTGGGGTGAGTTGATGGTCTGATTGGAGTTCAGTTTGAATTTCGGCGAGGTCACTGGGAATAGATTGATTATTTGCGTTCATATGGGTTTTAGATTAGTCATTGCAGACGTACTTTTCCAGTTTAAACTAGCCAGAAGTTGCTAGATATTGATATTTTGTCTTTAGATTCTCTAGGGGACTCTCTAGATGAATCTTTAGAATCTTGGAATCTCTTATGATGAATGAACAAAACGAAGACTTTAGGATGCGAATAACCAGGCGTTTGAACGTTTTTTTTGACTCTCCGTGGGTAACCACGTCTGACGTTTTTTCTCGAGAACGCCTCAGAGTGATAGGTATTTGTACTTTGATTTTCGTGCTGAGCTACGCACTTCCTAATCGGTTTCATGTCTTTTCGCCAACATTGCTCAGAATGACAGAGCTAGATCAGGTGTTGCCTTTTACGGTTGAGTCGGTTTGGGTTTATGTCAGTGCCTATCTCATGATTTACCTCACTTTCTTTTTCACTCATGAAGTCGAACGGGCAAACCGATTGGTCTGGAGTTTCTTAACTCTCACATTCATGGGTGCCATTGTTTTTTGGTTGTTTCCGACTACTTATCCGCGCTCTTATTTTCCGATACCTGAGGGGACCGTTGGTCTTTCTGTTTTCGTGCTGGGTCAGTTGAGGGGCGTTGATTTGCCCGCTAATTGTTTACCGAGCTTGCATGTCGCTTTTGCTTTTTTGTGTGCCTTTGTTTTTCTGCCAGATCGAAGACGATTTTTCGCGGCTTGGTTTGTTTGGGCCGTCGCTATTTGGATTTCAACCATGACCACCAAACAGCATTACTTTATCGACGGTCTTTTTGGTTTTTTGCTCGCCTACATTGTGCAGCGTGGCTGGCAGAAAAGACTGGCGAATCTAAGGTCCTAATCTTTATCTTCTCGTATTTTGCAGATGAACTGAATCGTTACTCAGTCGTTCCTGTGTTCTTATTGACACAGCTAACATTTCAAGAGTCCTATCAGTTAAACTGAATAGGCGTGACTAAGTTTACTCATTTTCAGCAGATCATTTTTGCGGGAAGCCTATTTCTCGTGACTGCGGGGTCGAGGTGTGACCCTTCGGTCACCGTTTCTCGTTCTGAAGATGATGTTGTAGCGGTTGAAGAGACGACCGATACGAGTGCGACAGATTCTACCGATACCTCGACCGACACCACAGATACGACTGAGAGTGCGACGAGTAGCTATAGCAAAGGTAGCGCGAGTGGCAGCCGAATCGGTTCGAGACAGACCTTCTACCAACCCGGAGGAACGACTAGGGCGGTTTTAATTTCAGGCGATCGAGTTTTATTGATCGGAAATGGCGATCGGGCCCGTACAGGAAATCGTTGTTGGACACAAAACGGTTGTTCAGAAATCTATACCCAATCGACCAACACTTGGGCGAGTACGGGTGAAATGCCGTTTGGCGCCTACCTGTATGGCGCCACTGTGCTGGCAAATGGCAATGTTTTGATTGCCGGAGGCTATGGGTCGGCAACTGCCGATAAAAGTAGTAACCAGTTTTCGGCCAGTACTGCTACGGCACTTTACGACACCGCAGCGGGAACTTGGGCAAGTGCTGGAGTGCTGACCGCGGCGAGGTATGGCGGCGAAATGATTGCCTTGCCAAGTGGTGGGGCGATGATGTGCGGCGGATTCGATGGGAGCAATGTGTTGTTGAGTACTTGTGAAACTTGGGATGGGTCATCGACTTGGGTTTCATCTACCCCGGTAGGTGCAACGGTGCTGCGAAGTACTCCACAGTTTCTTCAGTTTACTTCTGAACTTTTTATGTTGTCAGGTTATGGAGCGAGCACGAATATTTACAATTCGACCTCGCAGACTTGGGCAACTGTTCCTGCGGGAAATTCGTTGAGATCCAATTCGAGACTCGCGGTGGTTGAAGATGGCTCTCATCATGTCATTACGGCGGGGCAACCGACGCTCAGTGCTGGAAACGTAGCAAAATATGACGGCGCACTTTTTACCACCAAGAGCAATATGGCGACGGCTATGCAACTACCTGGTCTCATTTCAGACTCTACGGGTACAAAAGCCTATGCTTTCGGCGGTGAAGAAAATCTTGCGTCGAATGGGTGTAATACTAATGGCGGCGGTAGCAAGGTCACTCAGAGTTATAATATTGGGGGCGATTCTTGGGCAAACTTGCCGTTGGCAGCGATGACCTACACCCGTTGCGATCCGAGCGTGGTGCGATTTTCGAATGGAAAGATTGCGGTGATTGGCGGTAGGGCTGTTTTGCAAGGCTATCAAACCGAAGAGCTGATTGAAATTTTCAATCCGACGACTGAATTGTTTGAGTAGCTCTATTTTTTTGTGGGTCTAGCAATCGATGCATCGACATTTAGCGCGAACCGCATCAAGCCAGCTTGTCTGAGTAAATCCATTAACTTCACCACGGTGCCGTGCGGGGTTTTTTCGTCAGCACTGATGGTTGCTGTTTGTTCAGTTAGTTTTTGGCCAAATCCTGCAAGCGTTTTGGGTAAGTCATCCCACGCGAGAGCTTTGTCATTGAGTAGCAATTCACCAGCGGCAGACAGTCCGAATGCAAGAGGTGATTTGTCAGCGCTTTCGCCCGACTTCGCTGCGGGCAGCTGAATCTTGATGGCGCTTTGATACAGTACAGGTGCCGTCATCAAAAAAATGACGAGAAGCACGAGTACGACGTCAACCAGTGGGGTGACGTTAATGCCCGAGACCAATTCGTCACTGCCGTCTGAACCACCAAAGCCCGATGAACCGCCGGCCATTTTAGGGTGCTCCTATTTTTCCAATTAAGAAACTCTTCAAACTCTCAGCTTGCATGAGCGCTGAACGAACTCGCCGTTGAAAAAGATTAAAGGCAACGCTTGCCGGTATAGCGACGAGCAAACCGACTGCTGTGGCGACGAGGGCTTCAGAAATTCCTGAGGTCACCATTTGGGCCGCTCCGCCACCTTGCAAAGACAAGTCGTGAAAGGCTTTGATGATTCCGAGTACGGTTCCGAAGAGTCCAATGAATGGGGCAATGTTTCCGATGGTAGCCAAAATGGCGAGATTGCGGTCCCAGAGAATGCGAGAGCGACCGACCGCATCGACCGCCAACTCAGAAAGTATTTCAGGCGAGCTTGATTGCGACTTCATCTTATGCTCTAAAAGTGCATAAGTGAGCTCAGATTCAAGGTCAGCGCCACCCTTACTTTTTTGGCTGAGGCGATTTTTTGCCTCGTCTAACGCCCCTTGGTATTTGCCGCCGGCAACCTGTGAGCGAATTGACTGTCGAAAAGTTGACAGCCCCTTTTGTGAGAGTTGGTAGAATCGAAATCGCTCAAACATTACGGCGACCGAAACGATAGAAAGTAGAATAAGTAGGTATAAAACCCACTCAGCACCAATAAGAGACATTCCCAAAAAGATCTGTGAGAGCATAGAATAAAAGAGTACACTCAAATTCTGACGATAGAAAGAGGAAGAAAATGGCTACCGAAATAGTTACCATCAATAATGTACGCGATCGATTCATCAGTCACCCTCGTCCGGCCCTCTGGAAAGACGTTTCCGACAAAGACTGGAACAGTTGGATATGGCAGCAGCAAAAACGAATCAAGTCGATGGAAGTTCTCGAAAAAGTCATCAATGTCACTGATGAAGAGCGAGAAGCCTTCGCGAAGTCGCATGAAATGTTCAACATGGGCATCACTCCCTATTATGCCTCTTTGATGGACCCCAACGATCCGAATTGCCCGATCAGACTACAATCGGTGCCGAAGCTCGGTGAATTGACTATTTTGACAGACGAGTTAGAAGATCCGCTTGCTGAAGAGCGCGACATGCCAGTGCCTGGCGTGACTCATCGGTATCCTGACCGCGTGCTCTTCTATACCTCTCACAATTGCCCTGTTTACTGTCGTCACTGCACTCGCAAGAGAAAAGTTTCTGATCCTTCGAGTGCCACCCAGACTAAGCAGTTAGAAGAGGGTTTGGCCTACATTGCGGCTCACAAAGAAATTAGAGATGTGGTGATTTCAGGTGGCGATCCGCTCTCTAATTCCGATGAACGCTTAGAGTACATTTTGTCGAGACTTCGCGCGATGGAGCACATTCAGGTCTTTCGCATTGGCACCCGAAATCTAGTGACTCTTCCCCAGCGAGTCACTGAACAGTTTGCACAAATGGTTTCTAAGTATCATCCGGTTTACATACATACTCATTTCAACCACCCCAAAGAGTGTACCCAAGAGGCTTTTGATGTGTGCGCACGGTTGGCAAACGCTGGGTGCATGATCAATAATCAGATGGTTCTACTCAAAGGGGTGAATGACAAACCCGAAATTGTGAAAGAACTCAATCATCGCCTGCTCATGATGAGGGTGCGACCGTATTATATTTTTCAATGCGACATGACTCAAGGGATTGGCCACTTTAGAACCCCGGTAGAGGTAGGAATGAATATCATCGAGCACCTCAGAGGCTGGACCAGTGGTATGGCTGTACCCCATTTCGTCATTGATACTCCGGGCGGCGGTGGAAAAATTCCGGTTCTGCCAAACTACGTGGTTTCACACGAAGGCAAACAGTGGATTTTGAGAAACTATAAGAAAAAACAATTCGAGTACAACGAGCCGTGATTCTATGACGACACAGGCAACTGTAGTTGCATTGCTGTTGGTGCTTTCGGCCTGCTCGTCGCTGCCTACACAGTCGTTTGAGCGCCATGTCTTTCCGAAAAAAGGGGCTTTTGTCGAAAAGCCAGATAGGCCCTATGTCGTACTCGGGCAAGTGAAAACCAAAGTGAATTGGCCAACCCTTGACCCGAGTCACGAAGAGAGTACGCTTTGTAAAAATTATTATAACAAAGCGGTAAAAGATCTCGTGAAGCGCGCGATTGAAAACGGCGGCGATGGTGTCGCTGAAATTCGTTCGGTGGTTTTTTTGATGGATGGTAAAACAGAGGTTCACAACACTCCTGAGTGTGTTGATGACGGTGAAGAAGGTCAAATCTTGCTTCAAGGCGTCGCTTTTCGTTGGAAAGATAAAAAACCGAGAACGGCGGCGGGTGGTTCAGAAAAAGAACCCGAGCTAACTGAATAAAACTTCTCGTGCTTTCAATTGAGACTGACTGGCCCATATTTAGAATTTTTTCTGATTCATTTGGGTCTTTGCTAAAGACATTCCGCAGCCCCCCTATCGGTGAATGTATTTTTTAAGGTAATGCTCGCAAATCTTTTTTTCGCTCCACAAACATCTTGTTTTCTTGCTTTCGGCATCATGCCTCGCAAGAGTCACGAAAAAAAGATTTGCGAGCATTGCCTTTAAAAATACCTACAGAGACAAAGGCGAGGACGTCTTTAACAAAGACCCAAATGAATCAGAAAAAATTCTAAATATGGGCCAGTCAGTCTCAATTGAATGCGCGAGAAAATCTTTTTAACTGACTAGTGATTGCTGTGCTGCTCTGAGATTGGCTTTCAGGTTTTCTGGGTTAGTCGTTCCGAAAATGAGACTGGTGATTCGCGGTTGAATATTGAAGATCGCTTCAAAGCTCTTGGGCAGTGACGCTTGGTCGAGGTGACCAGAGAGTAACCCTTTCTTAATGAAGACTGTTTTCTTTAGTTTCAGCGCTTGCTCGATAACAGGTAGCTCAGCCAAGTAGTCTTTATTGAATGCGACCATCACGGCATCGGCAATTTCGAGTGCCTTCATGCCACCTCGAAGTGAAGTGGTTGAAGATCCCCAAGCCCTCAGTAGTCCTTGGCGTTTCATCTCATTCAAAGTGGCCGCGACTTCGGGCTGGTCAACAATTGAAAAATCATCTTTCGGGCAATGCAAGAAAACCAAGTCTAAGGTTTCTCGGTCGAGTCGTTTCAGTGATCGCTCGACACTTTCAATGAGGTGCTTTTGCGAAAAATCATACACCGATTCACCGTTCACGAACTCTTCGCCAACTTTGGTTGAAATCACCCAATTGCGGCCCTGTTTTTTTTGAGCCTTCAGGTGCCTTCCTAAACGTTCTTCGGCGCTGCCGTAGGCTGGGGCAGTATCGACTAAATTGACTCCTGCATTCCAGGCGATTGTCAGCAGTTCTTCAATGATCTGATCTGAAGGTAGCTCGAAGGTTGATTCCTTGTATTTCACTTTTTGATTGCGGCCAAACTTAACGGTTCCGAGACCAACGGGGCTGACGAGTGTCGAACAGCCAGAGATCGTTTGGTAGTACGGGCGCAGATTCACTTCGAGGCCATTCTGTTTTATCATCGAACACCAAACTCGGCAGGTTTTTTCCAGCTTACCGAAGCTAACCAAGGAGCCATTCCAACAGCAGCTTGAAGTTCTGTCGGAGTTTCAATTTTTGCGAAGCGAGATTTGTTCGACACTCTCTGCATAGCCCATTCTAACGCCAGACTGCCAAATAAGGGAGCAAACGTCATCTTGCAGGGCCAGCCAATGCCCACTGTGTTGACCGAGAGAATTTCTGGGTCTTCGGGTAAGAGTTGCGCTCGTGTGAAGGGTTCGGCCCGGTCGACCAAAATCGAACCAAATTCACATTGTTTCCAGTTGATGTGAGGAAACAATTCGTAGAGTTCTTTGTAAGCGTAACTGAGAGCCTCTTTTTCGGTGTGTTCGGTTCCGTAGTTTGCGACAAGACCACCGAGATACCAAACGGCCCCGGGGTGAGTGGTTATTGTGATGCGCGGCCTGGGGTCAGCAGTGATGCAGTGACCATAGAGTGAGTGAGCCACTTCTTTCACCACGACTTGGCGTAAGGGGCGTCTCTGGCAAAACGGGGCACTTTCGCCGTTGGTTTCTTTGCGCGAGATGCCTGCTCGTTTGAAAAAATCTAAGAATTTCTGGGTTGCCCATTCATTGCCAAGACCGGCGGTGAATAGAAATCCATGAGATTTCAAGTTAACCTGGCCTTGTTCAGTTTGTACGACGAGAGATGAAATCGAGTTTTTTTCTTGTTGAAAATCTACTGGGTAGCCTTTCAGTGTTTGCGCCTTGTTTTGAGCGTGACAGAATGAAACCAGTGATGAAACGTCAATGACACGTTCAGAAAGCTCATAAACTTTTCCAGAAAAACTGTGGTTGGCTTTAAAAACCGATGGCCATTCTGATTCTTTAAGAAGTCGCGCCTGATTTTGAAGCGCTTTCGAAGCAAAAAAAGAAGCGGCATTTGACAAGAGGCCGCCCGGTGACCACAAATGTTGTTTTTGAGAAAGCGACGCGACTCCTTTTAAGTGGGGAAACGATCGATTCTCTAAACAGCTATCCCACTGGCCGGGCATAGCGGCGATTTTTTTTGTGTGCTCGGTCAGGTGACCTAAGAGCGAATAGCGCTGCCCGCCGTGAATCATTCCTTGTGACGCAAGTGTTTGGCCAGATCCTAGAGCGTTTTTATCTACTAATAGGGTTGAATAACCACTTTGTTCTAGCAGACGTTGGGTCCAGAGGCCAGCCACACCACCACCAATGAGGGTGATGTCGGCGTTAAGAGAGGGTGTTGACATGATTTTTAGGTTTATCATGTTGAAATGGTTTGTCAATTTAATGGCAACCGCGTTTTCAAAACGCTGTTTGCAAGCGACTTTTGAAGCCACTATGACAAGTTTGCCTATTTTTGCCTCAGGTCTTCGGCGACCGTGTCCGATACGACTTTGTGAGGTGGAATTCTCTAGGCTTATGGGTGCGGCTAAATCATTGAGTAAAAAAATTGTCGAAGACCAACCGGGTTTGACTGCGAAGAGCAGTTACTTAGGATTGGCAACCCGAGATCTAGCTGACTGGGTCTCTAGACTCGATGCCGTGCCGACCTTGCCGGTAGTCGCTATGAAGGTGAACGAGCACTTGGCGTCAAATCGAAGTAGCGCCCAATCGATTGCTGAATTGTTACGGCAAGATATTGCTTTGAGTTCACGAATTTTAAGGCTCGTCAATTCGAGTTATTACGCCATTCCTGGCGGAGTTGCCGATGTGAGAAAGGCAATTACGTTTCTTGGTTTTCAAACGATCGCACAACTCATTTTGGGGTTGAGTGTGTTCTCTGTGTTTGAAAAGTCGGCGTCTGCTGAACTTTCGCTGCATGAGTTTTGGAAATTCGCGATGACTTCTGCTGCCCTGACCGAAAAACTAGCAAGGGCTGTGGGCTATCAGCAGCCTGAGGTGGCCTATACCGCGGGTTTATTACAAGATTTAGGAAAACTAGCGTTGATTACCATGGCGCCTGAGCCGATGGCTAAAATGCTCAGGTGGGTAAAGTCGACTCGCACTCATGTCTGCATCGGAGAAAAAGAGTGGAGCCTGCCCCGACACGAAGAAGTGGGTGAAAACTTAGCCAACCGGTGGAAGCTTCCGCCTGAAATTGTTGGGGTGATTGCTCATCATCACGATGAGATCAAAGAATTAGGTGGAGATTTGAAATCGCAGCAATTGCTGGCGTGTGTTCAGTTGGCCAATCACACAGTCACCGAAATGCATTGGGGCAGCTCAGGAAGTGTGACTGTTGCTGGAACTGCAAAAGAAGTTCTCATTGAATTTTTGAATTTAGATCAGTCTTGGTGGTTGCGAAATCAGGCTGAGTTCGAAACCGAGCGCGAGAAAGTTGAGGTATTGCTCAATGCATACCTCTAGAAAAATGAAGGTTGTCGACAGCAACAGAGGTGCTGTGCACCTGCCTGCAATCTTTGAGGCCATCATTGAAAATACTAACGATGTTTTATTGGTTTTAGATCCGAGTCATGAGGTGATTTACCAAAATCAGTCGGCGAAAATTTTCTTTGGCAGTACTGATCAGTTGAAGTCTCGAAAATTTAGTCACTGGGCAAGTCGTGAGAGCGGCCCTCATTTACTAGAATTGGCATCGAATTCGAAACCAGATTCGAAATTTCTCAGAAAATTTGACTCGGCATGGATCGATCGTCCGGGCACTTACGAGTCGGTCTCACTGGTGAGAGGTGACGGGGTGTCTGTGTGTGCTGAACTTCGCATTCAACAGGCGTCAATTGACCATGAAAATTATTCAATTGTCACGATTCGTGACCGAACCGAAAAGAGCAACGTAGAAAATGAAGTGCTCACTAAGCATCGTGAACTGCGAGAGGCCTTTGTCGAATTAGAAAAGAAGAATGCCGAACTGACCTCGATGCAGCAAATGCTGGTGCAGGCCGGAAAAATGGCGGCTTTAGGCGAACTCTCGGCTGGCATTGCTCATGAATTGAATCAACCTTTGCAAGGTATTCGAGGGTATACCCAAGAATTGCAGCATTGGTTTACTAAACTGCCAGAAGGTGCTCGAGAAGAGTTTGCTGAGAACTACTTGAAAGAGATTGTCTCAAGCGTCGACAAGATGGCTTCGATCATCAACTACCTTCGCACGTTTACTAGAAAATCTACCGAAGGATTTGATTGGGTCGATCTCAAGACCGTCATGACCGAAGTCTTTAAGATGATGGATCGGCAGTTTAAGCAGCACCAGATTACGGTGAGCATCAGTGTTTCTGACGATCTTCCGAAGCTTTATGCGAACCCGGTTCAACTTGAGCAGGTGTTCATCAATCTCGCTACCAATGCCCGAGATGCCATTGAGTCAACTCAGCGGGGAAATGGCGAAATCAAAATTCAAATGTCGGCTCGGCAGGGTTGCCTTGAAATTGTGTTTGAAGATAATGGGGTCGGAATGAGTGAAAAGAATAAACAAAAAGTATTTAATCCATTTTTTACGACAAAAGAAGTGGGTAAGGGCATGGGTCTTGGGCTCAGCCTAAGTTATGGCATCGTTTCAAAGCTACATGGCAGTATGTTGATTCAAAGTGAGCTCGGAAAAGGAACCCGCTTTATTGTCAAAGTACCAATAGATTTTAGGGATTTAGGTTAAACTAACGGACTGTAGATAACTGAAGGAGGAAAGTATGAGAGCAAAAATAGTAATAGTGGATGACGAAGAGTCAATTAGAAACCTTCTCAAGGGACGGTTGGAACGTGAAGGGTTCGAAGTGATTGTCGCTGCCGATGTGACCAGCGCTGAAACGGCGATTCGTGCATCAGGCGAAACCGGAGTCGTGATTACTGACCTTAAGATGCCAGGCAAAGATGGTTTCGCGTTAATGAGTTGGGTTCGAGATAACTCGCCCCAGTCTCGTATCATCGTCATCACTGGACACGGTGAAAAGACGGCTGCCGTGCAAGCTTTACGTGGCGGTGCCGCCGACTACCTCGAAAAACCATTTGATCTTGATGAATTGACCCACTCGGTTCGTCGCTGCCTGAAAGAGTACGGCCTTGAAAAAGACAATCGCGATTTGGTTTCGAGACTCGAGGCTCGAGTAGAGCGCGTCGAAGGAAAAACCGAAGACCAAACCTGGTACGTTTCAAAAGATCGATCGATGAATCAAGTCAATGAGTGGCTCAGTGTTTTGAGACGTGAATCGATGAGAGGTGATGCTGAAGAGCCGTCAGTGTTGATCTTGGGTGAAAGCGGAACCGGTAAAGAAGGAATTGCTCGAATGGTTCACGCTGGATCAAGACGAGGCAAGGGCCCTTGGGTGGCAGTCAACTGCGCTAATTTTAATGAACAGCTTTTAGAAAGTGAACTCTTCGGCCATGAGAAAGGTGCGTTTACCGGGGCCAACAGCTTAAAAAGGGGACTTTTTGAAATCGCAAAAGGGGGCACACTCTTTCTCGATGAGATGGGTGAGATGGATGTAAAAATTCAGGCAAAACTTTTGCGGGTTCTTCAAGAAAAAATCTTTAGAAGAGTAGGCGGAACCGCTGATTTGAATTCAGATGTTCGCGTAGTGGCGGCGACTAACGTAGATCTTCAATCTCGGGTGACCTCAGGCAAATTTCGTGATGACCTGTACCATCGTCTTTCTCGGGTGGTAGTAGAAATTCCGGCCCTGCGAACAAGAACTATCGATCTCATTCCGATGGCGACACAGTTTGCGGAGAGGTCATTTCGTTCACGCGGCAAGACCTTCATGGGATTCACCCCTGAGGCCGAAGACAGTATTCGAGCCTATGCTTGGCCCGGAAATGTTCGCGAATTGCTGAATTTCATCGAGCGAACCGCCTTGATTTATCAAGGTGAAGGGCCAGTGAGTCCGAAACAACTGGCGCTACCGGCAGCTGGACCGGCCCCAACTGCCACCGGAATCACGAAGCTTGGGTTGGTCACTTCGCCGTTCTCTTCGCCGAGCGACAATGGGGTTGATGGATACATGGAGCTCAAGAAAAAATGGGGAGATTCATTTGAGCGTGAGTACTTACTCAGTTCTTTAAATCGCCACGACGGTAACGTTTCAGCCGCAGCTCGAGAGGCAAAGCTCGATCGCAGTAATTTTCTCAGGCTTCTCAGACGTCACCAGCTAAAAGCAGCAGGCTATCGCAAGGTCGATGGCACTGAAGATCAAACTGGCGAAGGTTCAAATGTTCAGTCAATTGAAACTGCAGTCGTTAACTCTGATAAAAAGGTAGCCTAAGAAAGCGCTTTTTTTACAGCTGCCAACATGCTCTCTGGGTTAAAGGGTTTGATCATCCATCCCGTTACGCCTAAAGCTTTGGCTTTTGTTTTCGCCTCGGGGCTTGATTCGGTCGTGAGTAAGAAGACCGGTGTCTTTTCACGGCCCGGTAGTTTTCGAAATTTCTCAACAAAGCCAAAGCCATCTAGGTTCGGCATGTTGAGGTCGCAAATGACCAGGTGAGTATCTGGATTTTTTTCAGCGATTTCTAGTCCTTTTTGCCCATCGGTCGCCTCGATGAATTCGTAGTCGCCGCCGGCAAGAGATTTCTTAACGGCCAGTCGAATCGTAGCAAAGTCGTCAATCAGTAGAATTTTAATCATTTTAAAAGAACTCCATTTCAGTGTTGGGCATCTTGGGTTCAATGGTTTCAAAACTGAGTGATTCAGAGTTGGGGATTGAAGCCAGTCCGAAACTTACCCGCCAGACGCCCCTAGTGTCTTCGAGCCAAAGTGTTCTCATAAACACACTAGGTCTAATGTGCACGCCATCTTCAGCGCGAATCACCTGTGGAAGCCCGATTTTCATCGAAAGTTTAGCTTCTTGTAAATTGAACTGAATAAGGCCCAGTAGCTCATTGCCGAGCTCGCCCATGTTGTCACACCATTGATCTTGGGTCCACGTGAGCGCAGCCAAAGAATGGGCGCTCAAAGTCTTCTTAAATTGGGCTTCGTTAAATTGGATGGTACAAAATAGCGATCGACCTTCAATTTCTCCATCAATTTGAGTGTGTAGGCAAAACCCTTTGGTTGAATGGTCAAAGCGAAGTTTGCGCTCTAGCTTGAACTCTTTATCGCCAATCAAAGCTTGAACGGTTTTGCCAAGACAGAAGCCGACCACCGCCTCGGCCCCGAGCGGGAGCCCCAAATCGTCGATTTGTTTGATCGCTGAGGGGCCTAGCTCGTAGAGATCTTTAATTACGATAACTGGGCATTTTCTAAATGGGTCAGACAACAATGAAGAGGCCTTAGCCTGATCTGAACTAGTCGCAGCGATCACCGCGGTCAGTCGCTTCATTTTACCAAGAGACTCAGACAATTCAGCCTCTGTATCGCATGGGTACAAAGTCGCCCCTTGTTCGCTGAAATAAGAACTGAGGCTATCAGGTGGTGGATTGGTGAATTTGTAGCAAATGATATAGTGTCTGCTACCTAATATAGTTTTATTAGCCATTAGCTTTCCCTGTTGTTTGTGTGGCGGGGTTGAGCGGTTGAATGATAGTCTCAACCAAGAACCACCCGTCGTCCAATTGAAAAGTCACGCCGATACATAGACCATTGATTACATGCTTAATTTGATGATTCGGGCCTCGAAGTATTTTTGTCGGTGAAAGTGCCACGTCCAGTCCCGATTTTTTGAACGCGGCGACAGCAGAAGTTAGTATTTGCTCGGCGATCTCACCTGCGACCGCATCAGAGTCATCGTCTAGCGTCAGCTTTTTTTCACCTAGAACGTGAGACGCCAATGGCAAGAATGAAGCTGATTGAAACGAAAAAGCTAAGCTTCCGTTGAATCTGGCGTTTGAAACGCCCACGATCATGCTGATGTCACCCGCGAGACCCTTTTCTTCTTTTTTTAGGTAGATTTTATTTTTTTTGGCCAACTTACCGATTTCTTGATTAATCCAACCCAGAGTGCTGTTGATGAATGGATTGATGAATGTGACATCAATTGCAGATGCGGTAGGTTTCACGGTCCATATGGTTTTCAGGTGCTCGAGAATTCTAATTGGATTTTTGAGGGCGCCTAAAAAGGTGACCTTTTCTTTCAGGTCGAGCCTCAAGATGAATGCCGTATTGTCGGTGTAGCAAAGGTACTCGGGTTGCACCTTGAGTTCTTTTTGGGTCGTGATGTAAATATAGAAGTCGACAAACCCCGGCCCACTTTTGGGGATAGCCTCACCAACGATGGCGTCAAAGGTTTGGTTCGCAATTTTTATATTAGCTTCTGTGTAGTCTTTAGCTTCGATGACTCGATAACCCAGTTCATTGGCAGACAATAGGTCTGTGATGACTTTTCGTCTCTCTTTGTCGGGGTCTACAATCAAGATCCATTTGCGATTTGCGATAGCCATTGTTTGAGTTTCATTTAGTGTCTTCTTGCTCTTAGGGCAAGTCAAGGTAAACTGCCTTCATGGCCAGGGTAGTTTTTAATCAAATTCGAGTCGTGATTTTTCTGACTCTTGTTCTCAGTCTCTCGCTGGTTTTAGAGTCGTGTGATTCACGTTCGCCGGGAACTCGCGAAAGGACTCTAGTTGTGCAACTGCATTCAGATCCGGTTACTCTTGATTTGGCAAAAGCTGAAGATGGTGTTGCCTTGAAGGTCCTGGCACTCGTGTCGGCAGGTCTGATTGAGTACGAGGTATCGGGCGATGGTTATGGTGAAGCGGGACGAGCTAAGCTTGCGCTAGCTCAATCATTTAAAATTCTCAACGACGGGAGAGCCCTCGAATTTGAACTTCGACAAGGCTGTCAATGGTCTGACGGAAAGCCCTTGTTGGCTTCTGAGTTTGTAGACGGATTCAAGAAAGCGGTAGACCCGAGTGTCGCTGCTCCGCTGGGTCATTTTTTGAAGCCCATTCGGTCGGTTTCACTGAATGCGGCCACTCAAGCTGAGTCAGTGCACTCGCAGTTGTTACGAATTGAACTCGAAGATCGATTGCCCAGTTTCTATAAACGTTTAGGGCTACCTACGGCGTTTCCGGTTCGGCAAGGTGTGGCTAATGATGGTACGGTGACGTTGGGTCGGTATTTCATCTTTTCGAGAGATTTCGCAAAGAAAGAAATTACCCTTCATCGTAATGATGCTTCATGTCTTTGGAAAACTGCCGCAACCGAGACAGACGATAAACCGCTTGAATTGGCTTCGGCGCCAAAAGTGATTATTTTCAAGATAGTATCTGATGAATCAGTGGCTCTGAATTTGTTTCGCTCAGGTGCGCTCGACGTTCTCACCCGATTTTCTTCGCTCGATTTAAAGAGTGCTTCTGCCTTGGGCCGAGTAGTGACGGCGCCTTTTGCGGCGACCTACTATCTTGGGTTTAATCACAAGAATTTGCTGCTCAGCCAGAAACCGGTTCGCCAGTTGATTTCTCGTTCAATCGACAAAAAACAACTGGTGACGGCACTCATGACTAATGAAGAGCCAGCAATGGGCTGGGTGCATCCAACGGTTGGCGGGTGTCGAGTAGGTGAACCTAAAAAACCGACCGGTTCTTGGTGGCAACCAAACAAAATGAAGGGAGTGTTTGGCCTAGCGTTTGACCAAAATAATCGAAATCAGTTGGTCGCCGAAAAACTGCAGTTCGATTTGAAAAAGGCTAACCTACCGGTCGTTTTAGAACCACGTGATTGGCGATCGCATCTCAGTCGCTTGAAAGAAAAAACGCCCGATCTTTTCAGAATGGCTTGGCTGGGGGGATATCCTGATGCCCTGGCTTTTCTTCAACTTTTTGAAAGCGGCAATGCCTCTAACTTTACCGGTTGGTCGTCGCCCGCATACGATCAGGTGATTCGTGACATTTCAGAAATGGGTGAGCAAACTGCAGAACAAAGGTCACAAAGGCGGGTACTGGTAGAAAAAGCGTGTGGCATTCTTAACGACGAAAAAGTGATAGAGCCACTTTTTTATTACAACCAAATTTTCTTACTCTCAAATCGTGTGAAGAATTTTAAAGTGAATCAGTTCGGGACGATGAACTTTTAGGGGCGCATCGTCCCGAACTGATGTTCATTTGTCTGTTCTGGCTAAGCGGGCACTCTAGAATTGTGCCTTCATGCCGGCAATGAACTGAAGGCTTTGAAACGTGTCGTCTTTTTTCAGCAAGAGACTCGACAGTGTGGTGCTATCAATCTCGTATGTTGCTTGGGTGAAAAGTCCTACAGCATTTGGCGACTGGCCTGATGATTTCCACACCGTGAATCCGGCTTCGGCTGTGGCGGTATTATTCCACCCTAAGTCTTGGCTTGAATTCGATTTGCTTAGACCGATTCGATCAGTGAAGGTGTTTTTCACTTTTATTTCATTGAGGTTATCCCAGTTCAATTTCATTTCAAGAGCTGCTTCTAGGTCAGCGACCATGGGTTGTTCTGGGTAAGCGTCAATGCCAAGCGCTTTTTGTAGGTCTTTAAAGTGATCAAAGTGCATCAACCCGATGGCGCTACCCACTGACGCGTCAATGTCAAACTTTGTGTTGTTTGCGACTTGGTAAGATTGTACGATGCCGACGTTTAGGTCGGCGAATTTGACTTCCCAAAAGCCTTTCTCTCGATCAAATGAAAAATCAGCCAACACGCCTTTGAGTTGAATGGCAGTATTCTCTGGCTTGTAATTTCCCATGAGCAAAATGCCCTGAGCCCGGCGCACGGTAGTCGTCGGTGAGTCGAAGCCGTCAACATGGCCAAAGCCAGATCCTTCTTGATTGTTGGGTGAGAGGTCGGTGCTTAATTTTAGAAATCGAACACCAAATCCAAGAAAATCTTCAGCAATCAGACCATTGGCGGCCAAGTGAATGATCGTTTGGCTGTTTTCATCGACAAAATGTGCTTTGGTCTTTTTGCTTTCGCCGCATTGCTTGAGGTTGCACTGGCCCGAATATTCGCGTTGATTGTTTTCAAATCCCACGCCAGCTTCAAGTTGAACTTGAACCGGAAATGCCGGCCCTTGCTGTTCGATAATGGTCACGCCGGCAATTGAAGGCACACTTGATAGACCGAGTGCGAGTAGACTGAGGGTAGAGACGATTGATTTAGTTTTCATAAAAATTCCTTTCGTGTTTCTTAAAGTTTAGTGGTTTTGAAAGCAGTTGCGGCCGTGTTGTTGGTCGTGATCGTGTTCGCCATCGCCGTGTGAGCATTGTTTATGGTGTTCGCGGTCGTGATCTTGATCGTCGTCGTTTGAACAGCGACCGTGTTCTTCATCGTCACTCGAGCAGTCGTCATGGTGATGGTGATCGTCTTTTCCTCCGTCACATCCAGAGTCAGGTTTTCCGGCGTCAGGCACTGAGGCGTCGTGATGGCAAGCGTCGGGTGCGTTGGCGTCAGGGATGTTCGCATCAGGAATGTTGGCGTCCGGGATTGAGGCATCGTGATGACACGCATCGGGTACGTTGGCGTCAGGGATGTTCGCATCAGGAATGTTGGCGTCCGGGACTGAGGCATCGTGATGACACGCATCGGGCACGTTCGCATCGGGAATGTCCATGTCAGGAATGTTAGCATCAGGCACTGAGGCATCCGGAGGTGTGGCATCTTGGATTGATCCGTCTTGAATGGATGAGTCTGTTAGGTTTGCATCTGGACTTTCGCAGTCAGGACCGTTGATCCAAAAGCTAGTTCCGATTTCAGCTGGGTTGACGAAATTTGAGTAGCATGTGCCTTCGCCAACGATATCAATGTGCATCTTTGCTCCGCACTGGCCGTTAAAGCTTACCGAAATACTTTTGAGTTCAGAAGGCTTGATGTCGCCAAGGCTGACTTCAAAGTAAAATCCCGGAAGCCTACCGTTGGTGTTCAGTGCAGTGCCGTCATGCAATTTGACTTCGCCTGACTTAAGGCTTGAAACCCCTAAGTGGGTGCCGTTAATGATCAGCGAGGTTACTTTTTCTGGATTCTCAACTTCGATGATTAGTTTAGATCGCAATGCGGTGCCGCTGTCGTGAGTGATCTTTGTGGATTCGACAGTTGCGGTTAAGGTTTTCTTGGTTTCGTCGAGCGAGTTGAAAGCACTCAGTGTGGTATTGAAGCCAGTAGTTGGGCCCGCTTGTAGTAAATAAGTATTATTTAAGTAAGGAGAACTGTCATCTGCCGTTTGTTCGACATAGAGGCTGGGCTCTCGTTCATTATTTTTTTCGGCTGTCGCTGCGTTTTGAGGAAATACCCGTAAAGACGGTTGAAGTCCTTCAATGGTCGGCAGCGAAGATTTGAGGTCTTGGCAGCCCGATTGCAGGCTAAGCGAAATGAGGGCGATAGCGAACGATAGGGTTTGGTTCTGGGGGCGATTTTTTATTTTCATATGCGGCCCAATTTAGCAGCACGCCGAACCAGTCGCAAAAAAATGTGATTTTTTATCACTCATTGAGTTCATGCAAGCAAAAATACTTACTATAAATAGTGGATGTTTAATTATTTGACAGTGAACCGTAGGGGGGTGATTGAAAACACCCTGCTACTACCTAATTAATTGAAGACGCAGCTTGCGTGCTCAGTTCGTGAGTCGAGTCGGTTTCAGTCATTTCGACGGCCTGAAATACATTGGTGTATCGAACCATGCCGATAGAAAGCGTGATGAAATAGAGCGCAACCAAGAATAGCCAGCGTCGGTTTTTGATGTGAATGAATGACAGCATAAATAGACTCCCTCTTTATTTGCCTGGGTATTTTCGGTAAAATCAATTTTTCGAAAACTAGGCCAAAGTTCAACGATGTGCCTCGTAATAGCCTATTTGACGCTACGAGTCAAAGCCAAAGGTGATGTGCCGCTCTTTTGTGAAAAATTCGAGAATAGTTAATAAATTCGCCTTGTTTTGATTGATTTGAGGCTGCTACCCTGGGGACCTGGGGGTTCCTCATGAAAGATCTCTTGAAGGTTTTTAGTCACCGCAGAATTGCTACCGTCTTATTTTTGGGTTTTTCATCGGGCTTGCCTCTCGTGCTCACCGCTGGGGGCAGCACCATTCAAGCTTGGATGAAAGATGCCAAGGTTGATCTCGCAACGATTGGGCGATTCTCGTTAATTGGTCTGCCCTATGCCCTCAAATTTTTGTGGGCTCCTTTGATTGATACTTTGGTGCCGCCGTTTTTGGGTCGGCGACGAGGCTGGGGAATCATCACTCAGATTGGGCTCATGTTCTCGTTGGCCCTGGTCGCATTTTCTGACCCGACAACCTCATTGCCGCAATTTATTCTAGGTGCGGTGCTGATCTCTTTTTTTAGCGCGAGTCAAGACATCGTCACCGATGCTTTGCGAACTGAGTTGCTCGAAAAAGACGAGATCGGGCCCGGTGCCAGTGTTTATTTAATGGGCTACCGATTAGCCATGCTCGTTTCGGGTGCTGGCGCACTCGCTCTTTCAACCACCATGCCCTGGAAAACTGTCTACCTTTCGATGGCCGCACTGATGGGTGTGGGAATGCTGACTTTGGTGTTCATTGAAGAACCGAACGTACCGATTAAGCGGCACGAGAGTTTCAGAAATCGAGTCATTCTACCCTTTGCTGAATTTTTTAAGCGTGACGGAGCGATGGAAGTCATGGGGTTTGTGATGTTGTACAAACTTCCGACTCTGATGGCGACCGCTCTCACTACGGTGTTTTTGATGAGTCTTGGGTTTGAGAAAATTGAAATTGCTGCGGTCTCAAAAGTGGCAGGTTTGATTGCTACAATCGTTGGAACCTTGGCTGGCGGAGCCATGATGGTAAAACTCGGAGTCAAATATTCACTCTGGGTTTTTGGGGTCGCCCAGGCTTTGGGTGGAGCACTTTTTATTTTGCTTGCGGTGCTGGGTAAAAATCACGCAGCGATGATTGGTGTGATCGTTGCCGATAATTTTTTGATGGGCATGGGCACGGCAGCCATTGTGGGTTTCATGATGAGTATTTGCAGCAAGAAATTTACGGGCACTCAGTATGCGCTACTTTCAAGTTTAACCGCATTCACACGGGTTATCTTGATCGCCCCAGCAGGTGAAATTGCCAAGAGTTTGGGGTGGGTGCAGTTTTTTGTTTTTTCGGTATTTCTTGCGATTCCTGGCCTCTTGCTTCTCATTCGTTTCGATCACTGGAAAGCCACTGAAGCCTCTGATGCCGTTGCCGCGAAGCTTGAGAGCGTAGACATTTTTGTGATGACGACTTTTTTGGGTGGATTGATTGTCATTTCAACCGACTTTGTGTGGCCAAAGTTAGGTTTACCCGATGTTGCGTTAAGAGTGGGTAGCGCCTGTTTGTTTTTGTCGGTTTGTGGTTGGGCGCTGAAGACTTTAAATAAAAGGCGTGCGGTGTAGTTTGATTATTCTGTATTGTTAAGCGATTGGAGAGACATCAATTTCTGTCGGTGCCGCCGCTGCGGAGGTACTTTCGGTAACTGGATGCCGCTTTTGTCAAGAAATTATCGCTTGCGTCTGGCCCGCTAGGGTTCAATCATTAGATAAAATATTTACAAACTATGTAAAACTATTAGCACAGCAGCGCTAACCAATAGGAGAGCGAAATGAAAAGAAGAGAAAACGTAGCATTCGCGTTTATTGTACTTTCTCTGGCTTTAGCAGTGGCCTCGTTCGCAGTGATGTCGTGTGGCAAATCAGATACGGCTGCGACAGCAGCGAGCCCAACGACCGGCACCGTTTCTTTAAATCTTAAAGTGGGCAATTAGAAAGAGGCTATCCTGATGAAACTACTTATTCTTGCAACATTGGCAGTTTTACTATCATCGGTCGCTTGGGCGGCAACGGGTGAAGTGAGCTTTACTCCAACCGGATTTAAGTTTCCGATCATGAAAATCACGATGTCAAAAAATTCGGGATTCACTTCAGATGCGATGGGGCATCAACCAACAGCTACGAATGACCAGGTACTTTACACCTGCGCCTCGACCGACGAATCGCAGTGTCTCGTTGATTTGACTTCGCAAGATGCGTTAGATGCCATTTCAGCCAAAGCAAAGGGAGTATCGGTTGCTGTGGGTAGTTACGATATGTTGACTTTGGCTACTTGTGCTGACACAAAAACGGGCGCAAACACCATTTCAGTTTGGCTCAAAGGTTTTTTTGGTGCGGGGGCTACTCCTACCTATTTCTACACTGATCCTGTGGGAACCAATGGTGTCGTGGCTGCGAGTCCCGACACCTCGGTTGCTGCGAAAGCGGCGGCTGGATTCACCGAGATTAGTTGGGGCTGCGGAACAAAAATCATTTTGCTAGCGTCACCTCTAGTTGTTGGCGATCCGAGTGCGGCGCCGTCGCCTAGTCCTTCGCCTTCTTCGACAGCTGAAGCGACAACGGCACTTGACCAAACGCTCACTGTGATTGTTGATAACACTAATTTGGCAAATTCGATTCCGAACACCTCGTCAGGAATGGGTGGCTGCAAAGGAAGCACGGGGCGTGGCCTTTGTGTGAACATTCCGGCACTGCTGCCTTATGTGGGTACTGCCACAGTGAGCACAAAACGGTATTTGCTGTCACATAGTAATGTGAGTGTTGCCGCAATCGATGATGCCAAAGCCAATGCGCAGGTTATTGTGCCGATGGCAGGAACGACGGCACTCACGGTTTTTGCGGGCCCCTACTATTCCGAAACCTCGGTCGCTAACGGCGCAAATGTCACGAGCACGGCGTTGCAGAGTAACTTTCAAGGCCCCACTTATAATACCTCTACAGACGTCTCTTCGTTCGTTGATAACGGTGACGATACCATTAGCTTCAAGCAAGGGGGGTCACTTGATTCCAATGGCGGAGTATTCACCAATTTTTCATTAGCCGGTGGGACCAACTCGTTGACCTCTCGCGATGGAACGGTGACTTGGTATTATCACGCAGTTAAACAGTGATGGGATTCATAAGTGTTAGCGGGTTTTAAAAAAATCGCTTCGGCAATTCGCCTAACCAAGAAAATGCGACTCGCAAGAAGCCTAATTTTTTCTGAGAGTATTTTTGCGAGCGGTAAATTCCGGGGTGGCCCGAAAAATAATAGCTGAAAAAACAAGCGACAAGAGCGTACGGCAGTAGAGTGAATCCGAAAAGCTCGCAGGCCATGATCGTGCAGGTGATGGGAACGTTCGCAGCGCCCGCGAAGACTGCGGCAAATCCAAGCGCTCCTAAAAACTGTGGGGTCAGGGGTAGTACTAAACTGAGTGCGCCACCGAGTGTGGTGCCAATGAAAACGAGTGGAATAAACTCACCACCTTTAAATCCTGAACCGACCGTCAAAGCCGTAAACGCGCTTTTGAGTAACGGCACTGAAAAGGAAGTGACAGCTTGGCTGTCTGAACTTAGCACACGTTGAATTTCTGAAATTCCTAAACCAATGAATCGATACGAACCTTCGAGCCAAAATAGAAATACCAATAAAAGGCCTCCCACGAAGGGTCTCAAAAGAGCTGGTTTAACTGCTTGGCCAAGTAGCCGTTCGATCAAGTGGGTCAGGCGAATAAAACAAGCTGCGGTCAGACCAAAGAGGGCTCCGGCCAGGGCAACATAAAATAACGTCACAAACACAGTTGAACCCCCTGCTCGCGAAAATTCAGCGACTTCAAATCCACCCAGTGAAAATACGCTGTGGTGTGCTCCTAAGAAAACCGCCGTATAATACGCGGTAAACGACGCAATGAAGCACTCAATCCATGCAAAAGGTTTGAGTCGCCCGATGTGAATGACTTCCATTCCAAAGACAACGCCAGCCCAGGGTGTGCCAATAGCGGCACCAAACCCAGCCCCAGCTCCGGCCACGAGCAAGATTTTTCGTTCAACCGTTTCAATTGAAAAAAATCGAGACAGTTGATCAGCGAGAGAAGCGCTCATTTGAACGGCAGTGCCCTCACGGCCCGCAGAGCCCCCAAATAAGTGAGTGAGCAATGTGCCAGCTAAAATCAGCGGTGCCATTTTGAGTGGCACCACGTTTTTTGGATCGTGAATTTCGTCGATGATCAGGTTGATTCCGGGGTTGACTGATTGGCCGAAGCGCTGAAAGGCCCAGACAATGGCTAATCCGGCGAGTGGCAAGGCCCAAATGATCTGTCGGTGTGAATCGCGAAATCGCGAAGCCCATTCGAGCGAATTCAAAAAAATGGCGGCCGCCGAGCCAGCAAGTACGCCAATGATGAGACTGAAGCCTATCCACTGTATCTGGCGTCGCATTGAAAACCGTTTAAACTGAATCACTGATTCACTGTATCTAGCGGCGCCGGTTTCTGTCACCTGAGAAAACGGCACCTTAATACCTGTCTTTTTTTGTACAGTATTGTTTTGTTGGTCAGTGTCGGGTGAGAACTGTAAAAAGAGTTCTCTTTTACCTGACAGTCTGAGAAAATTGAACGACTTATGGCAAGCACAGAACAAAATCGATTTTCAAATCCGTTGGTCATTATCCTTGGCCTATCATTCGTTTTCTTTATCTTGTTTCTTTCAGTGACAGGGTACCTCTACTTTTCAAAAGGTTCGTCACCTCAAAAATCTGCCGCAGCTCCCATTTTTAATGGCAAAGGGGCAGTGGGAGTCATTGAGGTCAACGGCCCCATTATGGATTCAAAACGCTTACTCAAGCGCTTTGCAAAACTCGATGAAAACCCCGAAGTCAAAGCTATCGTGGTGAGACTGAATTCACCGGGGGGTGCGGTCTCTCCTTCGCAAGAAGTTTATGAAGCGATCAAAGCGTCAAAGAAGCCGATCGTGGCGTCGATGAGTTCTGTCGCAGCGAGTGGGGCTTACTACATTGCGTGTGCGGCCAAGAAAGTTTATGCCAATCCCGGAACGATTACGGGTTCGATTGGGGTTATCATGGAGTTTGCTAATTTGAAAAAGCTCTATGAATGGGCCAAGGTTGAGCGATTTTCGATTAAGACCGGAAAGTTCAAAGATTCGGGCGCTGAGTACCGAGATATGGCTCCTGAAGAGCGCGATTTGCTTCAAGGAATGGTGAATGATGTGCTACTGCAGTTCAAAACAGCTGTTTCAACGGGTAGAAAAATGTCGATGGCCGAAGTTGACTTGGTGGCTGATGGTCGAATCTTTTCAGGAGCTCAGGCGAAAACCGCAAAGTTGGTTGATGAATTAGGTACCTTCAATGACGCGATCAATGACGCCGCCAAAATGGCCGGCATTGATGGCAAGCCTCAAGTGATCTATCCAGAAAAGAAGAGACGTGGCTCTCAGTTTCTTGAATTTTTACTCGACGAGGGCAAAGGTCACGACGACGATGACCTAGATAGTGAAGCTTCGCTAGGTGGAGTTCGCGGTTTGCTGGTTCGACTTCTAGGCGGAGGGGCTGATGACAACGAATCGGGGGCAGGCGCGGTCTCGTCAGGCTCGATCGCTTCAGCAATGTTGGGCACGTTTCCGGCTGGAGTTTACTGGATTTGGCCAGGGGCTAGGTAAATGCCGCTTGCTCAATTGCTCGCTCGATTGTACCCAACACATCCATGATGAATCATTCACTCAGAAGTACGGCCATTCGTTGTCTCTCGCAGGTCTTGAGCGACCGCAAACCCTTAGATGAGGTTCTCGATGTTGCACAAATGAGCCTCGATTCGAAAGAGGCTGGCTGGCTTCAAGAGGTAGTCAGTGGCACGCTCAGGCACAAGGCCCGATTAGATTATTGGATCGATCAATTAGCCGAGAAAAAGAAACCTTCGGGTAGACTGAGAAAAGCCCTTGAGCTTGCCACTTATCAGATCATCGAGAGCGATCGAACGGTGTCTGAGATGGTTGTCAATGAAACGGTGGGTTGGCTAAAAGAAGAAGAGGGTGTTCCTCCTTCGAAGTTTGCGAATGCGATTTTGAGAAAAATCGTTGAAAAAAAAGAGGCTTTTCGTAATTGGGAGTTTCCGGCTAAATCGAATCTTCAAACGAAAGCGGCTTGGGCTTCGGTGCCCGAGTGGATGTTCAAAGCGTGGGTTAAAGATTGGAATGAATCTTGGGCCGTCGACTATTCAAAGTTTTCTCTGACCCGCCCGAAACTCTGGGTTTGCAGTCAATCGGGCGGAGCTGAGCCCTTAGGTGAACGAAGACTTTCAGACGCTGAGTTCATTCAAGACGTCTCAAGTCAGCGCCTGGTGTCTCTGGTTGCAAGCGAATTGAAACGACTCAAACTTTCATCGCCGGTGCTTGATTTTTGTGCGGCTCCGGGCGGAAAATCTCTTGGGCTTGCGACTCGGGGCTATCAGGTTGTCGCGACCGACGAAGACTCGAAGTCTTCTCGGTTTCAAGTTTTGAAAGAAAACGCTTTAAAAAAGGGGCAAAATTTAGTTCAGGTAAAAGCGAAAGTCGAACTGGTCGATAATTTTTTCTCGTGTGTTTGGGTAGATGCTCCGTGTTCGTCGAGCGGCATCATTGGTCGGCATCCCGATATTCGTTGGAATCGAAACGAATCTTCAGCAGCGGGATTCTCAAAAAAGCAGCTTGAGGTAGTGGCAGAGGCCCTTCGTTACCTCGCGCCGGGTGGAGTCTTGGTTTATTCGGTCTGTTCAGTTTTTAAAATTGAAGGCAGTGATCAAGAAAAAGCGATTCTTGAACTGGCTGCTCAAAAAAATAAGCCATTAACTGTGATCACTCGCGGTGGGCCCGACGCACTTTGGAGCGGCGCACCCGATGGCGATGGGTTTCAGTTCTTAATTTTTCAAAATACCATTGCAAGCTAAATAAACGAGACAAAAAGTAGCTAAATTTTCTGATAACGAGTCGGTAATTTGCCTTCTTTCGTTGCGTCGTCACGCTCTGGCTTCTGTTGTCTTGAAATCAGTCGAAACATTTCTCATTTCATGCTACTGAGAAAGGTGGCCACAAATAATAACAAGGAGGAGTTTCGTATGAGAAACTTAAAAAGGAATTTAGTATTGAGTTCTGTTCTCGCGTTGTCGGTTGCTGGGGCTGATTGGCGAATTGCCGAGGTCAGTTGCGATGATCCGGTTGCTGATCAGCAGCTTTGCCATCAGATGCGCTTACTGCGAAGCGAATTGAAGCTAATAGAATCCCAGCGAGAACTCATGCAAGTGAATTTTGCTCTGATGGGTTCAATAGGTACCGAGATGAAAGAGGTTACCGAAGCGATTTTGTTACGGTCCGATTTGACGACCCACATGAGTGCGCTTCGCGATGTTCGTAAGAGTGCCACCGACGTTGTCTCGCTGGCCCGAAAAGAAGATTTGAATGCATTCGCAGCGGCCAACGAGATCAGTCGAAGGTGCTTGAATTGCCATGAAAACATAGCGCCTACTAGTGGGCATAGCTGGACCCAAATCAACTCGATGAATTGGGCTGCGATTAATCAGGTCTGTAATTCAGAAGGACGGGTTCCTTACACATGCAAGAATATGCATGGCATGCTTTCAGCTGTTGCCTATTTTCAAGATGTAGAAGCGGTGGGTCTGGTTGATCTTCAAGCGGTAGAGAAGGTCGGATTAGAAATTGCCCGTGTCGCAACCGAGCTGAAGCAGCGCAATGCCGTGCATGGTTCAGAAAGGGTTTTTGGCGATATTCAGACCAACGCTCTAGATATTTCTACGCTCGCCAGACAAGGGCTGTCTGAAGCCCGGCAAAAAGCGGGCGACCTCGTGCAGTCTTGTCGTGAATGCCATCAGTAGAGAAAAGTGATCGCGGCACTATCTGCCGTGTGGCAAAATTTTGTCGTGTGATGTTGGAAAGAATTTTCGGGTACAATGATTGTCAATGGATGGTGAATTGACATTGAGATTGTTTTCTTACTGGCTGGGGTGTGTCGCTTGTTGTGCCATCGCGACGGGCGATGGGCACGCCAAAAGTTTTTACGCTAACCGGTGGATTGCGACCGGAGAGCGTAGCTTAGGCAAGTCGGGAGGAAGTTTAGAAATTGCAGAACGGGTGACGCCGCTGTACCTCGGTGGGATAGGAAAAGGCGAGGCTTATGCAGCGACGGTGGTGAGCTTGAGTTTGCCAGTTCAGCCGAGCTCAGTGAGAGTAGAGTTGTTGCGACTAGAACAAGATCGAGTTGCTGAAGCTATTTGGGGAGCTGACTTCAAGAAAAAGGTGACCCACCGAATGAGTGACGGCATCTCGGTGGTCGAGGGTTATTGGAAACCCGCTAACCGTTATGTTCGGCTTTTCAGTCGAGTAAATAAAAAAAGTGTCAATACCGTCATCGGAATGATTCGTGGCGGAATGTTCACCTCGGTGTCTACTGAAGTTGAGTTGGTCATGAGAAAGATGGCTCTCAATTCTGGGCAAAAGGAAGCTAAAACACGCAGTCATGCAAGTCTTACAGGTTTCGAGTTAGAATCATTTTTGACTCAGGTGAGTCAGTTTTTGGTGAGCGACGCCGAGTCGGCCTGCAGTTCGTGCCCCGCGGGTGCGCCGCCTAGCTGTTATGCTAGTCAATCTCGGTGCACCCAAAGAGAAATGCAAGCAAGCCTGAACGGACTGCACCGAGAGGCCGGATCACTCAATGGCAAAGCTGACGAGGGTTTGGGAATCGGCAGTCGCGCTGCCGGTGAGTTTTCTAGCACCAGCGCACTGGCGTTATCTGCAATGCCCGGTGCCATGGACAACGCCACTCGATTTAACGATAGTTTTGAAAGACTCGTCAATACTGCCGAAACGTTTACCGATCCTGATAAAGTTGCGATACTTTCGGGTGCAGCAGCTGCCGGCGCGACTCTGGGCGCGATGGCGGTGGCTAGTTCGGTGAGCCTCGCGGCTGCTGCGGGTTCTGCGCTTTACGAAGCGATCACTCATGAAAAAGATGAAGCAAAAAGGCTCGACGCTTTTGTCAAAGCTCGCGAACAGTGGGAAAGTCAGAAGAAAGTGGCGCTAGAAGCAGAAAAAGCAATCGATGCCGTACTAGCGATGCAGTCTTTGGCCTTTGCTCAAAACCGTTCAATCGATCAGTTGAAGCAAGATGTCGGTGTCTGGAAAGCGCTTTATGAAGGTGAGTTGACCGGAAAGAAGAAACGATTGGCAGATGCCTCTTCTGACGGTTCAGTGAGTCGGGATTGTCGGTTTGCGATGGCTAAAGAAGTGATGACTGCAGAAGAGGGATTTAGAGCCATGAGTGTTTTGGGTGAAAACCTTGAAAAAGCGCGACCCGCCCAAGCGATTTGCGATCAAATGCAAAATGCCCTAACAAAATTAATAGGGGTAGAAGCTAATTTGCAGCGTTTGAGAATTGAAATGCTGAATGGGATCGATGTGCGTGCTAAGCAATGGAACGATGAAGGTAAAGAGCAAGGTGAGAAGTTGTCGCGCTTCGGCCAAGAGGTGAGCGATGCCTCGAAGCTATTAGGTAATGGCGGTAGTGACGGCGACATCGATAAATCGCTTGGCAAGCTCGAGCGTGGGTATGAGGCAAGACTTTCGAACTGCATGGGGCAAATCGGGGGGGTTGATACGGTGTTTGATGGAACTTTGCGCGAGAACAAAGAAAAAGGTCGTTGCATCGAAGCATTAAAATCTGACCCGTGGGTGGTTGATCACTATCAACGAGAGAAAGATCAGCTTGAGCTTTTAAGAATTCAGCGCTTCCGTGTCATCTCTAATTCAACCAACGAGCTTAGGGTACTGACGCCTAGAGTGGGAGTCGATGTGGGCCTTCGAACAAAAGAAATTGAAGAAGAGCTTAAGTTTTTTACAACCCTTGCTAAAGAGCAGTCGTGCGGCGCCCATTTTACCGACTGCGATCCAGTCGATAGCCCGTGGGAGCGTTTGCAAGACAAGTCGCGTAGCCTTAAACAGGCCTGTGCAAAGCTCATAGGTGAATTGAAAGACGCACCTTTTATCGATGTTAACCCAAACTGAACTAGGCCGAAATCAGAAGTTTTCGAGTGAATGGGTCTTGTCAGTTTTTGCAGTTCTCATTCTCGTTTTCTTTTTTTCTCTGAGCTTTTTCATTCCACTTTCGACTCTTTTCACACGAGCCTTTGGCAGCTCACAAGGCAGCCTAAGACTGCTCGACCCTTCATTGATCAAGGTGGTGAAATTTACCGTTTTTCAGGCGCTTTTGTCGACGGCTTTGAGTTTGACTTTCGGTGTTCCGATTGGGGTTTGGCTAGGTAGAATTCAAAGTCACCAAAGTAAGATGAGTTCACGATTGAGTCTGAAGCTCTGGCAGATTGTTTACTCGGTACCGACTTTGATCGCAGCGCTTTCGCTGATTCAGATTTTTGGAAGGCGTGGGTTTTTCTTTGGCTTGACTGGCATTTCTCCCACCTGGCTTTACACCACTAGTGCAGTCGTCTTTGCACATGTTCTATTTAATGTGCCCTTAGTGGTCAGTGTTGTGGCTAATGCAATGAGTGAGTGCCCGCCAGAACAGTCTGCGGCGGCGAGAGTTCTTGGTGCACGCTCGTTAGTTCGTTTTTGGGAGATAGAACGGCCCTACCTTCAAAACGCCTTATTTCAGGTGAGTTTGCAGATTTATTCGCTTTGCATCATGAGCTTCACTTTGGTTTTAATTCTCGGAGGGGGCCCTCCGGTAGAGACTCTTGAGACTCAGATCTTCACTCACTTGCGCTACGGCACTCTCAATGTTCGCGGAGCGATCAAAGTAGCTTTTTGGCAACTTTGCGTGACTTTAATGCCCTGGGTGCTTTTGCATTTTTCTGGTTTTTGGCGAAGCTCTCGTCAGCTTAATTATCGGGTCAATTACCGGGTAAAGCGCTCTGAGAGAAGTGGGGGCTTCAACCGGTTAAAAGAGTTGCCGGCGCACCTCGCTGAGGTTCGCTTTGATCGAAAATCTCTCGTCGGCTTGCTTCAACCCAGCTTGCTCATTTTGATTCCGCTGGGGGTACTGGTCATTTTGACTGCGGGTCTTTGGTTTCCGTTGCAACCGTCAAGTTGGATTTCTAGTTGGCGCTCGCTACTCAGTGATGAGTTGTTTCAGCCTCTGGTTCAGTCATTTGAAA
The DNA here is from genome assembly GCA_903895855.1 of Oligoflexia bacterium. Taxonomy (GTDB): domain Bacteria; phylum Bdellovibrionota; class UBA1018; order UBA1018; family UBA1018; genus CAITVN01. The sequence goes on along the minus strand of CAITVN010000013.1, from coordinate 6,692 downwards.
TCGCATTACTGACTGCGGTGATTTCGCTGATAGTGATCTTGTGTGGGGCTTGGATTGCTTGGCGTTATGTCAGACTGCGATCGCTCGTTTCTTTTTTCTATTCGTTACCGGCGGGTGTCTCGGTTTTGGTTCTGGGTCTTTCGATCTGGATCACTTGGGGCAAGTGGATTGATCCGTTCTCAGGAAGTGTGCTGCTCATTGCAGTTGTTCAGTCGGTGACGGTGATTCCCCTAGGTTTTCGGGTAATTTATTCGATTGCTTCGACTCGACAAGACGTGCTCTTGAGTGCGGCCTCAGTACTTGGCGCTTCACGGCTCATTGCATTCGTGGCCATCGAGTGGCCGAGATGGCGTGGCCCACTCCTGAGGTTTTTTCTTCTGTCGATTTCACTTTCATTGGGCGAGCTGGCTGCTGTTAGTCTTTTCTATTCAGAAACGCTCGTGCCCTTACCTCTATGGATGTCTAGGGTAATGGGGCGCTACCGCTTTGAAGACGCCATGGTCGCGGGTCAAATTTTATTGGTCACTAGTTTCTTGATTCAAGGGTTAGCTTCGGTCAGACTCAAAAAGGTGGCTAACCGTGAACTAGAGGTGCAACAATAGTCAGATGAACCCAGCACAGCCAGTACCTCCGGTACTTCCCGTACATAGTAACTTGCGCTATTTTGAAGCACGAAATGTTGAACTCACGATTGCCGCACTTTGCTTGAAAGCGAACGTCAAAGTGAGCGAGCAAGAGCGGGTTGCCATTCAAGGCGCGAGTGGAACCGGCAAATCAAGTTTTTTGCGATACTTTGCCGGCATTCAAAATGAACTGGGGTCGCAGTCGCGGGTCGAATCAGAAGGTGAGCTGTGGTTGAGCGGGGTGCGCATCGATCAGCTTTCTCCAGAAAACCGCGATATCGGGCTTGTTTTTCAAGATGGGGCATTATTTCCTGCCTTATCGGTAGGAGAAAATGTCTCATTTGGCCTCAAAGTTCGTCATGTTTCAAAAATCGAGCGTTTAAAACAGGCTGAGGAATGGTTAAAGAAGGTGGGGTTGGATGGATTTTCTGGTCGCTCGGTTTCTGATCTTTCAGGAGGCGAGCGTCAGCGTGTCGCCCTTGCCAGAACCTTGATCTTGAGGCCCAAACTTCTGTTATTGGACGAACCTTTTTCGGCTCTAGATGCCGAGTTGAAGGTCGGCCTTCGTGAGCTGATTAGGCAGCTTCACGAAGAATTTCCTGTGCCGTTGATTTTTGTTTCGCATGACCTCACTGATGTTGAAAATCTTGCGACTCGGTGCCTTCGATTTCATGAAACGACTGACCTAAAATCCCAAAGAATTGTTCGCGAACTCGTCGAATCCAATTGACGGAAGAGAGCAACCGCTCATAATGTTTGCTCACGCAGCCGCTAGGTTAAACCAGTAGGTTAAACGCTAGGCTTAAAATGATCAGACATAAGGAAAACACAAATGTTCAAAAATTTGACGCCTCCAAAAACAGGTGAGAGAATCACGATTGAAAACGGAAAATTAAAAGTTCCAGCGAACCCGGTCATTCCCTTCATTGAAGGAGATGGTACCGGACGAGATATCTGGAAATCATCGAAGGCCGTACTCGATGCTGCCGTTCACAAAGCCTATAAAGGCGAACGCAAAATCGAATGGTTTGAAGTCTATGCGGGTGAGAAGTCATTCAATCAATATAAAGATTGGCTGCCAGAAGATACACTCACTGCACTTCGTTATTATTTAGTTTCAATCAAGGGTCCACTGACCACCCCAATCGGTGGTGGCATGCGTTCACTCAATGTGGCACTTCGCCAGATGCTCGATCTGTATGTTTGCCTAAGACCCGTTCGTTGGTTCAAGGGTGTGCCTTCACCCGTGAAACACCCTGAAAAAGTTGAGATGGTGATTTTTCGTGAAAACACTGAAGACATCTATGCTGGCATTGATTACGAAGCTGGTTCTGAAGGTGCGAAGAAAATCATTTCTTTCTTGAAAGAAAATTATCCAAAAGATTACTCAAAAGTTCGCTTTCCAGACTTTTGTGGAATTGGTATCAAGCCCGTTTCAAAAGAAGGCACCGAACGTCTGATTCGTTCTGCTCTTGAGTACACGATCAAGAATAAGCGCAAGTCTCTCACCATCGTTCATAAAGGCAATATCATGAAGTACACTGAAGGCGCCTTTAGACAATGGGGTTACGATTTGGCCGAAAAAGAGTTTGGCAATCAAGTTTACACCTGGAATACCTGGGAAAAAACCAAGAAAGAAAAAGGCGAAGAAGCGGCGAATGCTGAGCAAAAAGCGGCTTTAGCCTCAGGTAAAATCCTGGTAAAAGACGCCATCGCTGACATTGCCCTTCAACAAGTGCTGACACGACCTGAAGAGTTCGATGTCATTGCGACCTTGAACCTGAACGGTGACTACCTTTCAGACGCCCTCGCGGCCCAGGTGGGTGGTATTGGTATTGCCCCTGGCGGCAATCTCAATTACCTCACCGGTCATGCGGTATTTGAAGCCACTCACGGAACCGCTCCGAAGTATGCTGACCTTGATAAAGTGAATCCGGGTTCAGTCATTCTTTCGGGTGAAATGATGTTCAGGTTCTTGGGCTGGAACGAAGCCGCTGATTTGATCATCAAAGGTATGGACGGCGCGATCGCCGCACGTACGGTGACTTACGACTTTTCACGACTGATGACCCAAGAGGGTGTGAGTGGTGTGAAAGAAGTGAAGTGTTCAGAGTTTGGCCAAGAAATTATTAAACACATGTAGTTTGTAATAAAACAAAAGGAGAAAAGTACTATGACAATGCGTAGACCTAAGATTTCTGTTATTGGAGCCGGTTTCGTCGGTTCAACTTGTGCTCATTGGGCTGCTTCAAAAGAACTCGGCGATGTGGTTCTCATCGACATCAACGGCGATGCAGCTAAAGGCCGAGCTCTCGATCTTTTCGAGGCTTCACCGGTTGAAGGTTTTGATTCAACGATTGTCGGCGGTTCTGATTATGCGATGACTGAGAATTCAGATGTCGTGATCATCACTGCGGGATTGCCAAGAAAACCTGGCATGAGCCGTGACGACTTGTTGTCGACCAATGCCAAGATCGTTAAAGAGTGTGCGACACAATCAGCAAAGTATTCGCCTAACAGCGTTCTCATTATCGTGAGTAATCCTCTCGATGCTATGTGCCACGTTGCTATGCAAGCAAGCGGCTTTCCACGCGAACGTGTACTCGGTATGGCCGGCGTTCTCGATGGCGCCCGTTTCAGAAGCTTTATCGCTATGGAGCTAGGCGTGAGTGTTGAAGACGTTCAAGCGTTCGTCTTCGGCGGCCACGGTGATACCATGGTACCAATGCCACGATACGTTTCGGTTGGCGGCGTACCTTTGATGCAATTGTTGCCGAAAGAAAAGATCGATGCGTTGGTTCAACGCACCCGCCAAGGTGGCGCTGAAATCGTCGGACTTCTTAAGACCGGTTCAGCTTACTACGCACCAGCTGCAAGTGCTGTGCAAATGGCAGAAGCGATTGTGCGCGATAAAAAGCGTTACCTACCTTGCGCGGTATTACTCAAAGGTGAGTACGGCGTGAAAGATCTGTTCTGCGGTGTAGTCGCAAAATTGGGCGCCAAGGGTCTCGAAGGCATTCCGCAACTCGAACTCAACGCTGAAGAAAAAGCGATGTTCGATAAATCGGCAGGAGCTGTTAAAGAGCTTGTCGATGCGATGGCAAAACTCGGACTTTAATGTGAGTTAATCGACCGGGACCAAGGCGTCAATTCGCCTTGGGCCCGGTTTTGTTTTATGTGTGGCTAGATTTTTTGAGCCGAAATTAAAAGCAACCCTAGTCAGGAAGGAATCCAAGAACCATGAATATTCATGAGTATCAGGCAAAACAACTTTTCAAACAGTATGGCATTCGAGTTCCCGAAGGTCGAGTGATCGATGAAGGTTCTGGCGTCGCCGAGCGCGCTGAAAAAGCAGCAATTGAATTGCAAAGTGAGAGAAAAAACGCTGTTTGGGTTGTGAAAGCTCAAATTCATGCAGGTGGCCGCGGTAAAGCTGGCGGCGTGAAAGTGTGCAAAGACTTGGCTGCAGTGAAAGCTGCCGCGAGCGAAATCATGGGTAAGACTTTGGTGACGCCGCAAACCGGTGCACAGGGTAAAGTCGTTCACACTCTCTGGATTGAAGAAGGTTCAGAAATTGCGAAAGAGTTCTACCTCGGAATCGTGATTGACCGCGCTGATTCAAAGGTCATGATGATGGCTTCAACTGAAGGCGGTATGGAAATCGAAGAAGTCGCCCACCACCATCCAGAAAAAATTACTAAAGTCGCTATTGACCCTGTGTTGGGCTATCAGCCTTATCACGGTCGAAAAATTGCGAAATCTCTCGGCTTGACCCCTGAGCAGACGAAAGATGCGGTCAGCTTTTTGGGCGGCATTTACAAATGTTTCATGGAAAAAGATTGTTCACAAATCGAAGTGAACCCGATGATTTTGACCAAACAAGGTCAGTTGATGGCTCTTGATGGTAAAGTCAATTTTGACGACAGCGCGCTATTCAGACACGCTGATGTCGTTGCCATGAGAGACTTGAAAGAAGAAAACCCTCAAGACGTTGAAGCTTCAAAGTTTGACCTGGCTTACATCGCCCTTGATGGCAATATTGGTTGCCTAGTCAACGGCGCAGGCCTCGCGATGTCGACGATGGACATCATTAAACTTCACGGCGGCGAGCCAGCTAACTTCTTAGATGTCGGTGGCGGCGCTTCAAAAGAAAAAGTTGCCCACGCTTTCAAAATCATTTTGAAAGACCCCAAAGTGAAGGCCATTTTGGTCAACATCTTTGGCGGCATCATGAAGTGCGACGTCATTGCCGAAGGCGTGATCGCAGCAGCGCGAGAGCTTTCTCTTAAGGTACCGCTTGTCGTTAGGCTTGAAGGTACGAACGTTGAGCAAGGTCGAAAGTTGTTAGCTGAAAGCGGTTTACGCATTAGTTCAGCTGAAGGCTTGACCGACGCTGCGAAAAAAGTTGTGGCCGCCGCAAAAACAGGCTGATTTGGCGATTACATTTAAACTAAAGAAACGAAGGAATCATTCATATGGCAATTTGGGTTGATAAAAATACAAAACTCATCGTTCAAGGAATAACGGGTTCGCAAGGTGGTTTTCACGCTAAGGGCTGTAAAGAATACGGTACGCAAGTAGTGGGTGGCGTGACTCCGGGCCGGGGTGGCCAGACTCACGAAGGGTTTCCGGTCTTTGATACGGTTGAAGAAGCGATGAAAAAAACAGGCGCGAACGCGACCATGATTTTTGTGCCGCCAGCGGGCGCAGCTGATGCGATTTGTGAAGCTGCCGATGCTGGCATTGCGCTAATCGTTTGCATCACCGAAGGCATTCCCGTTCGCGATATGCTTTCGGTAAAGCGATTTGTGGCTGGCACCAAATCACGTTTGATTGGGCCTAACTGCCCAGGCATCATCACTCCGGGACAATGCAAGATTGGCATCATGCCTGGCCAGATTCATAAAGCTGGTAACATTGGTGTTGTGTCTCGCTCAGGAACGCTCACCTACGAATCGGTTCATCAGTTGACCCAATTGGGCATTGGGCAATCGACTTGTGTGGGTATCGGTGGTGATCCACTCAATGGCACTAACTTCATTGATGTGCTCGATGCGTTTAACCGCGATAAAGAAACTCACGGCATCATCATGATCGGTGAAATTGGTGGTTCTGCTGAAGAAGAAGCCGCAGAGTTCATTAAGCGCGAAGTGAAAAAACCAGTCGTTGGATTTATCGGTGGGGCCACTGCGCCAGCCGGTAAACGAATGGGCCACGCTGGTGCGATCATTTCAGGTGGTAAGGGTACTGCCGAAGAAAAATTCCAAGCGCTGCTCGCAGCCGGTGTAAAAATCAGCCGCTCTCCAGCAGACTTGGGCACGACCTTAGCTGCGGCAATGAGATAATGAGTCAAGGGGCTAACTGTCTAACGGGCTATAGAGGCCCAAAGGGCTAGAGTTCGCCGCGCAGAAGTCTCGCGGGCATGAGAAATCAAAAAGAGGAGATTCACTTGGCGGTGAGTCTCCTCTTTTCATTTGTGGTTGTTGGTAAAATGAGTTGGTGATCATAAGTTATTCGGATCAGTAGGGCCAGTACGAGGAGTAGCAGGGCCAGAATTAGGAGCGGTAGGAATCCCTTTAAGTTTGAACGCCTGAAGGGCCGCGGCCGCTTCGAGTCCTAGATTTGGCGGAACTTCACCGCCCTCTTTTGCACAGTTCACGACCCAGTCTACTGTCGCTGACAATTACCAGAGGCACCTTTTTCGCTAATCAGTACTCGTTCTTCAAACTCAAGCATTCTTCAACCCGATTGGTCGTGATGTATTTGACTCCGATCGAAATCATCTTTTTCATGCCCTTGCGAGTGTCAACGGTCCAGGCAGAAATAATCTGGTTGGGGTGTGTTTCGTTTTCTGAGATCCAAGGTTTGTTGAGGTTTTGGTAATCGATATCAACACCTTCGAAGCTAAAATCAGCTTCGTCGAGTGTTTTCGCCAAATGATAGCGCTCGGCCTGGTTGAAAAAATTCGATGGGCTCGCATGGTCTCTGAGGTCAGCGAGCCATGACGCCGTGAAAGAAATGAATTTTACGAGTTCAGAATGGTCTTTGAGGGATTGTTCTAATAATTTT
>CAITVN010000012.1 GCA_903895855.1 Oligoflexia bacterium | reverse complement strand
TGAATGCTGTACCCACAACCCCTCTCAATTTCATCTGACGTAACAGTTAACTAGGGCGACTAGAAGTAGCACTAACTTGGCGAAAACAATGAGAATCCAAGTTTTGTGCTTAAGTTTTTCTAGTTCTATCCGATACAAATAGTAGCGGGTTACGCTATTTTTCATAGGGATCACCTCCTTTCTGGTTAGAGATTGGAGGTAGGTCCGTTACCTTTCTGCCTGGCTTGGCAGAGTCAACTAAAAGCAAATTAGGTGCCGACTAGAGGCGGGTAGTATCCATTTAATTTGAATTAGATGGTTACTAGCACTTTTGTACTAAGGGCTCAAAAACTTCGCAATCGACTCGGGGTCTAATACGCAATGGCCACCGGTGAGGGTTTGCCAAACCAAGGGAGTCACACCATTGGTTTTGGCGATTTGAGCAAAAAGTTCTGCGCCTTCATAAAATCCATACTCATCGTTGTTACCACACGAAATGTGAACGGCAGGACTATTCGAACTCAGTTGCGATTTTGCTTGAGCGATCGGCGAAGCGCTCGCCCAGCTCTCTTTGTCGGGAAAAAATCTTTGAGCGAGTTCGAGAGAATTCTTAACCAGAGAAAGATCAGCCCCTGTTCGAATTGCATACTCACTCAGTTCGACGGTACTTGCATCGATCGCCAAATTGGCTATAGCGGGGCAGCCGAGGACCACTTTTTTAAAGAGGTTTGGTTTTTTAAGGAGTAGTTGAGTAGCGTTAAAGCCCCCCATTGAGATGCCAAAGACAGTTCGAGTGCTTGGAGTTCCCAATTCCTTCTCGATCTGGGGCATGATTTGATCAGTGAACAAATCGAATAGTCCACTCAGGGGGCTCTGATTCTTTTCAGCCAAAAGCCATCGCTCACCAAAAGAGATGGCAACGACTCTAGGTGCGGCGACTTGGTCGCGGCGCCAAGCCTTGCGAATCGACTCGAAATAGGTGCGATCGTCTGCCCACTGTCTTTCGTTACCTCCCGCTCCATGCAGGTAATACAAAACGTCTTGGTTAGCGCTTGATGCGGTAGTGGTTACGCAAACTTTCCAGGGTAGGGGCTGCGAGTAAGAATGACATTGAGTTGTCGTGGCGTCGCTTCGCTTTGAACTATAAGCCCAAGAATCCTGGGTAGAAAAAAAGCTGAGAATCGAAACGCCAATCACAAGAACAAAATAAAAATTTCGCATGGCCTCTCACTACCCAAATTGGCCGGCGAGTCGCAATAGAAATTCGATGAATTGACCGCCAATTTTTATCTAATCTTGAGTCGCGCGCTTTCGAGCGGGTCTAGCGTCTAGGCGATTCAGATAAGCGTCTAAATGTGGGACGTCTTTCAGCATTTCGTACCTTCTCGCGTTGAGCAAAGAATGGCCGATCATGATGTCAGCGGTCGAAAACTCGTTACCGAGCAAGTAATCTTTGCCCGTGAGGCTCTGATTGATAAAGTGGGTAATCTCGCTAAAGTCTTCTCGCAGTTTCGCCGCTAGAGCAGGCGATCGTTCGGCTTCAGGTAGGCCGCGGGTTTGTTGAAAGAGTTGAGTGAAGGGCGGCTCGAAGGTGCCAGCGCAATAATACATCCATTGGTGGTAAAAGGGTCTGAGCGGCGAATCAAGACTGGGCGCTAATTTTTTCTCTGGGTGTTTCTCAGTGAGGTACGCACAAATCGCACCCGACTCGATCAAAGTCAACTCACCGTCTTGAAGGGCGGGCACGGCGCCGTGGGGATGAATCTTGAAATACTCGGGGTTAGTCTGTGAAATTTCGGCGAGATTCAACCGAATCAGTTCATACGGGATCTCACATTCTTCGAGTAGCCACCTTGGGCGAACGGCACGGGTACGAGCTGAGTAGTAAAGTTTAATCATTGTTTGCACTTCTATCTTAGATTCATCTGGGAATAAAGCGCGCAAAAAAAAGTGTGTAGCGCACTGAGCCGTATGTCTATGGAGGTGAGAATCCTTGCCCAAAATCTGACCCTCACCGGCTGCGAAAAATTAGCCTCGTGTGTGCCAGACTCAACTTTGATTGTTAAGAAACATCGAGTGACGCGGCCAGCATCACAAAAGGATCAGATCCCTAATTGAGTTTCACAAAAACGACCTCTCGTGGGGCGAGTGAGATCGTCGATTCAAATCCGGCAGAGTCAAATGCGGTAGGTGCCGATTCAGTGAATGTGTGATCGGCCTTCATGCGCGTGAGGGTCCAGGTTTTTGTTGGTAAGGTCGAACTATTCCAGCTGGCTTTACTTCCAAACAAACCGCGAACGGTGGTGGGTGAGTCTGAATTTGAAACCAAGAGAACTCCAATTGACGAATCGACCGCTGAGTGCCAAGTGCTAGTGAGAACACGGGGGACTTTGAGGTTTCCATAATAGCAATTTCTTCGAATGGGATCGACTGGTTCTGTCGCGAGAAAGAATGCTCCGTTCGACGAATAACTCGTTACCGCTTCAAACGTGTCGATCGGTAGTGATGTGATCTGACCCGTGTTAGAAACTTGTGAAATAGTCATTGGCTCAAGCATTTCGCCAGCACTGAGAAAATTGCTCAATTGTTTGCGCCACCGAGCGTAAGTCATCAGCTGACTAAAAAGGCCGGAGTTTGACAGAAGTGATTTGTCGTAGTGAATCGGAATTCCGCCCCAGTTGAAATACCAGGCTATTTTGGCGAGCTGTGTTTGATGGTAGTTTTGAGTTTGGCTAGGTGTGATCATTTTTGGATCGGCTGGTAATTTTGAAGCGTCGTGGAGCGATGCAATGATGTCTTCTTGTTTGCATGACTCGGATTCGTAGACGGAAATGCCATCAAAAAGAGCCTGTTCATGATAAGCAGCAATGGCCAGCGGCACTGGGTTTTCGAAGTCAGTGTCGGCGTTAAGAAATCCGTCAATGACTCCTACATAGGCTTCGTTGAAACTCTCGGTGAAAAGGGTGATTTTGGTGGCTGGGTTAGCGGTATTCATCGCTTGCCTAATAGTCTTAATTTCGTCACGAGCACCTTTGACATACAACGTGGGGTCATAGGCATCGTGCGGGTGCTCTGCTGTATTGTTTTCGGTGCAGATGTGGGTTGAATTGGCGCCAAAGACGTCGAGGTACATGGCCTGGGGTTTTAAGGTTGAAGCAAAATTACTAAAATAGCCGCTGAGTGTTTGAGACCAGCCGGCGCTACTAGGACACGCGATACTAATTTGAGTCGGAAGATAGGTTGGGGGAGGAGGGGGAATCCAGAGTCGATACGGCGAACAATTATCGACCCAGTTTTTGTTGCTTGGGTTGTTGCATTCGGCCGCCGAGTTATAAAATGAGACCAGTTGGTTAGATGAGTTGATGGCGTTGGCAAACGCAGAAACTCCGGGTCTGGGTAGGGCAAATGGGTTTCCGGCATTTTGACCCGATTCTTTATCGGTGTGCCAGCTTCTGGCTTCGCATAATAGAAGTTTTGCGTCACTTGGACTGAGGAGGCCATTTTTGATCAGCATGCAGTCGGTAGTGTTAGGTGAGGTCTCGTATGTAAAGCTGCTGGCCATGGCCCGAAGGCCAACCGAAAACATGTCTTTTGAAAAATCATCACGATCAACCAGTCGCTTGATATCAGCCAATCTTTCGAGTGCTAGGGTTCGGTAAGTTCGGCCTAATTGGTACCAGTTTCCAGTAAATAGACTGAGAGCGGTGCCATAAGCCTGCTTGAATTCTCCGGCTGCTCGCTCGGCAGGAGTCACGAGATAAGAGACCGAGAAATCGAGTTCTGAGTCATTAAAATCAATAAATGGGCCGTTGGTGAGTTGACCGTTGGTGACGGCTTGAGTGATCGAATATTTTTTTGCGCGGAAGTTCGGATCTGGGTCGGCGATCATGAGGCTGCTCGTTTCATCGGTAGCAGAATACAAGCCAAAAACTTGCATGCTCATGCTGCGGCCTGGAAACGTTTCGCTCCAAGGTAAGGTCGCCCGTTTCAAAGAGTACGTGACCACATCTTGTAGTACGCCCAGTTTAGGGTTTAGCATTTGATATCCAGGTATAGTGAACTTTTTTAGGGCCGAGTCTTGTGACCCGAAAGGGTTGGGTACCGTTCTGCCAATGGCGTGATCCGGAAGCACTAACTGAGTGTCGGCTGCGCTATGGTGAACGGGGCCGAGGCCCTCAAGGTTAAGAAACTGAATTCTATCAAGCTGCCAGACAGAGCTGAGAATCTTCACTTGCGAGAGGCGAACTTCTATTTGATTCGGCGCAGAGCTCTTCGGGGTTATGGTCACCTCAGCGTGTAGAGTTCCGCCTTGATCAGGGGTTGAATTTGGCTTGGTGATTAGTGCCTCCGGCAATGGAATGGCTGGCCAAACGAGTTGAGTAGCGCCAGTGGCGGGGTCGATGCTATGCTTTAGGTTTCCCCAAGAGGCCGAGTTGCTTCGAATCGTAACCGTAGTGCCAGGTTGGGTTGCATGTTTAAGTTGAATTGACCAAAGCCCTCGACCCGGAGTCAATCCAGTTTTTGGATCGCAACTTTTTGTATCGAGAATTCGGCCGATTCCGAACCCATACTGAAAACCATTCAACATAATTTTGAGGTCTTGATTTTGAACCGAAACCGAATTGACGAGAACATCAGCTGCATACGATCGAGCGGCTGTCACGCTTTGCCACGATCCAGATAAAAACTTAAGTGAGTCTGTTTGAAGTTGAAATTTTGAAGCCCAATTGTCACCTCCGCGTTTTGAATTGATCCAATAGAGTTTGGTGTTTTGGGTTTTGATTGCGGCGATCACTGCGGGAGTGAATAAGACAGCGTCGAGGTGTCCGACAACTCTACCGTCGAGATAAACCTCAATTCGTGGGTTGGTTACATCGGTGCTGTCCCATCCTAGGGTAAGTTTGTGCCATTCTCGTGGTGACCAATTCGCAATCGGAACAATGATGGGTGTGTTTTGAGGGCCTCCGAGTTGAATTTCGAGTTCATTTTTTAGTTTTCCGAGCAGAGTTCGTCGATGAACAAGAATTCGCCATTTAGAAACACTGGCATCAGTCGATGTGATCGTGTCTGTATCAAAAATTCGAAAATACTGAAAAACTGGGTCAAGCTTCTTGGCGTCAGGAAGGGTGGCTCCGGTATAAATGGTCTCTGAGGCAAACCATATTTCAATTAAACCACTAGAAAAAAAGCTTTCAAAATTTGCCAGATTGGCAGTGAGGCTGATGTCGGGGCCAACGATGAGTGGCGTGGTGATGATTCGTCGTGATCCCCAGGTGGGGGTTCCTGAGGCGGCAAAACCAGCTGTCAGTGTTGATTGAAGCTGTTTCGAGCCAAACTGGGCAGCGAGTAATTCGGTGAGTTCTGGTGGATTGGCGTCGGTAGGGTAGTAGTACGAATCCTGACAGCCAGTGGGGGCGACGCTCGTTGTATTGACACCAGGTAGTGTTGTCACGGGGGGCTGATAGGTTGGGGTAAATCTACTAACGGCCCTTGCGGGCATTGCGACGAGTACGGTCGTCAAAAAAGTGGCAGCCATTTTTGTGTGGTGGGGTAACTTGGCTAGAAATTTTTTCATAAGTTAAAGAACCTCTCGTCGTAATCGGTGCCGTTCTTGATGGCAAGAAATTGCCGAGGGTAGGTACTATTTACATCTTAACTAAAACCGCTACACTATCTTTATGGTTAATAAAACTCCTGAAGCTTCGGTTTATTTCGTTTCACTCATGTCTGTGCTTGTTGCGGCGATGGTATTCAATTTAGGTTGTGGAAAAACCACAGCGACGCCTGCCGCTGCTGCTTCGTCTCTTGATGGCATACCTGCAATCGCGCCCATTGTCGATTCGGCGGCGCCGACGAGTTTGAAGGCGAGCAGTTCGTCGTATCTAGATCTCACTTCACTCTTCAATCGCGGTCTTGACGCAATCACCGGTATTCGATCGGCAACGGCATCGGTCACTTCGGCAACAACGACTCAGATTGTCGACGATTTGAAAGTCATGTTCAAAGGCACTTACGCCATGTTGTCAGGGGGTACTGCAGTGGGATACATGAATGCCTACTTGACTGATCTGGATAGCCGCATGGCTGAATTGAAAACGCGCAATATCAGTGCGACCGTCGCTTGCATGGAGGCCGCTTCACAAGTTTACACTGTTGACGCATCGACTGTGAATGCTTCATTTAAACTGGCGCTCGATGTGCAATGTTACGACGCTTTTTCGGGCACAGGTGGAGACGTTTCAGGAGCTGGATCAGGCATGGTTTGGGGAAAAAACACTGCGGGTGATTACAGTTTATGGCTGGGCCTAAACCATGTGTCCGGAACCAGTGGTTTTGGGTATGCAGCGAAAGTGTTGAGCCCGACGAGTGATGCTGATAAAACAGTCGACATGATTTTTATCGAAGGCGAGGCACAGTATAGCCGTGGGACCATTGCTCGCTTGAAAGCTAAGCCGTCGACCAAAGCCTACGAGTTGGTGTTCTTGTCGAACGCTGGGTATTCAGTTTCACCGCAATCGGGTGAACAGGCGCATCTGGGATGCGGGTTTGGCATGATTTCAGACGGAACTTACATTTATCTAAAAGGAGCTTATCTGACCGCAGGCAGCTGTACCGACGCTATTGCGGCTGAAGTTTGTTTGAAGGCTGCAGACCTAACCGAAGCTTCGTCAGCCACTGCGTGCAACACCTTGAAAACGAGTTTTACGATTACCAGCACTGGCAATTTGGATTCGTTGCAGTCTAGTGTGATTCCAGTGCCGTCAACCACTGAACTCACGCTCTACAATGCGATTCAAATCGTGAATGCAAAGTCTAAGACGACGGCTCTCTAATTGTTAAGAAATGTCGAGTGACGCAGCCAGCATCAGAAACGGATCAGATCCCTTTTAGAGGACCCGAATTGACGGCGCTGATTTCAAGAACTTTAGGTTCTTGTAATTGTCTTCTGCCCAGCGAAGAGCCCAGTCAGACTTGAATAAAATGACTGGCAGTTCGTCACGGTCGATGAGGCAGCGGCTGTCTTCGCGGCGCTCGAAATAATCGGCGTCGAGACCTTCACCCACCACCCATCGGCAGTGAATGAACGGTAGGCGTTCGATCTTCACGTCGACGTTGTATTCGGTTTTGATTCGGTGTTGTAGCACTTCGAATTGCAGGCCTCCGACAGCACCCAGAATCGGATCTTTGTCGCCAAATCCACGCTGTTTGTAGACTTGAACGACGCCCTCTTCTGAAAGCTGGTCTAAGCCTTTTTTCAGCTGCTTGCGTTTCATCGGGTCTAAGATCGTGACCATTGAGAAGTACTCAGGTGAGAAGCGTGGCACGCCTTCGTATTCAATGCGCGGGCCACTCGATAGCGTGTCACCGATGCGCAGGTCACCGCTGGTGTCAAGTAGGCCGACGATATCACCGGGCCAGGCCTCTTCAATGACAACGCGTTCTTGTGCGAAAAAGTTTAACGGTCTTGAAAGTTTAAACTCTTTATTGAGTCGCGTGTGTTTAGCCGCCATGCCACGTTCGAACTTGCCTGAACAGACTCGCATGAAGGCGACTCGGTCGCGGTGTGAGGGATCCATGTTGGCTTGAATCTTAAAAATAAAGCCCGAAAAATAGGTCGAGAGTGGGTCAATGACGGTGGTCGGTTGCGTGTGAGTCGGAGTCGTTGGCGCAGACCCAGCTGATCCAGAGTATTTGTAAGGCGTGTGAGTGGCGTAAGTATTCGCGTCTGGCACTTGATTGTCGATCGCGAGCACTTGAACAGGCTTGCCCTTGATGCCCGAGGCCGAGTTGATGGCTTTGCGGCCGTAGGGAGTTGGCGCCATTTCGATGAAGCGTTCTAAGAATCGCTGAACTCCGAAATTGTTCATCGCACTACCAAAAAAAATCGGAGTGAGTTCGCCTCTCAATACTTTTTCTCGGTCAAACGAATCGCCGGCCAGTTCTAAGAGTTCAAGCTCGGCTATTAATTGGTCGTGAAGTTCTTTGGCTTCGTAATCATCACCGCGGCCGAGCATGCGCAAGAATTCAGGGTCGTCTGCATTCTCAATGGGCTTTGGGGCCAAGCGGCCCTTCACATTCGCTTCGCCCTCGGTTTGAAACATTAAAAATTCTTTTGAGTGTCGGTCAAATACTCCGCGAAAGCGATCGCCGGCACCGATTGGCCAACTGACGGGACACGAGCGAATGCCGAGAACTTTTTCAAGCTCGTCAATCAAATCGAGGGGCTCGCGGCTCGGGCGATCCATCTTGTTGATGAAGGTGAAAATGGGCAGTCCGCGCATTCGGCACACTTCGAAGAGTTTACGAGTTTGAGGTTCGACCCCTTTTGCGGCGTCAATGAGCATGACGGCGCTATCGGCAGCAGTCAGCGTGCGGTAAGTGTCTTCAGAGAAGTCTTTGTGGCCAGGAGTATCAAGAAGGTTGATTTGCGAACCTTGATACTCAAACTGAAGCACTGAAGTGCTGATTGAAATACCCCGTTGCTTTTCGATTTCCATCCAGTCAGAAGTCGTGTTGCGTTGGTTGGCTTTTGCTCGAACCGCACCTGCTAGGTGAATGGCTCCGCCGTACAAAAGTAATTTTTCAGTCAGGGTTGTTTTTCCGGCATCGGGGTGCGAAATGATCGCAAAATTGCGCCGACGGGTGACCTGACGTGCGAGTTCGCGCGAGAATTCTTTATCACCATCATTGGCAACACCTGAGGTAACAACCTGATTGTCTTTGTCTTGTGGGTCTTCTGAATTTGCTGGAGTATTCACTGTTTTCGCAAGATGCCTTAAATTCGAGAATTTTGCAAAAAAAGACTACTTTACCGGAGCAATTCTGACTTTAGCAGAAACGACCTTATCAGGGGTTGCACTCGGCACTGGGGCGGGTACTAGCCCTTTGAGGAATTGTCTGAGAAATTGGTCTTGGCATTCACGGTAATTGCGGTGTTCTGGGCTTCTAAAGAAGGCGCTGAGTTCGGTCTTAGTCACTTTGAGTCCAGATTTTTCAATGATGCTCACCATATCGACATCTTTGAGCTCAAACGCCACTCGAACTTTTTTGAGAACCGTGTTGTTCGTTACCCGATCTAGAGCGGGCTGGGGTGGTCTGGTTTCGTCTTTGCCTCGCTTAAAGATCACTAAGCCATTGAGAAAATTCGACATGTCTGAGTGCGAACACTCTTGATAGCCGTCGTCGCCTTCGTTTTTGAGGTAAGATCTGACCTCATCGTCGCTGATGTGGCCATCACCTAATCTAAAAATTTCGGCCATTTTAGTGTCGGTAATTTTAAGGGTGTAGCGTAAACTTTTTAGGACGTCATTGTGGGTCATCATGTAATTATATTGGGCGAGTTAGCACAAATGGTTAGAGATTGTCAGAGAAAAGTGGCAGATCTCAAAAGGTGGGTGGGACTATGAAAAAACAAGCCAAAAATAAGACACAAAGCCACACAGAAATCGAGGCATTGTCTCGGGTTGGGGCTCATCGTGTGATCGAGCCGCCGTACGCCCTACCACAAGCGGCTATGCGGGTGAATTCAGACCCTCGAGTCTTGAATTCTAGTGAACTACTCATTGATGTCGATTGTCTGATGTTAGACGCCACCAGCATGCGTCAGATTCGTGAGTCATGCGGGGCGGCTGGACATGATTTTGATTCTACGGTTGATGAAAAAATGAAGGCGAGAATTCTTGAAATCGTGAATGAGCGCGGCAAGATGCACAATCCGGTGACCAATTCAGGTGGAGTTCTAGTGGGCCGCGTGAAAGAGCTCGGCGCTCGCTTTATTGGTGAGAATCGTTCATTGCGTGACCAGCCGCTGTTGGTGGGGCAGGCCCTCATACCGGTCGCTTCGCTCTCGACCCTGCCGTTAAAGTTAACTCGTGTAAAATCAATTTTGGGCGATCGCGTCGAGGTCGAAGGGGTTGCCGTAATGTTTTCTTGCATGGCAGTTTGTACGATGCCTGAGGGGTTTTCAGAAAGTTTGACCCTAGCGTGTGTTGACATCAGTAGCTTGATTCCGCAGTTGAGTCGTTGCTTTCACGAACTGCTGGTGAAGTTACAGAGTGCGGCAAAAGATAGGCTTGGTTCTCGTAGCGAAGCCCCTGTCTGCATTCGTGTTCTGGTGATCGGTTGTGGCAAGGCGGGGCTTGCTGCTTTAGCGCTTCTGGGTGAACTCAAGCGAGAAGTCGAAGTCAAACAGCGAGAGTCTGGTGTGAGCGTGCAGGTTCTCGCGGTCGATTACTCGCAGGTTTCAGTTGACCTCGTGAAAGAGCGGCAGTTAGCCGATTCGAGTGAAGCATTAGACGCTCGAGACGCAAGAGCACTTTTTGATTTTGTGAGTCGAGAAACGCAAGGGCAGCTTTGTGACCTCATCGTCAATTTGGTGAATGTCAAAGACACTGAGACTGCGACGGTGCTTTGTGCGCGGTCACGGGTAGCGAATGACTCTAAACCTCTTGCTAAAATCCTTTGGTTTTCGATGGCGACCCAGTTTGATAAAGCCGCGCTGGCCACAGATTCGTTGGGTAAAGACGTCGAGATGTTGATTGGCAATGGGGTTGCCGAGAATCAGGTTGAAGAAACGGTCGCGTTGGTGAAGCGAAACTCTTGGTTGAAAGAATTTTTTTAGAAACCGGGCCCTTTTTTATGACGCTGCTGCCTGAACAGCTCTGATCTTAGGAATTGAAATAACAAAACAGGTATTGGCGCAGCTATTGTCGATATTGATGCTACCTGCATGCAGCTCGATAATTTTCATAGAAATGCTGAGGCCGATGCCGGTGCCTTTACCGATGGGTTTTGTCGTGAAAAATGGGTGAAAGAGCTTTTCTTGAATTTCGATTGGAATTCCTTTTCCCGAGTCGGTGATTCTGAATTCAACGTGGCTTTGCTTGTCGAATACTTCGAGTTTGATCCATTTGTCGCTAAGATCTTCAATGGCGTCGTGGGCGTTGTTGAGAAAATTGATGAAAACTTGCGACAGCTGAATGAATTGAGCATCAAAATGAATAGGTAAAACCTCAGGAACGATTAATTCGATTCCGGCACTTTTCATTCGCTCTGTACTGAAACTAAGAGTTTCTTCAATTAAGGCTTTTGCTGTTATAGAAGCAAATTGGTCAGCACCACCATCGCGTGTGAAAGTTCTCAAACCTGAAATGATTTTGGTGATTCGGCTGACTGAGTTTATTGATTTTTCAATAGATTCTGTCGCTTTTTCTCGATCGATAGTGTCTGCTGTCAACAATTTTTTAACCCGAGTAATGTGACCTAAGATGATCGTCAGTGGGTTGTTGATTTCATGGGCAATTGAACCCGCCATTTCGCCGAGTGCGCTCAGTTTTGAAGCATTGACAACAGTCGCTTGAGACTCTTGAAGTTCTTGGGTACGTTTTTCGACTGTTTCTTCGAGATTTTTGGAATGGTCTTGAAGCCTCTTGACCATGATGATAAATGCCGAAGTGAGTTCGCCAATTTCGTCGTTCTGATGGTAGGGTGAAATCTCGATTGCACTTGTGTGATTCAAGGCAAGGGCACTTGCGGTAATGCTGAGTTCTTTGATCGGTCGAATCACTCGTCGAATAGAATAGTAGAGAAGCAAAAACCCAATCGCAATGACGCCAAAAATAAATCCCCCTACTCGTAGAATTGCCGGCATCAGCGTTTCTTTCTTGGCGGCCTGAATACCCATTCCGACATGAACCCTGCCGAGTATGCCTCCGAGAATCGGGGCTTCAAGATCGTCGATCGTAGCGCCTTTATAGGTAATTTGTCGAAGCTTGAACTTTTCAGATTTTTTCTGTGTTTGTGGGTTAACAAGCTCGCGTTGTTCAGTGGTCAAATCAGTGTGAAAATGAAGAATGCTATCCGGTATAAAGGGTGTGAATGTGTGTGACACAATTTTCGAGTTTTCGTCTTCGATGTAAAGGTAAGCTATTCCGGGAATCGATCGGTATTGATCTAAAAATCCCTGAATGGCCGATGCATCTTTGGTGAGTAAAATTTCTTGCGCCGACTGCGAAAGCGAGAGCGCTATGGCAATTCCTTTCGATTCCATTTCATGTTGAAGTGTAGTAGAGAATGTTCGGTAAAATGCATTCACAGTTAGCCCAACGATGATGAGGTTGATAGTGACCGCCGGTAAAAAGATTTTCGGTCTAATACTTTTGAGTTTAGTCACCTCGATGCCGGCTCCTGGGGATTGATGAGCACATAATTTTTACTCTTCACCGTGGTGAGAAAGACGGTATCAAGTGCTTGATGACGGGTGGGCGAAAAATTCACATGATTCTTTGTTCCTAGGCCGATGTTGAGTGATGATATGCTTTCTAGCGTGCTTCTAAAGTGGGCACGAGTGAGATTTTTTCCTGTTTTCTTCAGGGCGATTCCGAAGAGTTTTGCATTCATGAAGCCTTCTAATGACCCAAAGCCAAGAAGGGGTTGTTCATAGCCCGGCGGTGTGAGGGGGGGCGCCAAAGGGGTGTGTTTTTTCATCATCTTTTGGTATTCGACGACGATCGAAAAAGAGAGATCATTCCAAGGTGGGACGACTTGCGAGTTAATGAGATTGTGGGTATAATTTTTTTGGGCCTTCGTTTCTTCTTCGAGTAGAAGGGTTAAGAGGGCGTCGGGTCCTACAAATGAAACGTTCGCAATAGGGCCTGTAAATCCGCTATTTCGTGCGTCACGTATGAACGCTGCGCTTGCAGCGTATGATCCGATTGAAATCACGGCATCAGCATTGCTAGCGATAATTTTGTTTACTTGATCTGTCAGTTTGGTCGAGTAAGGTATGCCGCGCTCGTAAGTAGTTTCAGCGACAGGGGTGAGTGAGTGAGTCTTGAGTTGTCGTTCTGTACCATCAGCCCCCGATCGGCCATAAGCATCGAACTGTATGAACAATGCAATTCGCTTTTTGCCGTTCGAGACGAGGTAATCGACTAATTTGGCGGTTTCTTGCCGATAAGAGGCCCGTACATTGTAGACATATTTGTCATTGGGTGGTTCGCGTTGAGGTTGAGCACCGGTGAAGTTAGAAAAAAGAAAAATATTCGAGTCTGCGAACTTTTGAATGACGGGCAGGGCCTTAACTAGCCTCAACGCGGCAATACCAGGGGTAGTTTTATAGAGTCACTCACCCTCAAATGACCCCGTACTTCGTGTACTCGCGCCCGGGAACGGCGCATCCAGCGCCCGCGCGAGGGTCATTGTGAGCTTGAGTGACTCTA
>CAITVN010000011.1 GCA_903895855.1 Oligoflexia bacterium | reverse complement strand
TTCTATTCTCTTGACACTTTAGACGGGCAAGGACAAAAATTGTGGCCATTATGGGCGCACAATGGAAACATTCGGGTAGGGTAGCAAATGCCTCTAAAAAAGGCGCAGTTGTCGGAAAACTAATCAAAGAAATCATGGTCGCGGCAAAAATGGGAGATCCAAACCCAGAAAATAATGCCAGACTGAGAGCGGCTTTAGAAGGCGCACGTCGGGCATCGGTTCCGCGCGATACGATTGATCGCGCGATCAAGCGAGGCGCTGGCCTTGATGATAATCCAGCTAATTTTGAAACGATAACCTTTGAAGGCTTTGCTCCACATCAAGTACCCGTCATAGTTGAGTGCTTGACCGATAATCGAAACCGCTCGTCGGCAGACATACGTGTCTTGTTTCGAAAAGGGCAACTGGGTTCAATTGGTAGCGTGACTTGGATGTTCGATCACTGGGGTGTAGTCGAAGCCACTCACACAGATGGCACGATGGATATCGAAGGCGTCGCCATCGAGGCAGGCGCACAGAATGTAGAGAAATTACCTGTTGACGAGTTGCATCCGGTTGGAGTGGGTGGTCGATTTTTTGCCGACACCAAAGATCTCGATACCGTGAGTAAGTTTTTGATCAAAAGTGGTTGGACCGTGACCACCTCAGAAATGAGTTACGTCGCAAAAAACCCAGTCGAGTTGAGTGCTGAACACAAAAAAGAAGTGGTCGATTTCTTAGATGCGATTGATGACCACGACGATGTACATCGTATTTATACAGCAGTTAAGTAGAATTCTAATATCAGTTATCTAACAGTAGTTAAATGAAAGACAGGAGAAATTGACAGTGAAATCAAATTCTAGAATCGGTTTAAAGTTTCAGTTGTTGGCCTTGGTGGCCTCGGCAGTTTTAACGTCTCAATCGTTTGCCTTTGATATCAAAGGTGCCGCAAAATCGGTAGGTACGACGGCCGGCAATGCAGCCACACAGGCCGGCGGTGCTGCTGCCAAAGATGCGACCAAAGACGCTGCTGTTCAGGCTGCCGCACAGGCAGGCACCTCAGCTGCTAAAGATGCCGCCGCCCAAGCTGGTGGTGCTGTGGCTAAAGATGCCGCGAAAGACGCAGCTAAAAGTGCGGTAAGAGGCACCGTTGTCGAAACTGCGATTGATGCCGAGAAAAAAGTTGAAGCTAAAGCGGTAGAAAAGAATGTTGATGTCGAGGGTGGTAAAGCCAAGGTGAAGGCAAAAGTCACCGAAAAAATGAAGGCAGTAAAAGAAGCTAAGGCTTCTAAGGGATCAACGGCCATCATTAAAACCACGGCCGGTGACATCACGGTGAAGTTGTTTGCAGACAAAGCCCCTCTCACGATTGCCAACTTTGTAGGCTTGGCTACAGGCAAAAAAGAGTGGACAGATCCCACCACCGGCAAAAAATCAAAAGCCCCCCTTTATAACGGAACCCTATTTCACCGAATCATTCCGAATTTCATGGTTCAAGGTGGCGACCCCTTGGGTACAGGCACCGGTGGCCCAGGCTATCAGTTTGCCGATGAAACTTCGCCATCAGATAATTTTGACAAGCCAGGTATCTTGGCGATGGCGAACGCCGGCCCGAATACGAACGGTTCGCAGTTTTTCATCACGGTAGCGCCAACTCCTTGGCTTAATGGCCGTCATACAATTTTCGGTGAAGTGACGAAGGGTATGGATGTCGTCAATAAAATCGTAGGCGCCCCAAAAGGTGCACAAGATCGTCCAGAAAATCCTGAAAAAATTAAATCAATTGTGATTAAATAAGAGAGTGCTGACAGCTCTCAAAAAGGCCCTCATAAAATATGCGCTTCCGAACGACCTGAGAAATCGGGTCGATCAAGCGCCTCTCAAATTAAACTCGGTTCGCTACGACGATTGGGGATTAGATCCTGATGTGTTGAAGGCAACCTTAGCTGCGACCATTCATCTGTATCGAAATTATTTTCGAGTCAGAACGATTGGCATCGACAGAGTGCCCCAGGGGCGTGTGCTTTTGATTGCGAACCATGGAGGGCAACTGCCCTTTGATGGAATGCTCATAGGCGTGTCGATGCTGGCAGATGCGAACCCACCTCGAGTGGTTCGCGGAATGGTTGAGCGTTGGTTTCCGGCGATTCCGTTTATTTCGCCGCTCTTTGTTCGTTGCGGGCAAATGGTCGGAGATATTCACAATTGCACCGACCTGCTCAATAATGACCAGTGTGTTTTGGTGTTTCCTGAAGGTGTGCGAGGCAGTGGCAAGCCTTGGTCGAAACGGTATGAGTTGCAACGGTTTGGTACAGGGTTTGTGCGCCTAGCGCTTGAAACCGGTACGCCCATCGTGCCTGTCGGGGTTATTGGCTGTGAAGAAACTTATCCCACCTTGTTTCACATGAACTTTATCGGCAAACTTTTTGGCGCTCCGTATTTTCCGATCACGCCTTTGTTTCCGCTCTTAGGGCCATTGGGGGTGTTACCGCTACCCGCAAAAGTCTTGCTGAATTACGGTGAACCGCTGCGTTTCACAGGCTCTGCTGATGCGCCAGATTCTGAAATCGAAGAAAAAGTTGAAATCGTGAAGGCGGCTTTGCGTAAGCAAGTTGAAGAAGGAATTGAAGCGCGCGGCAATCGAATTTTTCTTTAATGATTTTCTTGCAGATGGTTTTTGGGTGGTTGCAGTGAGTGAGTGAGTGAGTGAGTGAGTGAGTAACTTGAGGGGGCTAGAGAAATTATTGTGAGATCACAGCAACCAGCGATTTTAGTGACCGGAGCCTCAGGCGGACTGTCTTCGATTTTAGTCGACATGCTTACCGACGAGTACAAATTAGTGGGGGTTGATCCCAGGCCAATGCCGCATGGTCGAAATTTTCCGGGAACGTTTCATCAAGTCGATTACGCCCACCGCAAAATGACTGATGTGTTTCGAAAGCACGAGTTTCACGCCCTTTTGCATTTAGGGCGCGTGGCGACGACCTCAGCGATGAGTTCGAGTGCTCGCTATCGAGTGAATGTGCTAGGTACGCGAAACCTACTGTTGCTCGCAAAGCAGTTTGGCATCAAGAACATTGTCGTTTTCAGCACCTTTCACGTCTATGGGGCTCATCAGCACAATCACTTGCACATTCGCGAAGACGAGCCGTTGCGTGCGAGTCAGATTTTTCCTGAGTTAGTTGATGCCATTGAATTAGATAATTATGCGCGAACGTTTTCGCTGCAGCACCCTGACACCAGAACGATTATTCTTCGTCCGGTTAACGTGATCGGTTCACGCATTCGCAATGAAGTGAGCACATTACTGCGTTCGAAATATTGCCCGATTTTATGGGGTTTTGACCCGATGATGCAGTTTATTCACGAAAGCGATGTCGCCCAAGCGTTGATGTTGGCGCTCAAGTCAGATCGCAGCGGCGTGTACAATGTTGCGGGCGAAGGTGTGATCCCTTATACGAAGGCAGTTAAAGTCGTGGGTGGTACGCCAGTGCCGGTACCGCATGTGATTGCTTATCCGCTGATGGGTATGCTGCAGACTTTTGGTTTACGAATTCCACCGCACCTCATGGATTATTTTCGCTACCCCGTGGTGGTCACCGATCACGAGTTTAGAAAACACTTTGACTATTCTCCAAAAGTTTCGACTCTTGAGGCACTCAAGAGTTTGAAAGCCCGATACTGATTTTGTTTGGGGGCGGTGTGGCCAGGTGGCTTCGCTCGGGCCCCAGATGATGAGCGCATCAGCTGCCAGTCTTGCGGTGGGTGTTTGAATCACTACCGACGTCGGCAGTGACGTGGTTGGGTTGGTGCTAAAGCAAGCGCGCTAGTCAGTAGTGTTGATCGTGTGCTTCTAGGTTGTCTTCGGCGCGGGTTGTTTGCTCTTTCTTAGCGGCACCTTTTGATTTTGGCCACTGACAAAAAAAATTGAGCGAAGTAAAAAAAATTGTTTGACAGCGTTTTTGTGATGTTTTGCCAATCTCTATCGACACTCAGGTTTCTCTTTCATTGCACTCTCATGCGCGCACATTCGCGCGGTGTTGATTCATTTTTACGGGTTCGTGGCCGCGATGATAAAATTAAAAAAGACACCATAAGGACTATCCTATCGCTAAAAAATCTCATTTCTAAACCCGTGTTAGGGTGCGATCTATGAAAATGAGTCACAGTGAAATTGTTGCCCGGTTGAAAGCTAAAGTGTCAGACGAATCGACGCTCTTGCTTGAGATTCTCGATCTCTTAGAACTTGTCAGAGAACGCCGAATTTTTACTGACTACGGATATTCAAGTTTGTTTGAATTTTGCACTCAAGAGTTGCGCTACTCTGAAAGTGCGGCCATGAGGCGAATCAATGCACTGAGAATTCAGTCTAAGAGTTCAGATATCAAAAATTTGATACATCAGAAAATTCAGCAAGGCTCATTGAATTTAAGTCAGCTGGGAGTAGTGGCGAAACTAGAGCGTTCTGAGAAACTTACGATTGATCAGCTTCAAAACGCGATCGTGGCGTCTACTAATACTTCTGCTCGTGAGACTGAAAAAATCGTACGCGAGAAATTGCAGCTAGCACCGCTTTTGATGAACACAAAAATTGTGGTCGAGCTCGATTCTGCACAGCTCGCACAGGCTGAGGCCTTGGCTTCAAAATATTCTCATGCCTTACCTCAGAAGAATTTGTCGGGTCTTTTTTTGTACCTATTAGACCAAGAACTTAAGCGAGAGACGAGTAAAGAAGCTAAAAGTTGTGCGAGGCGTGAGGCTGAAAAGAATTGCAAAATCAATGTGCATGCTAAGGTAGATATCAATGCTGATCCTAAGGCGGATATTATTCCTGATTTCAGATCGAGCATTGGCGCTGATACTCGCAATAGTGCCAAATCAGAAGCTGGGGTGAAACGTGATTCACTACCGACGTCGGTGGTTAAAACGTCACGAGTGTTCAGTCGCGATGTTCAGGTCTTGGCAGCAAAACGGAGCGGTGGCCGGTGTGAGTTTGTCAGTCAGGTGACCCAAAGGCGTTGTGATTCTCAATGGTTTTTGCAATTTGATCACATTCACCCGTGGTCGTTGGGTGGCCGATCAACACTTGAAAATTGTCGAGTGGCTTGCGGAGCACACAATCGTGCTGAGTGGAAGCGGGTGAGTCAGAAGACCGGGTAATTGCGTGTGATCCGATCGATACGGCCGTAAACGCGGTAGGGCTTCAGAGTTCTGCATGCCGCACGCATTTCGGTCACCGCGAATTGCCAGAATTTCAATGTTTCAAATCGCGCGATGCTCGTTCGTCGTAAGTCGCAAGAGCGTTACCGTCGTAAGTCGCAAAAGCGCCAACCGCAATCCGACTCGGTCTGATTCTGGTTATTTCCTGATTTTTAAATGAACAGTGTTTAACACCCGCGCAACCAACTTACCGTTACTGTCTCTGATGTCGTATTGAAACGAGCGTGAAACCTTCGCGTGGTCGTTGAGTCCGGTCTGAATGGCCTCAAGGTCGTCATCCGTGATCTGAATCTCAATGGTCAAATCGGTACGACCGGGGCGTAGAAAATCGACCTTGTGGGCTTGGGTCCACACTTCGGTATTTTTGAAAATTTTTGAGCACATCAGTGCGGCGAGCGGGTCTGACGCCGAACAGATAAATCCCCCAAACATCGTTCCGTTGTGATTGGTGCCGTAGCGACGAAGCGGTAGCCTCACCTTCAGGTGACGGTAGTCTTTTGAGATCGATAGAATTTTGACTCCCATGAAGAAAAATGGGGGGTATAGCTCTAAAATGAGAGTTTGAAACTTCTGGTTCTCGCGAAGCGATTTCATTAACGATCGAGACATTGTTTTTGGTTGCGTTAGGTGAGTTAGGCGATTCAGTAATTTCACGGTCTTAGGTAGCCTTTCGGATCAGTCATTTCGTTTGTAGTCATCATTTGCCCAGCAGGTGAACTATGGGCGAATCTTACCCATTTAGCAAGTCCGCGTGCCTTCCGAATAATTGATTGGACGGAGGAATGAAAATGGCCGGAGCGAATAGTGAGATAGATACAACGAGACTGACTCCTCGAATAGGTGAGATGAAAGATTTGATAGAATCGTTCAGTCACTGTCCGGTTTGCCACGGGCACTTGCACTTCATTCACATTACCGATTTTAGCACGAATCTTACCCACGAAACGGCAAAGTGCCCTGAGTGTGGGACCCAGCACCGAAGCGTGCTGCACAAGCTTCAGTAGTCCCCTGGGGTGCCGCTGTGTTTGCGCCCCGTAAGTGCCAGGTTTGTGCTTGAAAAAGCCACTCTGTTAGAGCACCTTACCTTTCATGTCTAAAGCTGCCAGGTCGAATCGTTTTACTTCGAGTTTGCCTAAAAACGCCATCGTCATGGCGAAGAAGAAATCACCAGGCATTAATACTCAGTCCGTGCCGCAGCCAGAGCAATCGCTCGACGAGCCACTGGCGACACCTAACCAATTGAAGCTCTTGTCGCAAACGGTGGCCCAATGCCGCGCTTGTGAACTTTGTGCGAACCGCAAAAATGCGGTTTTTGGAGAGGGTAGTTCACGCGCCCGAATTTTTTTTATTGGAGAGGCTCCGGGTGAAACTGAAGATGAGTTAGGCCAGCCATTTGTGGGACCGGCAGGACAGCTTCTTGATAAAATGATCGAGGCTATTGGTCTAAAAAGAGAAGACGTCTACATTACCAATGTCGTTAAGTGTCGCCCCTCTGAGAATAGAGATCCTAAGCCTTTAGAAATTCAAACTTGTTCTGAGTACCTCAATCAGCAACTGAAATTGATTAACCCAGAGTTGATTGTCGCTTTAGGTAGCGTAGCAGCCCAGACTTTATTGAAGTCCGAAGAAAAAATCAGCCTGCTTCGTGGAAAATTATCTAGTTATCAGGGGGTAAAATTATTGCCCACGTTTCATCCCGCTTATTTGCTAAAAAGCCCTAGCTCAAAAAAACAAGCGTGGGAAGATTTCAAGCAAGTGGCGTCTTTGTTAAATCTCGCATTGCCAAAAAAAGTGCAATCTTAGTCGGTCTAAGGCAAGGTGGGTTCTGCAGATTAGGATGTGCAAATCGGAATGCAGAAAATAGAGACGCAGCAAATAAAGACGCGGTTGGTACGAAAAAAGGTTCCCGAGCGACTTCGTTTTCTGTGGGCGCTCGGAGTCACAGGCGGCGCGCTCTTTATTTTGGCGCTTTCGCAGGCCTCGGCCGAAAGTGTGCGTATACGAGTTTTTAATCCGGCTCAAAAAAATCAACATTCTGTTATTCAGCAAGTGTTTTCGAAAGCCGGGCAGACTTATTCGATGTCTGGCTACGACGTCTCGCTGATGGGTTCGTTAAATTCGGTGAGCGCAGGCGAACAAAAGAGCGTCGAATTGAAGAAGGCTTCTCAGTTTCAAGTTCAGTGTTTGGCGTCAACAAAAAACCGACCCGCAAAAGTGGTGGTCAAATTAACGAATCCCAAAAATCAGTCAGCCGGTAGTGATGGTCATCAAGTAGTGGGGAGTGACGTTTACGAATTTGAAGAGGGCGTTTGGATTGCCAGTCCAGCTGGATTTTTGCGCGTGCAAGACTTGCCATTTCGTGAAGAGTTGGGTTTTTTTGTGCCTAAGCGGGCGCGGTACCCTGATTTGAAAAATGCGGGGACCGGCAAGGATTCGATTGAACTTGGGTGTGAGGTGATCAATCGCATTAGCTTAGAGCGGTATGTAGAAGGAATTCTCAACGCAGAAATTTCAACCAAGTGGCATCCAGAAGCCGTGAAAGCCCAAATTATTGCCGCACGAACTTATACCTATTATCAAATTCAAGAAAATCGAAAAAGCGGCTTGAGAGCTGGCATTGAGGCCAACCGACCTGCTGGCGCTGGGCGCACCTCATCGCTGGCTGACGCTAAATCGCTAGTGAAAACTTTTGATCTCGAGGCTGGGGTAAAAGATCAAGTTTACGCCGGAGTGTCTAAAGAAGATTGGAAGGGCTCAGAGTTGGTTCGCGAAACTGAGGGAATGATTTTGTCGTTGAAGCCATCGAGCCACAAAGGCCAAGATGGCGGCAAAAATGACGTCAAAAATGGCCGAAAAAAAGGTGGGCAGTCGCAAGAAAATCAGCCGCTACCCATCAAGGCTTTTTATCACAGCACTTGTGGCGGTGAAACTGAGTTGCCCGAGAATGTCTGGGGTGCCAAACAGCTCGGAGTTGGAAAAAAAGCGGTTTGCACTTATTGTCTGAGGTCGCCCGCATACCGTTGGAAAATTGAAATTTCAAAAACCGAAATTGAGAAGCTGTTGGCTTCTGAGTTCGGTATTGACCTGCATCAGTTCACGTTGCTAAATGTCGGGCTTGTGAAAAGCTCGGTGAGTGGTTCGGTCAGACCTAGAAATGCTTCAGTTGAAATCGAATGGAAACCGATGGGTGGTGCATCGCTGGCCGCGGGAGTGATCAAGCGAAAGTTATCGGCTGTAAAGTTTCGTGATCTGATGGGTACGACGGTAATCAAGAGCACACGGTTTGAGGTGGTGAAAAAAGAAAAGGGCTTTGAATTCGAAGGAAACGGCTACGGGCATGGCGTCGGTCTGTGCCAGTGGGGCGCGAAGGCCCTGGCCGAACAGGGCAAGAAGGCGGCAGAAATTTTGGAGTTCTATTATCCTGAAACGCAAGTAGTAAGGTTGGCAAAGTGATGAATTCCTATTCACTCAGTCAGTTTGAGTTTGATCTACCTGAGTCGCTAATTGCCCAAAAGCCGGTGAGTCCGCGCGACCACTCGCGACTCATGGTGATCGATCGAAAAACAGGCGCCATCGAGCATGCGAATTTTTTTGACTTACCCAGGTATTTGCATCCGGGCGATTTGTTGGTTGCTAACAACTCGAAAGTATTTCGCGCCCGGCTTCTCGGTAATCGTCTGTTGCTTTCGGCTCAGCAAGTGGGCACGCAAGTGAGTGAATGCATCAGGGCCACCGATCTCGGCGGTAAAGTCGAATTTTTCTTATTAGAAAAAACGGGCCCGAATCGTTGGGAGGGCTTGTTCAAAGGTTCAGCAAAAGCGAAGCTAGGGCTAGAATTTTTAATTTCGGCCCCCGGCGGGGTTCACGGTAAACCCCTCATTGGTCGAATCGTGAGAACGGTGGGTGAGCCGGGTGGTTTTGGTGCCGATGCCGGAACGGTAGAGGCCGAGTTTAATTTTGATCCTTTGGTCTCGGGTTACGGTGAGATACCATTACCTCCGTACATTCACGAGCGAACTGAAACGACAGAACGAGATTATCAAACACTCTATGCTTCACAAGAGGGGTCGGCGGCAGCGCCAACTGCTGGTTTACATTTTACCGAAAAACTTCGTGCCGAGCTTTTGCAAAATGAGGTGTCGTGGGCCGAGTTGACCTTGCATGTGGGTATCGGCACCTTCAGGCCAGTCAAAGTTGAAGACATACGTGAGCATCAGATGCATCAAGAGCGCGTTGTCTTGAATGAAGGCCTCATTAAAACGATTGCAGCACTGAAGCGTGAGAAGACGCGACTAATAGCGGTGGGTACCACGAGTCTGCGCGCTCTTGAAGGGGCATACGATGTGCAATCAAAGACTGAGAAACTTGCCACCGATGGCAGCTTGACTTCTGGCACTTATCGCACTGATATTTTTTTCTACCCGGGTGCAAATCGAAAGTTCAATGTGGTTGATTCGCTCATCACCAATTTTCACTTACCGCGTTCAACTTTACTCATGCTCGTTTCGGCTTTTGCCGGCGCCGAGCTCATCAAAGAAGCGTACGCGAAAGCGATTGAAGGCAAGTATCGGTTCTTCAGTTATGGCGATGCGATGCTGATTGTGTGAGGGCTAGGTGTTACTCTTCTGGTTTCACTAAAACCATTTTGTGAAAGCTGCCATATTCATGGGCGTATTTTTGAGAAATCATTCCGTAGCCAGGAATCACTTCACCATTCAAAGTGAACTTCACGCCGAAGTTTTCAGTGCCCCAAGAATTCTTGAAGAAATAAAATCCTTTCAAAGTGATTGTCTTAAAAGTGCCGTCAGACATTTGAATTTTAGTGTCGATTGCGAGTTGATCGTCGTAGCCAACAAGAACGATTGAGTGACCAGCCGAGAAGTCTTCTTCTCTCGATTTTTCAAGATCAAGCGATCCGGGCTCAGGGTAGGTGACAATGCCTTTTGACCATTCGTCCATTTTTCTTACTAAGCCGAACTCGGTGCCTCGTCGGTGGTTCCAAGCGCCGTAATAGAAATCTAGATCTAAGGTGATCGGAGTTCCAGCCGCGAGAGTCTTCTTAATTAGGGTTTCAGAGTGAAGGGTCACAGGGCCTGGATTCATTTGCGTTAAGAATTTACTCTTAAGCGCGCGGGCCTCAGAACGGGCTTTTGCGAATTCTTTATCAAATAACGGTGTTCCGGCCTCAGAAAGTTGAGCATTGGTTGCGAAAAGTAGAGACGGATTTCGATGGGCGAGTAGGCAACTGGTTTGCGTAGTCGCTTCGGTGATAGATCCGCAGCGAAGCTTTGCCAGTGGGCTGGATTCTACTGTCTTCCAGGTTTCGCCAATGTAAGGAAACGTTGGCTCGGTTGGCATTCCGTATTTCGAAATCATTTGAAAATTTTCATATGAAGAGGCGCCGTCTTCTTGTTTGGTTCTCACAACTAAATACTCGAGCCACTCTTCAGAGAGGTCAAGTGACTGAACTGAAAACTGCTGTGGGTACTGAATGGCAAGCATCGATTCAAAGAGCGCCGTCGATGCAAATATTGAACAAGTGCCTCGGTTGGCCTGTGAGCGAACTTTTGATTGCTTTGCAATCACCGCGCGAATGGGAGAAACCATTGGAACCGAATCACCGGCCGGGTCTTTTGCTAGCTCGATTTTTTTGAACGTAGACGGAAATCCTCTAAAATAGGGGGCGTCCAAATATGCCCCGTCGTCATTTGCCTGAGTGTTTTCTGCGCGTGCGAAACTCGAAGTGGTTACCGCACCAGTGAAGGTCAGTGTTGCGGTTACGAGTAAGGCAGCAGCTAAGTGTTTTGCTGGGTGTTGGGTTTTTCCAAAAGAAGAAAGTGGTTTTGTATTGAATTTCATAAATTTTTTCATTTCCTAATATCCTGACGGTTTGACTGTTGATGGGGCATTAGCAGAATTTATGCAAAGGTGATACCCAAAAAAACGCATACTGGGTGTATAAAACAATACATTTGGTGTGTGTAATCGGTCGCGCTATTGTATTTTGATTAGGTTATCTGATGGGTTCACGAAATATTGAATTAAAGTGATGTAACCCAGCCCGAGTAGAAATTTTGAAAATAATTTTCAAAAAAGTCATTCGGATCGCAGACTGCCGAACCGATGTACCCGCCAATCGAACCCAGTGGGGTCGATGCGTCATAAATGGCTTGAACTTGGTCGCTGTCGAAGTCTAAGAATCCTTCTACGGTGATAGCAATTTCGTTAGCCCCGCAGTTTTTGCTATTTTTCGGAAAGATGGTGATGATTGTGTGAAACTGGGTGACTGCGTAAGTGGGGGCATTTGGGTTTAAGTCGCAACGAACTTGATAGAGCCGTTGCTCGCCTCTTTTGATGGGTAGTGTTGAACAAATGAGGGTAAATTCTGGGAATACCGCGCGGTCGTCTTCGTTGTTTGGTTTGAGTTGGCTGGGCATCGGTTGAATGAGTGTAGAAATTTCAGATACTTGAAGGCCGTAGGGAGTGTTCGTAAACAACTCGTGAGGTTCAGATTTGATCATCTTTGCCGCTTTTATACCGGCGCATTTCGATTCGGCTCCAGGAAGATTAGGGTAGGCCGCAAAATTCTTGATCGATTCAAACGCATGGTCTTGGGTTGAAGCAATGCAGAAGGGTTCGGGAAATAATTGATCAAAGTGAATGTTGTGCGCATTGCTGAAAATCGCAGGTAGGCCGACTCTTCCTGTGTTTGGCTTGGGCGGTTTCGTTTCGCCCAATAGTGCGCCCAGTTGGCCTTCAATGATTGAGTTGGGCACGGGGGTCTTGGCTGTTTGAGCGACTTTGGCGATAATCATCTGAGTGGTTAGCGTCGCAACCGGAGGGACTACCACAGCCGGAGGGACTACCACAGCCGGAGGGACTACCACAGACGGAGGAGTCGGCTGGGTTGGTGCAGCAATAATGGCTGATTCGTTACTAGGTTCGGGCGGTTGTTCTCGGGCTGGATTTATGGATTTTGGTTTCGCGCGGGGTTTGGTGCGACCGCCATGTTTTGAGGTTGATCCGAGCATTTGTTTGGTTACTTTTTTTGCCAGGTCTGACATTTCGCCCAATTTATCCATGTTCTTGGCAATTGAGGTGGCGGCCACTGCGATGGGTTCCACAGCTGCGGTGGCGTCTGCCACGATTTTTAGGTGCGAATCCATCGAATCGATATTGCCAGCGACTTTGTCGACTGTTTTCGTGGCCTTTCCGAGGTTTTGATTCATTTCTTTGGCTTGATCGAGGGCCTCGTCGGCGACTTTGGATAGGTCTGCTTTGAGTTCGTCTTTGACTACGATGATCGATTCGTTGGTTTTAGTGAGTTCTTGTCTAAATCCCTTCAGTTCGTCTTTTAGGTCATCTTTGAGTTGAGAAAAAGTTTCGGTCAGTTGAGCGGCGTTTTCGGTTAGAGGTTTTGAAATTTTGTCGATGTTTGCGTTGGTGTTTTTGAGTTCACCCGATACGTCTTTGATACTGCCCGACATAGTCTTCATGTCGGTGGCCATAGAGTCGACGTTGTCGGTGACACCGCAGCTCGACGCTGAAATGAGCGTAGCTGTTAAGACGGTGGCGAGTTGAACGCGCAGTAAGGCGGATCGGGGTGCCGATTTTTGGAGTGGTAGCCACATAGTGGGTAATGAGGTACTATAATTGACCAAAAATGTCAACAACTAATGGTGGCGCTCCGCATTTGCACTACAGTGTCTATCCAGTTGATTTAATAGGTGAAGACATCATTATCTGTGGGCTATTGGGTTTGGTTACAGGCCGTCGATGTGGTCGCCGGTATAAAGCTGGTGATTTCTGAACCATAGCCACCCGTCGGATAAACCGAAATCGCAACGTCGGGCATGCCCATGAGGCTACTCGTGCATTTGTTCAACAGTTTACTGAAAGCGCACTGGCAACCCCATCGCCTTCAGCCTTACTTCGCCGAATCTTTGAGTGCGTTCAGTGTCAGTGTCCAGTTTTGGCAGAAATAGGCTGATCCTTTGCATTGCAATTCTGTCGTACATTGTTGGGTGGTGTAGGGAGTACCTGAAGCGCTACAGGCTCTGATCGCTTCTTCAGGGGTGGTGCCTATGAAACCTTTGGCAACAAAATAGCCGAAATCTCCTTGGCAGCTCAGCTCTTCGGTGCATTGGCTCGATGTATACGGAGTGCCCGCTGCGCTGCACCCACGAACAGCTTCGGTTGGACTATTGCCGACGAAACCTTTTGCGCGACAAAATTGAACACTGGGTGGACACGTGAGTTCGGCGCCACACTGTGAACTGGTGTATGGGGTACCCGATGCACTGCAAGCGGCGACGGCTTCTGTTGGGGTGTTGCCAATAAAGCCTTTTGTGCGGCAAACTCCTGGTGCGGGTGGTGCCACGTTACATTGAGCATGCAGTTGATTGAGGGTTGACTCGAACCACGGAATGTCTTCACAACGGTAGCCCGTGTCGGCTTGGGCGGTGCTCAAAAATAAGTTCACAGATAAATTTAAAGATAAAAAAGAAATGATCGCTAGCAGTTTCATACGAAGTGCCTTTCTCAGGGTTGTTAAGAATTTAATCTTGCTCTCAGCAAGTTTTAGGCCGTTTTCGTTTAATTGCTAAATTTCACGAAAAATGAGCTGTTTTCTCGATCAAATCGTGGCATTTTTCAATTCTGTCGTCATAGCTAATTTTACAGCACTGGGTGCAATGGGTTGCCAGTAGGTCAACTCGGTAGGTTGACGAAACCGACCATTACAACTTCAGTCTCAGCACACTCTCGAGGTATTTTGGAAGATCTCTTTGTGCGCTTGGCACTAATTTAAATCCCAAATCTCGTAACCTGCCTGTCGGCAAAACGGTTAAGGTGATGAGGTGCCGCCCACGAGTTGAAAGAGCCGTACCTTGAGACAAAAAACTCAAATCGATTTTTCCTTGAGAAATGCCACTTTTTTGCTCAATAGAAATATTGGCGTCTGGCACGAGGCCGCTGAATTCAATATCATTTTCTGAGTGGCTATTTTCTAGGCGAATTTCTAGGTAAACCGATGCCAAGCTCGCGATCAGGTCAGCACCAGTTGAAAATAAGAGCTGATTATTTTCATAGCGCATTCGAGTGATTCCGGTGTTTGATAAATTGCTGTACCAATTGCGATCAAAAATCTTCAATTCGATCTCGCCCCCGACTCGGCGTGGCTCTTTGAAACGCTTATAAACCGAGACATCAGGTTTAGCATACACTAAGAGTTTATCTTGAGTCGCTAACCCCCCGGTAGGGTCGAGTAGGCGGGTACTGACCACTTCGCCGTCAAGTGTCACTTCAAGAAAATTATTTAACTCTTTCGAGGCGGTAACCGACGGAAAAATAGGAGAACTGGCGGGTTGGCCCTCGACCGGTGAAGTCGCGTATACCAACAACCGTCCGTACGATTCGTAATCTGTCTGCCAATCGACAACGGTTGGAATTTCTTGCCATTCGGTCCAGTTAGAAACGTATCCGGGGTAGTGTTCGGTGCAACTGAATAAAGCGTTTCTCATCGCAGTGACGGTAGAGACTTCAGCGCTCTGGAGTATGACCTCTTGTGGTGAGCTTAATTCGAATAGGCTGAGGTACTTCGAGTCGGCAGTCTTTGGTCTTGGGGGAGACTCAGTTGCTTGAAGCATAGGGTAGCAGTTCACTTCAGCTAAACATGGGGTTGCTAAACCGAAAAATAGGCAAGTACCCATAATAAATAGAGAATGAATAGAAATAGGCATCTTAAGGTGTGATTTCAAAGTTGTGCTCGCTTTCTGTGTGTGAGCTGCTCTTAATCAAACGGCGTCGAAAGGTCAATCCAGTGTTGCATTTTTGTTTCTTCTGTCGCTCTAGAAACGAACGGTGCAACTGTCCCGAAAAATCACCGTTCGATTTGGAACTTTGATTTGAAAGAGCCCTCTTTTTGGCTGATAAAGAGGGCAGGGCGATCGCGCTAGTAGGAGTAATGCGCAGCCCCCATAGCAAGTTCTTCATAGAGCTGGCGAAGCGCTAGGTTCAAGTCGCTCGTGGGTTCTTGTTCGCCGATGGTGTAA
This sequence comes from Oligoflexia bacterium, assembly GCA_903895855.1. Classification (GTDB taxonomy): domain Bacteria; phylum Bdellovibrionota; class UBA1018; order UBA1018; family UBA1018; genus CAITVN01. The sequence goes on along the minus strand of CAITVN010000011.1, from coordinate 8,611 downwards.
GTCGTCACCAGGTGAAGTCCGTCGTTAGTCGTGCGTACTGTGAATAAGGCTAGTCCACCTACCTCGTCGTAAGTGGTGAGTGGTAATGTTTTCGGGTCTTGCGATTCACGTGTGGTAATCGTGTCGGCCACTTCGCGTTTGAATTTCTCGAGCGCTGTGGGTGAAGTCGGTAAGAACACGTAGGGTAGGATTTCTGAAAACCTTGCATACTTCAGGTATTCGTCTGAGTTTCCGAATTCGGTCGAGTGCAGGTAATTGTTGAACCAGCGAATGCCATCAGAAAACTGAATGCGTTTGGTTTCTCGAGGTCGCAAGATACTAAATGAACCCACATTTGGGTAAGCCACGATTGAAGTCACGCTCAAATAGGCCGCCTTGTAGGTGACTTCGTGGGTGATTGCGTAAGCGAGCGTGAAAGCCATTTTGCCAGATTCAATGTCGGTCGCTGCGAGAACGGATTCGTCAAAATGATACTGAATCGTACTACGGTATTCATTGTAGTACCTTTTTTCGTCGTCGTGGTATGGGGGGGCGTACGATTGCGGAATCGTGATCATTGAAAACTGTTTTAAGTGGCAGGCTCTGGGGTAGGTGACGTAGCCGGTGTCAGTGAGTCGAGTGTCTTTTAAATTTTCAAACACGATCGATTGTGAACCGTTTGTGAGGCTTTTTTTCATCGCCAACGCGTTCAAAATAAAGTCGAACTCGGTTCGGTAAAAAACAGAAAGTTTGAGGTCGAACTTTGCGATGCGGTCAACGATGCGTGCTAAGTGAGCGTGCAAGCTAAGTTTTGAAAATTCTGGTTCAGCGGTTAGCCAGGCCTCGTTTTCAGGGTGTCGCTCTTTATCGATCAAGTAGGCGTCAATAAATAAACCATCAAGAGTTTGCTCAGGCGCTTCGCATTCTAACTTAAGCCCACCGTTTCCGACGTCGGTGCCTCCGCCTGTGTCGCCACCGGCAAGGGCTGGGCTGGTTGTCACCGCAGATAGTGCAATCAGTGCGGCCATTGTGAGGGCGAGTATCGAACTTGAAGAGTGGGGTTGAAGGGTTGGTTTGTGTTTTACATTGTCTGTGAAGTTCATTTTAAATTCCTTTTGTTTCGAAAAAATCCAACTGATGAGGTGTACTAGCTAATACGTCGAGATCAACTCTAGACCGCCTGTTTGGGTGTAGTTGTCTCGGATTTGATCGCCATCTCCTTGCATTTGGTCGGATTCGATTTTGAACGAGAGGCGTAAACTGAGGTTTTTAACGGGGGTGTAGGTGATTGCCGTACCGACTTCTTCGTGTGAGATGACGTTGTCTGATGTCCACGAACCCTTGCCCTCAACCCAAGCAGAAAGCCGAATGGCCTGGTTGTTCTTGAGTGCCCAGGATTTTGCGATAGCGACGTCAAAATCAGCCATCGCCATGCCACTGCCACCGCTGTGTGGGTTATCGGTGTAGGTGTATCCCAGCATCGCAATTGTTGTCGAGAATTCAAATGGTGAGTCTTGAACCCGAACGGCCTTGAGAGAACTATCCAGGCCATTGATGCCAAATTTGACTCTCAGTGGGTAAGTCGTCACTTGAAAGGTTCCGTCGAGTGAAGCGCGTTGACTGATTTCAATTTGGCCGAGATTAAAAACAATTCCTCGATCAAAAACGGTGACGTCTGCCGGGTCAATGGTCACGCTGTACTGATCAACGGCAACCGAGCCGGCTTCGTTCGGCGCGAGTTCGAGTGAAATTTTGGTATCGAGAAATTTCCATTCAGTGTCTTTCAAGATTAACTGGTTGGGGTTGACGCCGTTACTTCGCAAGAGATTTTGAATTGCCAAACCTAGATTGATTTTCCATGGGTGAGACGGTCCATCAGATGAGTGGCTGGCTGAATACCCAGCTGTGCCTTCGATAACGCCCAGATCGCGGTAAGTGTACGGTTGATTATTTTCTGGAACCGCTAGGTTAGTGGTGAATCCGAATTGAGCCCCTTTCTTGGTCGTTAATTTGAAATCAGGCTCTTTTTCGGCTGATTTTTTTTCATCTGCGTTAACGGTTGTTGATTGTGTGAGCGTCACAAGTGTCGAGAGTGCCATGCCTACAGTGATTAGCGGTATCAGTCGTGCGATTCGGTAGGTGTTTTTCTGATTTTTTTTGGTTTTGCGCGTTTTCATTTTTTTCTTCCTTTGTCTTTTTTTGGTGTGGTACTCGCGACTAAAAGTCTGCTGGTATGTCAGTCACTTGAGCCGGGCCGCCGCTGGTGAATCGATTTGCCAACGCTCGGTAGCGGTATTCGAATCCGCAAAGTCCTTCAGTTGCTGTAATTTGTAATTCTTTTTCTGAATAACGGTCGTTGTTGAATCCCAGATTAAACGTTTGTGTTGAATTCACATCCATCGATGCGACAGATAAGGCAACTTCAATTTCAAAGTAAGGATTTTGAAGAGCTTCTGGATTTTTGCTGGCATCAAACGGAATCTCGATCAAAAGCTTGCTCTGGTGGGCGGCATTCGCGAGAATCAAATCGCCTGTGCTGTGAGGCGTTCTCATGTGGCCTAAGTAACCATCAAATATGGTGTAGGTGGCAGTGTTGTTGACCCAGTCGGCGCCGGTATTCCAGTCTTTATAAACGCTTTGACTAGTGGTGTAGGCTTCTTCACCTTTTTTCGATTCATTCAGGATGACAATTCGAGCGCAGATTGCCGGGTCGGTTAGGGGAGTCGTGCCAACTAAGAACATTTCGGCTTTCCAGGTGTCGTGATAGCTGCAACCTGAGAGGGCCGAGAGAATCGCGGTGGCAGTGAGTAGTTTCAACGTCTGTTTTCTAAGATGGTTTTGCATTTTCATGGGTGCTTCCTTTTATTGTGTTTATTGCTTTTTGTTTGGGTTGATGAACTGACTGAGGGCGAAAGGGGTTTTGTTAACGGAAAGAACTGAACGTTCAGTTGGTAGACATCGTTAGCGTTTGAATTCGATTTTTGAGTACAGAGCTTTAGAATCGTTTTTCTAAACCGCGTGATTTCTTTTCTGATCTCGTCGATTTGGGTTCGGTCGAAGCTGACGGTAGACCCCGAGATATCACGGTGCTCAACGGCGATTTGGTCGATCGATTCAGAGGCGTGGTGAATCATTTGCCTGTGAAAATTACGAATGGCTTGACTGCCCGGGGTTGCGGGTACGGCGAGAACTTTTTCTTTTTTCTTGAGCTCACCACTCGCGGCGTCTTTTTCGGCTAATCCCAAGCGAATGAGGCGCTCGCAAGCTTCGGTGGTTTCATCTAAGGTAATGCCAAGTCGCTCAGCGATTTCGGCGTGGCTTCGCGGCCTTTTTGCCAGGTTTGAGAGTTCAAGAATCGCAAGAGCGTACCAGCTCGATAGCGTTTCAAATTTATCGACTGAGAGAGGGGCTTCACCAATTAATCGACTAGGCAAGTGATTGCGGTGATTCAATGGGTCGTCTAACGAAATGTCTGTCGAACCGTCTGTTTTGGCCCTTTGCATTTGCGAGCGAAAGACCCACTCGTTGCGTTCTTCGTCACTCAAGCGAAGGGCGCTGGCGAGTGCGATGGCTTTTTGTGGTGAGAGAAAGCGTTTGTTTGTCAGTAAATCAGATAGAAAGCTGGGTGATATTTTCAAATCTCGGGCGAAGGCCCTCAAACTGTATGAAGGCCTGAGGCTTTTGCGGCGCTTAAGCTCGTTAGCCAGAAGCTCTTGAAAGCGAGTGCCAGCTTCGCGAGGGGCATTCGGTGTCGATGCTGCCTCAATCACTGGGCTTGCTTTTGATGCGGTTGTCTTAGTTGCGGTCTTCATTTCGAACTGAGGTATAAACCGAGCGCTCGAAAAAGTATAGCGCAATGCGTCAATATAGCGAACAAAGTGTTCGCTACTTGCGAACATATTGAAAGCTATAGGGTTTTTTGAGTGAGGTTCTCGTGGTCTTGGGCAAAGTAGGCATTCAAGCAATGGCCAAGAGTTGAAAGGCTGGGTTCAATCATTTTTCTGATCACACGCTCAATCAAGGGGGTGGCTGTCTTTGCCAGTAGCTCAGGCACTCCCCTGACTCGTTCGGCGTGAATCAACACCTCGCAACTCACGGTGATTTCGGTTGAGTGATCGGTTAAGGCACGAAAGACATATGTGCCGCTGGCTTCAAAAAAATTCTTGCCGACAAAAGACTCGATTTGAAATTTTGCGCTCAGTGAGTCATCACCCCAGGTGGTCAGTTCACGCCATCCAAAGAATTCAGGTCTCAGGTATTTCTTTGCAATCGCCGGAACCTCAACTTTTGCAAACCAGTGATTCAGTCGAGTTTGTTCGGTGGCGCTCTCAGCCGCACGCAATGTAGCGTGATCTTTCAGTTCAACGCGTTCGATCTTGGCAATGTTAGGCAAAAAGGGCACGAGCTCGCTCAAGTTGTCGCGAATCAAGTGAACGACTTGAGCGACTGGCGCATGAATCACATCACGAGCGGTCAAGAGCATCTTAGTTTCCTTTCGGTAGGTTTTGCATCCAAGCCAAGAGGGCAGTCGACACCTTATCTAATTTTTCAACACAGGTGTGTCTGGCGATGGGAGCAAATAAAAAATCAGGAGTGAACCACGGTCTCGCCACTTTCACTTCATTGGTGAAGGCTACTTGAATGATACCCGGGTTGACTTGCTTGACGGTCATTGAAAAATTCACCGACCGTAGGTACGATGCCATACCAGAGGCTTCTACCGACTGAGAGTGGGTTTCATAGGTTAGCTCGGTGGCTTCATCAGTGAGTAATTTTGCGAGCTCACGAATTTTGACGGGCTCACTTTCTTCGCTCACTAGGTGAGAGACTTCGTATTGAGTGCCTTTGAGTAGCCCCTCGGTCACGACTGAAGGCCCCGCGTGAACGACTCCGTCAGTTTCAATTTTCGTGATGATTTTTTGTTTGAGTCCAGAAAAGTTAAAATTAATCGGAGTGCCGGAGGCAAGTGGGCCGAACGTCACCTGACACTTCTTACCCGAATGGCCATGAAAAACCCCTGACTGAGATTCGGGCTTACTCAACCATTCGTGCGGCTCACAAGTTGAATTCCAGGCAGTTTCGGCTAGCGCGCTAGAGCAAGCGCTCACGCTCGCGGCGATCACTGCGATCACGGTCGTTAAGGCGAGCTTGGTAACCGAAAGCATGGGCAAGACAAACTTAAGCAAGAGTCACCTCATCGAATGGTAGTCAGCGTTTATTAGAATTTCAGAAACACCAGTGTTTCTTTAACCCCTGGATACCCTGCATCGTACCAGTTCCACCAAGAAAAAATCATGATCGAGTGACCCACGAAAATAAAAAAGTGGCTCCACATTTCAATGCGATCAGAGTTGCCTTTCATGTACCGCGTCCAGTGCATCCATTCATCGATGATGCTGTAAAAGACGGTGAGTAGAATCAGCGCTAGCGCAGGGATTCTAAAAAAGACTGGCCAATGATAAGCCAAGCAAAGCATCAATGAACTCGAAACACCCGCGCCGATCGTAATCAAGTGCACGAGGCGTTCTCCGCTCTTGAGTGCCTCCTTATAAGCCGTTTGATGGCCGATCGTATCGAACGCAATGGCGACCACAAAGATCGCCGTGCCAATCGGCACATTCCAAACGTATGCCGGAAACTGCACACCATTGGCCCAACCGGTGATCACAAAACCTGCGGTGCTAAACAGAAGTCCGAGCATTAGCCCGACCCAACGAATGTAGTACGCCCAATCTTCTTTTTCGAACTGACGAATTCGACAAGCATAAAACCAAATGTCTTCTAAGTACGACTGATTTTTCATGGGTGAAACCTCCAGATTTGACGAACCGGTTGAACACTTTGACGAGACAGTAATCGATGGGGCAGTGTTTTCGCAATCACCCAGAGGGCTTTCGTCGCTGAAATCGACTTTGAAAAACGGCTCAGTGAAACTCGGGTGTGTCGCGCTTTTGCGCCTCGTTGAATGACTTGTGTGCCAATGGCGCGGTAAACAGCCGCGGCTATTGCCACAGCAAGTGCCGCGCGAAGAGGTAAACTCACTAGCCCTTTTTCGGCCGATGCGTATCGCTGGTCAGCTTCGGTAAGCAGTCTTCGCACGAGTCGGTTGATCGCTTCTTCGTAGAGTGGGTTTAACAAATCGAAACGGTCGATGCCTTCGGCGATGAGCCAGTCGGCTGGCAGGTAAACACGACCGGCTCTAAAGTCGTCGCCGATGTCGCGTGCGATGTTGGTTAACTGAAGTGCAATACCCAGATCGACTGCATTTTTCTGAGCGCCTTCATCTTTGAGTCCGGTCAAATGGCACATCATCAAGCCCACGGTGCCAGCAACTCGGTAACAGTAGGTGAGTAGGTCGGCTACATTTGCGACTGACTCGCCATTGGCGTCGTACGCCATACCTAGTAACAAATCTTGTGGGTAAAGCTGCGGAATTTGATTTTCTTTGGCGACCCGACGAAAGGCCTCAAATGGGGCGTCTAAACTTGCGAGCGAGTCTTCGTAAGCCAATGCCGTTTGTTTTTGTAGCCAGGTCACCCGATCACTGGGCAGTGATTGGGTGGCTTGTTGATTGAACCCCAGAACCGAACCATCAGTGACATCATCGCAGTGGCGGCACCAGTAATAAAGTAATCTAACGGCTTCTCGGGTTTTGTGATCAAAAAACAGCGAGGCAAACGCAAAACTCTTTGAGCCTTTGGCTAGCACTTGCTTAGACTGAGCCTCTAGGTGATTTGGAAGCTGGCTAGCGAGCTGATTAGGTTGCTCCATTAAGGCCCCAATCGGCGGCAATCACAGCCGCTGTGGCTTTAGCTGAATTCACGACACCCGGCACTCCGGCTCCAGGATGAGTGCCTGCACCAACAAAGTACAGGCCCTTGATTTTTGAATCTCGATTGTGGGTTCGAAAATACGCACTTTGCGTGAGCGTGGGTTCTAATGAGAACGCTGACCCCAAGTGGGCATTGAGCTCGCCCTTAAAATCATCGGGAGTAAAAATGCGCTGAGTGACGATTTGAGAACGAAGCCCCGGCAGTAAGGTTTTTTCTAGGCGATCTAAAACTTGCTCTGCGTACTTTGGCCCTTCAGTTGCCCAGTTGATTTCGGTGCCTTTGCCCAGGTGCGGAACCGGTGAAAGTACGTAAAATCCTTCACAGCCTTCAGGGGCGAGTGAAGAATCAGATTTTGTTGGAGCATGCAAATACAAGGACATGTCTTTCGCTAAATTGCCTTTTTTAAAAATATCATCGAGTAAGCCTTTGTAGCGAGGTCCAAAGAGCACCGAATGGTGGGCGAGTTGTGGGTATTTCTTTTTAGTGCCGAAATAAATCAGAAACAAAGACATGCTCCAGCGCTTCTTCTTTAGTGCCCGAGCTTTTATTTTGCCGCGTGCGGTTTTTGAAAGTAGCCGATCGTAAGTGTGCATCACGTCGGCGTTACTCACCACGAAGTCAAAGTGACGAGATTGACCGTTGACGATCAATCCGGTCACAGCCGCGTTTTGGGAGTTTTCACTGTCGACCGTGATTTCGCTCACGTCTGAATTGAGCTCGAGGGTTCCGCCCAATTCTCTAAATAGTTTCAGCAGAGCTTGAACCAGGGCGCCTGTGCCACCTTTCGGAAAAAAGACGCCCCACGTTCGCTCTAGGTAATGAATGAGCGTGTAAATCGAAGACGTGTCGAAGGGATTACCCCCGACCAGCAACGAATGAAAACTGAATGCTTCTCGAAGCCTCGGGTGTTTGATAAAACGTCCGACCATTGAATAAACCGAGCGATGGGCTTGCAGGCGCACTAAGTCTGGCGCTGCTTGCAGCATCGAACGAAAATCAAGAAAAGGCACATGCACGTAACGGGTGTATCCGGCGTCAAAAACTTCTTTCGAGTATTTCAGAAACGCTCGGTAGCCTTTGACATCTTGAGGTGAGAGTTCTTGAATTTGTCGAAGGGTATTTTCAAGGTTACCATCGTAATCGAAAAACTTACCGTCGTCCCAACACAGACGGTAAAACGGAGTCACCGGCATGAGTTCGATGTATTCGCGCATCTCTTTGCTCGCGAGGGCGAACAATTCTTCTAAGCACTGAGGAGCTGTAATGACAGTTGGCCCGGCATCAAAAGTAAAACCCGCATCGCGATAAACGTAGGCGCGACCTCCGGGCTGATCGCGTTTTTCAAGCAATGTAGTCTGAACACCCATGGCTTGTAGGCGAATGGCGGCCGAAATGCCGCCAAAACCACTACCGATCACCGCAGCTTGAAGTTTGGCCGTCGTTCTTGGTTTGAGATTAGATTTCATAAAGACCCTCGAGTTTCGTGCAGAGTACTTTCATCAGGCTCAATGCTGATTCGCTGCCACCAATCGACGTGTTCGCGTCTTGAAGCAATTCGGCTAAGTAGCGACGCGCCTCGGTTCTCGCATTTTTCACCAATTCAAACTGAGTGGCCCACGGATTAATAAAACTCTCATCAGGTAGCATGCGAGTCGCGTGAGAAAAACGCTGATAGTCAGAGGGTGAGCCCAATTGTGAAGCGATCGCCCAAATGAAACTCGGGCGGTCATTTTTTAAATCGGTTCTTCAGACTTTCGAGTGGGTAAGGCAGTTTTCGTTTGCAAGACACGGAGCGCATA
>CAITVN010000010.1 GCA_903895855.1 Oligoflexia bacterium | reverse complement strand
TGAGCACGGCCGGCACTCCAACCCAGACTTTTGGTTCGTGGCGATTACCTGTCGCCCAATTTGCATTCAGTAACTAAAATCGACACGAAACTGCCCTAATCCCGAACATGAGGTTTTGCAGTAACGGCTCTCAGCCTTCCACAATTTCGTAATCGTCTGAGTATCCTTCTCGCCCACAAGTGAACCGTGCACCCGAAAAATATTGTCAGAGCCTTCACGCAGTAACAACAAATCGCCTGCTGCAGATAATCGCTCGCCGCCCAACCGACCAAGCACGGCCTTAGAGTTGCTAGCGCTGGCAACACGAAAACAAACTCGAGAAGGCAAACTCTTCTTTATCGAACGAGTCACCACATCTGTCGATGCACAGTGAGTACTCAACACCAAATGAACCCCAACCCGAGCACCTTTTTCACTAATAGTCGCGACAAGGCTTTCGAAGCGCTTTTTGTCTGCTAAAATCAGATCAGCATATTCATCAATACAGACAATCAAGCGCGTCAGTTTTTCACACAGCAGTCTTCGACCACTCACTCGGCGATCTATCTCGCCGAGAACCCATTTCAATGTGAGCACCGCCCGGGTAGGGTCTTGGATTATCGGAACCTGCAAATGAGGAATTTGACGGTAACTGTCAAATTCGCTTCCCTTAATATCAATGAGAATCAGCTTCAATTTTGTCGGGCTAAAACAAAGCAATACGGAAGCGATGAGGGAGTGCAAGAACGCTGACTTACCCGATCCTGTCATGCCTACGCACAAAAGGTGACCCACTTGCGCCAAGTCAATTACGGTTGGTCGGTCGTCGACTCTCTTGCCAACCACTATCGGAAGCATCTTTCGCGTACACCGAAACTCGTCGGCTTCAGCTATTTCACGGAAGGTGATCTTTTCTTTTCTGGTTTTGGCTCGAATCGGTTCTTTCATGTCAATCAGTTTAACCGAACGCAGTGACAGCTCAGGTCACAAATAGCTAGAAAACAAGACAAGTCCAACTTTTTTCAGAATGATGCGAGCGAGGCAAACCCCGCATTTACATCAACGACTGCACTAAATCTTTGATATCCTCCTCTGGTACAGAGGTTTTTTCGTAAGAACTGAAAAACTTTCGAAGCTCACTCTTATTCCTGTTGACCAGTTCCGCGAGCTGCTCAAGTTTCTGATCTTTCCCTGAGTACTTTTTCAACCACGCAGCCAAAAGATAGATTAAGAAGCGTACACCAGGGCGCCGTTTCAGGTGACTTTCCCAAAGTACCGAAGTACCTAACCACTCACGAACTTTTTGTATATATTCGAGAAATAGACTTGCTGCAGCCTCATCACTTTGTCGCGTGATAACTTGAAGAATCCCTAAGCCGTTGTCCATCGTAAGTCCAGACATCTCGAACGGCCGAACGAAATCATGCACTTTAATTCTTGAGCGCAAATCACCATCGATATCAATATCAGCTGTACTCACAGGCCCAAAGCCGTAGTCTTTATCGAACCACTGAATGCGAAATCTGTCCTCGAAACACAATCTACAAATAGTGCTTGCAGCGAAACCTCGCCCAGAGAGTTTTTCTTCCATCTGATAGAGAATCACGTCGACAAGATTTGAATTAACCTCCTCGGCTTCAGTATTAATTGAAGCAAAAATCGTTTTCTCACAAAGACTTGTCGCATTGACCAGAAGTGTAAATGTCAAAAACAGATTACCAAGATCGGCATTTTCTTCGTTCTGAAAGATAGCTTCCAAGTATGAATAGAGCCGATGTTGGCCGTCAATAACCTTGATTAACCCGTAGGTCAGGGGAATATCGAGAGCACCCAATGACGGGGTGTCGGAATTAGGGGCCTGACCACTCCACCAGCACTCATAACCTGGGTTAGCGAAGTCTCTGAGATTGAGCACCCCAACTATGTTATTTGGAAAACACGTTTCATATCGTTTCGAATCAAGTAGTGTTTTTGCTATTTTTTGAAGTCGACTTTTTTTAAGAGGCCTTTGATACAAATTCTTGTTCGACAGATTTCGGTTTGCTCGCGGTACATGGCAAAGAACCAAAGCGTCTCGAACAGAGAGAACAACCGTTATCGCCCGAATTCCCTTCAGAGGATACGAAAGCGCTGGAACACTAAGAGTAGGCTTAATTGCACCGCTCGCACTCGACCTATGTAGCCCCTCGAATAGAAGGAGATTCCAAGTCATTCTCCACCCAACCGCCCTAACCTGATTACGATAATAATCTAAGTCAGATTGGGTGATAATTTTACACCGCTTTGAAATATCCAGGAGTTCAGGGGTCGAGATGTCGCTAAGGTTTGGACGATTTGGCCCGGGACACATCAACACAGGAATGAACGACGCGCGTTCGTGCATCATGTCTATAGATTGCCGCCTTTGGTCCTCACGGTCTTTGAGGTTTCTCAACGCATTCTCAATGGCACTGCGATCAAAGACCGAGAGATTTTTGCATTCAATTGTAACAACACAGGTCTCAGGCTCACCTTGGGGCCAAACCCCGGTAGGAAAACTGTCGAAGACAAAACTGATATCAACCTGGCGCCCTGAACTTCGGAACGTTCGATTACGTTGACCGCCGCTAAATTTGGAAAGGCAGCCAGCTAAATAAAAGGGCTCAAAAAAATCAAAACAATAGCGCTCCCATCCTTCATCGTTGGTCTCAGAAGAGGGTCGCAAATTTGACGATATAGGTCGAAGGTCTTTTCGCCACTCTGAAGAATATCTCCCTGCACAAGTGCTGCCTTCGATTTTCTTCTTCCAAAATCCGTCATTAAGAAAGACATTTTCAGAAAGTGACTCGCGGCCAACCAACCAACTCTCAGCATTCTTTCTCTGCTTTCCCATAGGTATCTCCTCCGATAGACAATTAGTGATACTTCACGCCGCCCGATTCTTCTTATACACTTTTAGAATCGCTTCAGCAGCCGCAACCACTTGTTCACGTAAGCTAGTGGGTTCAAGAATTTCAACTGAATCTTCAAAACCCAAAAGCCACTTTACTAACAAAGACGAGATCGAAACAGTCATCTCAAATCGAATCGAGCCGTCAGCTTGAGGCTCGATCACCTGCGAAGGGTGCCAGACTCGTTCACGCACATAGGTTGCCGAACCGTTCTGAAACCGACACACGATCTTTTGTTTCTTGCCGACTCCGCGCACCATGCCAAGGTTGTTTCCGAAAGCTTCTTGATAACTCATGCGTGAGGTCGTGTACTCTTCGCCAGCTAGCATAGTTGCAGCGGTCATGCGTGAGAGCGAAAAAGTTTTTAGCTTCTTATCAGCCAAGTCTTCAGCGAATAAGTAAAGTGCACCACCAGAGAACGTCATAAAATGGGGTCCAAGACGTCTACATTCTGTCGCCTTTCTTTCAGGCGAGAAATAAGTACACTCGAGTACATGGCCTTCGGCACAGGC
>CAITVN010000009.1 GCA_903895855.1 Oligoflexia bacterium | reverse complement strand
GAGAGCATTGACAGCTTTGATTCGTAAAATTTCTTGTGCGGACTGATCAAGCGAACGTGAATCTTTCATGAATGCATTAGATCTCAATTAGAGACTAAAAATCAATAGAAATACGTACTATGTATTGCTCCGGTTAATAAGTGCCAATGCGTGCCGTCGCTTCGTCGCGCTCTTTTGCCAAATCAAAAGTGACGTAGTGCCCATTTTTGAATAGGTTTCTCGCCAAAAAGCTTTTTCCGGTCTGTCTGGCGCCTTGAATACTGACAACTCTTTAGAATTTAAGCTTTTTTTCTAACCGATTCAGCGCTTGGCGGGTCCTTGAGTGAGGCATACATCCATAATAACCCTGCCAAAATCATACGTCTAGTGTCTATTTTTGGCAGGGTTATTATTTGAATCGGTTACCAACGTTTAGTCGATGAACCAAATATCGGAAGGGATGACATGAACATAGGCTTGCTATCGCAAAAGAAGCAACGCTTCGCGAACGAAATAGTGATCAGCCAGAGTCGAAAATTCATCGACAAAAAAGTCGGCGGCCCAAATAGGCTCTAAATTACTTACTCCAATGTTTTTCAATTTTTCGGAGCACTCGCCACTCAATTCAGGATCGATTTCTTGCAGGCTTCCAATAAAAATTCTCGCATAAGTAGGCCCTAATTTTTTCACTTCGGTCGATTCAGGTTGAGACGCCAAAAGTATTAGCCCGACAAACCCCGCGCGAACCGCATCGTCAGTTAGAAACCCATTGAGAAATTGAATCAATTCTTCTGGGATCTGAGCTGGGCGTAGCCGATCAAGACTGCGAAGCGCCTCTACTTGACTATACACATCACTTGGGTCAACGATAGCTCTCACCAAGTCGCCTACTGTCATTGAAACCTCCGAATTTGCAAAATTTTCCCGTCGACATCAAATTCAACGATACCTATCGCCTGTTTTCTCATGAACTCTGTCTGCGACATCGTCTCACCATTAATATTCATTCGATCCCACTGATATCCAAACTGAACGTGAACTTGCCCTTGGTCTCGTGTCGAATTTTCTGCTCGAACCACAAAGGCATGCCCACGAGGAGCATACTCTTGAGCAAACGTAGCAGCTGGAGGAGTTTTTCCGGAAATTCCACCAACCCCCACGGTACGAAGGTCTTCACCAAAAGCCTTCACAAATCCTTTCGGATAAAGAATCGCATAATACCGCTCTCCCCCACGGGTAGAAAGTTTTCCCTGAAACTGAACGGCTCCTTGGTGGCCAACTGCAAACACTTTTTCTCCTCCCGAAAAATTCGACACTTGGATGCCTTGGCTGCCAACCAAAACACTCCGATCAATGATGCCTCCGGGAGCTGCAAAAGCCGCGTCCACCTCATGAATCATGGTTCCCTTCTGCTTAGTAATTCCTGAATCGCTGGCTTTCCTGGCTAAAACATCGAACTCTTGTTCGATCTCGCCCATGTTGCGCCCTACTCGAACAGCTGCGAGGTCTTTGGTCTTGGCACCTGACCATGAATTTTGCACTGGGATTGCTCTTGCCTCAAGTTGCATTAAGGTTTGCGGAATTTTTTGCACCCGCTTTTCAAGCATCGGAATCAGCCGATCCCGAGGAATATTTTTCAGAGTCTCAGGAGTGATCGAACCCACGAGGGCGCTCACTTCGGCGGCCCCTTCGCGACCAGTTGCCGCAATTCGAGTGAGTTCGCTCTTCAGGGCTTCAAGTTTAGCCTGCTCGGCTCCGGTAAACTTGATTGACTCTGGCAACTGCAGGGTTGCACTCACATTCATGTCATTCGAAATATTTTTTTGAACTGCATCAGCGATATCTGCCCGACGAACCTCTATGAGTTCACCCGAAGCAACTTTAACCCTGACAACACTGGCATCGAACTCTGGTTGAGCTTTCGGCCCTACGAGTTCTTTTGGTTGGGCAGCTGCAGTTACTGCGGGATCTGGGCCGTGCAACCCAGCCTGGGAATTCAACTCAGTTGAAGTCTTACCTCTTGCCTTCGGCACGACCTTCTCAACGCCCTTTGCCAGCCCACGCATAGCCACGCTGGCACCCATACCCAGTGCCAAATTCTCAGGCTTCGCCATTTCAATCGCGCCATCGGCGACACCTCGAAAAATATTTTCTCCGCGAACCGCAGCCTGCATGCCCCCATCAAGCCCCCCCGTAGCCACCGTACTCACGGCCTCTCGCCCAAGAAAAGATGCCACGGTAACCACGTTTGAGCCCGAGTTGGCGCCAAGTTTGGCAGCTAAGCCAGCGAGCGCTTTCTCAGCCGACACGCCGACAATTCCTCCGCCAGCGCCTGCCACTCCCCCAATAGCCCCGTCGACTGCGGCTTTTCGGTAACTCACCTCACCTGTCGTTTCTTTTTGTACGACACAAGAAGTACCCGCACTAAAGGTGGCGCCAATGATCAGGCCACCAATCACATTCACACCGGGCACCACTGAAATACCAATCGTGATTCCCATTTTTATCGCTTCAACATTGCTAACAGCTTGGTCAACTTTGCCTTGATAAGTGGCGGCGAAGAGACGTCGTTCTTCGCGAACGTGATGATTAAAGATATTTACGAATCGAGAAAGACGCTCGGCATTCACTTCGGGAACCGGAAACGTTGAGGCATCGCGCTGGCCTTCAAACGTATAAGGCCCGATAGCTAACTCTAAACGGTTGAGCTCTAAAATCGTCTGCTTGGCTTCACTAAAAGTGGGCTCATCTGGCTTTTCACTGAGAACCACGGTGAGCTGCCGCCTGACCAATTGAATTCTCTTTCTGAGATTGGCAAAAGATTTGGGCAGAAGTACCGTATAGATTTCTTTGAGGTCTTTGACATCGCCGCCACCATACAGCGATGACATCTGTTGAAACCCCGCTAGAGCGAGTTCAAGTCGGTCGGCATAGGTCGGATCTTTTTGCTGAAGGCCGCGAAGAAATTCTTTCAATGCCAAACGATCTTGAATCAAGCCTAGGTCTTTTTGTAAGTTGAGTGCGAGGATGTCGGGCTGAATTTTGGCTGCGAGTACTTTATCGGCAAGCGATTTTCCAAAACGAATGCGCGACAGCCGATACTCATCTTCACTACACTCATTAGCCGACGTCTCGCCCGGACAGACCGACACAAGACCAGAAAGCTCTTTTGGAACTTGAGCTTGACGTAGGTTAACCATCAGAGCCGAAACAGAAAGAGACGAATCTTCATCAGCGCAAGACACGCCCGCGCACTCATCGAGTTCACCGGCCACACCGGTAAGCGGGTTGAGAGAACCACAGATGATAAAAATACCGACAAAAGTGACGAGAAATCTAGAGTGAAAAAACCTGAGCATGCCAATGAAATATTAACGCTTTTGCAGAAAATTTGAAACACGGCAAGTTCTGCCTAGTCAGCCTACAGCTTCACGGCCCGCAACTCGCTTGGCACGTTCACGTCGTCTTCGTCATTCACGTAAGTAAGAGTTCGGCTCTTCTGATCGTAACTAATGCCTTCAACTTTGACTGATTCAGCAAATTTCAATTGCTGCACTCGACCCAACTCTTCGCTGTACGAAAACAAGCGCGAGCCAAGACACGCACCATCGGTGTAATTGTCTTTAGTGTTCTCAGCAGTCGCACTCAACAGAATTTCAGTGGGCGACCTACCTAGGCACAGATCTGTCGGAGTGAGAGGCACGCCTCCAATTTCACCCAGCTTCAGAAAATGAATGCTCTTCAATAATGCTTTTTTAAACTCGCGCTTTTTCAACTGTTGAAAAAAAGCATCTGAGTCTAACTCAATCAGGGCATTCACGCCTTCGTCACTATTACCCCGTTGAGCGAGATAAACCGACCGCGATGAAACAACGGCGCCTTCAATATTGAGTCGCTCAAAATAATTTGAAAGGGTTTCATAAAGCGACGAAAAATCAACTTGGTAACAGCCACTTTTACCAGACTTATCGTCAAACAATATTCCTTGAGTACGATGGCTCTTTGACCCCGAAGGCAGCGCAAGTAAACCTTGGCCAGCCACCACCATCAGTGATTCAAAATCTTTCTTCTTCTTTTTTCGCTTTTGAAGATCTAAGGGTAAATCACCCTTAAACACTCGCACTGGTGTTGCATAGGTATCTTTGACCGGATCAATATGAAACAAATGAAGCTCATCATCTGAGGCAATCCAAAATCGATTTTTGAAGTGTACCAGCCCGCTAGCGGCACAAACATAGGCCGGACGCCCATTTGATAGGGGGGCCTCTAAATTGAGAACACTCACTACTTTTGAACGCTTTTTCATTCAGCCGCGGGCTCATTCACAAACCAAACATAGTCGCCGACCGCACCATAGGCGGGGTCTTGAATGGCCGCTTCGATCTCAGACTCAGCGTAGTCTGACACATCGATAAAGCGAATGACTTTAACTTCAGACTCGGCGTCTCTCACTTGAATGCGCTTAACGACTCCATCATTGTAGTCAGCGTGAAAACTGCCGATCACTAAGAATTTTAAAAAATCAGATGATTCTTCGACTAAGTGTTTTGCAATCACATCGTCAGTCAAGCACTGAGCCGCAAAGTAGTTAGCAATTTGACTCTGATTGGCATGCCCACCACTCATGACGTCAGTGAACCGCTTTTCGTAACCCGCGCCACCCATCGCAAATCCGTCAGGCACTGTACCAGGCATAGCATTCGCGATGCCGCCTTGAACCACGGGCGCTTTTTCACTTCGCGACAGATTCGTCGAAAGCAAATGACCATTGTGCTCGCTCGTCACATTAAAGATGGGCAAGTAACTGGGGTGAGGCACCGAACTCGATGCCGACGGAAACAAAAGCTTCATGAACTGATCACCGACGAATTCACCGCTATGAAATCGACTGTAGGCATCAGCAACACTGGCTTGGTCGGAGAAATCTAAGAACTCCCAGGCAGTCGTGAAATCAACTCGAGACTGCCGATTGAGAATGGCCTGCATCGACGCAGCTTGCGCTTTTTGCACAGCTAGATTGTCATGAACTTCGGCCAAAACTACATAGCGAATGCCGTCAAACTCGCGGCCAAACTCTTTCGATAGCATTTCTTTGCGATCAGACATGCGTAGAATTTTTTGATCAAAATTCGCCATAGCATCACCTAACCCGAAGGTGAGTTGAGTTAAAACTAAAACAATCACACTTAAAGCCAAATCACCACGTCCAACCAACATCGTTAACTCCTAATCTTCGCGGCCGTTCTTACTCTTTCTTGCCAACCACAGCCGAAAGGGTTTGTTCTTTCTTCTCTCTGACAATGTGCAATTCGATCTCATCACCAGGCTTGAGAGCTGTCAAAACAAACATGTAGTCTTCAAGGTTCTGAATCTCGGTTTTCTTACCAGTCGGGCCCTTAGTCGTCACACCGATTATTCTATCACCTTGCTTTAATCCAGCCTTTTCAGCTGGACTCGCCCCCCGAACGCCAGCAAGCACCACGCCCTTTTCGGCGCCAGCTGGGGTCGCCCCACCGGCACCATGCGTGTAGTCAGGAATGGTGCCCAAATACGCGCCATTAGAGCGGCGATCTCCGACGCGCCCGCTTGGGCCCATCGAAGGTGACTTCTGGCCTTTCACGAAACTGAGTTTAGCTTTTGGGTTCGCCAGGCCTTCGGCGACACTGGCCACCAATTCAGCCACTTGAACTCCGCCGGTTGCATTGATTTTGTCTGCAGTATCGCTTGGTCGGTGATAGTCTCCGTGAGCTCCGGTGAAGAAATGAAGAACCGGTACACCCGCGATATAAAACGGCATGTGATCACTTGGACCATAACCGTCGCCACTCATCGCACAATCAAGACTGTGATCAACGCAGGCAACACTCACCAACTGAGACCACTCTTTCGCAGTTTCGGTGCCAAGAACGGTGACACGATTCGCAGTCAATCGTCCAACCATGTCAAGGTTCAGCATCGCTTTTGGCTTCACTTTAGCTTTTTGAATGAGATCAACAAAGTGAGATGAGCCGATGACACCACTTTCTTCGCCAGTAAAGGCCGCAAACCAATAACACCCTTTTTTTACCGCAGCATCTTTTGACTGCATGATGATTCTGGCCGCTTCAATAATACTCGCGACGCCAGAAGCGTTGTCGTCAGCTCCGGGATGAATCGCATTCACTTCGTTGGCCAACGATTTTCGCCCGCCAAAGCCTAAATGATCGAGGTGTGCACCAATGACTATCGGCTGACTGGTCTTGCACCCTTTACCCCAAGCACCCACCACATTGTGTGCCGTCTCGGTTTTCACTTCGAGATCAAAATTTAGAGTCACCTTCTTCGCTTTTTTTAATGCATCAACTGCATCTGAGGCGACTAGTCCGGCCAATATGCCCGCATCACCCGTATGAGTCGCTTCGCCCGGGTGAGAACCACCGACTACCAGAGCTCCGTTTGTGCCGTCTTTTGAAGCGGGGTCTTTATCGTCCCAAAAGAGAATCGCTTTCGCACCGTGTTCGCGCGCTAGAAATGCCTTATACCTTAAATCTGTGTAAGTTCGATCTTGCTCGCGAGTTAACTTGAGATTTTCAGGAGCATGTCGATGAACTAAAACCACCTTGCCCTTAACGTTCTTGCCTTCGTAATCATCGATCTTGAGGTCAAGAATTCCGAGGCCGTACCCCACATCGACGACATCACCAGAGACTTTTCCAGACGCTGAAAACGGCAGAACTTCGAATGATTGGTGAAGCTCAAAACGGTGGTCTGCAACACTGAATGCCGTATCAGGCTTTGGCGAAACGCCGGTGATCACGGGCAATCCCAATTTGAATTCTTTCTGCCCTTTAATAGAGGTTAACCCCAACTTCTCAAATCGAGCAGCAACCAAATCAACGGCTTTCGCTAGACCGTTGGTACCCAAACCCCGACCTTCAAATTCAGAACTGGCTAAGACATCGATCAAGGCTTGATAGCGATCGGCGGCATCGGGTTCATCTAAGGTGAGCGGAGTCTGCGCCCGCGGTACCCAGTCTGCGACAAATACGTTGGTTTCACGGGGCTCTTTACCGTTTCGATTAGATGAGAAGGCGACATACTTGCCATCAGGAGAAAACATCGGAAAACTGTCGAAAAGCCCCGAATGAGTGACTTGCTCAAGGTGCGTTCCATTCACATCAATCATATAAATGTCAAAGCCTCGGCCGCGCGGATCGCGTAAATTACTAGCAAACAAAACTGATTTGGCATCGGGAGTAAGAAAGGGAGCAAAACTAGCAACCCCCAAGCGGGTAATTTGGTGAGCGTCGGTACCGTCAGCGTTTCCGATCCAAAGCTCAAGCGCACTCGGCTTGACCAAATGCTTTTTCAAGAACGCTTTGTACTCATCGGCTTCTGGGCCTGGTTTCGGTCTCGAAGCGCGCCAGATCAATTTTTTACAATCAGACGAGAAAAACGCACCGCCGTCGTACCCAAGAATGTTGGTCACTTGTTTAATGTCGGTCAATAACCCTCGAGTGTCTAAGTGACCCACGAAAAGATCGAGATCGCCATTTCGATCGCTGGTGAATACGACACTTCCATCACTGCAGACGGTGGCTTCAGCATTGTACGCACGCGGAGCCCCCGGTTCGATGGCATAAACGTCTTTGTCGCTGAATCCGCCAGTTTTTGGCTTCGGTGAACCCGAATAAATTTGATAGGTATCGTAAATTGGCCAAAGGTAACCCTTGCTCTTGTCTGGCTCTGGAGGACACTGATCGGTCGAGGCATTGCCCGGAATGGCCGTGCTTGAAAAAAGCACACGCTCGCCTGACGGTACATAGTACGAACAAGTCGTTCGACCCTTACCGCCAGAAACCCGCGCAAAATCAGACCCATCAGCACGCATCGTGTAGATCTGATCACACGAGGCAGTTTCTGAAACTTCGGGTGGTAAATTATCGCCGCGTGAGTGCCCTTTGTGCTGATAACTCAACGATCGACCATCAAATGACCAGTAGGCTTCTGCATTGGTGCCACCAGCAGTGAGTTGTCTCAGGTTCTTGATTCTTTTTTCAGACGGAAACGAAAGCTCAGGGCGACCGTTCGGATTCACGGCCGGCGAGTTCGAGCAGGCCGCGACAATGGCGGCTGACGCAAGTAATGAAAAAAGTTGAATTAGAGTAGAGGTCTTCATTGGATTCTTCATTGAACCTTTCATGGTAGGGATTCCTTTGCGAAAATTAATCGCATGAGTTGATGGGATTGGCAATTGCTTACCTCACCCAATGAGCGTTCCGCTGACTCTATTGTGGTCACGCGTAGTGAGATTGAAAATAGAATGGGCGAGCACGGCCGGATCTACCCACGAACTGACATCAGCCCCAGGCATGTCGCGCCGATTGGCGGGGGTATCAATGATCGTAGGCAAAAACGCATTGACTGAAACTCCGATCGAATTCAATTCTTCGTGAGCTGCTTGCACCAACGCATTGAGCGCGATTTTTGTGGCAGCGTAAACACCCATTCCAGCGCTTGCGCTCTGGGCCGCTTTCGAGTTCAACAAAACAATCGATCTCCCCAATCTCTTGGGGTCGGCATGCCAGCGAATGGCTAGCTCACGCATGAAATAGATCGTCGACTTTAGATTCGCGTCAATTAAGGTGTTCACGTCTGCATCAGAAATATCACTTAGCTTAGACCATCTAAACGCGCCCATGCAGTGAACAAAGGTAGCAATCGCCCCGTGTTTCTTTTCAATCAACGTCACTGCTGCACTCACGCTGGCAGGATCTCCACCATTGACCCGGTAGACCGGAACCTTCGCGTTCGACTGCGATTCGAATTTCAATTCAGCGTCAGCCCGATCAAGACCAATGACACAGAAAGGATGGTTTACACTTGAATTGTTTAGAAATTCACGCACAACGAAGCCTCCTAGCGCCCCTGTTGCACCCGATACAACTACTACTTTTTGCCGTTCAGTTTCCATAGGTTACGAACATACTCAAAACTCAAAAAAACGCTACATAAAGACGTGATTTGACACTAACGGTCATCCAAGATAACTCACTGCCATCTAGGGGATTGGGGAATTCATGACTTACAAAAATTTAAGGGTCGCCTTTACGGCGAGCACACTGGGTGCAGCGCTATTGCTGGTCAGTCAGTATCATAGTCCAACTGCGACTGCGGCACTTCTGAACTTAAAGCCGATTACGCCCATTCGCGAATTGATTGCGAAAACTCTTTTTCGCGAAACACCCGAGGGCTTAGTGCTCTTAGAAAACGTCGCTAAACAGACCCACTTACTGCCCGAATCGTTCACGCATGCAATCGAGGCACACGAAGGCTGGTACGCGAACACACAAAGACTCTTAGTTCAGTCAAGGGCCCCAGAAACTTCGAAAGCCATCGACCAGGCAGTCGATGAAGTTGAAGAAATATTGGGTCTGGCGAGGCGCTCAAGCCTAAATGAAAACGAGGCTCTCGCGATTTCACATTACGCGAAGGCCCGCTTTAACACAAAAAATCCATTAACTGGACTTGCCGAACATTTCGCAGAAAAACAGAAATTACTGGCAATACGGGGAACGTCTCAGAGTGAACCGCTACCTGCCGAAATTGCCGATGGGGTTACTCATGGCAGCTTGGCCGAACTCATTAACGGCGAAGCTCCAATTCAGGCAACCACTTCTCGGGTCGGTCCGATCGAAGAAGCAAAAGCTGTCGGCAAGGTTCGAAAGCTTCTACGTGACATGAAAATCTGCCTTGCGAGTCAAACCGAATCGCAAGTGGCAGCATCAGCAGCGAAAGACTTGTGGACCAGCTTGGGCATTTCTGAGGCGCTCACTCTTTCGGGTTACGTGCTCAACTCAACCAGCAAAGCTGTTCACTGGAAAGACCTTCCGATGGATCTCGTGATGACTGCGCTCTCATCTGTCGCTGGATCAAAACTTCTCAGCGCCAATCCGACATTGCTGGTGCGCTCAGTGCAAACGGTAGCCTTTGGCCAAGGTCGCGCCGCAGTCGATGCGACGGTCTATTTTCTCAGCCCCCTGACCGACACGCATGGCGAGCCACTTGACGATGCCACGATAAAGCGATGGACCTACAACTCGAAATGGAGTGTCGCCACTGCGCCGGTTTCAGTCGCCATCGGCTTTCTCACGAGCGGAATGTCTTGTTTGTCATCTTCACCCTCAGTTTCGGTGGCCAAGCACACGATTAGAATCGGTAGCCAGGTCGGAATGAACTTCGCTTACTTTCAAGTGAAGTCATTCACGATGGGAAAATAGCGCCTTCAAAATTTTATCGACTATTTGAATTTCGCGTTGAAGATTACCACTTGAACTGACTACTTTTTAAACAATTTGCCTAAAGTTTTGACAGATTTTTTCAAAAATCTATTGAGTTACTTTTGAGTCACCAAGAAGACCAACTGCGTCACCTCAATATTAAACTAATTTAGTTTAGTATTCGTAGACTTTACCACCGGTTATGTCAGAATTAGAGTATGTTCTGCGTTTTTAGGCGGCCAACGTCATCGCCGCTCAATTTATTACATGATTCTATCAGGGTATTCGCCCCCGTAGTCTTGCCTGCTATCTTACTTTTTTTCTCTGGTTGCGAAGCCATTAAAAGTTATAACGGTCCGCTTGAAGCCGATGCAAACCCAAGTCCGAGTCCGGAACCGGCGGCCGAAGCTATCGCCGATGTACCAGCTGCCGATACTGCGACTGTAACTCCCGCTGCAACTCCCAGCGCAACCCCTTCTACCACAGTCACTCCAACTCTGTCTTTTACGCTCAACTCAGGCGCTTCATATTCGACCTCACTCAACGTGACGGTGAATCTCACTGGTACCGAAATTTCAGAATACTGGCTCACGAGTACACCTAGCTGTCTCGGTACTCCGACTTGGATCGCTTTCGACATTCTTTCTCCTAATGTTTCGTATGCACTGACTTCAAGTAACGCGAACAACACTGTCTACGGGCAGGCTCGAAGCTCTACCGGCACGACAACTGAATGCACCTTCGCCGCCATCACTCACGACAGCATCGCACCAACTGTAGCCATCACTACTCCTGTCGCGAACGGAACCTACGCTAATGCCTCGAACAACACCGCAGTGGCGCTGGCAGGTACGTGTTCTGAGGGAGGCCGAAATGTCGTACTCTCAGGTGACATCAGTGCGACAGTACTCTGTGCTAGTAATCATACCTGGAGCACAACCGTAAACTTGAGCGCACTCGCCAACGGCACGATCACCGTCAACGCTGACCACAGTGATGCCGCCAGCAATGCCGCAACCCAAGCCGTGCGAACCATCATACACGATAAGAGTGTACCGACGGTGACCGTCACCACTCCGGCGACCGACGGTTCTTATGCGAACGCATCAAACCACACCACAGTCACCATCGCGGGCACTTGTTCTGAAGTGGGTCGAGACGTCACGCTTTCAGGCGACTTAGGCACCGTAACAACTTGTTTAGGAAATAACACTTGGACCACGACCTTCAATATTTCTGCGTCTGGCGACGCCACCTTCTCAGTGACTGCGACTCACGATGATGTCGCCGGCAATGCCGCGACCCCGGCCACGCGCACCATTATACACGACAAAACCGTACCGACCGTGAGCATCACCACCCCAGGCGTGAACGGCACTTATGCGAAGGCCTCGAATAACACAGCAGTCTCGCTCGGGGGCGCATGCTCTGAAAACGGGCGAAATGTCGTACTTTCTGGCGACGTCACTGCCACAATCGCTTGCGCAGCCGGCGCGTGGTCCACAACCGCCGACGTGAGCGCACTCGCCAACGGTACGATCACAATCAACGCAGATCACTCTGACATTGCCGCCAATGCCGCGACCCAAGCTGTACGTACAATCGTACACGATAAGACGCCCCCAACGGTCGCCATCGGCAGCCCGTCAGCTTCAATTGTCAACGGTACCGGCACCATTACGTACACGATCACTTACACCGGTGCTGATACGATTACTCTGGCTGATGGCAACGTCACCGTCATTGGCATCGCCGGCGCCTCATGTTCAAAAGCGGTTACCGCAGATACCGCCACCACAAAAACCGTCACGCTTTCTAGCTGTACCGGAAATGGAACGGTTGGTATCTCGATCGCGGCCGGCACTTCTAGCGATACCGCTGGCAACACTGATGCGGGGCCAGCGGGCCCGAGCACCTTTTTCAGCGTAGATACAACGGCCCCAACCGGTGGCAGCATCGTGATCGCTGCAGGCGCTGCGACTTCGGCGACAGCAAACGTAGCACTCGCTCTTTCTGCAGTCGGCGCTTCTCAAATGTACATCACCAACACCGCGGGCTGCGGTAGTGGCGGTGTGTGGGACACCTACGCGACATCATACGCTGGTGGCTGGACTCTCACTTCATCAGGCACACCTAGCGTGTATGTGAAATACAAAGATACCGCAGGTAACGAATCTGCCTGCTACTCTGATTCGATTGTCTATTGCGCCAGCTACAGTGCGCTTGCTGTCGTTGCGGGCAATCTACCGGCACCATCCGGTGATACCTACATCATTACTACAGCACTACAACTTGCAGCCATTGGAGCAAACGCGACTACCCTGGGCTATAATTATGTGCTCGGCAATGACATTAGCTTGGCTTGTTACGACTGGACTCCGATTGGCGATTACAAAACTAACGCAACTTTACTGTTCACCGGCACGTTCAATGGAGCCGGTTACACAGTCAGTGACATGCACATCGACGCTGCTGCTGCCGACTACCGCGGGTTTTTTGGCTGGATCAACTCACAAGGAGTGGTCTCGAACCTCAAACTCGAACGGGTGAGTGTTTACGGTGGAGCCTATGTTGGGGCCTTGGCTGGTGCAGCCTCGGGCATCATCAAGAACTCTCAAATCGTGAGCGGCAGTGTGCGGGCAGGCGGACACATTACGGCCACAGTTGGTGGCGCCATCGGAATGCTACTGGGCGGGCGAGTGCAATTTCTTCACTCGGCGGCATCAGTAACCAGTGACCAAGGATACTATACGGGCGGACTCATCGGAATCATGGCAGGCACAGTCGTCGGAACTCATCACGATGTGCTACTCGCTTCATCTGCGACAGGTGCCGTAGTCGCCGCCTCAGATTTCGTCGGAGGTCTCGTGGGCACCGTTAACACTGCGGGAGTCATCAGCCGCAGCAAAGCGACCGGCAATGTCACCGCCACAGGCTACAATAAAGTCGGGGGCCTCGTCGGTATCAATCAAGGAACCATTTCAAGAAGCTTTGCAACCGGCACCGTGACTGGAGCTGACAGAGTCGGAGGCCTCGTCGGCTCGAATACCGGGGGAATGATCGCGAACTCTTATTCAACAGGTGCAGTGACTGGCGACACTAACGTAGGTGGATTTGTCGGTTACGCCGAACAGTCAGCTTACTTCACTTCGATCAACCACTCTTATTCAACGGGTCTTGTCACGGCGACTTCGACCCCGGTAGGCGGGTTCATCGGCGATTCAAACGGACTCACTGGCATCGCGACCCAAGACTATTGGGATGTGACCACTAGCGGATACGGCGCTAATGCTTCGACGGCTAACAGCGACGGCGGCACTGGGTACAGTACTGCCAATATGAAAACTGCTGCTACGTTTCGCGACACGGCGACTCACAAATGGTGGGACACCACTTATGTCTGGAATATTTCTGACGGCTCATATCCCACCCTCAAATGGGAAACGAGTGGCTGCGTGATGCCAACCTTAGTGACGGTCACCACTCCTGCGGGATCAGGAACTCTAGGCGACCCTTACCTCATTAGAAACGAAGGCGAATGGGCCTACATCGGCACCAATAACGGTAGTGGTATCTATTACCGCGTAACCGAGGACATTGATTTTGATTGCATCGATTACCCGATGCCGTCATCTGTGTCTGCACCTTTGAGCGCAATCATCGACGGAAATGGCCATACTATTTATAACATCATCACCACGAATAATTATAGAAGTGCCGCCGGCGTGACCAGTGCAACTTCGAACGAAGGCGGCGCCATTGGCAAAATCAGCTGGGATGGTGTCGTTAAGAATATCAAATTTACAAACGTTGACATGGCTTCAAATCAAGGTTCAGGCATAGCCACAAATTCGGGCACGATTCTCTACTCGACAGTCACCGGCAATATCGCGGGCAACACGAAAGTCGGCGGAATTGCCGGCGAGCAATCTGGCGGCGGTTCGTATTCGGCTGGCAATAAATTTTCTGGAGTCATCGTTGGCCTCAGCAACGTGGGCGGTTTAGCCGGATACAGCACCCAAGTCGTGAACTCAGCGGCCCAAGCAGCAGTTCATGGCTCATACGCCGTCGGGGGAGCGATCGGCTACACCACGTTTGCCACCTTTGGAGTTAGCGTACTGAGTGGCTCAGCCGTATTTGGCAATCAACGAGTCGGGGGCCTCATTGGCTACCACCAAGGAAGAATGGTTTCGAACAACATAACCCAAGCCGAAGTTTTTGGTCGAGACACCGTAGGTGGCCTCATTGGCGAAGTTGGCACCGGGCGCTTGGTTAATTATAATTTCTCAGCAGGATACATTTCAGCCTCTTCAACAATTGGTGCCGTCGCCGGCGCCTCAACTGCGACTGACAGTACGGCTTTTCAAGGCAACTATTGGGATAACACAATTGCAAATCAAGGTTTTGAAGTGAATGGTGGCATGATTGATGGCGCCGCTGGTCTTTCAACAGTTCTAGCCCAACTACAAGCTAACTACGCAGGTTGGGATTTTGTCGGAGCCTGGAATGCTCCTTCTAGCAGCTACCCGTCACTCAAATCGGCGACTTGCCTAGGTGCTTGGACCGCGCCGAGCACGAGTAGTGCGACAGTCACCACGATCACCACACCGGCGCAGTTCGCTCAAATGCGAAACGATCCTGCTGGAACCTACACCCTCGGTGGCAGCATCGACATGAGCTGCATTGCAATGACCACTATGAACACATCGACGGCCTTCACGGGCACTTTCGATGGCGCCTCGGGTAGCGGCTACACGGTTTCTAATCTCACCGTTTATTCAGACAACTACAATTACGGCGGCCTTTTTGGCAAAGTCGATCCAGGCGGCACAATCTCTAACCTGAAGCTCGTCAATACTCACACCGTAGGGTACCAACGAACTGGCGGAATCGTCGGAAACGCCTTTTCATCTAACGCAACCACTGTCGACATCAATAATGTCTTAAGTGAAGGAACGGTCATTGGCCTTGATTACGGAACCGGCGGTATCGCTGGAAGGGTGAGCTCTGCTAAGGTTTACCAGGCATTCTTTAACGGCTCGGTGTTGTCTGATGGCACTCAAGCCGGTGGCATTGTTGGATGGGGCGACGATAACGCCTATCTCGAACAAGTGGGTTCAAAGGGCATCATAATAGGTCGACAAAATATTGGAGGAATCGTCGGTGGCATTAGCAACGGAAACGTAACCGAGTGTTATAGCCACGCCACTGTATTCGCGAACTTAGACACTGGCGGTGGCCTCGAGGGCCTGGGCAGTGGATTCGTCACGCCTCCCGAATACAGAAGGTGCTACACAATTGGCGACACTTTTGGATCTACTGATGTGAATCCGGTATCAGGCTCTGGTAATTCAACTTTCCCCGGCGCTAACGTTTTCTGGAGCTCTGACTCATTTTCTGACGGTTCGGGTGCAGTTGCAGCCGACGGGGCTTCGAAGACCGACTTACAACTGGGTGTTCAAGGCAATTTCGAAGGCGCGCCAGGTTACGATTTCGGAGGCATCTGGAAAATGGGCACCTCAGGATTTCCTGAATTTCAATTTCAGCCGTAGGCTGGGCCTCGCGCAGCAACATAAAAAAGCCAAAGTCATTTTTGACACATCTATTATGTATTTATTAGGCATGAAATACTGGTACCAGATACATGAGCAACAAGTAGGGCTTTCAAAATGGGGAACAATTTGTGGATCCTATCCAAAAAGTAGATAAACGCTGGGTCATTCCGGTACTTAACATTCAAGTTGAAGAAACCAAGCTGGCTACCGAGGCCGGAGTGCCTTTTTCTGTTTCACAGGTGAAAATGGCCTCTTACAATGTTTCAGCCGAAGACATTACCGCCGGAAAAACCGAAGGCAATCAAATGTCGATTCAACAAGCCATCTATTACATGATTTTCTAGAGGGCCAACCTTGCGATTGACCCCCAATCAACACTCAAAATCGAATTATTTTTTTGCTTTTTTCGGTCTCACAGAGAGAACGTAATGAACCAGGCCCCATCGGTCTTCAACAGGCAAGTGACCAAAGGCAACCATCGTAGTGGGTTTGCCATCAACCATCAAACCACCAGTGATGGTGGTAAATACCGAAGCAGCATCTTCACCGCCCTTAAACGCATCGACTTTGAAATTTCTTGGCTTTGGGTTCAGAGCGGCTGCCGCCGGGCTATTGCCATCCAAATTATCACCGTGACAAGCTGCGCAGTTGATGGCAAAGGCAGCCTTACCTTTCGCCAAAAGAGCCGGGGTACTTGGCACCACTTTAACCGCAGGCTTCTTATCAGCACCTAAGACTACCGAACTCAATACCACATTCATGACTAAGAACATTCCGACGACTTTTTTCATTTTAATTCTCCTTATATCACTGCTAATGCAGAACCCATGACAAACTCAAGAGTCTTCTCATTGGCCACTTTTTTTGTTCTACTTTTTACTCGGTTTTCTTGGGCCGTCAGTTTTGAAGGTGCACAGTTTTATGATCCATCTCAGTATTTAACTGAAATAAAAAAAGACCCTCAGCATCCAGCCCATCTTTACGCTGACGAACTCAAGAAATCGTTCGCAGCGACTGTACTGATTCCAGGGCGCGGAACCGGTGTGATCATTTCTCCTGACGGTTGGATGGTCACCGCGTTTCACGTGATCAAAGATATCTATGTGGCTGAAACTGAAACCTGTCCAAAACTCAGTGTCATCTTAAATCATGAAATGCTTGAAAATTCAGAAGTCGAGCACGGTGTAAGATTACCCTGCGCTAAGATCGCAGTAGCAAACTTCAACAACGACTTTGCGCTCATCAAATTGGCAGTACCAGTGACACTGACCCAGCTACCGTTTGCTCCGATAGAGACTGACGAAAATGAGCTGTCAGTTGGCCAATACTTAATTGCCGCTGGTCACCCTCACGCCTCGAGTTTCGCCGAAGGTGTCAAAAAAATATCAGAAGGCGAAATGGTTCTCTACGAACCGCATAACCCAGAACTTCCGCACTTCTTACACGTGGTCAACACCGAGGCCGGAAACTCAGGGTCGCCACTATTCAACGTAGAAGGAAAGGTCGTCGGTCTTCACTTTCGCGGAGTCTCAAACTACGGCACTGGTGTTAACGTCATCAGAAACGGCCAACCCGAAGTGACCCACCGATTTAACGTCGCGCTACCCATGCCTAACCTCTACTCGAAATTTGTTCGTCAATTTTTGACCATCTAGACGCTTTTTTCGTTTTTTTCTCGCCTTCCGGTTATTTCAGTTTATTCTAGAATAACTATGATCGATCAAATTCGCTGGGAACTCATTGGCAGCTCTGGCAAAGAGCTCAAAAAAGTCATAATCGAAACCCAAGAGGGGTTATCGTTTCAGAATTCTACGATTGCAAACATCCTCTTAAATTTTCACCAGATGACTGAAACCATCGATCTCATCGAACAGTCAGTCGGCAAGGTTTCAGAGGCCGTCACCGAAAGTGCACAAAAGAGTGAGAATTCAGCCAAACAGGTTTCTGAAACCACCATTAAAATGGGGGTTTTAGAGCAAGATTTTCAAAGCATCAGAAAACTTCTCAGGACCATTGATTCGGTTTCGGCCCAAACCAATCTGCTCGCCCTAAACGCGACCATCGAGGCAGCTCGCGCAGGTGAGGCAGGGCGAAGTTTTGCTGTGGTCGCTAACGAAGTCAAAGAACTTTCGCGAACCACTCAAAAAGCAAATACCGAAATTCAGAAAACCATTCAAAGGTTACAAGAATCTTTAGTCGATCTTTCTTCAGCCCTTCGTGATGCCCGTACCCTGATGGACGACAGCATGAAGTCGTCGCTTAATTCAAAAGAAGCAGCGTTCGAGATTCAGCGAAACAGTCAAATTGCGAAGCAGTCGGTTCAATCGACAACCCGAAATCTCCATTCAGTTGATCAATCAATGAAGGTTTCAGAAATTCAAGCCAACGAAATTCAGGTGATCGGCACCACTTTCGAAAACTTACTAGGGCTCCTCAGGTTTCAAGGAGTGTTCGAATCGAAAGATGATCCACTTGATGTGCTTGAGCCAATTGCGGCACAGAGCCCTTTCAATGCTCCAGATCGCTTCACGAAGAATGAAGAAGAAATCATGATCGACGACAATGATGTCATTATCTCAATCACCGACCCTAAAGGCATCGTGACTTTCGCCAGCAAGACTTTCTGCCGATATGCCGAATATGAACCCAGCGAAATTATCGGAAAACCACACAACATCGTTCGCCACCCAGACATGCCAAAGGCCGCTTTCGGCCAACTTTGGGACACTTTGAACTCGAAACAACTCTGGCAAGGTTATGTCAAAAATCGCTCTAAATCAGGTAAGTACTATTGGGTAAAGGCGACCGCCTTTCCTTGTCTGGGTGCTGGTGGGCAAATCATTGGTCACATCTCGGTGCGCGTAAAACCAAACAGAAACGCTATCAATCGGGCGATCGCGATTTATAGAAAATTGCCTTAACAGAAAATCGCACTAATTAAATGAAGCCCGCCTTTTCGATTTCCTTTTTTGTCATTGCCCTGACTACCTTACTTTTCTTAGGGGCAAGCTTTCTCGCTCAATTGACATTTAAGCATTTTCCTTCAACTAAGAAATATCGCGCGGCCATTTGGCTGATGGTTTTTCTTTTCCTTGCTGTGCAACTGACGGCACCCGCTCTTTACCGAACCTGGCCGTCACCGCCCATTTCAGTTTTTGCAGCACAGTGGTTCGCCTACTCAACTCTTGGGCTTTTTGCTTGTTTTTTTATCTACCATTTTTTTCCGGTACTCATTTTCAAAACCTGGAATCGACTTCAAAAGCGATTTTTTACCAAGAAACCCCCGGTTTCGATGCAAATTGAGCGACGTTCTTTTTTTACATTAAGCGCCTTCTCTTTTCTTTCAACGAGTGTGGGCACCTACCAGGCCATTAGCGGCCCTGGTCTCAAGCGAGTTGCGATACCGATTGCTGATCTTCCGGCTCAACTCAGTGATTTGAAAATTGTTCAAATTTCAGACCTTCACATTGGTCCGACTATACGCGAATCGTACATTGACCGAGTGATTGATTTGGCCAACACTGAAACTCCTGACTTGGTAGTGATCACTGGCGATCTACTCGATGGCACGACTGAACAAATCGGCGATCTGGTACTGAGACTCAACCGCTTGCGCGCACGCTACGGTATCTACTACATTACGGGCAACCATGAATATTATTGGGGAGTCGACGAATGGCTGGGTTTCTTGAAGGCGAACACGCCATTCAAAATTTTACTCAATGAGCACGCTGTCATTGATATCAACGGCCAGAATTTAATTATTGGGGGAATCACTGATTCCTCTGCCGCCAGAATAAAGAAAGAACACGAACCCAACGTCACGCAAGCTTTTGAAGGGTGTCCAAAAGAGGGATTTAAAATTCTACTCGCCCATCAACCGAGGCACTATGACGTGGCCAACAGTCTCGGGGTTTCGTTGCAACTCTCGGGTCACACCCATGCGGGTCAGTTTTTTCCTTGGAACCTTTTTGTTTCGATTCCGTTTCGTTATTACAGAGGCCTAAACCGCCACGAAAACCTATGGCTTTATGTGAGCCCAGGCACCGGTTACTGGGGCCCACCCATGCGATTCCTGATACCGGCTGAAGTCACAAGTCTTCGGCTTGCAAAAGCCACTCAGCCGCAGAAAGAACTTTAATTCGACTTTTAGCGAGGTCCCACTCGTCGCGGTTACCCCAAGTAATGATCTGTGCAGGAATCTCGTGTTTCACCGACTCTCGTGCGCTTTGAATGGCCTTCACCTCGCGCGCCCTGGTGTCGGGATGATTGAGATCCCAACACACTTGAATCAATTTTGTGGGAGCGCGGCCCTCAAATTCAACAAAATCAATTTCAAATGAATCTTCTTTCCAGGTTCGAAAATCGACCTCCCTGGCGCGCAACTCTAAGAACACTAAGTTTTCTAAAAAAAGGCCACGATCCGGAGTGGGTTTTAGAGTCAGCGATTGAAGCAAACCGAGATCAATACCATAGACCTTCCTCGGAGCTTTCTCGCGTTGCTTGAGCTTGAGGCGATAGGGATTCAACTCAAACGCTAAGTAACACTCTTCCAGAAAACCGAGATACTTCTTCGCAGTTCCCGTACTCATTCCGGGAATCGCATTAGCCAGGGCCTGATAACCGATTGTCGTCGAAAATCTGTCTAGCACTTGCAGCGCAAAAAGCTTCAATTCATTTTGCTTGCGAATAGGGTGTCGTCCCGCAACATCTTTTGTCAGAATTTGATTAAAAAGGGCTTGGTGATAGGTACGAGCGGGCGCCCCCCTGAGAACTTCTGGCAACCCCCCCGTCTTTAAATAACCCTCGAGTTGGGCCTGACGTTTGGCCCGTATTTTAGATGACTGACCTAGACCCCTGCCACCTTTTGCTCCGTCCTCTTCGTCAGCCCCCTCAAGACGAAGCACCTCTGAAAACGAGAAGGGGTAAACGGTGTACGATAGAGCTCGCCCAGTGAGGTGGGTTGCCAGCTCACGAGAAAGTAGGTTTGAGTTGCTACCGGTGATCCAAATGTCAATTTTCTTTCGCAAAAGGCGATTGACGAAAAGCTCCCATCCCTCAACATTTTGAATTTCATCAAAAAAATAGACTTGAGAATTGGGGCGGGTTTTGAGGATCACTTCAAAAAGGTCTTGAAACGAACTGGCTTTAAAACCAAAAAGCCGGTCATCGTCAAAATTGACATACACAGGTTTTTTATCGGCCAAGAGCTGATGACAAAGGGTCGACTTCCCACAACGGCGAAGGCCGGTAATTATTTTTGCCATCGGCGACCGGAGATTTCGAATTTCACGTTCAATCCGAATGGCGGCTGTCCGTTTGATCAGCCCTTTATCATTGATAATCGCCAAATGTTCATCGTGCTGATCGGCTAAAACTGTTTCGAGCAGGTCCGTTGAAATCATAGTTTTTTATATCGTACTAAATATGCTAAAATAGTTCAATATAAAAAACTATTACAAATAGGGCTTGAAGGGCTCCCGCGATTACCCCGTCCCAATGCAGAGCCAACTGTTGCGCTTATGGCGCCGAAAGTGCAGTTATCGTCTTGGTTGAGTCACTACAATAGATCTTCAAGCTTTAATATCTGGTTAAAATATCCTAGCCCAAAATATTGATTTAAATTTTTGCCAGTTATCGAACGAAAAAGATTTTCAGACCGATTAACTGCGATCATTTTTTTATTTCGTTTGATGTACCAAAAATAGAAAAGCAAAAAAGGGTCGGTGAGCTTATATTTCTTCGTTCTTAGGCTAGTTTTCCCCATTTGTGTGGGTTGATAGACTTGAACAAAATCAGCTCGCACTAAATTCTCAATCAGACTGTGAAGGCCTGATCAGCTGGCCATATTTTTTGTTCGCCAGAGCCTGTTGAATGAGATGCACTTCATGTGCTCGCCCGATAAATGCCATAGATTCGAGAATACTGGTTGGGCAAACTAAAGCTATAGGCCTTTTACACCGCATGACAGCAAACGGTCGGCAACCGCTGACTTCATAGAAAATTACAACCGCACTCATCTCAACGCACTCTAGTGTGCGGGTTATACCAATTCTGGCTAACTAAAACGAAACGCCCAATCCAATTCGCACTTCGTGAGTCAAACGCGTCGAGATCAGCAACGCAGAGTAACCGGCAACTACCCGATCGATGAACACAACCGGTCGGTCGTCAAAATGATAAGAAATCGAAGGCCCCACCAAGAAGTGAGTGCCGCCATTATTAACCCAGGTTTGGGCTCCGAGACCCAAATCAGCACTCATCACTGGCGACAATTGATAAGTAGCAACAGCCGAGTACTCAAGGGCAAAGAAAGTCGATAGGCTACCTTTGAGCACAGATGATCCGAGGCTCAATCCAGCCGAAAATCGATCAAAAACTTCAGCCCTGGGATTCCAAGTCACCACGCCACTGTATGAACTTCCGGTTGATTGAAAAACCGAAAGCTGTTGAACTCGAAAATTCAAAAATTGCACTTTAGGCACCTCAACTTGTCTGGCGTGAGCCGCCGACTGCAAACCCACCAAAACTATTGCCGCAAGTAATTCGACCACCGAAAAATTAACTTTCTTTATTGTCAACATATTGGCTAGAAGTCTCAGAAAATCTTCACAAATTCAACGAGTGTCATTGGCGACACATGTTTTTTTCGCTACTCTTGTCAGACACTTAAAAAAACAGTCATACTTAGTGAAAGAGGGAAGTGGTTTTTATGAAAGTTCAACCAAGGCAAGCAAACAGGCGTGTGACGTCAAATAGCCCTATGCTATTTGCACTAGTTTTTATGGCAACCTCTGCAGTCATCTCATTGGGATGCGGCGGAAAAGGCGGAGTCAGCATTCCCTCAGGCATCACCAACATCGTTCCGGTCATCGCGCTCGCAGCGCCCACTAATCCTACAAAATCAAGCGAGACGATTAAAAATTTTGCCGATAAAAAAGCCGCATTAGAAACCATTCTCACCAGCCAAAGCGTTCAAGACTGCTTCAAAGGAATCACCTACGAACCCTTTGTACCCAGTGACGATTGCTTCGGCCCGGTACTCGTCTTCTCTACTCACCCTACCGAGACCAATCCAGTATGGAGCAACGCTAGCCCTCCGTCTGATTGCCCAGCCAACTCAACTTGCCTGAATGCCGGTGACCTGGGCCTGTGGGTCGCAACCAATACCTCAACCTCTGAATCGTGTGCTGCCAGAAAACTAAACACACTCATCGAAGACATGGCGACCATCTCAGACACTGGCTTGAAACTGGGTGCCGCTCTGGCATGTGGCGCCGCAGTTACTGGTGTCGCAGTGCCAGAACAAGGCGCCAAGGCCACTGACATTTTGGATGCCATCAAGTCAGGGGCCAGTTCAGCAGGAGTGACTTTAACGAAAGCGTCTCTCAGCCGCGAAGGCACTAACTTTGGATCAAATCCCATTTACCGAAGTGAATTAGAAGGAACCATCGGCGACTATGCCTTCAGCTACACCATACGACACTCACCTAGTCAATTGACCGGCGATTTTCAAGGAAGAGTTTACGGGTATATTGACACCTCTTCTGGTCAAGAAGGAACCGCCGATTCGAGGTTAGGTTTTTCAGTCACCTACCAACAACTCGCCACGCAATTTTTACTCGAAATGAAATCGGGCGTTAGCCCTTCAGATGCGAGTGGCCTCTTTGATGATGATGGTAACTACAAATTCGATGCTTTCAAAGCGGGCACCCTAGGAACCGGCTATTCGAAAGCAAAATATTTTCTAGCAAATGTCGATTCAACGGCTGGCCTTGGAACCGTAAAGGCCACTTGGCAAGACAACCCCGCAGACAAGAAAGCTCGAGTGCTGCACGTAAAAGTTCAGACCGGCTCTAACTCTGACGAAGGCATTGCTTACTTCGGCTTCGGCCCTAAATTCGGAAGCGCCACCGGCACCCTCACTGATATCGGCGGAATGTGCTGCAATTGGGCTGGCCCTGGCAAACAGTGCAATAGCGACGAAACCACTTTCGATTCTGCCGGAAAAGTTCAATCACAAGAATTTCGCCGAGCAACTGCTGGGCATTTCGCTCCGACGTCTAGCAGCTCAAAAAATAACATCACTTTTGCTCCAACCAATACCTGTGACTACACGACCGGCACTAATTTTCGTTTCGGTTTAATAGCCAGCTGGACAACCGATGGCGCTGCTGACCACGCAACTGTGACGAACGACCTCGTTGCTTACGCAGCTGGAGTCGGAGTTGATGGATGGACAATCGCAACCTTACTAGCGCCAAGCTTTACGACGATCGAAGAATAGCGAGTTGAATCTGCCTTTGCATGAAATCGCTCATCGAAATTTTAGCTACTGCTAATTGCTGCGGAATGAGTGACGCTTTGGTCATACCTGGCAAGTTATTGATTTCAAGAAAGACCGGCCTATAATCACCGTTTGGCAATTTTTCAATGATCATGTCAGTGCGCGAATAGCCCATGCAACCGACAGCTTCGTGAGCTGCGAGTGCTAATTTTTGCGCCATCAACGTCACCGACTCACTCACTTCGGCTGGTGTGATTTCTGCGGTGCCTTTACCCAGGTACTTGCCTTCATAATCAAATTGGCGCCCCGCTTCGATTCGAACTTCAGTCGGAGGCAACGCCCGCAGACCTGCTTCTGAATCGTAAACACCCACCGTGAGTTCAACCCCAGAAATAAAGGCTTCTGCGACAAACTTTTCGGTTGGCATTTTTTCAAGCACTTTTAAGGTCTCAGTCAAACTTGCCGGTTGTGAGCGATCAACAAAACACAATCCGTGACTCGAACCATCAGACTGAGGTTTTACCACCAGTCGTGAATACTGAACGAGCAATTTTTCTAAAATCTGGCGTGCCTCAGTCAACTGACTTCCAATCACCACCTCAGCCGGCGGGGTCAAAACCTGCCGCGCCGAGACACTCTTTTTCGCCTCTGACTTATTAAACGCTATGCGACTTGCCTGAGACCCAGAACCGGTAAAAGCAAAATGCCGGTCTTCAAACAGTTTTTGCAATTCACCGTCTTCGCCGCCCTTTCCATGAAGGCCAAGTACAAAAACTGGCTTCAGGCTCTCAGCAACTGAAGCCGACCCAGTGGTTTGCCCAATCGAATCTAACGCCGACGAAATAGTTTTCCAAGCCTGAATGGGCTTTGGCTTAAACTCGCATTCAAATGGCCTAGCGTGCTCTTGCAACTCTGTTTTTGACACTTCTGACACTTCGCCCAGTTGATGCCAAAACCAACACCTGGCATCAGGCAAAAGACGCGACAAATTCTGAGCCGTTGCAACGCTCACCAATCGTTCACTACTAGGCCCACCAAAAATAATAAAGGGTTGAAACTGGGGTTTTGCAAGCATCATGGCTTTAGTGTAGGCGAGTCTTTGATTGACCTCAAATCATTTTTGTTATCCTTTTAGAGCATGCTCAACCCATCAAAAAGATCGAAAAACACATTGCTCTTCACGGCCCTCTTTTGCCAGGTTTCAGCAGGTATGGCCGCTGACAGCGCAGGGGTACCCCAGAACTTGGCAACGACTGACACGATTCCGCTGTTTAAACGATTGCCGACGTTAGAAAAACGCATTCCCAGACTTCCCATTCTAGAACAATTTACCCCACATGAACGACTCACAAAACTCGAGCAAGATATCGCTAGTCAAGCTGGCCTAACCGAAAACCCTTTTCAGGGTAGACTCACCATCAAACGAGATGATCTGTCGTCAAATCAACTGGGAGGCAATAAAGCTCGCAAACTTGAATTCTTAATCGGCCAAGCAAAACAAAATCGTGCAACCACCCTCGTCACTTCCGGAATGTGGGGTTCTAATCACGCACTGGCTACTGCTGTTGCAGCAAAGCAAAACGGTTTGAAGGCCACGATGATTCTGGGGCCTCAGCCGCTAACTGAAAATGTTCGCCAAAAACTCTTGAGCATGCACACACTCGGCGCAAACCTACGCTTTCACTCTCACCTTGTCGGTATGGGCTTTGACATTGCTAAGTACTACATCAAAGCAAAATTTTCAGGCGGCAATCTCTACTACATTCCCTCAGGTGGCTCTTCAGAGCGAGGCGAATTGGGCTACGTCAATGCCTTTCTTGAACTGAGTCAACAGGTGGGCCTCGAACAATTACCTGAGCGCATAGTGGTACCTGTGGGCACCATGGGCACTGCAGCCGGGTTACTGGTCGGCAGCTGCATTGCTGGAGTCTTTGAAAAAGTTCAAATAGTGGGCATTGGCA
Organism: Oligoflexia bacterium; assembly: GCA_903895855.1. Lineage (GTDB taxonomy): Bacteria > Bdellovibrionota > UBA1018 > UBA1018 > UBA1018 > CAITVN01. Next base: position 84,413 of record CAITVN010000009.1, on the reverse strand, counting down.
TCGCCATGCCACTACTCTCTAATGAACGATCAGCTCGCAAAGAAGCTAAAAAACTTCACCGTTTTATTCGTAATCAGGTTGAAAAATCAGATCGAGTGACGATTCCCGATTGTGATTACGACAGCGAGAAGGCATTTTCGTTTGTCACCCAGTACTACTCGCCCGGCTACGGTGCCGCAAAGCCTGTCATTTTTGAAACCATCGATCGGGTGAATCGCTTAGAGAATATTCACCTAGATCGCACTTACAGTGGCAAAGCTATGCAGTTTATTATCGATGAGTTTTCTGCTTCTTATCAAAAAAAACTTCGACCCCCATCGACCCTTTTCTGGCTGACCTACAACTCTCATGATTTGAATGACTTCATTGACCCCTATCCCTGGAAAAATTTTGCAGAAAAATGGAGAGAGCTTCCCTCATCGTTTTGGCAGCTGTTTAGCGGCGAATTACCTCTTGAAACAAACTTAGACCCCAGCGCATCTGAATAATCACGGTATGAAACTTCAGATAACTAGGCGACGTTTTATGAGTTTTGGATTTGCCGGCGTTGGCGTGGCAGTGGCTGGCCCTCTTACCAGTTCGCTCACCCTTTCGACCGTCAATGCGTTCAACGCTCGGGGCGACTTACTCAAGCGACTTTATTCAACTCTCACGGGTGACACCAACCCCGAGGCAATCGACTCGGCATCACGGTGGATGAGTCAACTGATTACTGACTTACCCAAACATCAGTACTACGAAGCCGTCGGCGGTCTCGCTCTTCTCAATTCACTCCCGATGTTCTACCTGATTTCTCTTAAAGCTTTTAGTCACTGCGCTGTCACTACCCGCACCCAAACCATTCAGCGACTCAAAGTCGGCAACCCTTTGCTTCGACCCTTATATTTGGGATTCAAAGACCTGTGCTTTCTTGCGTACTACCGAAACCAAAATCATTGGGCTGAAATCGGATATGACGGCCCGATCGTTTCATCAACCAACCGCGAGGTCGCACTCAAGTATCGCCAACTTCTTGCAGAGATTTCGTCACCATGATTTATACCCATCAGCATTTTTTAAAAAATCGGTCTCAACCCAAATCTTATCGAACCAGCGTCTGCATCGTGGGTTCGGGCGCAGGGGCGAGCGCAGCCGCCTATCAACTCACTCAAAGTGGAGTGAGCGTTATCTTAGTGGAGTCCGGAAGTTTTCTGACCCCAAGCGATTTTCAACAACTTGAAGACGACTCATTTAAGAAACTATTCTATGATGGCGGTGGGCGACGAACTGCCGACAAAGCGATTCGAGTCTTGCATGGCAAGGGTGTGGGCGGCTCTACATTACACAATATTAATTTATGTAAAGAGATACCCGAGACCGTTTTTAACTCGTGGCAACTCAGCCAATTCACCCACGCGCAATTTAAGCCGTATTTGGACACTGTGAGAGATTTGCTTAAAATTCAGCCGATTCTGCCAGCACAAGTGAACGAGAACAACCGACTTTTTCAGCTCGGAACCGAACGACTCGGGTTTCGTGGAGGCCTTCTTTCACATAATCGCGAGGGCTGCGTTCAAAGCGGTTTTTGCGAATTGGGTTGCGCGTTTGATGCTAAAAATAATGCCCTAAAAATGCTGCTGCCCAAAGCTATCGAAAACGGTCTCACCATTCTCGCTGACACTAAGGCAATCAACCTCAAGTACACTGCCACCCCGCAGGGCGCGAAGGCCGAAACATTGACGGCGGTCGTGCTTAACCCCAGCTTGCCAGCCCGGTCACCCCCAATCGCTGAAATTAGTATCACCGCAGAGATTTTCATCTGTGCGGGTGGCGCGATTGAAACGCCGCTCTTGCTCAAACGATCAAAGACCCCCGACCCCGAACAACTGATCGGCTCGAGACTGCACCTTCACCCGGGCGTGGTGGTTGCAGGCTTATTCGAGCAGAAAGTAAACTCTTGGAAAGGAATTCCTCAAAGTTGGGAGTGCACCGAATTTCTTGATTTTTCTGAATCAACTAGCGCCCACAAAACGCCCACCGCACAACAATTCGATCGCACTTGGTTGATCGCAGGGTCGGCCCACCCCGCCGGCACTGCCTCACTCATGCCCGCATTTGGTACTCAGAGCAGAGAGCTCATGCAAAACTATTCGCACCTATCAGCGATTAGCGCCATGGTACACGACACCAGTCAAGGTTCGATCACAGCCGGTATTTTCGGTGAACCGAAAATTCACTACACACTCAACGAGAGTGATCTCGCTGAGCTCACTCATGGCTTGTATCAAGCCAGTCGCATTCTCTTTGCAGCAGGGGCCAAAGAAGTCATCTACCCAACTGGGGCGCTCACACACATTTCGTCTGTCGACGAACTCGATCGCCTTTACCAGACAACCACGCAAAACCAGCTACTTGACGTGACCCCGGGTGATATCGATATTGTCTCAGTTCACCCAATGAGCAGCGTGTGGATGGGCAACTCACCTAAAGACTCATGCGCGAATCAGTCTGGCCGCATTCACACCACGACTAACGTCTATGTTTCTGATACGTCACTCTACCCGACCTCGATCGGCGTGCCGCCTCAATGGTCAACCTATGCCATCGGGTTATATGTGGCTGACCAAATCGTTCACCAAAATATTTTCCCGATTAAAGACCGAAGGTAAGCCGCCGGATAAGGCGCCTTTCTCGATACGATTCGAATGACTCTCAACACATCAAGCTGTAGTTCGAACTTCGAGGGGTGATAAATCGGGTCACTGTAAAGCTTCATTCTCGATTGAATCCACTCGATTTCAGCGACCGACAGGTCATTTTCACGAGGCCTGGCCATGAGACTTCTGAGAAGTTCATCGGCCGCCAGTTTTTGATCGTCGCCAATAAAGGTCGGCTTTTGAATGAACTGAAACTCACGATCACTCATCTGAGTTTCGGTCATCTCTAACAATTCAAAGAGCCACTCTGAAGTCTTCACGATCTGCTCAAAGTCAACCAAGTCAGCTTTGTCAGCAGGAGTGTGGTAAGTTGAAGGCATGCCAGCAGTTAAAAAAAGATACGGCATTTGTCGATTACGAAACGCACTGTAGTCTGAGCGCGGAACGCCCAATAGCTCAATCATCGAAATATTTGCAGCCAAAGACAAAACACCCGTAGAAGTATCGGTGAGCTGCTTTTTTAGAATCAATTCGGTGAGATCATTGCTCGACTCTGACCCCAGCACGAAAAACTTTTTTTCAAACCCCCGAAAAAACGCGACCCCGACCATGTCTAGCGTTACCGTAAATAGCACTTTATCGCAGCGATTCGACACGGCCGCAGCAACAAACTGACTGCCTTGAATGAAGTTCTCTTCTTGATCAGGAAAACTCACCACAAGGCTCACCTGACTCTGAGTAGCTACACGATTTTTCTCTGACCACCGTTTCGCCACTTCGAGTACCGCTGCCACCCCTGAAGCGTTGTCGTTCGCTCCGGGAGAATATTCACCACCCATCGGTGGGTTGTGATCGTAGTGAGCGGCCAGAACCACACACTTATTTAAGCGAGACTTTTTCTCGAACGCCAAAACGTTTTCAATTTTACCTTTCCACGGTTGAAGTGAGTTAGCAGAAACAATCTCGGTTTCAAAATTCAGATCTTTCAACGTTTTCAACAGCAGCTGCTTGGCCAGTTCATGTCCGCGAGTACAAGGGGCACGCCCCCCCCAACTCGCAGATGACAACTGACGAACGACTTGTTCGACTGAAATTTCTCTAGAAACCCCTGGCATTTCGGCCGCACAAACAGGGGTGCCTTGCATTTTCAAAAAAGCCAACAAAGTAAGAAGCAAGCGCATGAGTGTTAAAATAGGCGTTTCTCCGATCGATCACACACGAGTGATGAGTTAACTGCCAAACCCAATTCTTTCTTTTTCGACTACCAGAGGGCGCTTCTGGACTTGGGTGTGTATTGAACCGATGTATTCACCTAGAATTCCGATAAAAAATAGCTGAAGCGACGAGAAAAAGAACAAGCTAATCAGAATCGGCGCTGTTCCGATTTGAAACTGATTCCAGAAAATCAATTTTGCGAATAAGTAACAAAATGACATGAGTAAACTCAATGCCGACATGGCAAAGCCGGCCATGGTTGCCACCCGAAGCGGCACCTTTGAATGATTCGTGATACCGAGCATTGCAATGTCGTAAAGGGTATAGAAGTTATTTTTGGTCAAGCCGCGTTTTCTGACCGGCTGTTTGTACTTAACAATCACTGGCTCAAAACCAATGTCTGAGATGAGCCCTCGCCAATAGGGATACGGGTCATCAATCTCTCGGAGAATCTTAATTATTTTTTGATCATAAAGCCCAAAGCCAGTAAAGTTTTTGACTAACTGCACATCTGAGAGCCGAGAGACTAAATTGTAATAGGCCTTTCGAACGGCGAAAAAAAGTGGCGATTCTTCGGCTGACTCTTTTACTCCCATCACGATCTTTGCACCCTTTTCCCAGTGCGCCAAGAACGCCAAAATCATTTCTGGCGGATCTTGAAAATCAGCCACCAGTGAAATCACCACATCACCCTTTGCTTGCAAGAGGGCATAGGCCGGCGACCGAATGTGACCAAAATTACGAGAATTGACAATCACCCTCAGGGCTCTTTCTGTGCTCGAAAGCCTGCGCAAAATCTCAACCGTACGATCTTGCGAATGGTTGTCGATAAAAAGGTGCTCGTACTCATAGCGATCTTTGACCGTAGCCATGACCTCTTTGACTTTTGCAAAAAGTGCTTCGACATTGTCTTCTTCGTTATAACAAGGCGTTACAACCGTTACTTTTGTCAGGTTCATGCTGGCCATCATCACTCAAGACCATGAGGGCTACAACTGTTTTGTCTTGGTAATTGTTTGGCAAATTATCTGACTGAGGCAAGTCAAGCCCGCCTCGGCCTTCATGAGTTCAGAGATGTCAACCAACTCAAGCTTAAACCCTAATTTTTCTAGTTTATTTTGCGTGTGCACAAATGAAGTCGAATACACCACGGTGTCGCCAATCAAAAGAGCATTTGCGGCAAAAGGTTCACGCGAATCAACTTCAACGACCGTAAAACCGTCAAATGTTTTCGGATCAATCCAAGTTGAGTTAATCAAAACGGTGTTTTTACCCAAATACGAGCAGCCGGTTTTGAAGTGCAAGCATCCCTTCACTTCACTCGTGATCACTTGATACCCAAGCGGGGCAATTATTTTTTTCAATTGTTCAGCACCGACCCTATTCGTGCGTTTAGAGGTTCCCACAAAAACTTTCTGACCAATGCGTAACACATCGCCACCTTCAAGAGTCGCTGGGGTTTCTAAGAAAACAAGCGACCGAATCGCCTTCAACGATTTCGCTAATTCACCGACTTCACCTTGGCGAGATTCGGTACCCATTCGAGTCATAACGGCAAGCTCATCGAAAACCACTGCGGGGTCTTCAACAAAAACTCCATCCGCAAATCCGGGTAACGCCTCAAGAGTCGTCACCGCAACTCCCAATCGAGACAAGGCTTTACCGTATTCACGGTGCTGTGCCGCGGCCTTCAGCCAATCTATGGGCAACCGATCGACAAAAGTGAGAGCACAGTTTTCTAGGTCAGACGAGACATCACGAATGAGAGCAGTTTTTTCCATTTTAAATTTTCCTTAGTTATTTCAATGAGGTAACACCAATATCTAACGAACTCAATTCAGAGTTGAATTGATAGTTAAATTAGTATACTAAAACGGTCGGAAGTTAACGACAGTGACAGTTTTTTTAAGGAGCGCGCAATGAAATTAGGTCTATACCCCAGTCTATTATTGGTTCTCACTAGCCACGCTTTTGCCGCCGCAGGCGACAACTATTGGGTCACCGAAGTCGCGGCAGTCAACGTCAAACACAAAGAATGCGAGAGTGAAAACTATTGCTCTTTCGATAGGGTCGCCGACATCACTGTGCGCCTAAAAGGTTGTGCCGACGAAATCGTGTCGAATAGTTTCTCGGTTCAAACCAATGGTGACAAAGTAGCCATTCAAGGCTCAGTCATGGCAAAAGAATCACCCTTTAGCGGCACAGTTTACTGTTTCGCTCCACCCACCAAAACATTCACCGTTTCGATTGGCGCCGGGCTATTTGAAAACAGTGACGTCACGGTGACTTTGACCCCTGGTTCTGAAAAGAAAAAGGGACACTCCAAAGAACTCTAGAGATTGGTAATGAACTCTAAAGGCGAATAGCAATTCCACCTTGACCCTCATAACCCTTCACTAAAGTCGTGTAACCAGCAGGTGGTAGCGTGTGTAGGTATCCACCTTTGACGTAAATTCCGAACATCTCGGTCGGAAACCATTTCGCGACCAGTGAAAAATCAAGCGCAATGGCCGACTTGGGAGAAACTGTCGTTGCGACCGAATTCAGAGTAGTGGTCACCTTTGTACCGAGTAGCATTCCGGCTCCGGCGTTGAGCTCAAGGTCATACGAAGGACCACTCAAAAAAATAAAAGACACGTAAGGCAGCACAAAAATGCCTCTGAATGCCAATTCACCGGTGATCGGAATAGTAGTGCCACCATCAAAAGAAATCGAATAGGTAAGCAACCCTCCTCGAAGTCCGAATGCGAATAAATCGTTAAGCCGATAGCTTCCAAAAAAACCGATATTCGATGCGATCATCGAGGCTTTATCTAATCCAATAGCCGTTTGAAAATCATTGCCACCAATCATCGCCAACCCATAGCCAACACCAAAACCAATGGGGTGAGCCACAGGGGTGCCCGGCGCAGATGGCTTTTCAACTTTTTTTGCGGGCTGCGCCCCAAAAACTGAGGCCTTCGTTAAGCCTTTGATGATTTTTCCTTGTGGCTTTTTTAAGTAAACCTCAATCCAGTCTTTTCCTTTTTTAGCTCCGGTTTTTACTTTGTCACCACGCTTTAGTTTTTCAAGAACCTTCACCTTACCGCCATCATTAATGACGATGTCTGCCGACTCTGTGACAACGGTAGAGATTTCGTCGGCCCACAACACACCAGAAAAATTAGCTGCGCCGAACAAGCCCGCGACTAAGAGAATTCGTAACAACCCACCCAGACTAAGTGATTGAGTCTTCATATTGTATTTTTAAATTATAACCCGACCTTTTCGGCCAGTAACCCTAAAAGTTCTGCAAAATCAAAGTTTTGAACGCCTTTCGACGTCAATAATTTTTCACCCTAAAATCAATTGCACTCAATTAGTTTGCATACAATTCAATTATCAGCTATTCAACTTTAAGAGCAACTAAAAACAACCCGGAGCCGCCCCATGAAAACTTCTGAACCGACCAAAAAAAACAAACTGTTCTTACATCAGTTCGAAAGCGTTCTGCCTGCTGTTTGCCTAGAGCAAGAACAAGCCGCTCAGACCCTCTCACAAATTCTCGTGAAGAATGCCCTGACCGATAAAACTGCCGCTGACCGCTGGGTCTCAAAATTTGGAGTAAAACCAGGCCTCATTGAAAAACGCTGGTTCGAGTCACTCGAACTTGCAGGCAATTCACGCGACATCAACGAGAAAGCCCGATTTTTTCTCGACCGCACTCTCGAAGTCTTTCGCAAATGGTACCCCGACGCCCAAAGTTCGCATCCAGACCACCTAGTGCATGTGACCTGCACAGGTTACTACGCCCCCTCCTCAGCACAAAGAATCGTTAACGAGCGCAAGTGGAACACCGAAACCGAAATCACTCACGCCTACCATATGGGCTGCTACGCCTCGATTCCATCTATCAGAATTGCCGAAGGTGTTGCTCATGCTCGACTCGCCCACTCACCCGACCAAGCCGTGACGATCGACATTGCCCATAATGAGCTCTGCGGATTGCACACCAATCCAGCCGACCTCAGTGCCGAGCAAATCGTCGTGCAAACTCTTTTTGCCGATGGCCACATCAAATACACTCTCCAAGATGAACGCACAGCTCGCCTGACTTCAAAACGAGCTTTTGAATTGGTGGCCCACCAAGAATGGCAGATTGAAGATTCTTTCGACGATATGTCATGGGCCCCCGCACAGTGGGGCATGAAAATGTCGTTACAAAGAGCCGTGCCCGAAAAAATAGGGCAAAGCTTAATGTCTTTTCTAGAATCACTCGCAAAAAAGGCCGGGTATTCAATTGAAACCTTACTAAAAGAAGCACTCTTTGCCGTACACCCCGGCGGCCCAAAAATTATCGATCGAGTGAGAGATCTTCTCGAACTAAAAGATTCGGCCTTAGAAGCCTCGGTCAAAGTGCTAAGAGAGAGAGGCAATATGTCATCTGCTACGCTACCCCACATCTGGAAAAACATTTTAGACAACGAACACAATCAAAACCAGTTAGTGGTCTCGCTTGCTTTTGGCCCAGGCCTCACCATTTTCGGTTCGGTCTTTCGATTGCAACAATTTTAACCCATTTTTAGGGAGCAACCTTTCATGCAATTTTCATATCTGACCTTCATTTTAGCCCCCATGCTGCTACAAGGGCTGAGCATCTTATTTGACGAATTCTATTTTCACCACAAAAGGCGCCTGCCTCGCTGGGAAATCATTGGCCACCCGCTAGATACTCTGACAGTCATCGCCACCTTGGCCCTTGCGATCTTCGCCTCACCCACTCAAGCTAATGGTTTTGTCTATGTAGCGATCGGATTGTTCTCAACCTTCTTTGTAACCAAAGACGAATGGGTACACTCAGAAAAATGTCAGCCCTCAGAAAACTGGCTGCACTCCATACTCTTTGTGTTGCATCCGACTGTCTTTGTTTCAGCGGCCATGATTTGGCTCAACCCCGGACAAGTGCTCGAGTCTCAGACCCAAGAATTCTTAAAACAGGCCCTTTACGGCCATTTTGCGATCATTAATCTATTTTTACTTTACCAGATTGTTTACTGGCCATTTTTCGGAACTGCGAAAGCAAAAGTGAACAACGACCTCTACGACGAACTGGGTGATCGCTGGTACACCGCATACGATGACCCCGTGGCGCTTTTACGTGCCGAATGCAAAGTAAAAAAGCAATGGATCGAAAGCCAACTCACGCAACTCAATCCGGCGGCCTCTACCCAATCGAGTTCAGTGAAAATTCTCGACATCGGATGCGGAGCAGGTTTTCTAGCGAATGCACTTGCAACATCGGGTTATTCAATGACCGCTGTCGACCTCTCAAATGAATCACTAAAGGTTGCACGAAAGTACGATCTGACCGGTAAAGTTCAATACCAACTCGGTGATGCAACTCAATTAGATTTCGCCGCCCGAAGTTTTGACACCGTCACCGCCCTCGATTTACTTGAGCATGTAGAAAAACCAGAAGAAGTCATTCGCGAAGCAAGCAAAGTTCTCAAAATCGGTGGGTTATTCTTTTTTCACACCTTCAATCGCAACTTCTTATCGCATTTGATTATCATTAAACTAGTTGAGTGGATGGTGAGAAACACTCCGAAAAACATGCATGTTCACCACCTTTTTATCACGCCGGCCGAGCTTAAGATTTTGGCCGAGAAACATGGGTTCACGGTGCTAAACTGGGTCGGACTTCGACCTAAGCTTTCGACAATCACCCTAAAAGGGCTTTTTACCAGAACCGTACCCGAAGATTTCAGTTTTGCCCTGACTCGCTCTTTAAAACTTTCTTACATGGGTGTTGCGAGACTTGACAGAATCACGACATCTGCTAATTGAGGTATTGAATGGTTAAGAATCACCCAGCCGAGAATCATTTGAAAGACAACTCACCAAGTGACACCACTCTACCAGACCTGAGCGCGGCCCTTAGGCTTGAGAATCAATTGTGCTTTCCTATTTATTCAGCCTCGCGTCTCATCACCCAAGCCTATGCCCCTTACTTAGATAAAATGGGCATCACTTATCCTCAATATTTGGTTTTAATGACTCTTTGGAACTATGAAGATGACCTGAAACTCGGCCAAAAATTGAATTCAACAGAGCACAACACGAGCGCCGCGAACTTAAAAAAACCTTCAGAACCTGGCCTCACTGTCAGCCAAATTGGCGAAAAATTGCTCTTAGATTCGGGCACCCTCACACCGATCTTGCAGAAGCTTGATCACAACAACCTGATTGTGCGGGCAAGATCAAAAATAGACGACCGAAGAGTTTTAAACTCTCTGACCGACCTTGGAAGAAATTTGAAAACTAGTGCCCTCGAAATGGGTTACCAAGTATTTTGCGCCTCGAAGCTTACCTTAGAACAGGTTGAATCACTTAAGGTCGCGATAAAAGACCTCGTTTGTCGAGTGCAAGATCACCTCGAATTCAGTCATCACTGAAGACCCAGTTGCTCGAGAAATAGTCGCACATCACCAAGCAATGAGTTTGTCCGCTCAGAAAGATTCTTGGTAGCCGTTTCAATCTCAGTCGATGACTGCTTGGCTTCTTTTGAAGTTCCGATTACCAGTGAAGCACTCTTGGCCATCTCACTGGCACCCACTCTACTATCTGAAGCCTGTCTAGCGATTTGGTCCATCGTCGCGCTTTGCTCTTCGGCCGCTGCCGCGATCGTCGACGATATCTGCTCTAATTTTTGAATGTGACCCAAAGAGGCTGCAATCGCCTGCACTGACTCGAGCGAACTTGCTTGAATATCAGCGACTCGCTTGTTGATTTGCTCGGTGGCCTGTTTGGTTTGATTTGAAAGCTCCTTCACCTCACTCGCAACCACACTGAAACCGCGCCCCGCATCACCGGCACGAGCCGCTTCAATCGTGGCATTGAGGGCCAGCAACTTCGTCTGGTCAGCAATCGTAGTGATCAACTGAACCACCTCGCCAATTTGCAGACTGGCTTCATTTAGAATCGAAATGACTTTCTGTGTATTTTTTGATTGTTCAGAAGCCGTTCTAGCCAAAGTCGCCGTCTCGAGAATGCTCTTCGCAATCTCTCTAATCGTAGCATTCATCTCTTCGGTAGCACCGGCAAGGTCGACCGAACCCCGCAAGATATTTTCAGCTGAATCGGTCACTTTTTGAGCTTGATCACAAATAGTATCAACCCCAGAGGTGACAAATGAATTACTGAACTCAACTTGCATAGTTGAAGCGCCAACCACCTCAACCACTGAATTCAGGCGTTTTGCGATCTCAAGCTTCTTGGCAATTGAATCAATCGTCATTATATACGAATTATTTATCGAAACCGCGTGAATCTCGATATTCCAGATCTCTGATGAAAATTTCACTCGTTCTCTGATCGGAAATTTCGACATGGGCCCCAGCGTAGAGACCCATGTCGAATCTTTTGGAAGAATTTCACTCACCTTGTGGCCTACGTGACCATCACCTGCGAAGCCGACATCACGTGCAATCTGATCAATTAGATTCTTCGCCAGTATCGATAGAATTTGAATCTCAAAGCGAGAATTCAAGACTATAACCGGTTGCGGAAAATGCTCAAAGAGCACTGCGATATTTTGGTTTATTTCTTCCATTGACCTCACCAATCTCAGAAGCAGAAAATTTAAGTTAGCTTACTTAACGCCCTTTTCGGTCAGAAACGGCACATATTTCTTATCTGACCCTAGAATATGAGCCATCAACCAGTTCTTTAAGAAATTCATGAGCTCAGTTGAAATGGTGGCTGAACCAGCTTTGAATTTTCCGTGAAAATCGCCAACTTGCTGAATCAATTTGTCATGTTCTGCTTTATGCGCGACAGCATCAGCGTAGCCGTGGGTAGAAAAAATACCCTCTTCATATTTGAAGTGATTAACGGTGTACTCAACTAGGCCCTGCAAAATAGGCCCCATAAGATCAGCGCCTTTTCCACTCAACATGCCTTCATGTAATTGATTGACGTAATCCACAAGTTTCTTATGTTGATCGTCGATTGATTGAATGCCAATACAAAACTTCGGTCCCCACTCGAACAATGCCATAACGATTTTCTCCTCGCTTTAAGTTGATTATTTAAATCTATGAACTCAGTTTACAATGGTAACTTAGAACATTAGCCTTTGGCAACCAAAGGAAGCACAAAAACAATCAACCCAACCAAACGTGCAAGGATATCTCAGAAGCGAGATCGGGATCGTCAATATTTTTTCGAAAAAAAGCTGGACTACCTTCCTAATACAACTGATCCGATTTTTGAGAAGGTACCATCCAGCCTTTTAATCGCAACAGTGTAGACGCCAGGATTGAGTTCTCCGAGCTCGACTCTTTGTTCGTATGGAGTCAGCATAAACATCGCAATACAGTTAGTCACCAGGTTAGCCCAATCGGTGACCCGAATTTCATTCTCAACAATGTCAATCTCAGTGTCAATTCCGGCAGGAAAGTAACACGAATTAGGGTACATGCCGCTTACTTTTAATTCGACAGCCTGGCCACCCTCAGAACTCCTTGCCACTCCAAAAAACTCAGATTCAATGATCATCTTTTTCTTAATGGGCTCAGCGCCCACCACTTGGCTCAAGATTAAAAAACAAACCAATCCCATCATACTGATAATACTAGTGATTTTCGACATAACGTTTTCCTTCCTTGGTAGATTGTCTGTCTCAACGACGTGAAACCCATTGCTCAGAAAAACCGGCTTTCTGTACTTCTTCTGAAAAAGCCATCGCAAACCGGCCCTGCTGAATCATCCCTAAGACCAGAAGAACCAAACCGACAATAATTGTGTACTGATAACTTGCGATTCTCATAAGAACATCCTCTCCTCTGAGGGAGCCATTGTGCATTTTCTGTTCCTGAATCGACCAGCGTGAAATTTTTTTTAGGTTAAGCTAGAAATAAAAAAAAACGACCAAGTTGCTCGCTATTTCGAGTCATCTTGGTCGTTGATAAAAGGGTATTTGAACGTTTCTAAAAAGTGCTTACTTTTTGAAATGCGACAAAGCTGCAGCGCCAGAAAAATCTTTTGACGGGTGAAGCTTCTTAACCTTGGCCATAAGATCGGTTTCGGCTTCAACATGTCCCGAGTCGGTCAAACAGGCATCAACGGGGCAAACGGCAGCACAACGTGGCTCATTGTAGAAGCCAACACACTCTGTACACGAATCAACAGCGATAACGAAAAAATCGTCACCCGAAGTAATCGCTGAATTTGGACATTCAGGTTCACAGGCACCACAATTGTTACAATCAGACGTAATCTTAAATGACATAGCTAAACTCCATTAAGTAGTTAATCAACCAACTCGTTGCCGAAGCAACGCATCATTTTAAATGAGTTTCGACCCTACCACTTTCACGGCACTCGTGCAAGTGAAGCTAGCCATTGAATCGTGTCAGCCCCAATTCTCTCATAAAACACCGGGACAACCCCCAGAATCATCGACCCCACGGTGGCGATGACAAGCCCCACGGCAGGTAAGCCACTGACCCGAAGTGGCGCGGTACCGGCAACCGGCGGCTCGATGTACATCTGCCTAACGATTCGCAAGTAGTAGTACAATGACACGGTCGAATTGACAGCCGCCACACCCACTAGCCAATAGTATCCAGCCTTCGCCGCTACACTAAACAAAAAGAACTTACCCACGAATCCGGCCAAAGGCGGAATTCCAGCCAAGCCGAACAATGCCACCATCATCGCCAATGCCAACAAAGGGTTGGTAATCGACAATCCCTTCATGCTGTCGATCTCTTCTCGGCCAGTTTGGTGAACGTGCATGACGATCACAGAAAAGGCAGCGAGATTAGTGACTACGTAGACTAGCATGTAAAAGACCATGGCCGTTGCGTTTTGGGCATCGTTACCCAAGAAACCCAAAATGATGTAACCGGCCTGAGAAATCGCGCTGTACGCCATAAAGCGTTTCAAGTTGCTTTGCAACACAGCAACCAAATTACCAACCGTCATGGTCACTGTTGCCAGTACCGCAACAACTCCCGACCAAGAACTCAAATGCTCACCAAAGAGGCGATAGAAAATAACGAACGCCACTGCCACACCCGCTGCCTTCGAAGCCACTGACAAAAACGCAGTCACAGGAGTCGGAGCCCCCTGATAAGCATCAGGGGCCCACATGTGAAACGGAACGAGAGTTAACTTAAACCCAACTCCAGCAGTGATCAAACCCGCCGCGAGAAATAGTGCCGGGCCTGTCTGAAGAGCACTCGCAATCTCGACGAGTGACATGTGCCCAGTCAAACCAAACAAAAGCCCTAAGCCATAAAGAAAGAAGGCTGAACCCAAGGCACCCATTGCTAGGTATTTGAAAGCGCCCTCGCCCGAAACTTCAGTTCTTGACCATGCGGTCAAGGCGAAAAGCGGAATCGTCGCCAACTCTAAGCTCACGTATAGAGAGATGAGGTCGCGACTTGAAACCAAAAATAGCATTCCGCTCAGAGAAAAAAGCAGAACAGCTAAAAACTCGGCCTGATGAGTGAGCAGCCCCTTCGCCCTAACATCAAACGCCTCTACACTCATCATCAGCGTCAGGCCTGTTGCGACTAAGAAAATGAGCTTAAACCAGAGCCCCACTGAATCAACCGCAAATCGGCCACCGAGCAGTTCGCCGGTCTGCTCAAAAAGAACGAAGGCCGAAATGCCCGCCGCGACAACACCTGCAATAGCGATCATGACCAGCCAAGTATTTTTCTTCTTCAGAAAGATAAGGTCTAAAATCAAAACCAAGAACGCCGTAAAAACAATAATCAGTTCAGGTAACATCAACATAAATTTCTACCTTAATGCAATCGATTCAAAATTGGGTAAATCGACGACTCAATTAAATTAATCATAAACTGCGGAAACACTCCGACCAAAGCCAAGCAAGCGATCAAAATTCCGGTTGTCAGTTTTTCAGTAAACGTCGCATCGGTTAGCTTAGCTAAATTCACGCCGTGGGCACCGTGGGCACCGTGGGCACCGTGGGCACCGTGGGCACCGTGGGCACCGTGGGCACCGTGCGTACCGTGCGTACCGTGCGTACCCTGCGCATCGTGATGAGAACCCTCATGATAGGCCGGAATCGGCCCTAAAAATACCGTACCCAATCCGCGAAGCACGTAGACTGCGGTCACCACAATCGACATCGCCGCCAAAATGGTGAGTGTTCGGGTTGCTGTGCTTGAGTGCCAAGCGTTTCCGAAAAACCCGCCCATGAAAACGTGAGACTCAGCCACGAATCCAGAAAAGCCCGGCAAGCCTAGTGACGCTAAGCCCGCGATATAAAAACACACCGCTAACCAAGGCATCACTTTGGCGAGACCACCCATGTCAGGAATAATTCGAGTGTGGGTTCTGCCGTAAACCATGCCGATCAGAGCAAAGAAAAGGCCGGTCATGATACCGTGACTAAACATCTGCAGCACGGCACCCTTCAGGCCCATCATATTGAGTGTCGCAATACCAAAGAGCACCACACCGCAATGGCTCACAGAAGAATACGCCGTAAAATACTTCAGATCTTTTTGGCGAATCGCTCCGAATGCGCCGTACAAAATATTGATCGTTGTCAGGCCCATGAAAAATAGTGCCCACTCTTTGGCTCCTTCGGGCAAAAGGTAAACCGCAATGCGAAGGGCTCCGTAACCGCCAAGCTTCATCAAGACCCCAGCATGCAACATCGAAACAGCAGTCGGCGCCGACGCGTGTCCATCGGGCGACCAAGTGTGAAAGGGGTAAATCGCACCCAAAACACCAAAGCCCAGAAAAATCATCGGAAACACCCAAGCCTGCATCTCTGTCGGGTACTGAAACGCCGCCATCTTAGTGAGATCAAAACTGTAAACGCCAGTCGACTGACCTGCGGTGTGATAAAGAGCCAAAAATCCAACCAAGATAAACGCCGAGCCCGCCATCAACATCAACGTCAATTTCATCGCTGAGTATTCTTTTGGCCCGGTACCCCAGATGCCAATCAGCAAGTACATCGGCAAAACGGCAACTTCGTAGAAAGTGAAAAACAAAAACAAATCGAAGCTCAAAAAGACTCCGAACACTCCGGTCACAAGAACAAGCAAAAGGGCAAAAAACTCACGAGTACGGTTTTCAACATTCCAGCTCGCGAGTACACCCGTAAAAATAATCACTGAAGTCAACATGACCATCGACATCGAGATGCCATCGATACCCAAAAAGTACTGAATACCTAAGCTCTTAAACCAATCAAACTGTTCGACCATACAGAGATGTGTCGCCATGCTGTGCTCACCGGTTTCGGCACCAGCCAAAGCCCAAAACTTCATGGCCACAACGGCAGTCAAAATCAATTGAATGCCGGTACCAAAAAGGGCGACCCATCGAATCTGTTTCGGATTCGGCGTCGCGATCACTGCCACAGTTGTTAAAAACGGAACGATAACGAGCCAGCTCAATATTCCCATAAATGCCTCAATTCACCGTCATCCAAAATAAAGTCGAAACCACTACCGCCCCGAGCACAAACCACACTCCGTAAGTCTGAAGCTGTCCAGTTTGCATGAGCGTTAAAAAATAACCTGCTTTTCTAGTGGTCCAACCGCTCAGGTTAACGCCACCGTCAACCACGTTTCGATCAAACCAAGCAACCGGAGTTGCCACAAATCTGAAAATGATTTTATGGGTGACGAATAGGTAGATCTCATCAAAGTAAAACTTTTTCTTAATCACGCGATACAGTCCACCAAACCCGCTGACCAAACCATCAACCGTTTTCGCATCGCCAGTTCGATACAAAAAGAAAGAGGCCAGCAAACCGATGACGGCGACAAGCGTACCCGGTATTGCCACGGCCATGTTA
The DNA here is from genome assembly GCA_903895855.1 of Oligoflexia bacterium. Classification (GTDB taxonomy): domain Bacteria; phylum Bdellovibrionota; class UBA1018; order UBA1018; family UBA1018; genus CAITVN01. Next base: position 67,727 of record CAITVN010000009.1, on the reverse strand, counting down.
ATTCCGGTGTGAGGCAGCTCGCGACCAATCGCAACAAAATGAGCAAAAGGTATCCAACCCGTCGTGCACGAAAGCACCGATAGAATCACTAGAGGTATCAAAATAACGGCTGACGCTTCGTGAGCGTGCGAAGCGTTGTCGCTTCGAGCCTTACCCCAGAAGGTGAGAAAATAGATTCGAGCCATGTAAAAAGCGGTCAACCCAGCGATCACTAGCCCGCCATAAAAATGAAAGTAGCGATGCGATTCGAGGGCCGCACTCAAGATCTCGTCTTTCGAGAAGAAACCAGCCAATGGCCAGATACCGGCGATGGCTAGCACCGCGATCAAGAACGTGAAATGGGTAATGGGCATCTTTGATTTCAGCCCCCCCATCTTCCAAACATCATTTGTATGAACTGAGTGAATCACCGCACCCGCACCTAAGAACAAAAGTGCCTTAAAAAAGGCATGCGTATAAAGGTGAAACATCGCTGCCGTATACCCCAACGGTTCTTCCATCGTTGCGATACCGAGTGAAAACATCATGTAACCCAATTGACTGAGTGTCGAAAACGCGAGTACCCGTTTGATGTCATCTTGAGTACACGCAATGATCGCAGCAAATGCACTCGTGAACAATCCAACCACTGCAACGACTTCAAGAGCGTTAGGTGCGGCAGAAAAAGCCGGAAACAACCGCGCGACCAGGTATACACCAGCAACAACCATGGTTGCCGCATGAATCAATGCTGAAACTGGGGTAGGACCTTCCATCGCATCAGGTAACCAAATGTGAAGCGGAAACATCGCACTTTTACCCGCAGCGCCTGCATAAACGAGAATCAGAGCTAGGGTCAGCACACCCATTTCATTGAGTTTGGTCAAAACTTCTGGATTAGACAGAAAAGTGAAATCAACCGCTTGCCCTGCGTTCACACCCACTCCACCCAATTGAACTTGATAGCCGAAATAAGCCAAAACCAAGATACCGATTAAGAACCCAAGATCAGCAAAACGAGTGACGATAAAGGCCTTCTTAGACGCTGAAACAGCCGCTGGCTTTTGATAGTAAAACCCAATCAACAAAAATGAACTCACGCCCACGAGTTCCCAGAACACGTACATTTGAAAAATATTTGGAGCCACGACAAGCCCCAACATGCTGAAAGTGAACAGGCTCAAATAAGTGAAGTACCGGCCATAGCCATCTTCACCGTGCATGTAGCTCGTTGAATACAGGTGCACCAGAAAACTCACGGTCGTCACGACGGTCAACATCATGACTGAAATCGAATCAACCATGACGCCAAAATTGACTGTCATGCCTTTCATGAAACGAAGCCACTCAAAGCTAAATGGCAACAGTGCCGAGCGAGCACCGCCACCGTGATGATCTAGGCTAAAATACTGCCAGGCCAGTGTGTAAGCCGCCACCATCGCACAAAAAATTGAAAGCGTGCCAAAGATACCGGCAAGCTTGCCAGAAACCGGCCGAATGAATAGCCCAACAATCAAGAATGAAAATAACGGCAGCGCCGGAATGATCCATGGGTTTTCGATGATTGACATAAACAATTTCTCCGTCCGTTCAAATAATGTCTAGTGCCGAAGCCCCATCATTTTGGTAACATCTGCGCTCTTACGTTTTCTAAAGAGCATCACTAAAATCGCCATACCCACAAGCACCTCAGCGGCAGCTAAGGCCATGACGAAAATTGCCATGACTTGACCATCAACCTGCGCTGGGGCCACATACCGATTAAAAACCACCAGATTAATCGCTGCAGCGTTCAACATGAGCTCGACTGAAATCAATAAACCCACTGCATTTCGGCGAGTGAGAACTCCGTAAATACCCACTGAAAACAAAGCCAATGAAAGAAGTACCCAATGAAATAGCATTACTGAGGCTCCTTTCGTGCGATCACAATGCCTGCGATCAGCACCGCTAGAAGTAAAAGCGAAACGACTTCGAACGGTAAGACATAACCGTTTGATCCGGTGTCAAGTAGAGCTCTACCGATCGATTTGATATCGACATTTGATGTCTCGAGAACCTTTTCTTCTGCGAAAGGCGACTGAGACAGGAGCCACGCCGACACACTGAAAAAACTCAGTGCACCCACAGCGCCAACAATTTTGCGAGGCCAAGTGGGCCGATCTTCATCAAGGTCATCTGAGCGCGTGAGCATCACTGCGAAGACCAACAACACGACGATACCGCCGACGTACACCAAGATCTGAATGCCCGCTAGAAACTCAGCTCCGAGCAAAACATAGAAGCTAGCACTTAAGCACAGCACACCCATAAGGTAGATTGCCGAACGCAAAATGTGCACGGTCATTACGGTAGCCAAAGCGCCAAAAACGCTCAAGCCCGCCAAAACATAAAACAACGTTTCATTCATATTTCACCCGCAAACTTCATACTTCACCTTTACGATCTAAAGTGACTAACAACTCTTTCGGAATACCGGCCAAGAAAAAACCATTCAGCGCAGTCGGGCCGTCGTAAACAGATCTCGGCTCGACGGCATTTTTACGGGCTTCGTCGTCGGCTTGCTTAGCGAGCACAGTAGAAGTGGGGCCCGCATAGCGCGATAGATTGTAAATGAGTAAGCGTTGATCATAGACAGACGATTCGAAGGTCGACTTCATCTGCAGCACCTGAAACGGGCAAACCATCACGCAAAGATTACAAAAGGTACAACTGTCTAAGCGCCAAATAAATGTATCCAGCTCAGTCTTACTCAGCGCTGGTTTTGCTCTCTCAGCGACATGAATCGAAGCGTTTGGGCAGGCTTGCTCGCAAATGTGACAAGCGGTGCACTTGTGGTAACCGTTGTCGTCGTGAATCATCGTCAGTTGAGCGCGAAGTCGCTCAGCCATCTTTAGTGTCGCCCGATTCTCAGGATACTGTTGGGTCACTACCGTTGACGGATGCGACAGGTAATGAAAAGTGATTTTCAATCCCTTCAACAAAGAAACAAAACCTGTAAAAATACGCGCAAAATAGCCCGTTATCGGGATTCGACGAGTTGGCTGCGCAGATGTATCGTTCATGAATCAACCCCCAAAACAAGACGCTCTTTTATGAGTTTCCCGGAAAAAAATAAAAGCCAGACAATGTTAAAATCGCGGCGAGCAACAAATTAATAAACCCAATGGGAAGCAAAACTTTCCACTCGAGCTTCATCAACTGGTCGACTCGAAGCCTCGGAAACGTCCAGCGAAACCACATGCTGAGAAAAATGAATCCAGAAACCTTTAACGCAAACCAAAGGCCTGGTGGAATCAAATCCATCACTTGGTTGAAAAAGGTCAAGTTGCCAATATGAAGTGGCATCCAACCGCCCAAGAATAAAGTCGCACCCATCGAAGACACGATGAATAGGTTCAAGTACTCGGCCAAAAAGAAAAATGCGAAACGCATGCCTGAATATTCAGTGTGAAACCCAGCGGTCAGTTCACTTTCGCCCTCAGCCAAGTCAAAGGGTGTGCGATTGATTTCGGCCGTCGAAGCCACCAAGAAAATCAGAAAAGCGACTAACCCAACAACGGGTGCACGCCAGATCCACCAGCCCTGATCTTGTGATTGCACGATCTCTGAAAATTTCATCGATCCTGAGAACATCACGACGACCAAAATCGAAAGTGTTGCTGACAATTCGTATGAAATGATCTGAGCACCGGCACGCATCGCTCCGAGCAGCGACCACTTGTTGTTTGAGCTCCATCCGCCTAAGAGAATACCAAGAACACCCAAACCACTCACTGCAGAAATAAAGAGTACCCCGATATTCATGTCAGAAACGGCCAGATAAGGACTAAACGGAATCGCGATCAATGCCAACAATGCCGCTAACACACAAAGCACCGGAGCAAAAAGGTGCATCGCTTTGTCAGCTTGGTCAGGCACGATGTCTTCTTTCAAAAGCAATTTCAATGTGTCAGCAATACTTTGTAGAATGCCATGCCAACCCACACGCATAGGCCCCAGCCGACATTGAAAGTGCGCTGCGACTTTTCTTTCTGTATAAACTAGGGTCATTGCAGTCAACGACATGAATAGAATGATCGCCACAATCGCTGCTAATGCGTAGACGACAGCCAAAATGGGCGACTCGCCATATGTGGTAGACACTCTCTGACTGACACTGATGACTTCCCAAGACACTTGAAGATTTGGTAGACTGTTAAACATTTAATTTCCTCAACTTAGCCCCTCGAACTGCGCGATTCACAGCGCTTTTCATCGCCCCTAAAAGCCCGCGTTACCGGTCAATGTCTGGAACGACGATGTCAATCGACGAAAGAATCGCCACAAGATCACCGACGCGGCCTCCGGCAGCCATTTGAGTGATTGCCCAAAGGTTATTAAAATTCGGAGTTCTAAAATGCATGCGATACGGCTTTTCTGAACCATCTGAAGCAATGAAGATTCCGAAAATACCGCGAGCGGTTTCCATTTGGCTGTAATAAACGCCTTCAGGCACTCGAATCTTAGCACCAAACTTCATGACCATGTGTTTACCTTCGGGCACATTATCAATGAGCTGCTCGATGATCGAAATCGACTCTCGCATTTCTTGCATTCTGACTTGGTAACGATCCCAACAATCGCCCACAGTACCCACAGGCACATTAAACTTCGTCTTTGCGTATACGCCATAAGGCTCAAGTTTGCGCAAATCATGGGCGACACCACTGGCTCTCAAGATTGGACCTGTTACACCGAGCGAAATCGCCGATTTTGCGTCAAGAATACCGACGTTCTTCAGGCGTTCTTGCACAATCACGTTACCGCCAAATAACTCTTCGTACTCTTCAATGAGAGGCTTGAAATAGCTGATAAATTTTTTCACGTTCGCCACGAAATCAGGATGAATGTCAAACATCAACCCGCCAGGCTGAATGTAGTTCATCGTGAGCCTGCCGCCCATCGTCTCTTCAAAAATCGCTGTGATTTTTTCGCGGTCACGAAACCCGTACAGAAACGGTGTGAACGCACCGAGATCCATTCCGAGCACTCCCCACCACAACTGGTGACTTTGAATTCGAGTCAACTCAGCGACAATCGTGCGAATCGTTTCGATGCGATCGTTCAACTCAGTCTTCATCGCTTTTTCGATCGCTGAAGACATTGCCCAATTGCCCATCACCGCACTCAAATAATCGAGACGATCAGTGAAATGCACTTGCTGACGATAGCCGACATACTCGGCTTTTTTCTCCATGCCGCGATGAACGTAGCCCAAAACGGGTATCACATCGCGTACGGTCTCGCCGTCCATGCGAAGCACCAAACGCAGAACACCGTGAGTCGACGGGTGTTGAGGGCCCATGTTCACAAAGTATTCTTGAGTCGTCTCTCGGTCTGCGCGCTCTTTGCTATCGGTTTGCCCTTTGAGAATTCTTTCATCAAGGCTGCTGATGTGAATGCCAGCACGAGTGTGAGACAAAGAATTCGGTAAAACTGAAGAAGCCATTTCTGAACTTACCATGGTCGCTCCAACATGAAATCATCTTTATAATCTTTAAGAAGCGGAAACCCTTTCCAATCGTCTTCCAAAAGAATTCGACGCAAATCGGGGTGCCCACTGTAACAGATACCGAAAAGATCGTAGACTTCGCGCTCTTGCCACTGGGCAATTTGCCAAACCGTGTGCAAAGAGGGCACAGCAACAGCCTCTGTTCTCGAAACGTAAACACTCATCATCAAATGATGACCGTGTTTTGTCGAATAGAGCTGATAGATCAGTTCAATTTTCTCGTCTTTCAACCAATCGATTGCCGTGTGAGCGCAAAGCATATCAAAAGACAACGGTTCAGAGTCACGCAATTTCATGGCGACACTCAAAAGCTGATCACTCGGCACGACGACCGAAAGACGATCAGATTTTTCTCGAAACGTTAAGCTCGAGTGAAGCGCACCGACAACAACTTGAAGTTCTGCACTATCCATTGAGATTCACTACCGCCTTTTGTTCAAGAGTCTGAATCATTTCAGCGCGAATTTGCTCTAAGGTAATTCCTGGGGGCAACGCAGCCAAAACGGGTTTTCGACGCTCACCAGGTTTACGAATGGTCTCACCTTCACGAATCATTTTTTGAAGCGTGAGTAGACCGTAGAAAAAAGCCTCTGGTCTAGGCGGGCAACCCGGCACATAAACATCGACCGGTATGATCTCGTGAGCGCCACGAATCGTTGAATACGATTCGTAAATAAACGGGCCACCTGAAATCGCGCACGCACCGGTTGCAATCACGTATTTCGGTTCTGCCATTTGCTCATACAAGGTTTTGAGTCTCGGAGCCATTCGCTTAACGATGGTACCGGCGATCACGAGCAAATCAGCCTGACGAGGTGACGGTCTCGCGACTTCTGCGCCGAAACGAGCCAAATCGTGATTACTCGCGCCCGTAGCCATCATCACTTCGATTGCACAACAACTGGTACCGAAAGTTAATGGCCAAAGACTATTTGATCTCGCCCAATTAATCACGGCATCAATGCTGGTTAGCACTGCCGGTCCGCCCGGAAATGCCTCTATCATGGGGGGAAGTTTCTCAGTGACTAAACCCACTCGAGTGCTCCTTTTCTCCAGGCGTAAATTAAACCAATCATCAAAACCAAAACAAATAAGACGATTTCAATTAGCCCAACGTAGCCGAATTCTCTCAAAACCACTGCCCACGGAAATAAAAAGGCAGCTTCAACATCAAAAACCAAAAACAGTAGGCCAAACAAGTAATAGCCCACATTGAACTGAATGCGGGCGCTACCGATGGTTTTCTCACCGCACTCGTAAGTGTCATTTTTTATTTTTCCCGGATGGTGTGGGGCCACCAAACGTGAAGCGAACAAGCCACCAAACACCAACAGTATTGCGACCAAGGTGATCGGTAAGACAAAGAGGTACTCCATGGCAGGTCTCCTACTGATTCTGTTACAACTATTTCTCTAAACTGCGAATCGATCCATTAGCTTCGTGCATCCAAGCGCCAGAACCCTGCATCACTTTCGCAAAACCTTCTGGGGTTGGTTTGCCCGGCGCAGGTTGGTACACGTATTCACTGGTTTGGCGAAGAATTCCGAATGGCACTGGCAATTCTGCGCCGCCCATTTCAGCTAGCATGAAGGCGTAGCCAGAATTGGGATTGGCCGGATCGTGCACGATGATGTCTGAAGCAGACACTCCGCCTTCGCCGATCTTCACCGCTTCAGGGCGATTGTCTCTCATGCGAATGCCTCGATCGCTCTGCGCACCGAAAATCAACGGCTTGCCAGCTTCGAGCCTCACCGTCGTATCAGGTCTCGTGGCTTTGTCAGTGAACGGCGCAAACACGCCGTCATTGAAGATCACGCAATTGATGAGCACTTCAACGATCGCGATGCCCTTGTGTTCTTGAGCAGCGGTCAACGTTTGAAAGAGCATGTCATTGTCGGTATCAGGTACTCGAGCGACAAACGTGGCACCAGCACCCAAAGCTAGCGTGAGCGGATGCATCGGTCGATCGATTGAACCGTAAGGCATCGACTTCGTTTTTACTCCGAGCGGACTCGTTGGAGAAGTCTGGCCCTTGGTTAAGCCATAAATTTGGTTATTGAACAAAACCACTTTCATGTTCGGATTACGTCGCATCAAGTGAATGAAATGATTACCACCAATCGACAGACCATCACCGTCGCCAGTGAACACCCAAACATTCAAGTCTGGGTTCGCAATCTTCAAACCCATCGCCACTGTCGGTGCACGACCGTGAATCGTGTGAAACCCGTAAGTGTTCGAATAATACGGAAGCCGTGATGAGCAACCGATACCCGAAATCAACGCGAACTTTTCGCGAGCGATACCTGAGTTAACAAAAACCCGAGTCACCGCATTGAAAGTTGAATAGTCACCGCACCCAACGCACCACCTGGGTTCAATGCCACTCAAAAAATCTTTTCGAGTGAGTTTTGGTTTTTCAGCCGGATCTGTCGGCAACTGTCCAGAATTTGATTTATTGTCAAGAGTCATAGCCTAGGCTCCTAGTAAAAGGGGTTTAAACATCGATTAACCGAGTATTGAACGAATTTTTGCTTCAATTTCATCAGCTCTAAATGGCTGACCTTGAATTTTGTTGAGTCGCTCAGTATCGATCAAATACTCTGCGCGAATTCGATACCAGAGTTGACCCATGTTGTTTTCTGGGATCAACACTTTCTTGTATTTTTGCAGTAGCGGTTTCAAATCGCTCGGTAGCGGATTGATGTGCCTAATGTGAGCACAGGCCACTTTCAAACCGTCTTGATTGAGTTTACGAACCGTGTGCTTAATCACACCAGCGGTAGAACCCCAACCCAGAACCAAAATATCGGCATTCGCGTGACCGTACACTTCAGTCGGCGGAATGTCTTGCACGACCTTCGCCACTTTTTCAGCTCGAAGTTTCGTCATTTTTTCGTGATTTTGTGGCGAGTGACTAACGGCGCCTGAACCATCTTCTTTTTCTAATCCGCCCAGGCGGTGCTCAAGACCTGGGGTTCCAGGAATTGCCCAAGGCCGAGCCAGAGTTTCAGGATTTCTCGAATACGGCTGAAATCCAACCGGATCGGTTCGAAATTTTACCGGAATTGGCGCCAACTCGTCTAACGATGGCACTCTCCAAACTTCTGAACCATTACCGAGGTAACCTTCACTGAGCACAATCACCGGAGTCATGTATTTCAGCGCTAATCGTGACGCTTCGACAGCGGTGTCGAAACAATCTTTAGGTGATGATGATGCCAGAACAATGAGTGGCGATTCACCATGTCGACCGTAAAGCGCTTGAAACATGTCTGATTGTTCAGTCTTGGTTGGCAAACCAGTAGAAGGGCCTGCGCGCTGAACATCGATGATGACCATTGGCAACTCAACGATCATCGCTAAGTTCATGAATTCACTTTTCAGCGAAAATCCAGGACCCGAAGTCGTTGTGAGAGCCAGTGCACCGCCGAATGAAGCGCCTAAAGTCGCCCCAATGGCTGCGATTTCATCTTCGGCTTGAAACACAGTACAAAAATCTCTGTGTTTGGCTAACTCATGCATAATATCGGTAGCCGGAGTGATCGGGTAACTACCCAAGAATAGCTTGAGCCCAGATTTTTGAGCCGCAGCGATCATTCCTAATGCTGCCGCTTGATTACCCGAAATATTACGATAAACGCCCGGCTTCGGGGTCACGCCAGATTTCGCAATCTTAAACGAATGAGTGAAGGCATCATGACTTTCGGCGTAAGCCAATCCTGCCATCAAGGCTTTTTTGTTAGCCTCCATGATGCTTGGCTTCGACAGAAATTTTTTCTCAATCCACTTCATCGTGTAATTGAGGTCGCGGTTATAAAGCCAATAGAGCATTCCGAGAGCAAAAAAGTTTTTGCAACGATCGGCTTCTCTAGCAGTCAGCGACGAACCTTCTAATGCCTTAACGGTCAAAGCGCTCATCGCCACTTTAACTAAATTGACTGAAGAAGCCGCAGCCCCTTCTAGCGGATTTTCAGTGTATCCGGCTTTTTCGATATTTTTTTGAATAAAAGCGTCTTCGTTAACGATAACGATGCCGCCCTTTTGCATATTAGCGAGGTTCACTTTCAAGGCCGCAGGGTTCATGGCCATCAAGACATCGTACTGGTCGCCGGGGGTATAAACTTCGGTGCCACCGATACAAACTTGAAATCCAGACACTCCAAAAACGGTTCCGGCAGGGGCCCGAATCTCAGACGGATAATCAGGAAGCGTCGCAAAAAAATCGCCAGCCACCGCCGATGTGTTCGTAAATTGATCGCCAACCAATTGCATACCATCGCCAGAATCGCCCGCGAATCGAACCACTGAGCTGATGATTTCTTTGACTGTCTTCTTACTGCCAATATTGCCGTTCATAGATGAACGCGAATCCTGAACTGAAAGTTCTGACATACCTTCTCGATCTCCTAACCTGGGTAGAATATTCGGTTAAAGCTATCGCACAAAAACCCAAGAAACAACAACTCACTTTTTTATGCTTTTGAGCTTGAATGATTAAACACTAGGCAGTTAGAATAACTCGCTACTACCAGAAGCATTCGCAAGAGCAGTTGAAGGAGAACCTATGGAACTCGCGCCAAGCGTGGTGAGACAAATTGTCCTAGAAGAGCACGGCCAGATCAGGCGCAAGCTCGGAAAAATCGAAGACCTCATTCAGCGTAAAGATTATTCAACCCTTCAGAATGCCTTCTCTGAATTGGCCCATTTTTTTCTCAAGCACATTCAGACCGAAGAGCACATTCTTCGACCAGTACTAAAAGATCTCGATGCCTGGGGCGATGTTCGGGTTGACCGCATGAATAAAGAACACGCCGAACAGCGGGTTGTCGTCGGCAAACTCGACGAGATGGTTCGAACGAAACAGCCGGCAGAATTTGTTCCAGAAATTCAAAAATTTGTTGTAGAGCTTTACAAAGACATGTCGAGTGAAGAAGCCGAGTGCCTAAACCCTGACGTTCTAAAAGATGACCCGATTAGTTCTGGCACCTGCGGGTAGCAAGAAGTCAGTTATCAGTTAGAAGACCGTGAGAAGCAGTAAGAAGAATGAGGAGAATTTATGTCAAGCACCATCAACTTTAAAACATTGACCCTTCAAGATGCACTCGACCTTGCGATTTTGATCGAAGAAGAGGCGTGCGAGCGTTACGTCGATTTTGCCAAGCATGTTGGTAGCCGGTACGAAGGTGACGCCGGTGATTTTTTCATTAAGATGTCTGAGAACGAAGCCAAGCACAAAGCTCAGCTGTTGGTGTTGCGCAAGTCGATGTTTGGAACTGCGCCAACTCGAATGAATTCTTCAATGGTCTGGGATGTCGAAGCCCCCGACCAAGGCAAACCTCGAACCTACATGTCAACGAGACAGGCACTCAGAGTTGCGATGGAAGGCGAAGTCAAGGCCTACGACTTTTTCAACGATGCACTTAAAGTCGTGACCAGCGAAGAAATCAAAGACCTTTTTGGCCACCTTCGCGAAGAAGAAGGCGAACACAAAGCCGCACTTGAGAAAATGCTGAAAGCCCTACCGCCAGGCGAAGGCGCTGACTTGGGTGACGACGACATCGATGAACCTTCATCTTTGTAATACCCATTCCATTAAGTCCGTATACTTCGTTCTCAGTCGGTTCGCTCCCGCAGTGTACTCTGTGTACGCTTTGGTCGACTCACCTCCTCGGCGGCCTCGTCTACCGACTTAATGAAATGGGTATGAGTTCATGTTAAAAAATCTATTGAGCAATGAGCACGTCAAGTTGATACGCGAAGCGCTGCTGACACCTTCTAATCCAAACGATCCTGATTCTTTAGATCCGAAGCTTCTCGATGCGCTGGTCAAGCCGATGGATTGGTTTTGTCGAAACTATTTTCGGCAGGAAGTGCGCGGTATTGACCTGGTTCCGCGCGGTAAAACATTGATCGTCGGAAACCACAATGCCGGAATCACTTTTATTGAAGCATTCGGTATGGGCGCACGCTTTTACTTAGAGCGGGGCACAACTGAGGTGATTCATACTTTAGCGCATGACACTTTGATGAAGGTGCCCTATCTCAATAATTTATTCTCGAAGGTAGGGGCTGTTCGTGCCAATCCCGAAAATGCGCAGGCCATTTTTGAAAGAGATCGAAAAATTTTGGTTTTCCCCGGCGGAAATTTAGAGGCTTATCGCCCCTACCGAGACAGAAGCCAGGTGAATTTCGCCAATCGAAAAGGATTCATTAAATTGGCACTGAAGAATCGTGTGCCCATCACACCGGTCGTTTTTCATGGTGGTCATGAATCTTTTTTTGTTTTGCACGATGGACAAAAGCTCGCGAAATTTTTAAAGATGGATCGCCTCTTTCGCCTCGACACTTGGCCACTCGTGTTTTCATTGCCTTGGGGCTTCACCCTTGGGCCTTTGTTTCATTGGCCACTACCTGTCAAATGCGTCACTCAGTTTCTCGAACCCGTCAGCCTCGAGAGCTATTCGGTAGAAGACGTCGACAATCCCGAGGCTCTAAATGAGATCTATGAAGAAGTGACGGGTCGAATGCAGCGCGCGCTGACCGCTCTGAGCGAAGAACGCCGATAGAGCGGCAAATCCCACCCCATTATGACCGCAGCAATACCCCTAACACCCCGATTTTACGATGTAACGTCACTAAGTAGGGCCTATTTTTACATCTACTTGCTAAAATAGGCCCTACTTAGTAAGCTATATCTTATCATGGCACACCAGCGAAACCGAGCGATACTACCGACCCTACTTAAGACACTGCGGTACCACCCAGTCGTTGGCGTCCTGGGTGCCCGGCAAACCGGCAAGAGCACACTCATTCGCGACCTTTTAAAAAATGAACTGCCACGCTTAAATTACCTCACTCTAGACAAAAAAGATGTTCGAACAATAGCCAACGAGAGGCCCGATTATTTTCTCGAATCTCAAATAGAGAGTGGTCACCTTCTGTGTATCGATGAAATTCAAAAAGTTCCTGACCTCTTTGACTCGATTAAGGCGGCCGTAGACGAAGACCGAAAACCAGGAATATTTCTCATTTCAGGCTCAGTGGGTTTTTCTCGAAAAATTGGAATTCGCGAATCATTGACCGGCCGAATTCGAACACTAAGACTCTACCCAATGACGATCGCAGAAAGCCTGAGTCAGGCAGCAAACACGCTTTGGGATGACTTAGAAAATCTGAGCAAAACGAAGTCTCAATCTCGAAGTTCTTCTGATGTTCACCGCTGGTTAGAAACCGGGGGGCTACCGTTAATCGCATTTACCCGCGATTCAACTGAACGCCACTCGGTGATTGAAGCCTGGTTAGAAACTACTTTTCTCAGAGACCTGACTCAATTCAAAATCAGAAATTTTGATCCAGATTTGGCAAGAGACCTTTTTACTGCGATCAACTTAGCCGAACACCCAGACTTAGCGACTCTAGCAAAGCACCTAAAAACTGACGCGAGAAAACTCAATACCTACCTTGAAGCGTTTCAAGAGGTTTTCATCGTCACCAAAATTAATCCGTCGGCACTGGGTATCGGAAAGCCTATTTACCTTCCATTTGATGCCGGAATTGCAGCCCACTTAGGTGCTTCTTTGCACCGCAGGGCACAGATACTGTTCATGAATGAATTTCTCAGCCACACAGAAAATCGCTCTGGCGGCCGACCAAAAAAATTGAGTTACTACCGAAGTCCAAAAGGATCTCGCATCGATTTCATCATAAGCGATTCGAAGTCTACCCAAGCTTTCTTGATCACGACCGAAGAAAAATTCTCGCCCTATTCTATTCGAGGATTCAAGAAACTCATCGAGCTCGAAAAAGCTGTCTCTTGCTTTGTTGTTTACCCAGGAAAAACCATACTAAAGGTTGAAAAACACATCACGTTGATTCCGTGGGGAGTTCTTTTTTAAAATAGAAACAGACAGTTAGGTTAACCTCTATTTTTGCGGAAGGGGTTTTCTATCAGACCCGCACTGGCCCTAAATTAGACACCTGGATAATTTGCATATTGACTGCAAATTATCCAGGTGTTTAAAATACTAAACATGGCACACTTTCGTCATCGACGAAGCACAGAAGGCACCCGATCTCATTGACGAAATTAAGGCTGCAATTGACAAAAAACGCCGAGAGAATGGGCCTCATTGCTCAAAATTTCGAAAAACGACATACTAAGTATCAATTGAACATCATTTGCGCCTACGATGGCAGAAAACCTCAGTTCACAAAGAAAACTAAAATATTGCCCTGGTCAGATCTCACAGCTAACGAGCATTCTCATGTTTAAAGACCATTACTTTTCTCACTCAAAAGAAATCACGAGAATACGATCAATAGGAGGTTTATCATTGACGCCGGCCCCCCTGAAAACACTGATTGTGGCGAGCTTGATTCTGATCGCCCCCCTGGTTTCTCACCCCTCACTCGCTTCGACGCCAGTCATACTCACTAGTGAGACCAGCGAAATAAAATTGAACCGCCACTGTGACTATTTCTTAGAAGACTCGCTAGCCGCAACATCGCAGCCGCCGAGTCAAGCCACCTTTCAGCCCATCACCCACGACAACTTGGCGCTCGGCTTTAGCAACAAGACAGTTTGGTTAAAGTGTTCGTTCATTTCTCACGTCGATGCTACGCAAAGTGAAAGCAGCAAAGACTGGTGGATTCAAGTTCTGCCGGCCGCTTTACAAAGCGTCACCATTTATCACCCAGACGGCACTATCTACAAAAATGGGTCATCGGTACCTTACCTCGATAAGAAAATTCAGGCACCCACGAGCATCTTTCAGATCTGGCCCCCCAACAACACTGAATCAACCTACTTCATTCGCATTCATTCGAAAACCACGCTCTCTCCACAATTGACTCTCTACGATTCGACTCAATTCATTACCGCCCAATTTTGGGAGGCCGCGATACTCGGAATTTTCTTGGGGCTACTGATCATTGCTGCTTTCGTTAACGGCGCCTATGGGGTGATTTTTAGAGACTTCACCATCGCGACGTTCACTCTTTCGCTTGTTTTTTCGGGATTACTCAGCTTGAGCTTAAGTGGCTGGAGTATTCCGCTATTTTTTCGATACTGGCCAAACGGCTACTATTTGTTTCACGGTTTTTTTGTTTCAAGCGGGATAGCAACACTGGTCTGGTCATTTTACGATCTGCTTGAAACAAAGAAAATCTCGCCCAAAACTTACCAAGTCATTCGATGGCTCAGGTATTCACTCTTCGGGTGCAGTTTGACATCGTTTTTTGGCCTTTATTACGGATGGCCCAATGTGTTTGTGCGATTAGCGAGCACTGTGGGTATGATACCCGCGCTCGTCATCGGGTACCGTCAATGCAAGACCGGGCGCACACAGTTTAAGTACTATTTCGCAGGAATACTGCTCTTTTTTATTTTTCTAGCGCTTGGCCAGCTAAATGGATTCGGAATCTTCGCAATTACCGGCGCAGCTACCCAAATGCCAAGAATCGGGGCGGGTATTTACGCGGTTCTCGTCACCATCGGCATTATCTTCAAGGTGCGTGAAATCGATCTGGCCCGAGAACGCCTTGAAAGCGAAAAGGTCGCATCCATTCGAGCGCTCGGGCAATTAGGGCATGAAATCAGAACACCGCTGAATGCGATCGCTAACTTGGCAAGAATTGCTTTAAGTCAGACAAATATGGCTGATGTTTTTGCGAAACTTCTCACCATTCATCGCGAAACCAAATCAGTTTTAGATGTCACCAATACTCTACTAAATTATTCACAGGTATCAGACAAATCACTGATTATCGCAAAGTGTGATTTTAACCTAAAAGGTCTCGTCAAAGAACTCTGTCAGCTCTACACGCCGATCGCCGCCGAGAAAGGCCTTTATTATGGGTGCGAAGTTGACCCTGAGATTCCAAATTTAGTGCATTCTGATCCCGTACGCATTAGACAGATTCTAAACAATGTTCTGAATAACGCCGTCAAGTTCACCGATCGAGGGTCGATCAGACTCGAAGCCAAGCAGATAGACCGCTCGGTGCGCATTACCGTATCGAATTCGGTTTGCGACACACCCTCAGTACTTGATTCGCAAACATCGAGCGCAAAGCTGGGCTTATCAATCTCTGCTGACCTGGCCGAGCGATTAGGTGGATCGCTTATTTTTTCTACTCCCGAGAAAAAAAATAGGATTCAAAATAAACGTGATGATGAAGACCAAGAGTTTAGCGAATCAGTTCAGTACGTAGATCAAATTAATGAAGCGGTTTTTTGGCTTCCGATTACGCTGTCACCCGCCGCATTACCGGTGCAAACCCACGCTCAACTGTCAACTGTCGAAGCTTGGATTGTTGAAGACAACCCGGTTAACCTTGAAATCACCGAGGCCGCAGTGCGAGCGGCCGGCTTAACGTTTCGCAGTTTTACAACAGCAGAAGAAACCCTTAAAGTGGCAATGACCAGCGAGCAGAGCTTTCCGGCTTTGGCGATTATCGACATTCACCTCGATCTAGACAGAAGCGATAGCGATGATTCGAAACTCTACGGCTTAGATTTAGCCCGGCAGTTACGCGAACACTCTTCAAAAACGGTACTGATCGCACTCACTGGCGAGTCAGCGCAAGAACGATCTGAGTGGCAAGACCAGTCACCCTTTGATCAAATCTGGACAAAACCTTTGGCGTTTGATCAAGCCGTTCTAGAACTGTCGCGAATCGTTTCGCGAAACCTACAAAGTCAAATACCGCAAGAACAAGAAAAGGCATTTAAACCGTCAGAGCCCTTGATGTCTTTGATTCACCCCAACATGACCAGCGCATTCTTAACCAATGAAGACGCCGCAAATTTCTTAAACAGAGTGACAGACTCGTTAACGACAACAGTAAATGAGCTCGACTCGGTTCTGAGTTCACGTGAGTCAAATAGCTCAAGCGACTCTACTGGCGCTTTGCTCGCCCGCAAAACACGGCTGATCGGACTAGCCCACAAACTCAAATCAACAGCCAGTAGCGTAACTGATCAAACACTTGTAAAACTGACTGAAGAAATTGAAACGCTCATCAAAAATGAGTCAGAAGACGAAGCGAGACTTCGAATACCTGGGATTCGTCATCGCATCGATTTATTACCCAACGACTCTAAGAAGTGAGAGAGATCAAGAATTCTAGTCGGCCCAACTGATCCAATCGATACCGCCACTACTCGATGCGCCAGCATTAATGTCTTTAAGTAAACTCGTGGTGGTGCCGTCAGTCACATAGGCCTCAACACCGATAGAATTGCCTCCACCACCAAAACAAAACTGAGTGGCACTGCAAGCAATCGGTGGGACCGCAGCCGCTAGACTCACCCCTGTAGGCATCGTGAGCGGTGTGAAAGTGGTGCCATCGTATTTCGCGATCGAATAGTTTGCTCCATCAAAATAGGTAATAATCATTTTACTGCTACCTATTTTCGCTGGGCCCCCGTAAGTTACTTGAACTGAGTCAGCGACCCGACAAGGATTGTCTGAGCCAGTGCAAAGCCCATACGCTGTCGTCGTGCCAGAGACAGCAGTTGCGGGGTTATAACGCCAAAAAGAGTTTCGCGTGTCGTCATTCTTACCAAAATACAGCTTACCACCAAACTCAATGGCAGCGGTTATCTCGCTATTATTAGAAGCCTGAATGTTTGCAACCACACAGGGGTTAGGCTGAGTACCATCAGAACAGAGTTTGCCGTCGGCACCCAATTGAGAAGTCGCCGATGGGTTATACATCCAGAGTTCTTGGGCATACAAATCGCTCTCGGCACTAAAATACAGTTTACCATCATAGCCAGCCAACGGCCTCGCTTGATTATTATGATCAGCTGAAGTGTAAATAGTACTGACTGTAGTACCATCATATTCCATGAGATTATAGAATCCACTTTCACCCCCCCCTGCGATTCGCCCTTGAAAGTACAACTTCGTACCTACAACTGTGAGGTAATAGGGATTAAAAAACGCACCACTCACCTCGGTCACAGTCGTTCCGTCATATGAAAAGAGTGACTTCCTAGAATTCGCAACCGAATACCCTCTGAAATAAAGTTTGCTGCCAACGACCACACAATTTCGCCAAGGGCGATGACATTCAGCATTGGTCACCATCGCATCAGCAGTGATCTGCGACAATGAGTCTCCGTCCCACTTGAGTAGGCCTCTAGAACCCATGCCCATCGTGCCTTCGAAAAATTGATTACCTTGAAACCCAACTGGCGATGAAGCATTCACGACACTTGCCGCCGACGCCACTTTAGTTGTGCCGGCAGTAGTCCCGTCAGTCATCCACAACTGATTGCCGCTACCATCGTCTGAGTTAAAATAGGTAATACCAATACCCTCACTCGGTGAGGGCGATGGAGATGGTGAGGGCGATGGGCTGGGTGATGGAGATGGTGACGCTGTTGATGTGGCACTCGGTGTGACACTTGGTTCAACCGATGGCTCGGTCGTTGACGTGGCTGTAGGTTCAACCGTAGGCTCAGTGCTTGAAACCGCGGCCGCAGGAGTCGCGGGATTCAGCCCGCCCGATAAACACCCAGAAAACGCAAGAGCTGAAACACTCAACAACGCAACAGTCACAAAAGTTTCAATTTGTATTTTTTTCACTTTAAATTTCCTTTCAACTAAAATTTAATCTGCACGCCTGCACTAATTTCATGCGCCGTATTTGAGAAAAACAGAACTTCATAACTCACAAAAACCGCGTCAATTAGCGGCAAAGTGTCTTTCGGAAAATAGTAGAGTGGCTCAATCCCAGTAAAAAAAGTTGACCCAATGACTGAACCCCAGCGCTGCCCACCCAAAAGCAGTCGGCACTCTAAGTTGTCTTGGTGATACGAGGCAAACGCGCCGTACTCAATCGCGAGAAATGCCGAATCGCCTGCATTGTTAAAAGCTGTGACACCAAAGTCAATGCCCGCGCCTAGCTTTGACATAAAGTCACCGCCCGAGAAGCGATACTCGGGCATGTACCTAGCCACAAAACTAATCGACGAACCCCCACCTTGAAACGCGGCGGTCGCTCCGGCTTGAACCGAATAAAGATTGTATGGCGAAGCCGCTGATTCGGCTGAATTCGCAGCTTCATCGGCTTTAGCCACTGCCTGCAAACTCAACGAAAAAGACAGCGCCATCAATCCCAATAACAGTGACGGCCCTAGAGCCAAATATATGGGGCGTGACAGTTTTAGCCGTTCGCCATGGTTCACTTGCTGAAGAATTCGCATAGATGCCTCCCACTTTTGTCGATGTAGAAATCTCTAATAAAAGTGTAAGTGTGCTTTTTTTAAACCGCATTTGATTTCAACATAGATTTTATTTAGTTGAGAAAATCGACCAATCTCTACACAAACATTGACCGAAAAGGGGGCACCATGCGGGAGTCAAATTTTTGTAATTTCACTTCTCTCAATAAAGAGTTTTACGATTGATCTTTAAGATGTCGGCTGCCGCAGATTTATTTTGATCGCAATAGTTGAGCACTACTTCTTTGATTTTTTCTTCGATGAAATTGAGACTGAGCTGCGCCTTGCTGAATTGCAAACTGATACTCACCGACTCTTCATCGATCGAAAAAGTGCACGCGTGTTTATCGCGAATGACTTTCGCCAATTGCTCAATGAGCAATTTGCCATCAATAGGCTTACAAATGAAATCAACGGCACCGGCTTGAATGGCACTCACGGCTTGTGAAATGTTACCTTTTCCTGAAATCACGAAAAATGGCACTGCGATTTTTTGCTCATTGATCCAAGCTAAAAGTTCAAGGCCACTTCTATCGGGCATCACCAAGTCTGAGATCACTGCAGAAATTTCTTTTGTTTTGAGAATATTGAGAGCTTCTTTTACCGACGGCGCACTAAAGACACGATAACCGGCACCATTTAAAAGGGTATTCAGATAGAATAACGAGCTCGATTCGTCATCGACGACCAACACTGATCGGTGAGGGCTTTCTTTATGAACTTCTTTTTTAAGGGCCATGGTTTTGACTTCAGTAGACAAAAGATATCGCCCGATAGCAACCGAATCAAAGAGAGCACCGCCGAACGCCGTATTATTTTCTTAAAAATGTCCGGTTTTCACCCACCAAATGTCCCTTCTAAGGATGATTTCCTGTACAAAAGG
Source organism: Oligoflexia bacterium (assembly GCA_903895855.1). Lineage (GTDB taxonomy): Bacteria > Bdellovibrionota > UBA1018 > UBA1018 > UBA1018 > CAITVN01. Next base: position 48,074 of record CAITVN010000009.1, on the reverse strand, counting down.
TGAACACTTTTTCAACTGAACTCTACCCCTGCCTTAGTTGAGTGCGCAGCCATCACTCATTTACTAAGACTAAAGTAATCTCGACCCTGTTTTACCCTATTGACCTGTTTATTTGACTTCGGTTGCCTTAAATCAGTGTCATGAAGAAACTGATTTTGGCCCGCAACTTTCTCATTTTTAGCACCCTGATCACCCTGACGACCCTGGTGACACGAATCGACTCGGCGGCGGCAAACGAACCCACTCTGAAACCTGTCGTCAGGCCAGTGAGTCGAACCCTTCAGCTAATGAATCACGAAAAAAACCAAGGACTTGCCGTTGAGGCCGACCTCTCGTCGGTCGACATTGACCTCAGCATCGGCGTCTCTTCACAAAGAGCGCTCGCTCGTGCGGTTGTGACCTTCTCGGTGACTGAAGCGGGTAACCCGTTTTTTCTACTCGATGCAAAGATCAAGTCGATTGTACTCGACGGATCAAGTGTCGAGATCAACCGAGTTTCGGCACCCGGCACCGACTCTACCGAATTAGTCGTGCTCATGCGGCCGCTCGAACCAGGCACGCCACACGTGGCGGTGGTCGACTATGTGATTGGCAGCAGTCACCTAGACTTCAGTGAATCGGGTGTGAACTTTCAAACACAGATGCGCGATACGCAAATCGCATGGAAGAGCCGCCGGCATTATTTCGAATGCTATGGCCCGACTGGATATGAAAGTGATCAGTATGCGCTAACGTTGCACGTAGCTCTCATCGGCGCTTACGGCCGTCATCGTATTTTTGCCAACGGCACTGTACAAGAAACCCAAGAACACGCGTGGACGATCACGTTTCCTTCGTATTTTTCGAGTTCTTCTTTTTACCTTCACATCACCGACGCGCCCTTAGCTGTGGTCGAGACCCACTATGCAGGCCTAGAGCGAGACATTCCGATCACAGTTTACTCTGAACTCAAAGGCCGTGCACGAAAAGGCGCTCACGCACTACCCGAATTACTCGAACAGTACGAACGCAATTTCGGACCTTACCCTCACGCTTCATTCATCGCCTACCTTCCGTTCATCATGTTTGGCGGAATGGAGCACTCAGGCGCTGCCGTCACCACGCTCGATGCGTTAGGGCACGAACTACTGCACTCTTGGTTCGGCCGCTGTGTTTCGCCGTCTGACGGACGTTCAGGATGGATCGACGAAGCCGTCGTCTCTTGGGTAGATCGGGGCTTACCTCGTGGCGTCTGGCCCCCTAATCGAGACCACGTCAATCTGGGCGGTTTTTCAATCTTCGAACGTTTCGCGACGAAACAAGCCTACCGAGCTGGGCCTCGCTTCATCGCAGAACTCGACGGCCTTCTCGCGAACTCAGGCGGAATGCTCGCGGCTTTGAAAGACTTTTACACCCTTCACCGCTGCGAACCGATCACCACCGAAATCTTTCAGGCCTTTCTCGAAACACGGACTGGGGTTTCACTTGATCAAGAGTTCAAGAGTTACGTGATGGGGCAGTAATCGGCTATAATCAGACATAATCAGATATAGTTATGAAGAATCGATTAAACCAACGGCAAAATAAGCTCAAACCTATTGATCCTTGTCACTTGGCTCTACTCGGCCACTACCGAACTGCAACGATCCCAGCCGGCTACTGTGAATTCTCCTTGTGCATTCCAGTCTAATTGAGGCGCGAGATTGTGAGAAACCGCGAGACTATAAAGCTCAGGATCGATTTGTCCTGAGAGGTAAACCCGATCTCGAAGCTTCTTGCACAGGTGCATTTCATCAAGTGGCGGCCACCGAACTGACACGGGCTCAAACTCTGGGTTCTTACACTCTTCTTGACTTGAAACACCAAAGCAGGCGCGACCATTTTCGAGAACTCTATTCATTGCAGATCGAGCCTGTTTTTGAGCTGAAACCAGATGGGCCTCACTCGAGCTGTCCAGAAAATAATTTTCTCGATCTGGCCCCAATACTTTATCAACGCGAGAAACAATCGCTCTGAGTTTTTCGTAGGTAGAAAAGAGGTCACTCACCACCGAAGACTTAAATTCTAATTGTTGAAGCTGTCCTTCAGTCACAAACGCCTCAATTGGGGTGGTAATGTAAGAAACTGGCACCGCATTTTCACGGGTTAACGTAGACACATAATCGCTCAACACCCCCGGAATTCGTCCAAGCGAAAAGAGTTCTTGTTTTTGTGGCGTCTGCCCTGTTGAACCGAGTAGTGCGGCTAATTTTGTCACCCCCGCACCACCAACTGCATCAAAGGTAAACTCAACCGAATGTGTCGAGGCAATCGAAGCCATGGTTTGGCTAAATTGCTCGCTCATGTCAGGTCTCCAAGATTCGTCACCAACTTCGAGACCCAGCTTTCTGGCGAGATTTTTTTGCGCAGTCACACTCATATTCTTTATTGTGATTAACGAGTAAACTTTTGAACCTTGATTCACTTCGGTCACCACCTCAGTCCCGCAGGTCTGTTTCAACTTTTTCATAGAAAGTCCACGGTATTGCGAAGCAAGAGCACCCGAAATCGGCATGAGAGTACGACCGTATTCAGCGGTATGGTAGATCAAAATATTGAACGAATCATCGTCAAAGCTTTCTGAAAGTGAGGAATTTAGTGAACCACTCTGTTGCAAGAAAACCCTACTACCCTCGAGGCTAAGCGAAAAACCCAGACGAGTATAAAGCTCTTTCAACGACTTCACTTGTGAAATTCTGAGACCAGTTGATGTAACCGACCGTGCTTGAATTACCGCTTGTTCATCAAAAGTAACGCAAAGTCGAACTCCCTCACTGGGAGCAAAAGGGTTAAACCCACCCCCAAAATAGAGCCTCGACGACTGAGAAACCAGGTACTGCTCTGCTGAAGCATTTTTTATCGATAATTTCTCGAATGTTAGTAACGAAAGCAATACAGCAACTAAGATTTTCATAAATGATCCCCTCACAGTTAGGTTCAATTGTTCACGATCACGCATTAGCAATTACAAAATTAGACCGCAGTTTTCTGAAGTTTCTTCAATCATCGACTGACTTCAATATCAGAAGATTCGTCACTTTCGGTCGTGGCTGAATAGGATTCGCTCCAAATGCAATTGCCATATTCTTTGACAAAAGATCCTGGGTAGCCATTCGGATGACTCATGCCAAGGTTGTGAAGAATCTCGTGACCAATGACCCCTGCCCAATAGGCAGCATCATTTTTTAGGTAATACTGACTTTCATCGCCCATAAACTCAGAATTTAAGCCTATATGCAGGTAATGGCGAGTCTGATACCCAGGCAGCGGATCGTCGCGATCAAAGAAGAGATTGATGTAGCCAATGCCGACGGCGACTGGGTCATGCCAAAACCTGGCGACAAACAGAAAGCCAGGTAAAAATACTCCGTTGATATTAATAGGAGAGATGGCATTGTAAACCATCGCCTCAAACTCAGTACGGGAAGTCGGAAAGTCCCGATTCGAATTTCGATAAGCACAATCGACCACTTCGGTTTTAAGCGCGCGTTCAGAAAATAACTGAACCGCATCTTTTATGAGTACCTGTTGCTTCTCGTCAAAAGAAGGGTCAACACCAATCTGCAACGACACCACGAAATATTCAAAAGCTCGAGCCTTAGTCGAACCAATAATGTTGCCAGAGTAAGCTGCGTTTTTGTAGGGGTAGCGATGCTCATCACGGGTATCCTTAGTGACTTCTTCATAATCGACCTCTTTATTGAGAGTCGGATTCAAGGCTGCATCCGAAGAGATCGGCGGCTGACCTACCTGCGAAGGTTGGCCCTTCTGCTCATCAAGGCTTGAATGAGTTTGGCTAAGCCCCCCAACGCCCGAGCCACATGCACTCAGTGATACTAAGAATAAAAAGCTGACGTTTATCAAACCTGCGCGATTCGTCTGAGATTTCATTGGCTAACTCCTTCATGACTGTAAATCTTGATAAGATCGGTGAGCACATTGAGTGAAATTGAGCCGGCGTCAACGTTAGCCTGTAAAAGCCAATCGCCAGACAAAACCTGCTCGGTCACTAATACGTGATCTTTGGCCACAGTCGAGCCGCTCGCAAGAATCACATTCCACAACTTGCCGGTATAGTTAATCACCGCAGCTCGTAAAACCGTGACAGTCGCGGCCTCGTTTCGGCCACTTTTTACGTGATCACCTTCTTTTAATAAAACAGCATTCGTGACGCTACCATTAGCCAAAAATAACACGTGATTATGACTCACGCGAAGAGTGCGGCCATTTGACAACACAAGCTCGATGAGTGGAGCAGCGCTCACTTCGCTCATTAACACCGACTCTACTTGACGGGTTTTTTCGTGAGTCAGTGGGTTCAAAATAGAATCGCCCAGCTGAATATCTTCAACTGAAATCTCAAATCCATTGGCTAGCTCAATCTGGGTACCCGAAACCACACAGCTACAAGGACACTCGCATTCCTGACCATCAGGACCAAAGACGAGATAAGGTTTTCCGGCCATTCCGTTTTCAATACAAAACGAGTTTAATTTAACAGAAATCTTAGAGCAATGTCCCTCTGCACAGGCCTCTGTCGCAAATGATCGCTGCGAGTTAAGCAAGCCTATCAGTAAGATTGAAACGATAAAATACACAGTTTTCATAGATGATCCTTTCACACTACGGTTCAATTGTTCAGGATCACCCTTTAGCAAGGCGTTGGCCAAATGTGAGAAACCCAAAAAGATTTTCACAGGTTTACTGAATCGCGATCATTATTTGAAGTTTTTTTCGTTCGCTTTTTGAAAGGTAGCTACTCACCTAGGTATGCGAAAGACTGGGCAATTTATACCAGAAATGGATTCTGATTTTCTGCTAGTGCCAGGGGGTTACTATTCATGAAGTGGCACGGCAAGTCTTCAGATCAGGGCCTGCTCTGTCGACTAGGTCTGAGTTCAGCAAAATCGAGTTGTCTCAAGTTAGCCACTGATTTGTGGAACTCTAGCGACTGCCTTGTGGCTAGAATTCCACAAATTGAGGGCTTTATTCTGATCGATGAAGCTAAGTGAAAAAATCCTAAAACTGCACTTTGAGACCAATCGTATGAACAACTTCATTTAGTGGAGTTTTTTGATCGTCTCTTGAATTGTGTCGGTCTATGAAACCTCCACCAGAACTTCCAGCAGATTGGGGCGATCGTAGTGATGTGGCGTGTTTGAGGTGAAATCATCAATGTAGACTACAAGACCCGATTTTGCTTTGATGAGGCTGCCCGTTTCATTGAACCCCGCCATCAACTCAGCATGGTAGGGGCGAACACTCTCAAGCCGGCAGCATGCGAGAACGTCGAAAAACACAGCGTCGTGGCCAAGACGAACGCCCCCCCCCCCCCCGAACTTTCCGCTTGTTACGATGGTGATATTTTTGTCATGGTTTTATTTCATTCACCGATCCATTTTTTGTTGACTGATTTCGAAGGCATATCACAGCCATTATGGGCTTCGATTTAGGTATTTGTGTCGTTTTTGACTCAAGCCGATTCAGTTGTGGCGTCTTGCCAATTTGCGTACGCCTGAAGGCCACTCAAAAAATGAAGGCACCGTTCTCGAAAGCCACCCCTAAAAAAGCTGTGTTATGTGACCATTCAATGAATGGTTTGAATTTTATGAATGTTAAAATGAACTTAAAAACTCTCACACCAGACCAATTGTTGAGCGAAACAAAAATCATAGTGAGCGAAGAACGGAGAATTACCGCAAAGCTCATTGAGTATCTCACCGAGATCAGTCAGCGACTGCTGTTCTTAAAGTTGGGTTACTCAAGTTTGTTCGAATTTGTGACAAAAGAATTGGGATTAAGCGAGGGTGCCGCCCAAAGGCGAATTCAATGCATGCGCCTCATGCAAGATTTGCCTGAGACTCGGAAAGCCTATGAACAAGGCACATTGTCGCTGAGTAACGGCGCAAAACTTCAGTCGCATTTTCAGGCGATCAAGAAATCTGGCCAGGCAAAAACGATTGAAGAAAAGAAGCAGATCGCGAAGCACGCTGAAAACAAGTCGCAAAGCGAGTGTGATCAGATGCTCTCGAAACTCGCGCCAGAGTTGCCCAAACCCGACAAGGCACGAGTCTTATCACCAACCGTGCGAGAACTGAAATTTAGTATTTCAGAAGACCTATTCAAAAAGATTGAACGCCTCAAAGAGCTTCTCAGTCACTCGCATCCCAATGCCACTCTTGCTGAATTCATGGAGCTTTTAGTGACAAGTCATCTCACAAAGCTCGAAAAAACAAAGGGGCTGCGGCCGGAAGCAGTTCAACAATGTGATGAAAGCAGTCAAAAACCTGAGGCAAATAATCAAAAGACTGTTGCAAAGAATCAGAAGAGTGCTGATCAAAATCGTGATCAGAATGTTGACAATAGTTGTGGCGAAATGGGTGAAAATCCTAAAACGCCCCACCGTAAGGCCGACAAAACTGACAAAAGCAATTTGGTTCACACCGCAGCGAAGACGTTGCCAGCTGGAATTCGGGTCACGTTGCCCGTTCAATTAAAACGGCAAGTGTGGAGCCAAGCCGATGGAAAGTGTGAGTACGAGTATCAGGGGCATCGCTGTGAGTCTCGCTACCAGCTTGAAATCGATCACGTGAACCCGCTGGCCCTAGGTGGATCGAATGATTTGGCAAATTGCCGCATTTTATGCCGTCGACACAACGGCCTAGCCGCCATTCAAGCGTTGGGAGCTGCGAAAATGAGTTCATTTACGGGTGCCATGCGGTCATCGCCAAATACAAAGCCAAGTGAAGACTCGGGTGAACTCAGAAAGTCAGAGATTTCAGATTCAGAGTGATCTTGAAAGCCGCTGACCGTGTCGCATAATCGCTTACTCAGGCGGGGGGTTCACTTGTCTCATTGACGCTTCACACCTGCACGCCGTCTACGCGTAGGTGTTTGAGCAATCGCCAGGTAGGTCTATTTTCATCAGATCGTCCTAAAGTCTCTTAAAGTTTCTTGGTCGATCATCCAAGTTCCTTATCTTTGACTTAATTCGCTCCGAATTGATGGAGATTCCGCCTTCTTTGGCTTATTCACCGCGAACTCAAGCTGCTTTTCGACCATCGCATTAAAGAGCTTTAGCAGTATGCTGGCATCGGCCTTCGGGTCTAAAATGGCCAACACTTGATGAATGGCTTCAATGGTTGAAACGCAAAATTCTTCGGGCTGTTTTCGAAATTTGTATTGTGACACCTGCCCGGGGGTAAAACAAATCTGAGGCAGTTGCTGCAGGTTCTCACTTCGGCGCATCATCTGACGCGCTTTTAACCAGGTGCCATCGATCACGAAAACAACCAGCTTCTTGCCAGGGCGATACAACGTATCGAGCGCACCCTTGTCTTCACTTAGATTGACTGAATTCAAACCAGGATAAAGAATCACGCAATCGTGATTCGGATCACTCAACAAGCGCTCGACTTCGGCGTATCCATCAAATTGATTGCCCGAGATAATGCGAGAGTTTTCAATGCACAAATGAGCCATTCGTGCGGTGCTGATGGTTTTCTTTCGCTCAAGCGGGTGCTGCAAAATGACCATTTGTAGATCTTCGCGCGTGCGAAATGAGACCACGTCGCCGCAGTAGCACGTGACTCTCGGTTTTAGGCATCGATGGCAGAGGTCTCGCTGTCTCATGATGAAACCTCTGTAACACAGATTAGTTCAGTTTACTTCGGGTTACTTGAAGCTATTATTTTGGGCCGCAACCAACTAAGCAATGCGAGGCGAAAGCTATTACTTCGAGTAATCTTTTAATAAACTAGGATGAATCACGTGCTCTTTCACTTCGCTTACGCGCGAAATCATCTCAAACACCCGCTCTGGATACACCGGACACCGGTACCGTCGGTAAGAGCTCGCCTCTAGGGCTAAGATCGATCGCTCAACCCCCTGAGTGATTTCTTCATTTCGAAACTGACTGCAATTCATGCCTTCATCCCAGGCCGCGCTCAAATAGGTCAAGAGGTCTACTTCAGACTTAAGCCGCCAATTGTTCTCGGCTGACTTAGACTCACACGACACATAGCGCGACTCGAGAAGATTGGCGTCAGTGCCTAACATGTCTCGCCAAAATTGAAATCCAGTGTAGTTTGCCGTGAGATCGGCGTACGAATAGACACCGCTGCTGCCTGAACCTTCAAATGTCGATTCGATGAGTTCACCCAAACGAAACGTCTGTTCAAGCGTAAAGCCTTTACGATAAACCAAGTAGTAATAGTAATACCCTTCATCTAAAAAGTGTCCGAACTTGTCTGCGCCGATCAATAAACCCTCATGCTGAATGTGCGAGGTTAGACCAATGCCAATCCAATTACCGACGGTGAGGGCGAGATCTAAAAGCAAGGTTGTCTCTCGATAAACCGAATCTTTTAAAGGCACTCGTTGCCTTGGCACTAATTCTGAAGTGTCGATAAAATCTTCTAAAAGCCCACGAAAAGGCCTGCGAATTTCTCGAGCGAGTGCCGCATCAAGAGCCGAGGGTGAACACATGACTTTCGCTTCATTCAAAGACTGAAGAGCCGTGAGCACACGCCGATTGAACTCTTGATTGATCACTGGCATCGCGTCAGTAATGGGCACATGCCGCAAAGTGAAGGCATCAGTCTCAGCAGCAAAAACATCTGGCAAGAGAACTAGAGCCATCAAACTAAAACCCGCAACCATAATGAGTGACGCTTTGATTCGCACGCAAGACTAGTATACCGGGTGGCACATCGCTTGTCTCATTTTAGCCGCTTGGTACCACCTAGCGGCAAATTTAAGTCGGCAAAAATAGCCTAGGCCGTGCCCCCCACCCCCTACACACCGTTACCGACCGGCGTCGCGAATGGCTTCAAGAATTCCGCCGCGAATCATGCCCACGGCAATCGCTGACAACAAAAGAGCCGCGATTTTAGAGATCACTACTGCGCCGTCACGCCCAATCAGCGCAGTCACACGACCTGAATTGCGCAGCAGAATCCAGGCAAGAAGGTAATTCAACAGTAGAGCCACGATCGTGATGAGGTATCCCGCATTAGACACTTGTAAAATCAAGGTGGTGATCACACCTGGACCAGTGATGAGCGGCACCGCCAGTGGCACAATTCCCGTTGACCCCGATGCGCGGTTGGTCGCTTCGTGTCGACCCACTAAATCAACCAGTGACACCAGCAAGAGCACCAGGCCACCCGCAATTCGAAAATCAAAAAGCGTAATGCCTAAGAAATGAAAAACGCGCTCACCCAATATAACGAACAAAAATGCGACCACCAGGGCCACGGCCATTGAGACATTCGCCACACGCACGCGACCGTCTCTACTCATGTCTTGAGTCATCGAAATGTACATTGGCAACGTGCCGATGATATCAAGCGCCACAAAAACAGCCGTAAATGTCAGAGCAAAACTTTGAAACAGCACGACAGATTAACCTTTCTTGGGCTGATTAGCTTTTCTTCTTTTTTTTCGATTATTCGGTGACGCTGGCGGATTCGAGTGCTCAGGCTTTGCCGGCGCCCCCCGAATCACAACACGAGGCCCGGCATGAGGAGCTGCTCCGCGAGCGGCAATTCTTGCGACTGCGCCGTGAACCGCTTGCGCATGAGGCGCATCACTGACCCGCAAAACGGGGCCGTTTCTACTGCGACCAGGGCCCGCATGTGATCGCTTGGGCGCTGGTGCCTGTAGCAGGTGCGATTCAGCCACAACGCCGTCAGGCATCGGTGCTGAATGAATATTTTTTCGAATGAGTTTTTCAATGTCGTGCAAAAAGCCTCGCTCATCAGTCGAGCAAAGTGAAATAGCAACCCCTTCAGTGCCCGCTCTCGCGGTTCGACCAATGCGATGAACGTAGGCTTCTGGCATATTAGGAATGTCATGATTGAAAACGTGAGTCACATTATCAATGTCAATTCCACGAGCAGCAATATCGGTGGCCACTAGAACTTGACAGTGACCCAATTTAATTTTTTCGAGAGCAGCCTCGCGGGCTCCTTGAGATTTATTGCCATGAATCGCCTCAGCCCGAATTTTTGCTTGATTGAGTAGGTCTGAAACCCGATTGGCATCACGCTTGGTGCGAGTAAAAACGATAGCTCGCTTGACGCTCAAATCTTGAAGCAACCGAATCAACAATGCCGTTTTTTGTTTTTTACTGACGTGATAGACAGACTGGTTAATTTTGTCGACCGTCGAAGCGACCGGAGTGACTTCGATTCGAGTGGGTCGAGAGAGAATCTGCTCTGAGAGTTTACGAATTTCTGCCGGCATCGTCGCCGAAAAGAAAAGTGTTTGCCGTACTTTCGGAACACTGGCAATAATTTTTCTCACGTCGTGAATGAAACCCATGTCAAGCATGCGGTCAGCTTCATCTAATACTAATATTTGCAAACCGCGAAAATGCACCAGGCGCTGATTCATCAGATCGAGAAGACGCCCCGGCGTTGCAATCACAATTTCAACCCCTGAGCGCAACGCTCGCACTTGAGCGTGCTGACGAACTCCGCCAAAGATCACGGCATTCTTAAACGGCAGGTTTCGGCCATAGTCTGAAAAATTCTGGGCAATCTGCGAAGCCAGTTCTCGAGTCGGGGTCAAGATCAACACTTGAATATCGCGCGAAGCGTGATGAGGGCCTTTTTGCTGCTCGGCCAAAAGCTGAAGAATAGGAAGTGCGAAGGCTGCCGTCTTACCGGTACCGGTTTGTGCACAGGCAAGCACATCTTTCTTTGCAAGAATCAACGGAATTGCCTGAACTTGAATTGGCGTTGGGGTTTCGTAACCCTCGGCTTTGACGGCTTGTAGTAACGGATCGATCAGTTCTAACGATTTGAAATTCATTGCGGTGTCTTATCTGGTCGTGAGCCATATTACCAATCGATTCTACAGGCCCAGGCGACGCTGTGACACCAATGTCTCACTGGTACATTTCACCAAATTTGCTAAAAAAACCTATAAAAATAGCCAATTTCACCAATATTGGTTTCGCCACTACGACATTGCTGTCGCGCTTATGCCCGATTTTCGCTTTTTTTTCGAGGCAGGGCTTTTTTTTTCACATCGACCACGCCAACTAATGATTATTTAAAGACAAATCGAAATGGCACACAGCTTGCTTTATATCAACTCGTAAGCACTCAACAGTTCAAACAAAACGAAATAAGGAGCATTTATGAAAACTCAAAGCTTGTCTCAAGGACTCACAGGAAAAGATCGAATGGGAATTTTTTTTGGAATGGGAATTTTCTTCTTCACCCTTCCGGTTGCAATCTTTGTAGCGGCAATTCCAGGCGTGATTGTTTCTGACTGGTTTCAAAGCCCAGTCTTCGCATTGACGATTAAACTTGCGTTCATGGCCTGCGCTGCGGTTTTGGCCTTCGTTCAATCGGTCATCTTAGGACTAGCGGGTAGCTACTTTCTCAGCTGGGGAGTAGACAGACTTCACTTACGCCAAATGATGAACCAAGCTATTGCCGCTGCTAAAGGCGAAACCCTACATATCGAAACTGGCAAAAAATCAAATTATGGAGCCATTGTTGGCGCCGCTGCTGCACTTGTTCTCTTTCTCGTGCACGGCGACTTTCCGATTCAATCATTAACCACAAAAGTCGAGCACCTTTTTCCAGAACCGCTTGTCTTGAGTCTCGGCTCACTGTATAACCTGAATCTAAGTCACATTTATGCTGCTACTACTGGCTTCCTAGCTGTCGGGTTCTTGTTCGCAGTACTTGGAATCGTAGCAGGCAGCCTCGTAAATGCAGCAATCGAACTGACTACTGGACATCGCGCTTAGAGCATTAAGGAATAGTTATGAAGAGATTACGAGTGCCTTTATTTCGAGCCAAAATGAGACGGCTAAGTTCAATCGCCCTGATTGGACTAGCCGTCTCGGCTTTTTTAATGACCGAAATAGCTGGGGCAGGGCAAAAAAGGCCCACTGATGCAGAACTCGATGCAGTCGACCAAAGTATCATGAAGAATTTTCCCTACCTCGCCGAGTACAGCAGTGCTGGGCCAAGATGTCTCGAATGTCACGCCGATATCTATCAAGATACTCTTCAGAGCATTCACGGAAAATCAGGCATTCTGAGAAACCTGCCGAAAGGCGGCATCTGTTTTGTTTGTCACGAAAACAACCACAAAATTCCAGTAACCCCCGTAGAAGGTTCAATAAAAGAAAAATTGAACGAAGAGTTGAAAGCAGAGCTACAAGCTGCCAAACAGAATCACTCACAGTCTCATTCGAAGTCGACTCATCAAGACATACCCTGCATGCGCTGTCACCAAGATCAGCTGATCGCGGCAACCTTTGGATTTTCTCAGCATGTCCCGAGTGAATTTGAGCTGACCTTTCACTACCGCAAAGCAATGCTTGGCGATAAACGCGCTCCGCTTTGCTACGACTGCCACGGAACCCATTCAGTCGTCTCAGTCAAAGACCCGAGCTCGCCGGTCAATGAACTCAAGAAGGCAAAAGTCTGCGCAAGATGCCACTCAGGTGCCAATGCCACTTTCGCTGCAACTTTTGATCATCGACCGATTCGACCTGACTCGAAGCCCATCGAGTACTGGACAATCGTCATGTTCAAAACTCTCACCCTGGGCACCTTTCTCGCCCTCGGATTATTTATTTTTCTCGATGTCTTTACCTTCATTCGCCAAGCCCTCACTCCTTCTCACAAAAAAGATCTTCACCATGTCGAGCCCGCTTTAAAGAAAAAATATGTCAAGAGACTCGGAACTCATTTAAGAATTCAACACTTTCTCATGCTGGCGAGTGTGATCACGCTATCAATCACAGGATGGCCGCTACTTGAGCCAAACTCAAGCTCAGCTCACGCTGTGATTCGGGCCTTAGGTGGCCCAGTCGCAGTGCCGATCATTCACCGAATCGCTGGCATAATCATGATTGGTGATATGTTCTATCACCTCGTGTTTCTGTACTTACGCTTTCGCGCAGGCTACCGACATCACCCCATGTTACCAAAACCTAAAGACATTGCTGACCTTTGGGTCATCATGCTTTTCTACGTCGGGCTTCGAAAAACCAAACCAAAATTCGAAGAGTTTTCATTTATCGAAAAGTTCGATTATTGGGCGGTGTTTTGGGGTGTCGCCATGATGGGCGTCAGCGGACTTGTGCTGATGTTTCCGAGTGTAGTGACCCGCCTATTTCCAGCCCTCGCCGTAAACCTAGCGAGCATTGTTCACGCCGATGAAGCGCTTCTTGCAGCCACGGTTTTATTTATTTGGCACTTCTACAATGTTCACTTGAAGCCCGGAATTTTTCCGATGAATTGGGCGTGGCTGACCGGAAGAATGCGTGCTGACATTTACGAAGAAGAACATGGTGCCCATGTTCAGACCCTTCGCAAACAAGGCAAGTGGGATCCAGAAAAACTAGAAGATCCTGGCAAAAAGGACTAATCAACCGGGCGCTTGAGATCTAAGCGATTGATGATTCGGTGAATGGTTCGTCGATCAATTCCCGAGGCGGTCGCTGTAGCAGAAATATTCCAATTATTTGTCAGAAGCGCGTGCTTTACGTATTTTTCTTCGAGCTGGTCAAAAAAGACTCGTTTGGCATCAGCTAGGGGAAGATCGAAAAGATTTGCCCAGTTAAACTCTGCGTCACTTTTTCCTTTTTCGACAGAAAAGTGATTCGGAAGGTCGTTCACATCGACGACCCCGTCACGGTCTGCGAAAATCAAGAATTGTGCAAGGTTTGCCAATTCTCGACAGTTGCCGGGCCAAGAATACCTGAGAATGAGATCCTGGGCTTTAGTACTAATTTCCAAGGGGGCTGTGCCCTGCTTTTTTGAATGCAGAGACAAAAAATGCTGCAACAAAAGCAAGATATCTTCTTTTCTTTCACGAAGCGGGGGCACTCGAATATTGATGACATTGAGACGATAAAATAAATCTTCGCGAAAGGTCTTTTCGGCCATCATAACACCCAAGTCTCGGTTCGTCGCCGAAATAAAGCGCACATCGACGGCCTTTTCTTTGGTTGATCCCAGATGCCGAATTTTTCCGTCTTCCATCACCCGCAAAATCTTAGCCTGAAGCGCGATCGGCATTTCTCCAATTTCATCGAGAAACACCGTACCTCCATCGCCATTTTCAATCAAACCAATGCGAGCCTCTGAGGCTCCAGTGAAAGCGCCAGCATCGTGGCCAAAGAGCTCACTCTCGAGCAGCGAGCCCGGAATGGCCGCGCAATTGATTGGAACAAAGTGCCGCTTTTTTCTCAATGATTCGCGATGTAAGAGCCTGGCTGAGAGTTCTTTTCCGGTGCCGCTTTCGCCAACGAGCAAGACACGCGCATCCATGACAGCCGCTCTTTTCAAATCTTCATACAGCTTGTGCATCACTTCACTGCGCCCGATCATGTCGCCATATTGGTTCATGCCTTGAATCTGTGAACGTAGAAACTGATTTTCTCTTCTTAAACGGTTCTTATCTAAGGCACTTCGTACAGAAAAAGTTAATTGTTCAGGCGAAAATGGCTTTAACAGATAATCTGAAGCACCTGCTTTCAAAGCGGTGATTGCCGTATCTACTGTTGGGTACCCTGTGATCACGATGACGGCACACCCCTGCGCTCTCGCTTGCACGTGCTTGACTAATTCAACCCCATTCATGTCGGGCATGGTGAGATCAGTGATCACCAAATCAACTGATCGCTGTTCGAGAATTTTTACGGCTTCAAGCGAGCTTGAAGTGGTGAGAATTTGGTATCCTTGGTCACCAAGAATATCTGAACAGGTTTCTAACCAATCGGGAATATCATCTACAATCAAGATGGTTTCGCGTGGAAATTCTTGAGTCACTTCGCTCATAATTTGTCCTTATGTTTTGGAAAAATCAGCACAAAATTGGCTCCACCCTCAGGGTGGTTTTCAACTTGAAGGCAGCCGTTATGCTCAACAACAATTCCGTGACTAACTGATAGACCCAACCCAGTGCCTTTACCTACGGGCTTCGTCGTAAAAAAAGGCTCGGTCAAGCGGGGCAACAACTCTGGCTTGATTCCCTCACCGGTATCACGCACCTGCACTCTCACGAATGAATTCTCACCTTCGACAAACGCGTCAGTTGTCACTTCAATTTTGCCGCCACCTGGCATGGCATCAACCGCGTTGTTGAAAAGATTGATGAACACCTGCCCCAACTGCGCCCGATTGCCAAACACGGGTGGTAGATTCTGCGCGAATGATTTCACTACCTGAATCTTGCCATTTCCAAAACGCGCTCCAGCCAATTCAAGAGCATCTTCAACCACATTTTCAATTTGCACCGGCTCTTTATTCTGAGGTTGTCTTCTCGAGTAAGTTAACAACGCGCTCACAATTTGGGCAACGCGCTCAGATTGCTTGCTGATGCGAGTTAAATATTTCACGATATACTCGGGAATCGGCGGCTCACTTTGAAGGCGATTGAGTACATACCTCGCACCAGTCAAGATCAAACCATTTGGATTATTGATTTCGTGTGCAACGCCGCCAGCAAGTTCACCGACAGCCGCCAATCTTGCCGACTGAATCAACTGTTGCTGAGCTTCAACCAGCTGAGCTTTCTGCTCATTGAGCTGACGACGAAGCTCTTCATTGAATTTTAAGATGGTTTCACTGGCCGCCCTCTCATTGGTGACATCTCGACAGTGAAGAATGACAGCAATGGGTTTATCTTCAATGTCGAGAAGCGGGTAGGCCTCTTGAACAAAGCTTTGCCCACTCACACAGACCTCTTGTGCAACCAAAGATAGTGTTTGAAGCGCGTTTTCGCAGAGTTCAACAACCGAGCGTTCTTGCCCGTCGAAACTGAGCGTCGAACACGATTGACTCACCAGTGAGTCAACTGAGGGCACCTTTTTTATCGACGCTAAAAGTTCACGAAAATACTGATTAACTAAAACAATCTTTAACTCGGTAGAAATCATGGCAACGCCATTTTTCATACCATTGAAAACCGTTTCTAAAGTATTTCTCGTATCAATGACTTGATCTTCACGAAACTCAAGCGCTTCCATCAGGGTGCTAAAGGTAGGCGACAAGTGCCTCGGAACCTCTGGAAATTCTTGCAGAGACGAACGAAAGCGAATAGCTCTGATGACCTTGGCGGTAAAAACTGATACATAGGCATCGACAAAAATCGCGGCCGCCAACAAAAAGATAAAAGCGACAAAGAAAAAGGCGCTGGTAAGAATGAGCATGTCTTGGGCGGCCGAAAAAAGAGATTTGTAAGAAACACCCAACTCAAGGCGATCACCTTCTTTTTTTTCTTTCAACGGTAAGATAAACCGATACTCAGAAGTTGCGCTCCCACGAAACTGCGACGAAGGCAGTTGTTTTCCTAATGACTTGTCTGAATCTAAAACCCAATCACTCAGCAACGAATCACTCTGAGACTTGGGCATCATCCCAGCACTGGCGATCAGACTATTCTTTTTATAGTACCTCGCCCAAAGCACCAATTTATGGTTTTGCAGCCAATCAATCGTTGATGCCGGTGAGAAATCGTCGTCTTGCGACTGATGAATGACCGTAACGAGACTGAGCGCCAGTTCATTCACAGTTTCTTGGGCGAGCCTGGTTTGCTGAAAAAAACTAATGAAAGCAAAAGGGATAATGGCAAAAAAGACAATCACCCCATAGGCGAAAAATTTATATAGCTGCGGGAGGCGTTGAAAAACATGGATGAGAGAGGGAAATTTTTTCAAAAGCTGTGGAATTGACTGCTTCATGAGTAAGCCCTAGTTTTACCAGAAGCATACTGAGACCGCCATCTTACGTCAACACGCGAAATCTTTTTTGCCTATGCCAATTTTGTAAATAGAGAACGCACAACGATTGATGTATTTCAGGACCACCTAAAAGGAGACTTCATGAAATCGAATCGCTGTTCGCTCATTGTATCTAGTCTATTAAGTTTGCAAGCTTTAGTGGGTTTTTCTGCTCTGGCCAACGAAAGTGTCGAAGGCCAAATTCAGACCTTCCAACTCACTTGTGCTTCACGATCTGAAGTCGCCGGAACTTCGATTACTGAGTACAGCCCTGTTGACGCTACCGTATCGATCAGAGCGTGCAACCACGACTTTTGTATCGCAATGGCCGTGGGATCAGTGAGCGAAACTTTTTACTCTAACTGTCGCGCGATGACTTCGACTGGCGAAAATCTCCAGGTTCACTGCAGCGATCAAGAAGCCGGACTAGCCGAACAGCGCACAGGTTCTTATTACCAATACTACACAGTGAAATCAGAAAATTTCGATCAGCTCTTGCTTCAACCCATCAACACGCTTAGAAGCAACTACCCACAGTGTGAACAGTTGCGTGTTGTGGCCGCCGCACCAAAAGCAGCCATCGTAAATAAACCGCCACGACGAAGTAACGACGATGACTGCGTTAAGCAATGGCCTGAGCGGTAATTTAGGTAGTCACTGGTCATCAATATCTTAGATCTCAGTAATCGACGAGTGTCACCGTACCGGTGCTTTCATCGAAAAAAAGATTATTCGTGCCATAGACATCGAGCCCGAAGAAAGCTAGCGGGTCGGAGCTGTTCGGTACCGGCACCGTGTGAAGATTGGTTCCCACAGCCTTAACGTAATCGCGCCCTGCCTGATTGAGTTGTATGGCCAACGCGGTATCATTGTTCAGCTGTTTTTCTAAGGCAAAACAATGAGGCTCCATTTCTCGAATCGCTTTAAAGGCACGTTGAATGGCCGGATGATTGATCAACTCAGGTCGTTTCTGTAATAAATCCGTCAAGCCGCGCCCTGCTGCCCTCTCTACTTCGATCACTCCTCGGTCGATCAACTTGGGGTCGCGATTAGTGCGCGCCACTTTGAGCGGTGCTGGTTCACCTGGATTTTGTTTTTGATACCGGTCCAGATAACCTTGAATGTAATCTTCTTTGAGAAGGTCTGTTTGGATGCGTCTCGCAACCCTTTCAGAAGTCACTTTTGCCGGATCAAAAACTTTGGCCAATTTGCCAGGCATTCCTTCAACTTCAAAAACGGTTCGCATTCCCCCTCTACCAACTTCACTTCCCACTTTCACCGGCTGGCCATACTTAGCACTCAAGGCCGATTCTGCCGTACCAGCCAGATCAAAAACAACGCGTTGAACTTTAGGAGGTTTGGGTACCGGTTGCGCTCCTGGTTGGGGCGGCCCACGCGCGCGTGGACTACGTGGCGCTGTCGCTGGCTGAGCAGAAGCTTCAGGTAGCACGATTCGACCAGAGAGATCAGGTGACGGAGGGGTGTAAGTTCGTTCGGGCACCGTAAACGTAAATCCATCGATCGTAATTGTCGATCCCGTGATCTGCGTTGCCCCGGTGAACCCATCAATCTGAGTCTTGAACGGCTGAGCTGAAACGGTAGTGTTTCGTAGTTCAGGTGCTGGGGCCGCTCTAGACTGCGGAAGCGTCGGCGCAAGCGCAGTGTCTGCAAGGGCCGTGTCTGCCTGAGCGAGCTCTTGAGTTTCACTCACTCGACTCACTCGTGGAGGCGGGGGAGGTGGCCGAGCGATGGGAACCTTCGCCATCGAAGCGTGAATCGCCATTCCGCCAGCTGCGGTGATTAATCCACGTAGTGTGTGATTGGCTTTGAGCGCAGCGAGACCGGCCTCAGACAACTCGTCGGCTGTAACTTCTTGTCCTTTGACAGTTCGAAGAACAGCCGTCTCAGCCATCGACCCACCAGCACTCGCCACCCCAGACAGCTCATAACCAACAACGGCGGCAACACCTTTAGTAGTCACTTTTGCAGCCAACTCAGATGCGCCCAGCGCGACCACCTCGGCGCCGACTTTTTCTGCAACTGACTTGACCAAGCCGCCACTACCGGCCAAAAAGAGTCCTTCAAGAGCACCTCGACCAGAGTGAGTCGCCACTCGAGTCCAATCGACTTTTCCATCGAGAATTCCCTGCCCAGCTATCGAGTCAAGCGCATCGAACCCAGCACCTACGGCTCCGCCTAACAGGCCCCCCGAAGCATAAGAGGCGGCCGCAATCGCCGCAAATCTCAGACCCCCTTTTACATCTGTGGCGACCGACGCAATCGTCTCAAGCGTATCAATTCGGTCAGCGTGAGTTCGATTTTTATCGTGATCGACATTTTTGTACTCCTGATTCAGTTTTCTCAGTATTTCAAACCGCAGTTTGATCTCAATGGGGGTTGTCGCAGGCTCACCCAGGTGTACCCTTCGGTACGTATTCAACCGATTTTTTACGTCTAGTGTCTGAATATAAACGTCTGAGTCTACCCCAAATTCGTCGGCGATACTTTCGAGGTTGATTTTCAACATCGCCTCGATTCGCTCGGCTTCTAAATCCAAATTTCTCGAAGACTCTTTAAGAACTTGATCGTGGCCGGGAATGAGACTTCCATAAATTTTCTCGGCAATCTTATATCCAATCAAATTGTCCTGCAAATCATCGAAATACTCAGAGTTATGGATTCGAAGTTGTTCAAGAATTCTTTCTTTAGTTGCCACATCTGGAATCGGCGAATACACGTAAAGTCTCGCCATATCGGCAGGATGCAAGAATCCAGACCTGACTTGTTCAGTGATTTCATCAAAGGCTTTTTGGTTTAATGCGGCAACCCTTGCTTGTTCTTTATCAACACAGTGAACGGCAACCGCAGGTGCCGAAGCCAAAACCTGAGCAATCTTTGCCGTCTCAGCAACCACATCCGATAATTCGCGCTTAACACTCTCCTTACTTTGAATGGCTAAATCAGAAATCCGCCCAAGTAGGTCTCGAGCATCGAGATCAGAACGGTAGCCTTTCAATTGATCATTCGTATTCTTAATCGTAAGTAATAGTTTCGCGCACCGTTTTGCTAGGCCAGGGTGAGTGCAATAATCTCTGATTGCGACTTCCTCGATGTTCTTGCCGTTGTTCTCGAACAAGCGCAAATTTTGTCTTGCTAGTGTGAGCCCCTCATCTTTGATCTGCCCAACAGAAACTTTCGTGAACTCACCGACAAATCCTGACCACTGATGAGCCTGGCTTTCACTTCTTGAAAACAGAATGTCTAATTCAAGAGCCGTAACACAGCTGTAAAGGTGTCCATTTTCTTGTTGGCCGCAATTGAGCGCCAACTGAACGACTTCTCGACCCTTTGCACAGACCGGGGGTTTATCGAGGCAACGAATGGGCGCAGCACTTACTGGCGAAGCGCTCAGCAAGAGTATGCGAATAAAAAGTGATACGAGTAGAAACTTAAATTTTCCCATCAGTTCTCGTTAAATTATCGCAATCGACTGGCAAAAAACCCAGCAAATTCCGAGCATAAATCGAATTCAACACCGACGTAAAAACACCTCGGCAAAAGATGCCGAGTTAAATATCCCATTCAACAGACTCATGGCGCCAACTGTGGTTTTCTGGTAAACTAATTTTTTACACAATTTTTGAGGAATTTCTGCCACGTGAAAAAACGAATCTCAGCGGTCAAAGCGATCTGTGCGGTATTAACGACCTTTTTGTCGCACCAGGCATCGGCTGTCGCCACATCGGTTGACTTAAAAGACGCTTACCGATCGGCACTTGAAAAAACCGAAACCGTGCCGCTCGGCCAAACTCGCATTCAGCAAGCCACCGAGAGATCTCACCAAGCGAGGTCTCGATTTCTTCCGACTCTCTCATTTGACGCCAACTATCAGGCACAAGAAACAACAGTCGCACAGTCGCACCTGCGACTCACGACGACCCAATCAATTTATAACGGGGGCCGCGACAGCGCCTCATTGAGAGGTACAAAATCCGACGAAGACTTGCAAAAGCAGAACCTAACTGTTGCGAACTACGCGCTTTTCTCCGACGTTGCCCGAGAGTTTTACGCCGTCTTGTCGGGGCAAACTGAAGTAGAAAACCTAAAGAAGACCATTGAATTTGCAGCCGAGCGAGTCAGTGAAATCAACGCCAGAGAAAAGATTGGCCGGTCTCGAAACATAGAGAATTTAGCCGCTCAGGCACAATTGTCAGTGATCAAGGCGCAGCTACTGGCCGCAGAAGGGCAACTGATCACTGCACGCGATCAATTCACGCTCGTGACAGGGCTACCGAGAGAAACCGAACTCATTAAAACAAAAGAAATTCCTAGCCCACCCCAAAAAATTGAAACCTACTTATTAGCTCTCGATAAACGCCCCGACATTGCGATGTTCAAAGCGCAGGTGAACATTGCTCAAAGTAAAATCGATAGTGCCAAAGCGGGCCACCTTCCTAAAGTAGACCTACTGGCAAACTACTATCCTGTCAAAAACACGATTCAAAAAGGTAACGACTGGGATGCCGGCGTCACCATGAATTTGCTGCTTTTTCAAGGCGGCTTGGTCAGCGCACAGGTCGCCGAAGCGAGCCACAAACTCAGCGAAAATGAGTACCTTCTTAGCCAAAGTCGACGACTTTCCGAAATCACGATTAGAACCAGCTACCACAACCTAGAAAGCTCGCTCAATCAAATCACGGCCCTTGAGTCAGCTCTGAAATCAACCGAACAAAACTACCGCGAACAAGAAAAAAACTACCGTTTTGGACAAGCAACCAACTTGGATGTCATTCAAGCCCTCAACCTATTTCAAGACACTAAACGCTCACTCGATCGAACTCGCTACCTTGCTCTTTCAGCAGCGGCCGATCTCAAGGCCGCCACGGCACAGATTTCTCTCGCTGAACTGCCCGACCCAACCGATGCAAAAGAAAGCCAGAAAGAAATCAAATGAAACTCTCAGAAATTGCCATTAAGAACCACGTATTCGCCTGGATGCTCATGGCCGGCTTGCTGATCTTCGGTGGCATCTCATTCACGAGAATGGGGGTCAGCCAGTTGCCCGATGTTGATTTTCCTGTCGTGAGTATCAACGTTAATCTGGATGGCGCCTCACCCGAAGTCATGGAACTCAACGTGGTTGATATCATCGAAGGTGGGCTCACTTCTGTTCCGGGCATCAAATCAATGAGTTCGTCATCAAGGACAGGAAGTGGCCATATCTCAATTGAATTTGGACTCGACAAAAATATCAATACGGCCGTTCAAGAAATTCAAAGTGCGCTTGCGCGGGTTCAGAGGCAATTGCCCACAAATGTAGATCCTCCCACCGTCAGTAAGTCAAATCCTGACGATCAACCGATTTTGCAGCTTGCGGTAACTGCCGATGGAATGTCGCGAAAAGAACTGATGACTCTAGTTCGAGACCGAGTACAAGACTACTTCACCACCGTAGAAGGGGTTGGACAAATCACGCTAGGCGGCTACCTTGAACCAAACCTCAGAGTCTGGCTTTCGCAAGAAAAATTGAACCACTTTCAGCTAACGGCGTCAGATGTCATTAAGGCAATTCAACTTGAACACTCTGAACAGCCCGGAGGGCGAATAGAAACCACAACTGAAGAAATGAACATTCGAACCTTAGGTGAAGCGCCAACAATCAAAGATTTTGAAAACATTTCAGTCACGAGAAGGGGCGGTGCAATGAATTACCGACCCATCGCACTCAAAGACATAGCCAAAATTGAAGATGGCACCGCCGATGTGCGAAGTTTAAGTCGTGCACAAGGAAAAGTCGCCGTCGGAATCGGCATCACGAAACAACCCGGCACGAACTCGGTCGAAGTGGCCAAGGCGATCAAACAGCGAATGAAAGAAGTAGCCGCGCAACTTCCAAAAGGAGTCGAAATTGGAGTGCGCTTTGATACAACGCAATTCATTGAAGAAGCCGTCAATGAACTCAATTTCACGCTAATCTTCTCGGCGGTTTTAACGGCTCTGGTTTGTTGGCTCTTCTTGGGTTCATGGTCAGCAACCCTGAATGTCATTCTGGCGATACCCACTTCAGTGGTGGGTTGCTTCATCGTGTTGAATAGTTTCGGATTCACTTTGAACACATTCACGCTATTGGGGCTTTCGCTAGCGATCGGCATCGTCGTTGATGATGCCATCATGGTGCTCGAAAACATCGTTCGCCATAAAGAAGAAGGAAAAGATCGAGTTCAAGCTTCGCTTGATGGGGCCTTCGAGATCACTGGCGCCGCCATTGCAGCAACGATCGCCATCATTGCCATCTTTTTACCCGTCACCTTTATGGACGGCGTGATCGGAAAATATTTTCTGCAGTTTGGCATCACCCTTTCTGTCGCAGTCGCCATCTCACTTCTCGAAGCGCTCACACTCACGCCAATGCGATGCTCACGATTCTTAGTAGTCACCGCAAGAACCTCTTGGGTGGGTCGCAATATTGAAAAGAGCTTTGATGGTGCCGCTTCACTCTATCGAAAAATGATTCCGGTTACCCTCAATCACCCTTGGCTTACCATTTTTTCGGCTACACTTTTTTTCATCGCGACTCTCGGTATTGGTAACGTTCTAAAAAAAGAATTTGTGCCCCCGCAAGACCAGAGTCGCCTTATCGTGCGTCTACAAACCCCAGTCGGCACCTCGCTTGCGGCTACTAATGAGAAATTTTTGCGACTCGAAAAATACTTTACTTCGCGTCCAGAAGTCGACGGTCAATTCACTTCCGTCGGAAGTGGAGGGGGTGCTTCGGTCAATGCGGGCAATATTTTTCTAACCCTTAAGGCGCCTAAAGACCGAAAACTGACGGCTCAACAGCTGGCCACCGAATTTCGAAAAGATCTCAAAAAAATTCCAGGAGCCAAAGTTACGATTCAAGATCCCTCTCTATCAGGATTGGGAGGCTCGAGAAGTTTTCCGATTCAATTTACGGTAAAAGGCCCCGATTGGGCGAAGCTAATTGAGTTTTCAAAAGCGGTCATGAGTTCAATGGAAAAATCGGGCTTAATGACCGATATCGATTCGAACTACCAAGACGGAATGCCCGAAGTTCAAGTCATTCCTGACCGAATCAAAGCGCGACAATATGCCGTCGATGTTTCAGAAATTTCAACAGCAGTGAATGTCATGATGGCTGGCGCAATCGCTGGAAAATATTCACAAGGCGGCAGGCGCTATGACGTGAGAGTCGGATTGCCTGCGACTTCACGCAGCTCAACAGAAACACTCAAACAACTCAATGTTCGAAACAGCCAGGGCGAACTGATCGCTTTACACAAGTTGGTCAATTTAACTCAGCGAAACGGGCTTCAGGCAATCTCAAGAGAAGATCGGCAACGAGCCATTACTGTGAGAGCCAATATTGCTCCCAATAGTTCTCAAGCCGAGGCAATTGATGTCGTTCAAAAGATTACGAAAGCGACACTGACTGAGGGCTACTCTGCAGTTGTCAGCGGCAGCGCAAAAACATTCGAAGAGTCTTTTAGGGGTCTCATGATTGCATTATTTCTGGGCATTCTCGTTTCTTACATGGTGCTCGCTTCACAATTTAATAGCTTCATTCACCCAATCACGATTTTGATCGCACTACCATTCAGTGTTTCTGGAGCCTTCATTGCTCTTTATTTAGGAAATCAAACTCTCAATATCTACAGCATGATCGGCTTGATTCTGCTGATGGGAATTGTCAAAAAGAATTCAATTCTCTTAGTTGAATTTACCAATCACTTTCGCGAAAAAGGTTTCGGGGCTCGTGAAGCGTTAATTGAAGCTTGTCCGGTTCGCCTGCGCCCGATTCTCATGACGTCAATCGCGACAATTGTGGGAGCCATTCCGCCAGCACTTGCCATCGGCCCGGGTGCTGAGAGCCGCATACCGATGGCATTGGGTGTGATTGGTGGGGTCTTTGTGTCAACGTTTCTGACTCTTTTTGTAGTTCCGAGTGTTTACAGCTTGCTGGATCGCTTGAATGGATCTGCCCGGAAACCTCAATGAATTTGAGAACCAACATTAATATCTCGAATTCGATCACACGACTGTTGCGGCCCCATTGCGTCACATGAAACTAGTGCAAAATAAATTGACGCATAACGTTAAAGCGACTAATCCTGGCATCCAGAGAGAGAAACCACCATGAACCAACACCAGACTCCAAACATCAATTTTCGATTTCTATCATACACAGTAGTCATCTCGGCAATCTTGGCGAGCAGTAGCAATGCCTTTGCGATCGGCTATTCAGGCGGAATCCGCAGCATTTCGAAATTCGTCAATCGATCTCCCGATGCGACCGTTTCTAATTTTCTTGAAACTGCCTCACCTCTTCTTAGCTCCGGCCAGATGTGCCGAAGAATTGTCAAAAACCCGTTTGCCATGACGAGCGATGCAAAGTACGCCTGTGCACTAGAAAAAGATTTGGCAACTGATAGTGAAAAAAAAATCCTCATCCAGGCTTGGGCCGGCACTTCGTGGCCAGACAAGATGGGTTCGATTGCTGAAAACTATTCTGACCGACACGTTCATTCAGTGATCTCTCGAATCTGGGGTTGGAAAGCCAATAAAGGCAAAATTGTCGACGAAGATCGGCAAGCAACTCTTCGAACGATCGTCAAAAAAGGGCAAAGTAACATTGCGCTAACTGAAGAAGAAAAAACAGTACTCGATCACTCTTCACCAGCCGAGAAATATGACCTCATTGCTGGCGATCAAACTTTCGGATTTTCAAAAGCGGTCGTTAGAATGGTCGATTTTCTCAATGAACACCACCGAGTTGCCAATTGGTCAGGTGTTTGTCACGGTTGGGGCCCCGCCTCAACTGCTCTACCGAGACCAGGGCATTCATTCGTCGTGCGTTCAAACCTCGGCATCGACGTGCCGGTGTACCCAGATGACATCAAGGCACTCACCTCATTCTTATGGGGAAAATCAAGTATTCAAAACCAATTGCCCATTCGCGGCAACCGATGCGACAAGAAAAACTCAGGCCTTCGCATGCGCACCGAGACCGGTAGACTCGACCCCGACGGTCGCTCTGTTGGGCCTTGTTTTGATCCAAATCCGGCTGAAATGCACTTAGCCGTGGTTAATCAAATTGGTCTCAACGGTCGCGGTATGCTCATGGACATTGATGTGGGCGCACCCGTTTTCAACCAGCCCGTGTTTGCCTATTCGATGGAATTTTTTAATCCGGCAACTCATTCAAGTACGAAAGATCCTCAACACGCAATTGCTGACGCAAGAGATGTAAAAGAATACTCGCACTACCGTTCACCAAAAGCCAAGTCGATCGTAGGCGTGACGATGACTCTGACTTATCAAAAAGAAGTCGACCCCGACCATGAAGTTCTCGACTCTGAGTCGCGCGACAAAGTTGCCAAAATGAAAACCCAGTACTTGCTTGAACTGAGTGATTCAGGCGAAATCATTGGCGGCGAATGGTGGATGTACGCCATGCCTTACGAGCAACCCGATTTTATCTGGCTCGTTCCTGACGGCATGATTGCTACTTCAGACGTAGACGAGTCGCAACTTTCACTCTGGAACGGCGTGGGCAGTTCACCTAGCGATTGGTTGGCCGCAGCTACCTTAGCAGACGCTCAAGTCAAAGATGACCTGTACCCAAGTGGCGGAGACGAAGGCGGCGAAATGGTCGTGATTCAAGGCGTACCCAATCCGCAGCCGCTTGCCAAAATCGTTTACTCACTTCTTAGAATTTCAAGAAAAGGAATGCCCCTTCAAGGCTTCGATGTAGAAACTGTATACCAATTCGATAAAACGGGGTCTTTATGAACACAAAAGAACACAGCATCATCAGCATTCAATCACTCGCTCTAGCCGCCGTCCTGCAAGCTTGCCTCAGTCAATCGAGCCTGGCGTGGGCTGATCAACCTGCAGCCGAAATCAAACCCACACCCGATTTCACCAACTGTTTTTTGCGGCCGATGAAAGTTCACCAGAACAAGCCAGTAACAAACGCATTTTTTCAATTAAACGGAGGCCCAGGTGGACTAGTCGAATTGACTGCGACCGTCGATCCAGATGCCTACATCGGCGTCGGTTCGCACGTTTGCGGGCATGCAACGGTCGGAAAAGGCGTTCGTATCTTAGGTAGTTCAGTCGTCATGGATAACGCCCACATCGACGGCAATGTGACCATTCAGAAAAATGCAGTGGTGAGTGAACGCGCCTTTGTTCACTCAGAAAGCTCATCAGACACCAAGGGCGTACTCATCAGCGATTTCTCCGGAGTCGCCGGTGACTCTGAAGTCGCCGATCAAGCATCAGTTACTGGCTTAGCTGCTATTGACGGCCACGCAAAAATTCGAGAAAACGCCTGGGTATCGGCCGATCAGTTTCCGCAACTCTTCACCGTCGGAGACTTCGCCATCGTAAAAGGCCTCAGTCAAATCATGAAGAACGTCACCGTATCAGGGCACGCCATGATCAACGGCAAGAGCAAGAATGGATTTTTACTTTACCTTTCAGACTCAGTCAAAATTTCAGACTACGCACAAGTTGAAGGCACCGCAAACCTCTCTGGCGAAGTTGAAGTCTTTGACATGGCTCTGATCGCCGATGAAGTGCACTTGAGTGACCAAGTAAAAGTCTACGGAAACTCTTCAATTAAACAAAATGCCAAACTCAGTGGCGAGGTGAAAATTTACGGAGAACAAGGCTCGATCATCAACGCCAGAGACATTGTGCTCACCGATTCAGTTGATCTCGAAAACGTGCGTCTACTCTCAAAAGAGATCATGTTCAGCGGTGACGTGCTCTGGAAAAACTGCCTTTTGGTAGATCTAGGGCCGCTCGATGTGAGAAAACGCATGCAATTTCAAAGAGCGACCAAGCACTTTCGCGAAGATGAACCGAACGTGTGTTATTAAACGCTTAGTGTTAACTGCCTCTTTCATTCGCCCAACAGATGTGCTAGCCGGTCATCATTATGAAATTCACTCTGTTTACTTTAGTTCTGGCTGCGACCATTTTAGTCAATCACTCTTCTCAGGCAAGTGACTGTTCAGAGCTCTGGGGTAACGGCTTTCCTGATGTGAGACCTGCACACACTCCTGTCGGTTGTGATGAGTTTCGCCCGCTTGCCTCTCCGGTTACGGTTGACCAGCGCTATTACACGGTCTCAAGCCTTACCCACGAATCTGCAGTAAAACAGCAGCTTGAGATCATTGCTGAGGCCGTCAGCTACTCAGCAGCGAAATATTCGAGTTATGGCCGAGTGCCCGCAATTACCGTAGTTCGCCAAGACATGCCACACCCGAATGGTAGTGGGGCTGCAGCCATGGCGGTTACCTATGTAGAATTTTTTGACCTCAATATCGAGAACTGCCCGATCTTTATTTACCCACTCACTGAGGTTCTCAGCAAAGACGAATTGGTTCAGCTTGTCGCTCACGAAGTTTTTCACTGTGTGCAAAAACTAAATTTCAAAGATCAAGTCACCTACGCGGCCAACAATTCCAGTGAACAGGGCTGGTGGTTTGAAGGCCTCGCTCAAGTGTTCAGCAACTTTGTGTATCCGATCAATGATTTTGAATACACGGCTCGATTTCCGGCTCCAGATCAAACCGTTCCCTTCTATGACCAACCGAATGCTTATTCGAGTGAAAATTTTTGGCAGTCATATGCCAACACTCTAAGCGATAACGCCCTCTGGTCAATGATGAATCAAATGACAACCAATGGCGCCGAAACACCGCCTGTCGTGATCAACCGTTTGCCCCGATTTTCAGAAGCGCTACACAATTACGCAAAACAAATTACCCTCAAAAAAGTGCGAGATTCTTCTGGACATCTTTCACCCTACGACATGCCTTTCGAAAATCATGTTTTAGCCAATACCCCCCACCAGTCAGTTAACCTCGTTCACTTTGACCTGACGGTTGGCGCATTTCAAGTCACACTGCCAAAAGCAGGCAAATGGAAACTTCAGTTTAACCACCCAGAAAACACTAAAATTTCAATGAAGAAGGCCGATGAAGCCGACTACACACCAGTTTCAGGAATGGTTGAAATCACCACCGAGTGCGATCGTGAACGCGTGATGCAAATTGTGATCACCACTGCCGCAGATCAACAAACCATGAACACCACTCGCTTGGTCGTCGACAAAGAATCAAACCCCGACTGTGATTGCCGAACTCATCCTGAGGCGCCTCCTCAGACTGACGATTGCCTCACCGGCACCTGGGACCTCGACCACAGTTCAGTTGAACAGTACTGGAATCGACTGAACACTAACCCAAGAGCTGAATTCACAGGTTCAACTGGTGGATTTGCAGTTTCATTTCTACCGGGCAATGTGGGCATTTGGGTCGGCGAAAGCTGGCGCCTTTCATCGCGGGCCCAACTCAATCCCGGCATGGTGATGAACTACTCTCGCACCACCAACGGGGTATCTGGCTTTAGTTTCAGTGCACATGACGGTTTCGCCTGCTCGCACCAAACCAGCATGAACATGACCGCCGTTCAGATCATCAACATCAATGGCCAAGGTGGTAGCACCTCAAACGTGATGCCTTTCAGTCCCGGTGAAGGAAGTTTCTCTTATAGTTGCAACGCCACCGAATTCGTTCTGCAGGTTTTCACCTACCAAGGCAATAGCCAAGACATCGAGTATGTGTTTCACAGAAGGTAGAGAACACCTCCTCTTTCTCAAAACACTATAAATACCGATACTTATAAAATTAGTAGCGGCGACTATCTTTGTCACTTATATAAGTTACAAGCCACGATCGATTCCATTATTTACACTCAAAACAAATAAATAAAGGAATCCACTCGCCATGAAACCTACCCTCTCGCTGAAAACAATCGTTACCATTGTCGCCCTAGCTACTGCTCTGTCAGTATTATCAGGCTGCCAAGATGACACAACGTTAACCAGCTGTGCTCCTTGCAAAGGCGATGTTTGCGCACCTGACAGCTTCACCCCACCTGAAGACACACAAACCCCAGTCGATACAGAAGATCAAAAAGACTCTGAACAGCCTGACTCTACTTCTGACACCTTCGTCGGTGAAGACGCGGGTGAATACTCAGACATTTCAGTACCAAAAGACACCTGCACTGAAGAAACCCCAGGTAGCGACGACAGGCCTATGGGCAATGGTTGCGTCTACACAAAAGAATACTTCAGTGAATCGTGCGGCGACGACGTCGTCAGGTGCGAAGCTCAAGACCTAATCTACAGTCAAAAAAACATTATCGTTGCTGGCGTAGAAATCACCTCAGCCACGCAAGTAAAAGCGATTTTTAGCGCGGCTCCCGCCAATGCTTTCTCGACCGACGAAGCAACGCTCGCTGGCCTCAGCGGCAATGCTGAAATTTATGCGGCACTCAAAGCGGCAACTCTGTGGGGCCGCCTCAATGCCGTGCACTTCGCAGCAACTACCCCATTCATCTACAGTGCGCTCAATGACGCTGAACAATTACTCTTAAAGCCTTCAGCTCAATGGGTAGGCGCTGACACCATGATTGCCCTAGAAGTTCTCAGAAATATTAATCTTTGGAACACGGCTACCGACTGGACCAGAAAGAACACTTCGTGTGACGAAACGCCGAAGCCGAAGCCCACACCAGGCGGATGCACCACCGGCGAATCGCACGAATCTGATGATGTGCGACAGTAATCAACCTTCAGTAGTATGACGTTTTGCCGTGAGGCTGTTTCATTCAGCCCGCGGCAAAATGAATAAACTTAAAAAATAAACTTAAAAAACCGAAAAAAAGAGGCCTAAAAAATGAAACACTTAATCAAACCAAAGAAAATCACCCTGATGTCAGCGCTATTCGCTGCATCCCTCATACAAGGCGCTTTCGCTGGCAATGGCTCAACTTCGCAAAACCAACAAGAAGGCATGGTACCCTTCACTTCGGCACTTAAGCTGAAGGTTGGCTTCGAGTTCAAAAAAGAAGAACTCGAAATTCCTTGTGGCGTGTGCGCGGCAACTGGAAAATCGAGTTCAAGAACCGGCTCACATGACGTTAACCAAACTCGCTACGCGATCGAGTTCGAAGGCTTGAATCTAGACCTCATTGGCCACAAAGAAAGTGACGGCGCGTTGAGCGCAGTCTTTATTCCAAGCCACATCACAATGACTGAAAACAGCAAGGGCAACGCCTTTGGCGATGCGCCAGGGGTCGATGGTAAAGTTTCTCCGGTGCTCTACTTAACCGGAACTCTGGCTCAATTTAAATACGTGGTTGAAGGTACCGAAGAAGTATTGCGAGTAGTTACCTCTATCGTAAGCGTTCAATACGATCGAGATTCTGGCTTAACTGAATGGAAAGCGATTGAAGCCGGACTAGAAGTCGCTCACATCATTAAATCAGACGATGCCGAAGCTACTCTTTCACTCGACGCTTTAACCTCTTTCGGTGGCATGCACCTCAATTTTGGCGATGCCGCTATCGCAGCTACAATACCTGCACCCATTGCGGGCTTGACCGAAAACATCGAGCAGGTGGTTGTAAAAGCTGACGCAGGCTTTAGTGTGCGCGGACGTTGGGCAGCTGGCGCTGTCGGCGCCACTGTCGGAAAACGTTTTGTCGTTGGCGACATGGCAGAACGCGTTCAAGACACTCAGTTCTTACAATCAAGAATGAGCCTCAGTGCTATCGTCAACGGTAAAGGCCTAACCGAGGGCGCATCAGCCCACGAAGTCGGCGTCGCATTCGACTACCTGAAAGATGAGATGAACGCCAGTCGCGCGTTCTACAATTCAGACACTAATACGAGTACCCACAGTGTCATGGTATTTTACCGTTGGTCACAAAACTAAAACGACTGGTCTTGGTGCGTTTCAAGAACAAACGCTAGTCCTAGCTTGGCGAATTCAGAACCGAACTCTTGATTCAAATATTTCGATTGATCGTCTTCGGTGTGAAGCCTGTGGTGCATCGTTTCGAACTGAGACTCAAACGGTATTGAAGAAGCATAACCCGCTTTAAACCAACTCGCGTGATCTGAGCAACCGTAACCGCACTGGCTCGTACCCCATTTCACGTGCAAGTATTCTTCGGTCAATTTTTCTAAGAAGGTATTGAGCCCCGCATTCGTAAAATCGGTCATGAAGGTAATCGCGTTTTCTTCGCCGCCGTCCATGGTCATGTCAAACTGCATGACACCCTCAACTTTTTTGCCGCCCTTTGCGTACTCTTGCGCGATGTCTTGACTGCCTAACAGGCCCTTCTCTTCACCAGCATAAAGCATGAACTCAATCGTACGATCTGACTGAAAGGCGTTCTCCATCAGAACATTAAACACTTCAAGAACCGTGACCACTCCAGAAGCGTTATCGTCAGCACCGGGCGCCCGAGCACTGGCGCCACCCCACCAACCACTGATCGAATCGAGGTGACCGCCCACCACTAAAATTTCATCTTTGTGAGGACCTTTTCCTTGAAGAGTGACGACAAGTGAGGGCTGATCAAATTTGTGTTTCACTTCTCGAATACTCACATCACTTCGCCCTGCACTCAATTCGGCAAAAACCGTTTTTAACCACTGAGTCGATTCGACTCCGGTCTTACCCATGTAATACCGGTTTTGATAACTTTCTAGCTTGGTTACTCGATCAAACATTCTGGTACTGCTCACTTTAGAAATCATGCCGGCCACTTCAACTCCATGGCTGAGCGAACGCTTTGTCCAATCGATTGAAGGGGTGAACTGTGCCTCGATACTTTGCTGATGGTCAGTGATATCGACGAATCCAGGGCACTTTCCTGACTCGTGACCACGCGCTGACAAGTTCGCGATCTGCTCATCATTCATCCAGACAGATTTTCCAGGTTCAGTTTCAATCAAGCGCTTGCCATCTAGAGCGCCGCTCACTTCACCTGCCTGGGCAAAACTAAAACCAATCAATAACGAAACAAAAAGTAATTTAACCATTCGATGAGCTCCTTTGAATTAGGATAACTCATTAATAAACTTTGATAAGATAAATTATCTCGGGGCCACCACGAACCTGCGTTGTCAAATTAGTGACACGAATGCGACGGCTGTGCTTGCACCGTTTCGCCGGTGCCGCCGACAGCGGTCGCGCTTTTTTTGTCATAATTCGCCCGAATCGAGGCCCCCAAATCAAGGCGATGAGCAAAAGTAAAAATTCCAAAAACAATGAGCGAAATTCCGGCGATTTTCGGAAACTTACCCTGCCATGGCCGAAACACCTGATGCAGCACCCACCCTGAACTCGCAAGGGCCGGAACTGATCCAGCCCAAAATGCCACCATCAAAAAGGCACCAAGAAAAGCTGAGTGGGTCGCAACCGCCAGCAAAACAAAACTGTAAAGCCAACCACACGGCAAAAAACCGGTTCCTAACCCAAGCGCTAAATGACTACCCATTTTTGAAACGTGCGAGAACAACCGACTCAAAACCCGGTTGGGCAAAATACCAAAGTGTACCACACGCCCACGCAAACTCTGAATACCCATCGAAACGAAAAGTAGCCCCATAATTGCCGCGCCGATCAATGAAAAGCGCTGCAACCACTCGCTAGAGAAAATCAAAGAGCCTAGCCCACCCCCTAGAGCACCCAAAACCGTATAGGTAATCAAACGCCCGAGATGATACTTTGTCATTTCTGATTTTGTCTTAGCCTGTAACGCGAGCCCGCCGCACATGCCTAAACAATGCACACTGCCCAAAAAACTCGTAGTTACTACGGTCAGTAGGGCTGCCCCTTCAAGTATCTGCATTTAGAATGGCCCCACCAAGTGCAACTCGCGTTCAAACGAAATTAATTTCTCGCCTTCATGTAGTGTCATCTGTCGCCCCATCACGGTGATAGGCAGAATCGCGTGGCCAGCGGCGATAGCTGATTTGGGAAATTTGACAAAAACATTCGATCGCTCACGAACGCCTGCTTTCAGTTCATCTGAAAACTCTGATCTGACAATCTGAACGCCTTTCTTTATCCATTCTTCTGATATTTTGAGTTCGACTTTTAACGGTCCAAAACTCTGATTATGAAGGTCGAGACGAAATAAATTGAATACCTCAACTGTACCATCCTCACGCTTCGTCTCACTATAGGGAGACCCTATCGCTCGTACAAACATCGCTTCAACCATTTCATGAGTCTTCACACTATAAGTGAGACCAATCACAAAGAGTAGTAGCACACACGAATACAAAATCGCACGCACGCCCAAGCGAGGCTCAAACGGCTTTTCGAATCGTGTTTTACTCATGGCGTCTGAGGCGTATCGAATGAGGCCAGGCTGACGGCCCATGTTCACCATGACATCATCGCAAGCATCAATACACGCAGTGCATGCAATGCACTCCATCTGAACGCCATTTCGAATATCGATGCCAGTCGGACACACCCGCACACACTTGAAACAATTGACGCAGTCACCGTCTTTCTGGCCAACGACATCTTTATTCTTTCGAGGTTCACCTCGAACTTTGTCATAAGCAACCACCATCGAATTGACGTCCATGAGAACCGACTGAAATCGACCATATGGACAAGCGATGATACAGAATTGTTCACGAAACCAGCCAAAATCTAACAAAATAACCACCGTAATGAACGCCATGATCATGAACGAGGTCGGATTTTGATACGGCGACGTGCGAATCATCAACGCCAACTCAGAAGTGCCAACGAAATAGGCAATAAAACTGTGACTAATCACCAATGAAACCAAGAGGTACAAAAACCACTTAGTGAGTTTTTTTTGGATTTTTTCTCCGGTTAAGGGCCCCTGATCAAGTCGTTGTCGTTGAAGCGCCTTGCCTTCAACCCAGGCCTCAATTTTTCTAAAGACCCCATCAACAAAAACCGTCTGCGGACATGCCCAACCGCACCAAACACGACCCCAAATAGCCGTGACAAAAAACAAAGACAGCGCGATTCCACCAAAGACAAAGAACAGCATCGGGGCATCGTGGGCCCAAAATAGAATGCCAAAAATTGAAAATTTTCGATTCGGAATATCTAAGAGAATGAGTGGATTTTCACCGATGCGAATCCACGGCGTAATCAGAAATACAAAAACTAGAATGCCAATCAATATATTTCGACTGAGCCGAAATTTGCCCGAAACTTCAGAAGGATAAATCCAAACGCGCTTACCTTTTTCGTCTGCCGTTGTTAACCTATCTGTTGCGACATCTCTTGGGTCAGCCATAGGCATTCAGATTAACAAAAAAGCGCCGGAAACACAAAGTCTCCGGCGCTTAAAGAGCTTCAAACAAAAGTCTAATCGAACAGCTACTTTTCTTCGTTACCTTGAGGTGCCTTAGCTCCTGGTGGGTTAGTGCCTTTTAATGATTTCACGAAGGCGACCAAAGAATGAACTTCTTCTGGTTTCAACAGCGGACCCCAAGGGGGCATGCCTTTATCGTTAACACCGGTTCTAATGATGTTTGCGATTTGAGTAGGCTTTGAACCGTGAATCCAAAAGTTGTCGGTCAGGTTAGGGCCGATTCCGCCTCCCCCCAATGGTCCGTGACAAGCCAAGCATTTCGTAGCAAACATTTCTTTGCCATGCTTAATGCGTGACTCATCTTTAATCACTGCGGCCAATACGGCCTCTTCATCAGCACCACCACCCGCCGCAGTCGGATTCTTGGCCTGAATCAAAGCCCATTGATTTTGCTCTTCTCGAAGTTCTTGCCCTAACGTTGGTCCACTTCCAATATTGTAATAATAGAAATAGCCCACAGCCCATGCAATGGTAAGGTAGAACAAGCCAACCCACCAAGCGGGTAAGCGGTTATCTAACTCCTGAATTCCATCGTATAGATGATCTAACAGTTTTTCTTTATCGTCACTCATGCTGTTTTCTCCTCTGACAGCGGTAGCTCACTGATGTCTTTATAAACCTGACTACTTCCTGTTCTCCAAACCCAAACCGTACATCCAATAAAAAGGCTCAAGAAGATAAACATTCCTGCTATTGGAAGGTAGGTCAGTTGAAAATGCGAGAGCACTTCTCGCATCATCATTTCGCACCCCCTGGTGCTGCGGTCATGTTGCGATAATCGCGGCCGAGTTTTTGTAAATATGAAATCAACGCAACAATTTCTTTATCAGCAATGTCGACGTTAACTCCTGATGCACTCAACCCTTCAGCAATTCGCTTTGCCTGCTCACGAGCATTTGGCTCGGCCTTTTCAATTTCCTCAGCAGTATAAGGTACACCGATACTCTTCATGACACTGAGTTTTTTCTGAAGAACCCCAAAGTCAGTTTTCTGAGAATAAAGCCAAGGATAAGTAGGCATGATCGAATTGGCGACCACTTCTCGCGGATCCATCATGTGCCTAAAGTGCCAAAGGTCAGGGTACTTGCCGCCAACGCGAGCAAGGTCAGGTCCAGTTCGCTTTGATCCCCACTGAAACGGATGGTCGTACATCGATTCTTGCGAAAGCGATGCCGGGCCATAACGAAGCGTTTCAGCATGAGTTGGACGAATCATCTGTGAGTGACAGAGGTAACAGCCCTCTCTCACATACAGATCGCGCCCCTGCAACTCTAAAGCAGAGTAAGGTTTAAATGCTGGGTTTGCCTCGACTAGATCCTCAGACAACAAGGCCGGAAGCAGAGACATTGCACTGGCCACCAAAACCGCCACCACTGTCAACACAGTGAAAATCGCTGGCAAGCCCTCGATGATTCTGTGTGGACTCTCACCCGGCTTGACACCGATAGCAGGAGCTGGGCTCAATCGCGGTTCACTGTGTACAACCGCTTCTGCGGCTTCTGCACCAGAAATACTCTTAATGAGATTGTAAATCATCAATAAGAAACCCGTAAAGAACATCAATCCGCCGATCAATCGAATCCAGAAAAGCGGCGCAATCTTAGTGACCGTTTCAACAAAATCTGGATACAAAAGGTGACCAGTTGGATCAAGGCCTCTTAACATCAAGCCCTGAGTGATACCCGCAGCCCACATCGAAAGCATATACAAAACGATTCCAAAAAGGCCCAACCAAAAATGGGCGTTAGCTAATGCGGTACTGTAAAGTTTGGTTTTCCAAAGTTTTGGAACCAACCAATACAGCATTCCGAAAGTCATGAATCCATTCCAACCGAGAGCACCGCCATGAACGTGAGCGATAATCCAGTCAGTGTAGTGAGCCAAAAGGTTCACAGATTTGATCGACATCATTGGACCTTCAAACGTCGACATACCGTAGAAAGTAACACCGGCCACGAAGAACTTTAACACCGGTTCTTCTCGAACTCGGTGCCAGGCTCCACGTAATGTCAAAAGACCGTTGATCATACCACCCCATGATGGCGCAATGAGAACCACTGAAAATACAGACCCAAGAGTTTGAGCCCAATCAGGCAAAGAAGTATAGAGAAGGTGATGAGGTCCTGCCCAAATGTACAAAAATACCAGCGCCCAAAAGTGAACAATCGAGAGCCGATAAGAATAGACGGGTTTTCCGGCCGCCTTCGGCATGAAGTAATACATCAAACCCAAGAAGGGAGTCGTCAAGAAAAACGCGACGGCATTGTGACCATACCACCACTGAACGAGGGCATCTTGAACACCAGCATAAATCGGGTAACTCTTCCAGATACTCACAGGAAGGTTGATGCTGTTCACAATGTGAAGAATGGCTACGGTTACAATCGTTGCAATGTAAAACCAGATCGCAACGTAAATGTGCCTCTCTCGGCGTCTAAAAATAGTTCCAAAAAAGTTAACAGCAAAAACTACCCAAATCACAGTGATGCCAATGTCAATCGGCCACTCAAGTTCGGCGTACTCTTTACCCACGGTAATTCCGAACGGTAAGGTCAGTGCAGCAGAAACGATGATCAACTGCCAACCCCAGAAATGAATGCAACTCAAAAGGTCTGAAAACATGCGCGCTTTAAGCAGGCGTTGAGACGAATAATAAATTCCGGCAAACACGGCATTACCCGCAAAGGCAAAAATTGCCGCGTTGGTATGCAGTGGTCGCAAGCGACCGAAAGTAATCCACTGTAGACCGAAATTGAATTTCCAATTCGCCATTTGAAGGGCAATGATCACCCCTACCAAGAAGGCAACAGCGCCCCAAAGTACCGTTGCAAAGAAAAATTTTCTGACGATACCATCATCGTACGAGAACTGTTCGAGTTGACTATTTACTTGCTTTTCAGCCATGAAAGATCACCTTTCGTCGTCCATTAATATTCGATGAGCTGGGGTCTCCAGATCATCATATTGGCCACGTCGCACATTCCACACGAATGCAACGACGAAACCAAAACCTAAAAGTAGTGCTGCGGGTACTAAGAAATAAACTATAGTCATTTATGCGCTCCGTCACCTAAAATTTTTCGCAATCTTGAAGTTCCCGTCACAGAAGAAAGAAAAACTGTCAGCGCACTCGCTGGCATCAACAGGGCGGCAGTAAACGGATTAATCAACCCGGTCGCAGCCGCAATGGCACCGCTGATATTATAGACCAAAGAAAAGCGAAAATTGCGCCGAATTACTTTCATTGTTTCAAAACTGATCTCAATCAATTGAACGACAGGATTCATACCTGGCGCGGTATTGAAGACATCGGCCGCACGCAAACTGATTTCCATTCCACCATGAACCGAGACGCCAACACTCGCCTCAGCGAGTGCGACCATATCATTGGCACCATCACCGATCATGAGACAATTCGACTCAGTCTTAACCACTTTGCCTTTTTGCTCGGGGGTCATATCAGCGTAAATAAACTCGCCTGGTTGTACAGAGTTTGTACCAATTTTCAACTGGGTTGCGACAGACTCGACGACCGCTCTTGAATCACCCGATAAAATTTTTACTGAAATACCTAATCGATTCAGCGCCTGCACGGCACTGAGTGAATCTAAACGCAAACGATCACCCAGCAAGAACATGGCGACACATTTTTGATCAATAAAAAGCCCCACCTCGGTGCCCGGCTGACCCGACTCAAAAACCGAAACTGCAGAGCTCACTTTTTTCATTTCGACCAATCGTTCGCCTAAATAGGCCTCGATGCCCCTGCCAGAGATTTCTTTAAACTGTTCGACACTGACTGAATTCAATGCTTTGTTTTTTAGAAAATTCGTCAATGCAATGGCGATGGGGTGCGCAGACCTGCGCTCGAGTTCATTAACCAAAGAAAACAAGTCGTCAGCTTTTTGCGAGGGATCACTCCACACTTTCAAGACTTCAAATTTACCCTCAGTCAACGTACCTGTCTTATCGACAAAAGCCGTTTTCACAGTCTGCAATTTTTCTAAAACATCGGCTGTTTTTACCAGAATTCCGAGTTTTGCTGCTTTGCCCAATCCTTGAACCATAGCCAGCGGAGTAGCCAATGCCAGCGCACAGGGACAGGTCACCACCGCCATCGCCAACGCTCGAGCAAACCCTTCGCTCCAACCAAACATCAATCCGGTGATCACGAGAGTCGAAAAACTGGCGACGAGAATCGCTACCACAAACCGCTTAGCCATTCGATCGGCAGCCGTCACAATCGCAGGCTTAGCTCTCAGACTGTTTTCCATTTGATGCAGAATTCTACCCAAACGAGACTCGGCCCCACTTGAGTTCACAGAAATCACCAAAGACGATTGCAGATTTTGTGTGCCCGCAAAAACAACTGACCCACACTTGACTTTCTTTGGCTCTGATTCACCACTCAAGAGCGCCATATTGACTTGTGCTTCTTCATTCTTGCTAGAGTTGACAGAATGAACGATGCCATCAACCGGCAGCGGCTCATGCGGCCCTACTCTCACTAAATCGCCAACGGCCACTTTTTCAAGCGGTACTGTTTCAAACTCATTGAGTTCACTCGACCAGCGACTCGCACGATTGGGGGCGAGAAAGTGAATCAACTCACTCGATTGAATTGCCCTTTGCTGAAAGCGACGAAGCACCACTCGACTAGACAAAAGCAAAAAGACAAGAGCAGCCAGCGAGTCAAAATAAATATGTTCTGAGCCGGTGGCTAAATTCACCACACTCGCAATGGCTCCAACCACTACACCCAATACTATCGGTATATCAATTGACACGGTTCGAGCCCGAATCGCGCTCCAAGCACTTTTGTAAAATGGCACGGCGCTATAAAAAAACACCGGCAAAAATAATGGCAAACTGATGTATCGAAAAAGATGCGCAAACGGGCCTGCAACCCCAGCATAAAGAGGCACCGCCATTAACATGAGGTTCATCATGCAAGCGCCCGCCACACCCATTCGTATTAGGTGAGTGCGATTTTCTTGTTCTTGCAACGCCGAAGCTTGGCCGCGCTGAATAGGGTGAGGCTTGTATCCTAATTTGACAAACTCATTTGCCACCGCGGCAATCGATCCGTTGGGTTCGATGACAACCGTCGCTACTGCCTGCCCCAGGTCGATGCGAATGTTATAAACACCTTCGATCCAATCACGAACCTTCTCAAGCAACCAAATACAAGCAACGCAATGCACACCTTCGACGTAAAACAGTATTTGGGTTCCGACCCGTTGACCCAGATTTTCATCATTGAGCGGTACCGATTTTCCGTAGGTCTTTATGAAATCGGGCTGATCGAGATACTTCAAATCATCGGCAATTTGAATATCAACTGGCGCCCGCTTTCTCACACACATGCCTGTTGACTTGAGGTCGTAATACGTATTCCAGCCCCGCTCTTTTAACACGGCAAAAACAGTTTCACAGCCATGACAACAAAACTGTGCTGAACCGTAATCTGACTTCAGTGGGTTTCCACAATGAATGCAAACTGATGATAGTGGCTGATTGGTTTCATGATTCATATTGCTCTTTTTAAGTAACATCCTCACAATGACAATCAAGAAATGAATTCACAGCAGCCTCATAATCGATTGAGAATTCTAGGCGTAGACCCCGGGTCGCGTCTAACCGGATACGGCATCGTCGATAACCTCGGCTCGCAGCTCTCGCTAGTCACCCATGGTACGATTAAACTTGCGTCAACTAGCGGCCCTGCAACCATTGCGCTTGAAGATCGACTGCATCAACTGCACATTCAACTGACAAGCCTCATTCACGAGTACCAGCCTCAGGTGATGGTGGTCGAACGAGTTTTTTTCGCTAAAAATGCCCTTTCTTCGCTTAAACTGGGGCAAACTAGAGGAGCCATCTTACTGACTGCCGTTTTAGCTAATCTCAAAGTCGCCGAACTGAGTCCGACCGAAGTCAAATTGGCAATCACCGGACACGGCAGAGCCGACAAACACCAACTGGCGAAAATGCTTGAAATCATTATCGGTAAAGGCAAGCAAAATTTTGAAACTGCAGACGCCTCTGACGCTCTAGGTCTAGCCATTTGTTACGCCCGAAATCTGAAACTCTCAATTCTTCAAGATTCATCTGGCGCGTCGGCCTATTTTGAGACAAGAAAAAAGAAGCCGAAGGCGATGAGCCTTGCCGACAGCATCGCCCACCAAATTGGTGCGACAAGAAAGCCGTAAGAAAGAAAGTACTATGATTGGATTTCTCAAAGGTAAATTGCACCACGCCTCTGATGGCAAATGGACAGTCGCTATTGGTACCGATTCTTTTGTCGGCTACTCAGTCACGGTACCTCAATCAAGCGCTTATCGATTTTCAACTCAAGGGTCAGTCGTAGAACTCTCGATTTACACTCACGTTCGCGAAGACTCTCTCGACCTTTACGGTTTCTTAACTGAGGCAGAAAAAGAAATCTTTTTGACCCTTTTATCGGTCAACGGTATTGGCCCCAAGGTCGGAATTTCGATTCTCTCGTCGGTTGAACTGACCACATTAATAGAGGCCATACTTTCGGGTGACAAAGATTCACTGACAAAAATTCCAGGTATTGGCAAGAAGACAGCCGAGCGCGTGATTCTTGAGCTCGGTGATACTCTGAAAAAGAAAGTTCAAACATCAATCGCGCTAGCGCAACTCACCCAAGCAAATTCAGAGCAAACAACGACCACTTCTGGTTCGACTCGCACCGCCTCTGGATCAAAAAACCATTACGCCGGCGCCTCATCGGCGATGCTCGAAGCCCGCTCAGCGATGGAAGGCCTCGGGTTTTCAGACTTAGAAATTTCTGACCTGATGAACAAAATTGTGATGGAAGGGCCGATTCCTGCAAAAACAACTGATATTGTAAAAAGAGCCCTTCAAGAAAGAGCGAGAGGATAAACGATGAGCTCGCCCGAAAATTCTCAGGACTTAGAATTTGAACGCATTATTTCACCGAGAGAAAACAGTGAAGACGTCACAGCACTCTCACCGAAAGAATCCAACTCTTTACGCCCCCTGAAATTTGGCGACTACATTGGCCAAGGTAGGGTCAAAGAAAGCCTTTCACTTTTTATCAAGGCG
Source organism: Oligoflexia bacterium (assembly GCA_903895855.1). Lineage (GTDB taxonomy): Bacteria > Bdellovibrionota > UBA1018 > UBA1018 > UBA1018 > CAITVN01. The sequence goes on along the minus strand of CAITVN010000009.1, from coordinate 5,932 downwards.
GCTGCGGGCAGAGACGAGGCTCTTGATCACGTTTTGCTAGCGGGCCCTCCCGGTTTAGGTAAAACGACCTTAGCTGGCATCATTGCTCAAGAACTGGGCACACAGATTCACACGGTGGCCGCGCCAAACATCGAAAAAAAGGGCGACCTGGCAGCTGTTCTCACGAATTTGCAGCCCCGCGACGTTCTCTTTATCGATGAAATTCATCGCTTACAAAAATCGATTGAAGAAGTGCTTTATAGCGCCATGGAAGATTACAAACTTGACCTCATCATTGGTCAAGGCCCAGCGGCGAGAACTCTTCGAATTGATCTGCCTCCTTTCACTCTAGTAGGAGCAACGACTCGAACTGGCCTACTCTCAACGCCCTTGCGAGATCGCTTTGGGGTACAATTTCGTCTAGAGCTTTATCCGACGTCTGACCTTGAACAGATCGTTCATCGCTCAGCTTCACTACTGAAAATCGCCATTGCCGACGAAGCAGCTGTTGAAATTGCAAAGCGCTCACGCGGAACTCCACGTATCGCAAACCGCCTACTCAAACGAGTCAGAGACTACGCACAAGTCATCGCTAAAGTGCCACTGATTACCTTACCCACCGCGCGCGCGGCACTAAAGTTACTTGAAGTTGACGATCGAGGCCTCGACTCAATGGATCGACGTTTCTTACGCACGATCATTGAAAAGTTTGATGGGGGGCCGGTGGGCATTGAAACGCTGTCAGCCGCGCTGGGTGAAGAGGCCGAAACGTTAGAAGACGTTTATGAACCCTTTCTCATTCAAGAAGGTTTGATACAAAGAACTCCACGCGGACGGGTGGCAACACGACAATCGTACGAACATTTAGACATCCCTGTCGTAAATTTGCCGATTTAGCCTGGTTTTTTAGAAAAGGATTCCCAATCCCGCACCGAGCTCAAGGCCGCCTACTTTTCCGAGAGAGACGCCATCTACATAGACGGTTGAACTCGGTCGATAACCACCGTGTGCACTCGCCGACCAGCGAGTCCCTACACGGTATTCGTATCCTGCTCGAATGACTCCGCCGAGATAACCGCTCGCATAATTTCCACCCAGTGAACCGAACACATAACCTCTAGAAAAGCCCAACATAAACGGAGAACCGTGCACGAGCCAAAGATTGACGAACGACACCCCAATATTGGTGCGCGAAAAAACCAACGACTGCAAATCAGCTGCCGACCCCGTTGTCATGACCTCATCGGCCTCTCGAATCAGCTCACCCTGCAATCCGGCTTCAAATCGATAATTACCGTAAGGCTGAATTCTTCGAATGCCTAATTGCATGCACTTCGCTGACTTCACGATACCGGGTTCAATCACAGCGCCACCATACACTCTATTGAAGGGGTAAAAATCTTCGTCGATTTCCCAATCGATAAGATAAGGGTGTTGTTCATTTTCTAGATGGTTGGCAATCTCAGGCTGCGGAATGTCAGTAAAATATGATCTTGCCCAAAGCAAATTTCGAGTGACCGCATCGTACTGCGAAACCCCAAGCACCATGCCATCTTTTTGAAAGCTCAGATCAACGTCAACATAATAGAAAATACCCGTTCGCTCGGCCACTTCACTCCATTCGCTGTCATTGACTATCACCGGGTCAATTCGTTCACCGATGTGAGTGGCTTGTTTCACTTTTGATCGACAAGGAACACACATCTGAGGTTTGCCGCGAGAATATCGCAAGACAATATCAGTCATGTCACCCTCAAGATGATTTGAATAAAACTCAGGCACTGATTCGCTCACCCTCACAAAGCGAAACGCAAAGTCGCGATCAAAGCGCACGAGCCCATTCTTCACTTCGCCTTCAAAGCGATCAAGCACCTCAGTGAGCATGCTAAAATAATCACGAGTGCCTCGTTTTTTCTTCAAGTCTAACTCTTGCTTCAACTGTTTGATTTCTTTTTTTGATGGGGCGGTAAAACCTTCAACGCTCAGACAGAAAAATACGAAACAAGAGATGACACTAAACATCAGGCAAAAACATTCTCGTGATCTCGTCGCAATCATTACCTTAAGAGTACCTCAGTTTTAGTCTCCATTTTTTCGGAAAATTTTGCCGAGTAGCCCGTTCATATGAAAATTCAAGCGGCAATTGGATATTTCCGACCAGTTTAATGTAGCAGCCCGACCATGATTGACGTCAAAATTTTGCCTACTGCCACAGTTTCAGGAAGAAGAACAAAAGTCCCTATGACGCAAATGTTGGAACCGAAAAATAACATACGTGTCACTAAGCTGAGGGCCAGGCTTCAATTAGTCCTGATAATTGTCGCACTCAGTTGGCCTTGGGCGGCTAGCTACAGTGCCCCGCCACTTTCTGAACAAGCCCGGCTTGAAGAATCTCGAGCTGCAGAATTTGTTCAGATGTTTAGCGTCATTCGAGTAGGCATCACATCTGCGCCCGGAAATGGGCACCAAGCTCATACTATTGTCGTCATGAAGCGGTTACGTGAACTCGGATTCAAGGGTCGTTTTGAGATTCTCTACGTACCCGCTGTCAAAGCCAAGCTTGGTTACTTATTACCGGGGTTTAATCCTCAAGGCCCAAAAACCCAACGACTCGATGAGTTTCGAGCTACCGCGATCGAGTGGGATCGCAGTGGTGGGGCTGATGTCGTGCCTTTGAAACCTTCTGCACTCGGAATCATGGGGGGCGATGATACTCATGCTCGACCGCAAGACCTGAAAGTCGATGCCCTGATTCACGTGCCGCCCTCTGGATGGGGTAAACCTGAGGCGGGCTTTCTTGATCTACCCGGAGCTACTTTTGAACTAAAGGATTTACCGACTCACTTGATGCCCACCTCTATCAGTGATTCGAATGCATTTTTAGAAAAACAGATGACTTCGAATCCTGATATGGCAAAGAAGTTGCCCGGTTTAAGGGCATTATTCACTGAAAAGACACGCTTCGAAATCATGGCTGCTTACGGTTTAACCAAAGACCGGGGTTCAGAAAAACTCGCCAGAATCATTCATTCAGTATCTCAAGCGAGACTTCAAGATCCGTCATTATTCAAAGGGCCCGTCGTGATTCCGTTACTGTCTGGTTTTGATCAAGAAGCGTGGGCCCAGTTTCACAAAACTTTAGAGAATCTCGGAGAACCTCACGTGACAGTTAAAGTGCAGGGAACGGCCGAATCTGAGGTTTCAAAGACCATTCACTCTCTTTATAACACAGACGTGCTGGTCATGGAGGTCGGATCAGTCCCCCAAGATGTTTGGGATGCGTTGATTGACATGAGTACACTTCCTCCTACCGTAGCAGGAACAACGAGCGTGAATTACGCTAAAGAACGAGGCAAACCGTATTTTCAGACGCAAGGCCACGATGTTCTCGTTCGAGGTACCGCAAGTAATCTCGAAGAACTTACTAAAAAAGCGCACCAAGAAATGTTGGGTAAGACCAATCAAGAGGACGCAGGGACTCTAAAAGATTTAATTCTTGCTGCCATGAGACCTAACTCAGAACTGAATGCAGCATTTCAAAACCAAAGCCTTTCTCACGACCGAAATAGAGATAAAGTAAGTGCTACAATTTCGGCGTCTCGCGAACACCTTGAAAAACAAGTACAAATCCTAGACGAGGTCAAGAGTCGTACTCTTCACGAACTGATCGAAGGGGCTTTAGGAAATGACCCTGCTATTGCCAGATTATCTGTCTTCTCACTGAAATCGAGCGGAAGCTACAGTGACCAGGTCATTTTTGAAGCGCTTCACCCTGCCCTGCATGATTCGAGCGAAAAAAGGGCGATTACAGCGGCAGCCCTAATGGCCGAATTTAAACTTCCGGGTGCCTTAGAGGCTCTGACGGCTGAGGCGAGCCGACTATTGCCCCCAAGGGTTCCTTCCGAAGGGCCTCATGCGAACGGGACTCACACCAAAAAAGTAGCCATCCAGGTTCTGAAGTCATTGGCCCTACTAGACAAAGACGCAGCCCTTCCGCATTTAATTCGGGGTCTAAAACAAAGCGACAAAGACCTCACCCTCTTCGCGGGCGACACTCTTTTAGAATTTTCTAGGCGACCAACCGAGATAAAAAATACGGAGGGACTATTCGATGCCCTAGTCACTATGGTTTCGGCAGACGGAATCCCTGAATCAAAAGCATCGTCAGCATTTTCAAGCCTTCCCAAAATACCGGACGAAAAAAAAATGACCGCAGTTTGGCTTTCTGCTTTTCTAGACGATCCTCGCGCTACAATCAGAAATACGGCCCTATTTAGGCTAAGTCGTAGTCCCAAAAACTTGCCTCCGCTTAAGAAGCAGATATTTACCATTCTTCAAGACCCCTCGATTCCCCTAAGACAAACGGCGATTTATGCCGTTTCTCAACTAGACTATTCGCCCGAGGCCCTCGAAGCGCTGAGGTCAACTCCACAATCTGGCGTTGGTATCGCTGACGCAATAAAAAGAGCCGAACAAGTCCTCTTAAAAAAAGCCACTTCTGCCTCAAGGTCTAACTTACCGGCCTCTTCGTGCGAAAAAGCAGTACTAAGTGTACTCACATCATCTAAGTAAATGGGTTGACTCCAAAATTTCTCTGAAATCGATTGCATTAGCCAATCGATCACTTTATCTAATGCGAAAGATGTCAACCCATGCCCCCATTCTTGCTCACGTTACCGGGTGCCAAAAGGCCTGCAAAAGCTGCCACTATAAAAATCTCAACTACCCCGAACAATTAGAAAGAAAACAGCGCTGGGCAAACGAGCAACTTGGGCAATGGCAGTCGGTTCTAGACGACATCGAACCCGCAAGACTCGACGAACAAATCGGTTACCGCAGCAAGTCTTGGCTTTGGGCAATCACTAAGCAGCAACTTTCATTTGGCATGCGACGAGCCGTTTTTATCAACGGCGAGTGGCAAAAAGAATACCTTTCGTGGGATGACTGCCCGATTCATTCGACTGACCTTCGAGCCTCTCTCGCGGCCATCAAGTCGCAATTGACCACACAACTGTCACCGCTGGAGATTGAAAACCTAGTTGGCATCTGGTTCGGAGCACCGCATGTGGTCTTGGTTTTTCGCGAGTCAACACCAGCAGCGCTGGGTACGGTCGACTGGGCCTCAGCCGCCAATCAAACATTTACCTCAGTTTGGACGCATGAAAACAATCAAGTCGGAAGAAAAATCTTTGGACACAAGACGATCACTCTCATCTATTCAAAGCCTGACGTCGATACCCAGTCGCGCGCCCCTATACGCGCTTTTCGTCAGGTCGCCCAACGACTTTTGCATTCTGCGAGAATGAGCGCGGCCGAGTTCTTACTCGAATCAAAACCAGAAATGATTCTCGAACTTTATAGTGGCTGCGGCGACTTCGCCGCTCTACTACCCGCAGTAATCAATTGGGTTGGCATCGAAATGTCGCGCGAGGCCTGCAATTTCGCCAACGGTGACGCTTCAGTAGCACGGTTAATTCACCGCGCATTTACCGGTGCGGTCGAGCAGAGGCTCAATGACCCTGAACTCTTGAAATTGTTGAATCCCTTCAGTCACTCACTCGCATTGTACCTAAATCCTCCACGTTCAGGCTTGAGTGATTCAGCAAAACAGAAAATTGGCGAAATTCTTGAAAATCACAAAATCGCTCGCATTGCCTACTTGTCTTGTAGTGCCTCGAGTCTAGCCAGAGATCTCGAATTTTTCTGCGGCCATCAATTCAAAGTCGAAACCCTTAAGCCATTCGATTTTTTTCCACAAACTGAACACTTCGAAACATTGGCAACACTGCGTCGATTCGTACCATAGGGTACTCGTCCTCACCCCAATCGTGTTGCCTCATTGAAAAATGCCGGTGAACGCTCTTAAGCAGCTTGGGTTAGCTGATCTTGACTAAAAAGATCGTAAAATTCCTTCAATTTCTTCTCCAGACCCAACTGTAAGGCAATTGGGTCT
>CAITVN010000008.1 GCA_903895855.1 Oligoflexia bacterium | reverse complement strand
TGCGGTTGTGGTTGCGGCGCAGGTTGGAACGTTGGTCTCGGCTGCGGAGCAGGCTGAAACGTCGGTCTTGGCTGCGGTTGTGGTTGCGGCGCAGGTTGGAACGTTGGTCTCGGCTGCGGAGCAGGCTGAAACGTCGGTCTTGGCTGCGGTTGTGGTTGCGGCGCAGGTTGGAACGTTGGTCTCGGCTGCGGCGCTGGCTCAAACGTCGGTCTTGGTTGTGGATTCACCGGACCAGGATTGAACGTTGGGCGTGGCTGTGGAGCTGGCTCAAACGTCGGTCTTGGTTGCGGATTCACCGGACCAGGATTGAACGTTGGGCGTGGCTGTGGAGCTGGCTCAAACGTTGGACGAGGTTGTGGATTCACCGGACCAGGATTGAACGTTGGGCGTGGCTGTGGAACTGGCTCAAACGTCGGTCGTGGTTGCGGATTCACCGGACCAGGTTGGAACGTTGGGCGTGGTTGTGGATTCACTGGGCCTGGGCCCACTGGACCAACCGGACGCGGAAACACGGGTGATTCAGGCACTGGGCGTGGTCTGAATGTCGGAGTTGGATTCGGAGTTCCTGGATTGAACGGAGGTCTCACCATCGGTGGCTGGCTAGGGAAGCCTGGATTTGTAGGCAATCCTGGAGAAACCGGAGCAACAAAACCTGGACGTGGTCTTGATGAAAAACCATTCTCAGGGTTTGGAATCGATGGCTCACGAACTGTAGGTGGGAGTCTTCTCACCATTCCGGTTTGTGGATCATTGAAGCGAGGAGCTTCACCGATACCGCGACCGTTTGACATCGGAGGGATCACTCGTCCTGGGATAAAACCACCACCGACTGGATTAGCTGATTCACGCGTGATGATGCTACCGACTGAAATCGGTCGATTGCCGAAACGCTCACGACCCATTGAAATGCCAGTATACTGTGGAGGAATCGCATGATTCGCGACGGGTGAACGAAATTCAACATCGCCAAATCGGCGGCTTGCAACCGTCGTCTCACGAATATTTGCGTTGAATCCGCGAACATATGAATAACTTTCTTCGTGTGAACGACCACCTAAGTATTGGCCGTACTGTCCACGTTGATACGAGGCTGTCCACCACTGAAGACCTTGTGGTCTACCGCGTTCGCAAACTTCGTGAATATTGTAGTGTCCGAAGTGTTCTTGGTGAATGTAAGTGAAACCTGGATTGTAGAAATGGTGTTCTGAACCGTAGAAACGTCCAGCATTGTAACCATCCCAGTAACCGTCGATGAAGCCTTCGGTGTAACCGTGGCGATAACCTTCATGCCAGCCTTCGTGGTACGGATACCAGCCAACATAACCTTCGCCGTAAAACCAGCTCACGGTGTGTGGGCGGTAAGTGAAGGTTTCAAACGGCAACCACATCCAGCCGTAGGTGCCGTGGTGGCGCCAAATGCCGTAGTGGTCAGTTACCCAACCCCAAGGGTCGTATGAAATCCAGGTCCAGCCGTCACCAACTACCCAGCTCCAATAACCATTTTGGTAAGGCTGCCACTCAGCTTCTGTGGTGTACGGAACCCAATAGCGTGATCCGAAAATCACAACCCATCGGCCGGTTCCGGCTAATGCGGTGTGGGTGTTCCACTGGGTGTATCCATACTGTGTCGCGTATTCTTCTGGTTGAGTGACCACTTGAGTAGGCGGAGTATAAGGAGTGGTTGTTGCGTAGGCCGAATTTTGAAGAGTCACTTCGTCGAAATCAAAAGTGGTTCGATTGCGAACGGTGATCTTGATTTGAGCGGTCATGTCGTACGGAACGTAAAAACTCACGCCGTAATCAGTCACTTCAAATGATGAATTTTCTTGGCATTGGGTACTGTAAACAGGGTCGCAAGAATCGGGCTGACCAGCGCGATCGTCAGCATCCCAGGTGAAATCTTCAACATACTTATTTTGTGGAGTCATCTCACCGGTTGTTGGATTTTGTGAGAATGAATCGGCAGCAAACTGAACGGTGTCGCCAGGTTGAACTTCGACGACAGTGGCGTGGTTAGGTTCGTATTCGCCGTTAATGGTTGTGATTCGAACGAGGTCAGCGTGTGCAGAAAAAGCGGGTAATACAAATAACGTAGCGACCATCGCTAGATTTTTTGCTAATCCAAAATTTCGGCCACGCCAGATCGGAAATGCATGCGTGCTCATAGGCGTTTCTCCTTTTGAGAAGGGCAGTTAATGGTTCGTGGGTCTCAATTCTCAAGACTCAACTCGGGTTTGATGTCGTGAATTTGCATTTACTGTGCCAAAAAAATGACTGAGGTTCTAATTGGTAGGAAAGATTTTTTGAGCCAAAAAAGGCTATAATTTTAAAAAAACCAAACGAGACAAGTTTATTGCTATGTGTTAAGGTGGCGAATTGAGACCGGTGCGAATGAGTGCGGCCGTGCCCAAAAAGGGTAATAAACGCCTTCGGGCTTATTCATCGGTATTCGTGTCTTCAGCGTTCTCAGAAGTTGGCGCACTTATTTTCATGACCTGAAGGCCAAGAGTTCTCGCTAGGTTGTAGCCTTCGGTTGACTGGCAGGTGGCGATCGCGGTGGTACCGGCGAGGGCATTTTCTGAATTTGAACGTGAACAGCCTGGAATGGTTTGGGCGTACAAATAGCCACTTTCTTCAGAATAAACGGCAAACGTGTCGTCTTCGAGCGGCTCACCATCGAGCTTACCGATCTGATTGGCGAGGGCTTCGCGAATGATTTTTTGATTGTTGAGTTGAATTTCGAGGTTACCCAGGCTGGTCGGCGAAATTTTGAAGTGATCGGCCACTTCGGTGCGGCAGTTGCGGCTGTTGATTGCCGCCTCAGATTCTTGGGTGAAAAGACTGGATACCCGGGTGAGAAGGTTTTCGCCCGGTATGGGGTCACTCCCAGTATTGCTCGGCAGTTGACAGTTTTTGAGTTGTTCGCGAAATTCAGTGATTGAAAAATCTGATCCCTTCAGGTGCAAGGTTTGATCGACGATTTCAATGTCGTCGTCTTTTAGCGTTTCAGTCAGGTCGGCGAGGGTGAGTGTTTGAAACCACTGTTTTGCTTTGGTGAATAGGTCGCTGACCGGGGCGTTCGAAATTTCGGCGATGTCAGTGGGGTTTTGAACGAAAGACTTAGGAGTTGGTTTCGGTTCTCTTGGTTTCGAAATGAGTGTGATCTCAGTGGCGCGGTTCTGCTCTAACGAAAGCTTAAGTAGGTTATCGGGTAATGTGTCGATGTCACCGAGAGAGGGTTGCTCAAGCAACTGAGTCAACTCTTTTTGAGCGCGGTCAAATGTCTCAATCGCTGATTCAATTTTTTGGCAAATTCGAACACTGCTTCTTGAAAAACTCGGTATGACCAAGAGTGATTCTAGACCGAGCTGATTTTTTCTTTTGATGTCGACATAAAGAGTGGGAGTTTCGATGGCGTCTGAAAAAGACAGAGTGGTGATTCGATTGGCTGCAGTCTCTCGAATTTTAAATTGTTTGATCAGTTCTAAAATGCAGGCCGCATGCAATTCTGTATTCACATCGTGATTGGCTGATTGATCAAAGATTCCAAAATTATCGTTCGTAGCCTTGAGGTAACGTTTTGGAAAACAAAAACGAATGGGGTCAGTAGAGTCAGTCACCAGACAAGAATCTAAGTAATGTTGAATCGGCCTAAAATAGGCACCGGGCCTGGGCGTTGACACTTGGGTTACTAGCTGAAGGCGTTCAAGCGATGACCTGTCGGCTGCAAAGGTGTTAGAATGATACGGGTTGGAGCCGAGAAGAAAAAGTGGGATACCGATCACAGTCGTGAGCCAATGTTTTCGCATGCGATCTCCTACAGTCGACACCCGCACCCGTTCTGTGTTATTTCTATCAAATGAAGACTGAAACAGTCAAGTGATGTGAAGAAAGTGGACTAGTTTATCTTAGCGTGCGTTGTATAAAATAGCCTATTTTATGATAAAAAGTGCCAATAGTTTGGTCAAATGACTTCTGAGCGGCCTAGTGTTTTTGGTGCAATAACTTGTGTACCGAGTCCAAATTATTTAATGCGTTCAAGTTTGACGACATCGACTTCGGCAGCGTAACCGACACCGTGCCACGCCGAAGTTTGGTAGCCGGCATTTCTAATTTGCTCGGCTCGCACGTCGCCGTCAATAATCGCGTTGAATCCCATCTGGGTTGCCTGGAAAGCTAGACGCGAGATCGTTTCGTCACGATCGATGCAGTTTTTGATGACTAATTTCACATTAGAGCGTTTCAAAATCGGTAGTCGCGCTCTTTGCGTGTTGAAAAAGACATAAACCTGTTTTGAGCGCTCGCGAGTTTCGTCATACGACTGCTTGGCGGGTTCAACCACATTCGCAAAACAATTTGAGCAATAGTCTCGGTGTGAGAGTTCTTTAGGTATCGAGGTCAGAAACGAAAAAGTGGCTTCGTCCAAAAATTCTCTGCAATTGCCACAAAGAGGTTCTTCACAGTGGCCGCAAGTGAATTGAGTGGTTGGCTTACGGCACGAGATGCAACGGGATTCAGTGTTACTCATTTGACTCTTTCAACTCGAAATTTACGCCCTTTGATTCGGCCGTCACGTAGGCTCTGAAGCGCAGCTTCAGACAGCGATTTAGAAATGGCCACGTAGGCAAAACGATCGTGAATTTCGATTTTACCCACATCGCCTGCTTTCATTTGTCCTGCTTCACCGGTAAGCGCACCTAAGATATCACCGGGTCTCAGTTTATCTTTTCTGCCGCCAGCAATAAATAAGGTGTCCATTTTAGCTTCGGCAATAATACCTGAGTGTGTGATTGGGCTCACGGCTTGATCGGCGTCGCGAGTGGTCGGCACATCCAATTGCTGAATCGATGTTGACCCACCCGATGCGACCAGAGACGCGATCAAAGAGGCTGACGACGCGCGCTCGAGTTTAATTCCCATGAATTTCTCGATTGCTCTGACTTTGATATTTTCGTGGGTGCTCGCGAATGAAATCGCGAGGCCTTTTTTGCCGGCTCTACCCGTTCGACCAATGCGGTGAACGTAAACGTCAGCTTTTGCAGGAAAATCAAAATTAACCACGATATCGAGGTTCTCGACATCAATGCCACGGGCGGCAACATCGGTCGCCACTAAAATTCGAGTGCTGTGATTTCTGAATTTCGCCATCACGCGATCGCGGTCGGCTTGTTCAAGGTCGCCGTGAATGCAAGCCGCGCTGATGCCAGCCAGCGTGAGCCGGCGCGTGAGATCGGTAACCGTTGCCTTGAGGTTGCAAAATACGATGGCTGATTCAGGCTGCTGGGTTTTGAAAATTCCGATCAAGGTGGTGAGCTTGTCGGTAGCCTGTGAAGTTGAAAATTCTGAGTCGTCGGTTTCAAACAGTAGCTGCTGGATGTCGGGAGATGCTGGGCCATCAGTGCTCTCAATGGTGATTCGAGTGGCATTCGTCTGATAGGCTCGACTCATCGATTCAATCGAGCGCGGAAACGTGGCCGAGAAAAAGACCATCTGTCTGGGCTTGGGCACTTCTTTTAAGATTTGCTCCATCTCGTCTTGAAAGCCCATGTCGAGCATTCGATCAGATTCATCTAAGACGACGGTGTTGACCATTGAAAGGTTCAGTTTTTGTCGCGACAAGAGATCGAGCACTCTGCCCGGAGTGCCAACGACAATGTGAACGCCTTTTTCAAGGGCACAAAGTTGCGGATAAATCGGATGACCTCCCGATACAATGAGAACCTGCAAACCAGAATGCTTGCGCCCAATCTTTCGAATCTCACGCGCCACTTGGGTGCAGAGCTCTCGGGTGGGACACAAGATCAACGCCTGAACTTGCTTGAGTTGAATCTGCCTTGGGGTGATTCGATTTAAGATGGGCAACGCAAACGCTGCGGTCTTGCCGCTTCCGGTTTTTGACTGACCAATGAGGTCTTTTCCTTCTAGTAAAAGCGGAATGCTTTCGGCTTGAATGGGAGTCATCGTTTGATAGCCCAGTTCTCGAGTCACCTCAATGAGGTCTCGAGAAAGTGGCAGAGTATCAAAAGTCAGGTTTGCGTTCATCGTTGTCTTATCTCAATCTTTTTAGTCGTGTTTCGGTGTGCGCTTTCTGGGGGCGTCGGCCTTAGCGTGAAGAGGAGCCGCTTCTTTGTGAGTGCCGGTCTTGTGCGCAATTGGAGTGCCTTTGTGCGCAGTTGATTTGCCTTCTTCACGGTTTTTTGATTTGTAAGGTGCCCCAGCTTTTTCATGAAACTTGTCGTTGGCTTTTTCATGAAATTTATTCGGAGATTTGCCCGGGAATTTCTCGTACTTGCTTTTTTCGTCAACCTTTACCGGCGTTTTAAAGGCTGGCTTCGCATGAGCTTTGAATGGGGCCTTTACTTCGGCCACAGCACTCACGCGGTCGACTGAACGTTCAACCGAATGCTTTGCTACGGGAGAAATCGAAACAGGTCGTGAAGCGACTGGTGCTTGGTCTGCGTCTTGGTTGGGTCGAATCGATGGACCAAATCCGGTTTTGCCGTATTTGGGTTTGTCGCGGCCGCCCCAAGATCTTTCTTGTGAATAACCACCCGAGTGCGAGCCATCGCGGCTTTGGCGGTAACCCGAACGGTCGCCAGAATCACGGCCAGAGTCTCGTCCAGATTCACGTGAAGAACCGTACGAGCTTCGGCCGTAGGGTCTTCCAGAGTCTCGATCACCGTAGCCTCCGCGGTCTTGGCGGGGTTCTCGGTGTATTTCTTGTTCTGGCTCTCGTTCAGCAGAAAAAATTTCTGGGTACATCATCGTGAGAAAACGACCGGTGATTTCTTCAGGAGTCAGTTCAGAAACCGCTGCCTTCCATTCTTTGCCCATCAGTTCGATGGCGCGCTTGAACGTGTCTTGGCTTTGAAATGTTGCTAGGGTCTGACCAATTTTCTTGGCACCAATGTCTTTTCGAGTGGGAATCTTGCCTTCAATCATTCGAGTTTTTGTGAGTTGCTCGATTCGGCGAATGAGTCCACGGTGACTGGCAGTCACAAGGCTCATGGCGTATCCAGATTTGCCGCTTCGGGCGGTTCGTCCAATTCGGTGAACGTAGTTATCAAGTTCGCGAGGCAGCGAGTAGTTGATCACGTGAGTGATGTCTTTGACGTCTAGGCCTCGTGATGCCACGTCGGTGCAAACCAGCAATTTCACTTTGTGTTCGCGAAAGCTTTTCATGGTGCGATCTCGAGCGGGTTGTTCCATGTCGCCATGCAGGCAGTCGGCGCTGTACCCACGGTCTTTGAGGTATTGGGTGAGTTCAGCCACGAGGCTCTTGGTTTGGCAAAATACCAACCCGTAAAAGCTATCAGCAGCGTCGAAAAGTTTGCAGAGCACTTCAGGCTTGTTGGATTCTGAAGTAGCGTAGTAAATTTGCTGAATTTGCGACGGCACCATTTCAGTGCGATTGACTTGCACTTGTTTTGGATTCTTCATGTATTCGTCTGCGACTTTTCGAATTTCTCTGCTCATCGTAGCTGAGAAAAGCCAAGTGTTGGCCGCTCCAGCTGGAATGCTTCCTAAAATGGTTTCCATGTCGTCTTTAAAACCCATCGAAATCATTTCGTCAGCTTCGTCAAGAATGACCGTCGTTGCGTGGTCAAGTTTCAGCGTGCCGCGGGTAAGGTGATCGACAACTCGACCAGGAGTACCCACCACAATGGTGGTACCTTTTTTGATACCGCGAATTTGCTCGCCGTAGTCAGCGCCGCCATAAACGGCGATCGCTTGAATGTGATTGTATTTTCCGAGTAAATTGATTTGTCCGGTGACTTGAATGGCTAGCTCGCGAGTCGGGCAAAGAATCAACGCTTGAGTCGCTCGCAGCGAAGAATCGAGGTGTTCAATTAAAGGAATCGAAAAAGCAGCAGTCTTGCCGGTACCTGTGGCCGCTAAACCCATAAAGTCGGTGGGTTCACCCAGTAGGATGGGTAGAGCTTCAGCTTGAATCGGGGTCATGGATTCGTATCCCAGTTCTTGAATAGCGCGAAGCGTGGGTTGGCTTAGGTTGAGATCGGCAAATGTTTTAGGGGCAGTGGTCATGTCAGTGTTCTCTTTTTTTTTTTGAATAATTGCTTGCGACACGCCGTAGCACATTTATTAAAGTTTTGTGAGATAATTTATCGACTTCATTTGAGTGGTGAAGGTGTCGTATCTGATGTAAATAGTCGGATTATGTTATTTGTGCTACTCAGCGCACTAGTCGGCGCATTGCTTGGGCCGGTGGCCTGAGTAATGGTTCAATTCGCCAATCACCGCCTTGTTAGTGCAGTTCATCTGGTCAGCGAAGCTAGATTCGAGTTGGCATTGGGTAGCATTTGATGAAAACGCTCTAAAAAAAGACCAAAGTAACCACTGAAGTGAGCGATCGCCTGGCTTTGCCGATCGCCTAAGTGGAGTGAACCCGTTGGGCGATAGAAACTGATTCCACAGATGGGTTCGAACCGTATCGGCAGCATTGTATGAGTCAGAGTCGTCGGTAACGAGGCTGTAGCCTGGGTCTTGTTGGCGTCTTTTGAAATCGCGCTCGTGTTGATGAATACTTTTTTTGAAATCGTGTTTCACCTCTTTTGAGATGGCGTCTGAGCGCTTGAGCAATTCAACGGCTAATAAATCTGAAAATAGCTCAGAATACGCATCGGTCATGAAACTGTCGTGCGTTGGATTCTCGTGAGAACCTAAATCCGTGAGGTTTTTTTCAAACACAGAATGCCCAATTTCATGAATGAGGCCCGCAGGTCGAAAGCACCTCACTTTGATGAGGTTTTGTTCGCGGTAGAAACCCGGGTGGATTTCGTAACCCGTGAGCTCAATTCTGAGTAATTGAGGAACCTCGAAGCCGGCCCCTTTGGCAAAGGCGAGAGTGGTCAAAGTCAACTCGAGGGCAAGCTTTTCAGAGGTCTTGCCACACGACGAAGTGACCTGAGGCGGTTCGGATGCGTGAGGTGCGCGAGTTGTAGTCAATTGAATAGCCACGAGTATCGCAAGCCATGCGATAGGGTGTTTTGCTGAGAAATTGACAAAATTCGTGATCAAAGTGGGCACCTCAGCCAATTTGTCGGTTACTTTGCTACACAGAGCAAGAGGTTCTATTGGCGTGAGAGTCTTTGTCTTTTATCGTGCGAATATTCATGATACCGGGGCTAACATGTCACGACTTCGATTCAAACTTGAGGCAACAGCCCAGGGCACTCAAGCCCGAGCCGGCTCGTTTACCACCTTGCATGGAGAGGTGAAAACGCCAGTTTTTATGCCGGTGGGCACTCAAGCAACGGTTAAAACTCAAAGCGTCGATCTGCTCGCCGAAGCGGGGTCGAGCGTGCTTCTGGCGAATACTTATCATCTCTTGCTGAGGCCTGGGGCTGAAGTTTTTCGCAAAGTCGGGGGCATTCACCGGTTCATGCATTGGAATAAGCCAGTTCTCACAGATTCGGGTGGCTTTCAGATTTTTTCGTTACCCCATTCGCGTGAGATGACTGAAGATGGCGCTCATTTTAAAAGTTATGTCGACGGTAAGCTCCATGTGCTGTCGCCTGAGTCGAGTATTGAAATGCAGACGGCGATTCAAAGCGATATCATGATGGTGCTCGATCAATGCATTCCGTCGACTTCTGATCATGGGCAAGCGGTGACTGCGATGAACCTCACGCATCGCTGGGCTTTGCGAAGTTTAGAGGCACGGGCTCGGTACGAGCAAGATGGGCGAGCGATTGGTGGGCAATCTCTGTTCGGCATCATTCAAGGGGCTTGCTTCAAAGACCTTCGAGAAAAAAGCGCCGAAGTATTAACTCAGTTGCCCTTTGACGGATTTGCCATTGGCGGCCTAGCAGTGGGTGAGGGTAAAGACCTTCGCGATGAGTTTACTGAATTTTCGGCGAAACTTTTGCCTCAACATTTGCCACGGTACTTGATGGGGGTCGGTACCCCCATTGATATTTTAGAAGCCGTTCATCGCGGTGTTGATCTCTTTGATTGCATTTTACCGGGCTCACTGGCCCAACGAGGCGTTGCGTTTACGAGCCACGGAAAAATGCAGCTTCGTCGGTCGGTCTATAAATTTTCTGAAGAAAAGCTCGACGCCGACTGTGTTTGTCCGACTTGTGCCAGGTATTCTCGGGCTTACTTGCATCACTTGGTGAAAACTGAAGAGGTGCTCGGTTGGCAGTTGCTCGCCACTCACAACATTTGGTTTTACCATTGCTTGATGCGCGAGATGCGAGAAAGTATTTTTGAGAATCGCTTTGTCGACTATTACCACGAGACCAAGCCCCGCTTGATGATGTCTGATGAAGATTATCCGGTTGTGCATCAGAAGCGAGTGAAGCCTAAGCGTGAGCGATTTTTGAAACTCGGCGATTACGAAATAGCCGAAAAATCAGGGCATTCAAGCATTCGTCAGATCAGTTCGGGAGAAATCATGCATTCGGTGTCTGATCCCGCTGAAGAAGCAAAACGGCTTTATGTTGAGCAATCGCAGTTGTCACAAAAACTCAGTGAAAGTAGGGGTGACTCGGCCCGCGAAGTCGTGATTTGGGATGTCGGCTTAGGAGCCGCTTCAAACGCGATGGCTGCGATTGAGTGTGCTGAGAATTTACTAGCAAAAAACGGCCTTGTGCGCGCGCTGAAGATAGTGAGTTTCGAAGTCGATCTAGATCCGCTTCGCCTGGCCCTTCGGCATGCCACCCGGTTTTCACACCTGCGACACGCTGGCCCGCACCAACTGATTGAAAAAGGTGAGTGGACTCACCCCAGTGGTCTGATTTCATGGCACTTGCGCGGCGATTTTTTGGCCTCGATGAATGAGGCGACAAAACCCGATCTCATTTTTTATGATCCGTTTTCGTATAAAGTAGATGCCCCTCTTTGGACGACTGATGTTTTTCAAAAACTGTTTGAGACGGTTGCTCTCGAGAAGCCTGAGTGTGAATTCTTCACTTATTCGGCTTCGACGGCCGTGCGGGTGGCGTTACTGCTGGTGGGGTTCACGGTTGCCAGTGGCGTGGCGACGGGCCCAAAGAGTGAAACGACCGTGGCATTTTCTACTCTTGAATACGCGCGCAGTCGTTTGAAGGCTAGTTTACTGGGTGCCGAGTGGTTAAAACGTTGGGGTCGGTCTCAGGCGAAGTACCCGGCGATCACGGCAGATTTGAGTTCAAAAGAGGTGGCTTGCTACGAGGAGCAAATTGAAACACGGATAAGAAATCTCCAGCAATTTTCTGACTTGGCGACAAAAACTTAAGGAAACCGTTGTTTGCAGAAACCTGGTGGTAGCTTTTCGATTCCAGCATGGTTGGTTACTAAGGCCCAGATGATGATTCCCTCACTCAAGCACCCGACGATTCTTTGGTCGGCCATGATTTTAAGTTCGCGAGCATTTTCGATGCCTTTTAATCGTTTGATGCCAGCTTGACCAACGCCAGAAGAAACTTCACCATTTCTTAATGCGGCTAGGAACTTGCCTTGAATTTGAGTGCTTAATTTCTTTATTTCAGTTACTACTTTTGATTCAAATTTCGTTGCAAGGTCGGTCGCCGATGTGCTTGCACGAACAGTTTGGTAAATTTGATCAGGCTTGATTTCTTCGAGTCGATTGATTGAACTCGCTAAGATGGGCTTGCTACTGCTTGGCGGTAGCTCGCTGCCCAGTTTTTCTGCTTGCTTCCATCTAGGCTCTTTTTCGATTAGCTTGTAATGAGTGGTTCCGTTCTCAACAGACCTTTCGGCCTTGTAGATTGAGTCTTTTGTGACGAACTCCACCGCTTTTTTGTTTTGGCTGTTCTTTACGACAATCTCGACTTCGGCACTTCCTGCTTGAGACAAGACCGATTCAAAGTCTTTTGTTAAAGCTGCGTTTTTCGAACGAGTCTCTACTTGAACCAAGTGCGACCCCGCAGCTCGATAGGTTTCTACGTCTTCAAGAACTTCAAGTTGTCGTTCAATGAGGTCAAAATCGCAGTGATCAGAGGCCACACTTAGAGTAATGAGTTCGAATAGAAGTGTGATCGAAAGAACGAGGGTTTTGAATTGGGTGGAGTGGCTCATAAGGGGCATCCAGCCACCTTTCGCCAGTAATCCAGATGAATGCCTTTGGCTTCAAGTCTTGCCATGACTGCAAGTTTAGCGTCTGAAAGTTTTTCTGCGATCGGGCCAAATGCGCGAGAAATGCGCGACCGATACCAAGTTGTAAGCGTTTTTCGAGTGGTTTCAGGAAGGGCTTTGAGTTTTCCCAGTTTTGCAAGCTCGTCAGCCTTGGCCCAGGTTTTTAGCATTCTCGCTTCTGGGGCGAGGGCGAGTAAATCAAGCCCTACATCGAGCAAGGCAGACGGGTAGAAATTCTCAAGTTCGTCAGTCGCTTTTAAGTAAAGAGCCACATCGCCAACTCCGGCGATAAAATCTTTTTGTTCGCGTTCTAACTCGCGGTGTCTGTCGATTGCATTGAGCGTGGTGTTGGTGAGTGAAAGACCGCCGATCACAAGCCCTGCCAAGCCATCAGTGATAAGGAATGAAACCGCTAAGAAAGATTTCGCGCCCAGATCTTTCAGTTTTTCATTCTGTGAAAGTTTTGCATACGAAGCGCAAAAAACCCAAGCGCTACTTGGGTTTTCTTCAACAAAAGCGCGAGCGATCACTGGGTTAAAGAGGTCTTTGGCTGCCTCGGTGAGTGGGGCCTCACAGCGTTCACCGACTCGATCGAGAATCGCGTCGATTTGAGTTTTGACTGTTTTGTCATGAATCGCGATAGCGTTGGCGGGCGTTGGGTCGGCAGCAATTTCGGCGCCCATATCGAGATACTTGATCTCGTTTGAATGCGACGGGGTTCCGAGAATCGGATAATTGGCGAGAACGGTTGCTATCGTGCGCTCTCGCGCTCTCAATTCGTAAAGGTCTTGATTGCACTGGTTCTTCAGCTTTCGATCGGGATTGAGGCGGTCAGAAATGAATCCGCACTTTGCCTTCGTTTCAAATTCGGGTTTAAGGCGCGCGAGATCGGTGCGCGCTTTAGTGAGGGCTTTTGAACTTTCGGCCAAATCGATTGCGAGTTTAGCGCGATGAGTTTCAAGTGCGAGCCGAAGTGTTTGAACGTTGTTTTCTGTTGATTTCGAAAGGGCTTGGTCAAATAGGGTACTGACTTTGGCTTTTGCTTCGGCAGAGAGGCAAGTCGCTTTTGCTAGAAATCGGGTTTTTGCCCCTTCTAGTCGAGCTTTTGCTTGGCTCACGGGTGAAAGCAGTTTCGGGTCAGCGAGGGTTCCGATAACGTAGGTTTCAGCTGAGGTGACGATCGCGCTTTCGTTGAGTGCCCCTAGCAATTGGGGCTCAAGAATTTGAAAAGCAGAGTCGATTTGCGGTTGAGTGAGCGGGGCGTTGGCAGGTGACTGAGGGGGTTCAACTACCCATTTGCCTTTCTCAGCGATGCAATTCATTTGAGGCAAGTAGGCAGGACATTGATATTTTGTGCCGCCAAAGCCAAATAAACTAGGGTCAACTAATGGTGAAAAAGGTGAGCTGATCGAGTCGCCGGTATCTTCTTTGGCAGCGATACGGGCCGCGACACGCGGTGGCGTTTCTGAGTGGCTGGCGCGGTGACCTGGGGCGTGCCAGGTGATGTATATTGGCCGTGGGTCTGTTATTCCAAAAGCTTTTTTAAACTGATTCAGTGAATCTTGGCATGGCGGTCGTTCTTTTTTGCACTTTTGCTCAAACGCTGACTCTTGGGTGGTGAGGTAATTTCCTAAACGAGTAGCTGCATTGACCGAGTCGAACTCGGCTTGCAAGGCACTGATAATGCGAGAGTCTGCGTTCTTATTTCTTGCCACTTGAAGCGCGATTTTTACGGCCTCTGTGCTACCTCGGTATTTTTGCGGATTTGGAGGTTTATTTGCGTTCGGGCAGACTTTGTTCTTGATGCCGTCGGCGGTACAGCGCACTCGACTCCAGTCAATTGAACCCCCATTGAGATCACTATTGAGGTCAGTAATGAGACCCGCATTCACTAGGGTTTTAAAAATGCCTAGTCCGCGATAGTTTTGGGCGGTTTGAAAGAAATCTTCGCCTTGTTCTAGGCGAAGTGCCTCGTAGGGATTAGGCAAGTCTCTAATTTGAAAATGAACATCGACAACTTTTTTGCTTTTTTCGTCAACGGTGCAAGTTGAGGGATCACTTGGTGATATCTGACTGAGGCATTGCTCAGCTAACGCACTGGGATTGGGCGATGGCGTTTGCATTTCTGCCTGGGCCAGAGAGCCAAGGCTTAAGAGTAACCAGTAAATTGATGATGACTGTTTTCTAAAGTTTGTTTTCACTTTGGTTCAATAGCCTATTGAACCTATCGGCAAAAGCTCAGGGCAATTCGAAAAAATCTGCGGTTTTCTGCACTTCTTTGGACTTTTAGAGAGATATTTAGGTTGCGTAAAGTCAAAAAAATGGCAATTAGTGAGTGGTTATTGGCGCAAACTGAGGGTGCTCATGAATTAAACTTCAACTCGCTCTCGCGCTGGTCTTCTTAAACGATGAACTTGAAGTTTTTGCCGTACCCGCTTGATTTCTCACATTTTTTTCATTTCGTCATTTCGTCATTGCGTCCAATCGATGCTCAAATTAAAGTCTTAATCAAATCTTAAAACTCTTTTATGAGGCGAAGAGTTATGTGCCAAGGCAGACAAGCATTTGTTTTGCTTGCGAATGGTACTTTGTTGAAAGGAATTTTTATGAAATTAAGAATACGCAATTGCTTGGTTGCCCTGACTGCCGCGGCATTATTGGCTCATTTGCCCTCAACCGGGCGCGCCGAAGACTTGTTGATTACCGGCGCGGGCGCTACGTTTCCGTTTCCACTTTATTCAAAGTGGTTTTCAGACTTCCAGAAAGCTGATCCCACCACTAAAATTAATTATCAGTCAATCGGCAGCGGTGGCGGCATTCGGCAACTTCAAGAAAAAACGGTAGATTTCGGGGCGAGTGATGCTCCGATGACCGACGAACAAATGGCTAAATCGCCTGCTCCCGTGGTTCACCTTCCGATGGTTTTAGGGGCTGTAGTCATCACGTATAGTCTTCCTGATTTTAATTCTGATGTCAAAATTAGCCCTGAATTATTGAGCGATATGTTTTTAGGAAAAATCACGAACTGGAATGACCCGAGAATTTCGAGTCTCAATCCCACTCTTAAGTTTCCAAACAAACCGCTCCTGATCGTTCATCGTTCAGATGGAAGTGGGACCACTGCAATTTTTACCGATTACTTAGCCAAAGTGTCACCCGAGTGGAAAGAAAAAGTAGGATCGGGGGCAGCCGTCAAGTGGCCCACCGGTCTGGGGGGCAAAGGCAATGAAGGGGTTACTGGAATCATCAAGCAAACCCCAGGGGCGATTGGGTATACTGAACTCACTTATGCGCTCGCCA
Organism: Oligoflexia bacterium; assembly: GCA_903895855.1. Classification (GTDB taxonomy): domain Bacteria; phylum Bdellovibrionota; class UBA1018; order UBA1018; family UBA1018; genus CAITVN01. The sequence goes on along the minus strand of CAITVN010000008.1, from coordinate 28,712 downwards.
ATCAGATGCCGGTGGCATCGCTCAAAAATCAGTCAGGAGAGTTTGTTAAGCCGAGCGTCGAATCAGTCACCGCCGCCGCAGCAGGCAGTGTGAAAGTCATTCCTGAAGATTTTCGTGTTTCGATTACGAATTCTGTGGGTAAGGGCGCTTATCCAATCTCAGGTTTTACTTATATTTTAGTTTTTCAAACAATGAAAAATCCGAAAGCCCAAGCCTTCAAGAAATTCTTAGACTGGTCGATGGGTGAAGGGCAAAAATCCGCACCAAGTTTGCACTACTCGCCACTTCCTAAAGAATTGGTGGCTAAAGTGCAAAAGAGAATCGGAGAACTAAAGGCCGAGTGAGTACTCTTTGGCAAAAAGACATTCATCGCGGTGATCGCTTATTTCAATTCGTGTTGAGGGCGTGTGCGATTGCCGCGATGGTTTTGCTTTTATTCATGGTCGTGAATTTAGGGTATCGATCGTGGCCAGCGTTTAAGGTGTTTGGTTTAAAATTTTTCGTGAGCTCTGATTGGGATCCGGTCAATGATCAGTTCGGCGTGGTGAGTTTCGTCTACGGAACGTTGGTGTCTTCGGCACTTGCTTTGTTGATAGCTGTACCGGTGAGTGTCGGCTCTGCACTTTGTTTAACAGAGTTGGCGCCTCGAAGAATTTCAGCGGTACTGGGATTTTTAATTGAAATGTTGGCGGCCATACCGAGTGTGGTTTACGGTTTATGGGGTATTTTTGTTCTGGCCCCTCTCATGCGTGAAACAGTGCAACCGTTTTTGGGTAAGTACTTGGGTTGGATTCCGTTATTTTCTGGGCCCGCGTATGGTGTGGGTATGCTCACAGCGGGCATACTTCTGGCCATCATGATCATTCCCACGATTTTGTCGATTTCAAGAGAAGTTTTCTTTGCGATCCCGAGGGCCCAAAGAGAAGCGGCTCTGGCACTTGGCGCCACCCGGTTTGAGACGCTTTGGATAGCCGTAGTGAAGTCTTCTGTTTCTGGTTTATTTGGTGCGAGCGTTCTGGGCCTTGCCAGGGCTTTTGGTGAAACCATGGCCGTGACAATGGTGATCGGAAATCGAGCTGAGGTCGCGGTTTCATTATTTGCTCCGGGTCAAACGATGGCGAGTGTGATTGCTAATGAGTACGCAGAAGCCACAACTGACATTCATTTGGCCGCGCTGGGCGCAGTCGGAGTCACTCTCTTTCTCGTCTCTTGGCTGATCAATTCGACAGCCCGTGCGATTGTGAGCCGCTCAGAACGCAGAGGAGGGGCAGGTGGACGATAAAGCACCGCGCCCTTCGGGCGGGTCAGGACCTTCGGGTACGACGTTTGTCAGAATGATTCGAAAGCAAACACCCCAGCCTCGTTGGGGTGGGCGGCGATACACACGCGCCAGGCTTTCACTCAGTGACGTCAAGCGCAGGTGGGTGAGTCGCTTTGGAGTTTTCTTTCTTTATTGCCTCACTTTTTTGGCGGTGACACCGTTACTCGGAATTTTTATTTACATCGTTAATAAGGGAATTCCTGGCTTAAACCGCGATTTTTTTGTTTCGTTGCCAAAGCCGGTTGGTGAAACGGGCGGTGGAATGGGCAACGCAATCGTCGGTTCTGGAATTTTAGTGAGCCTGACGTCAATCATCGGTGTGCCCTGGGGGATTTTACTTGGGGTTTATCTCTCAGAGTATGCTTCGAGTCGGTTAGCGAGGTGGCTTCGTCAGTGTATCGATCAGCTTTCGAGTATTCCGTCGATTGTGATTGGCTTGTTTGCCTATGCGATGATTGTGGTGTGGACCAAGCACTTTTCTGCCTGGGCAGGCACGTTTGCGCTTCTGATCATTTTAGTGCCCATAGTGGCACGAACGACCGAAGAAATTTTGAAACTCGTGCCCCAGCACATTCGAGAAGCAGGGCTCGCGTTAGGCATTCCACGCTGGAATGTGACCTTATTTATCGTATTAAAAGGGGTTCGTGGTGGAGTGATGACTGGCGTGATTTTAGGTATTGCGCGAATCATGGGTGAGACGGCGCCTCTCATTTTTACTGCATTCAATAATCAATACGGATTTTCTGGCTTGAACCAACCGACTGCGTCTTTACCTGTGCAGCTCTACACTTACGCCATTAGTCCGTTTGAAGAGTGGCACCAACAGGCATGGACTGGGGCTTTGGTGCTGGTGGGTATCGTCCTTGCCTTGAATGTCATTTCTCGAATACTGTTTAAAAAATCTGAGGTGCGCCGTGACTAGTTCTGAAAATTCTAACGTCATTTTAGAAGCCGACAAGATTCATGCTTGGTTTGGCTCACATGAAGCGGTTAAAGGCGTGAGCTTATCAGCCGTCATGGGCACAGTCACCGCTCTCATTGGCCCATCGGGTTGCGGTAAGTCTACTTTTATTAGAACTCTCAATCGCTTGCACGAAGAAATTCCGCACACTCGCGTTGAAGGTCAGGTGATTCTAGAAGGAAAAAATATCTACGAGCGCGGTGTTGACCCAGTAGGTGTTCGTCGAAAAATTGGGATGGTTTTTCAAAAACCGAACCCGTTTCCGTCGATGAGTATTTTCGAGAATGTGGCTGCCGGGCTTAGACTTGCGGGCATTAGTAAGCGTTCATTGCTGGCTGAAGTGGTCGAACAGTCGCTAAAACAAGCAGCCCTTTTTGAAGAAGTGAAAGATAAACTCAAAGCTCCCGGGACGAGTCTGTCGGGCGGGCAGCAACAGCGCCTGTGTATCGCGCGAGCGCTCGCGGTAAAGCCGCCAGTTTTATTAATGGACGAACCCACCAGTGCGCTAGACCCCATTTCGACTGCCAAAATTGAAGAACTGGTGATGGAACTAAAAAAAGACGTGACGGTCGTGATGGTCACCCACAATATGCAACAAGCCGCAAGAATTTCAGATAAGACAGCTTTTTTCTTGATGGGAGAATTGATTGAGTGGGGTGACACTTCACAAGTATTTACGACCCCAAAAGTTGAAAAAACCGAGCAGTACATTACCGGGAGGTTTGGATAAATTCATGAGACATTTAGATGCCGAATTATCACAGTTAAAAGAAAAATTATTGGCCATGGGCGGTGCGGTTGAAAAATCAGTTGAGCACGCGACCCAGGCGCTACTTCTGCGAGATTTGTCGCGGTTTAAAGAAGTGTACGCGCTTGAAGCTGAAATCAACCGATCGCATGTCGAGGTTGATAACGCCTGTGTGAATTTGCTGGCTAGGCAGTCGCCGATGGCGGCCGATTTGCGACTAATTATTGCAGTGATTAAAATCAATGCTGACCTTGAGCGCATGGGCGATCAAGCGGTCAATATTTCACATAACGGTGAGTATTATCTCGCATGGCCTGAGCTGAAACCCTTGGTAGATATACCGATCATGGCCGAGCGGGTGCGAGTCATGGTACGAGCGGCCCTCGATGCTTTTGTTAAGCTTGACGAAAAGCAAGCTCAGTTAGTGCTTGAGTGCGATGATGAGGTTGACCAGCTTAAACAGAAAATATTTCTTGATCTGCTCGGCGTGATGAAGCAATCGCCCGAGAATGTTGAGCGAGGGTTGAATTTGATCTTGGTGGCAAGAAATCTTGAGCGCATCGGCGATCACGCCACCAACATTGCCGAAGACGTCATTTTTGCCCTAAACGGAGTAGATATTCGGCATCGTGGAATAGCAAGGCCATAGGTTAACCCTAGTGAAATCAATCTTAGTCGTCGAAGACGAAACCGATATTCGAGAACTCTTAGTGATGCAGCTTGAACGGGCTCAGTTTCAAGTGTCGTCAGTCTGTGACGGTGAGTCAGCAGTCGAAGCTTTTCGTTCAAAGAAATTTGATCTGCTTGTTTTAGATTGGATGTTGCCCAGGCTCTCTGGTCTCGAAGTACTGCGCGAAATCAGACGTTCACCGATTCAATATGTAGGACCGGTGTTGATGTTAACCGCGCGGGTTGAAAATAAAGACATTGTCGAAGGTCTTGAAACTGGCGCTGACGATTTTCTAACCAAGCCCTATCATTCGAATGTTTTAATCGCCAGAATTCGTGCTCTTTTGCGGCGAACTGAGCGGCTTCGAGAAGCGAATTCAGTTAAGACCTCTTTTTCGGGTGATCTGCAAATTGATTGGGCGAGAGCCGAGGTGAAAATTCAGAATTCGGTTTTAGAGCTGACTCCTAATGAGTTTAAGTTGTTGCGAGCGTTATTTCAGAATTCAGACCGCGTTTTAACGAGAGATCAATTGATTCAATTAGTTCAAGGTGAGGGAATTTCTGTGATTGATCGCGCAATTGATACCCACATTCATGCTCTGAGAAAAAAATTAGGCGCCCATGGTAGTTTAATTGAAACGGTGCGAGGGGTTGGCTACCGCGTTTCGCTTGCCAGTGAAAGCGAAGTTGGTGTTAAGGGTGGAGAGAATGCAGAGGCGGTTGAAAAATGAAAAATTCGGATCGAGGCACGTTTCCCTGGAAATTATTCACCCGCATCTTCTTCATTCAGCTGGTGATAGTCGTTGGTTTGTCAGGCCTAGCCGGTTTCACGGTGCATTCAGTCTACCGTAGAGATTTTATTCGCCAAACTGCTGAAACTTGGTGGCCAGCACTTGAAGAGTACCGCGTCGATTCGAAGTGGTGCGATGAGGCTTCAAAAAAGCTCTCGTCGAAAGGTGAGCTCAAGTTCACACTGATCGACCTAAAGACTCAGCACGTGATTTGTACTAAAATGGTGGTGTCGGAAGGTAGTCAAGCGGGAATCAGTTCAAATATTGAAATGCAAAATCCTTTTCAAGGCTCTGACGTGATGCAGGCAATTGACCAGGGGCGGGGGCAGAAAGTGATTGAGCTCGCTCACGGTTCTTGGTTAGTCATGAGTCAACTGCACGACGAGCGCTACGTGGTGCGATTGGCCCTTCATTTAGAGAACCTTGAACAATCGCTCGCTAATCTTGATCGCGCATTATTTGGGGTGTTCTTACTCTTAAGCTTAGCATTGATGGGGGCCTTGGTTTGGCTTTCACTTCGTTGGACAAGTGCTTTAGGTCGTGCCTTACTGCGAATGACAAATCTGGTGAATGAAGAGGTGACCTATGCGAATGACCCACAGCTTGAAGACGTTGATGACGAAGTCGGTGAGTGGTCAGAGCTTGAGACGTCTATTCATGAACTCGAGCAAAATTTGCGCGAAAAAAATGATTGGTTGCTTCGAGAGCGTGAAGAATTAGAAGGGGTGCTTTGCGCTCTCCAAGAGGCTATTTTGGCCGTAGACACCGAGGGCCATCCTTTATTTTTTAATGCCCCTTATGTGGCTACCTTCGGAGAAATTTTCACGATTTTTATTGAACGATTTCGTGACCCCGCGATGGTTCATGCATTTCAAGAATGCCTGAGTGAGTTGACTCCGAAGTCAGTTGAGATTGAACTCACGGGGCAAGATTCGCTGCAAAAACGTTTTGCCGTGGCGTTTACTCCGCTGTTTGCTTCTGATGACACCGTTTATGGCGTTGCGATTGTGTTTCATGACATCACCGAGGTTCGAAAGACCGAAAAAGTGCGCATTGATTTTGTGGCAAATGTTTCGCATGAGTTGCGTACTCCTCTCACTTCGATTCAAGGATATGCTGAAACGTTGGCTGCAGATTTTAGGCGGGGCGAATATGAACAAGTCGACCGCTATTTGGCCGTGATCGAAAAAAATATTCAAAGATTGGTGACCTTGATCAATGACCTTCTTGATCTGTCGAGCCTTGACTCGGGGGTTGCGCTTCACCGTGAGGAGTTCTTGGTTGAATCCCTCACGCAAAGAGTGATCGACCGGCTTCAGAAAAAGTGTGATGAGAAAAAGATTTCGCTGCAGTTGATTGTGAGCGAAGCGGCTCGCGAAAAAATGCTTTTTGCCGATTCTCATCGAGTAGAGCAGGTACTCACCAATTTGCTCGATAATGCGATTAAGTACACTCCACCTTCGGGGATTACAAAAATTCAGTGGGACGTGGTGAGGCTGGATGATAAAGGGCCTACCTTCACTTTAATCGTTAAGGATTCTGGCCCTGGAATTGCGCCTGAACACCAAGCTCGGTTGTTTGAGCGGTTTTACCGAGTCGATAAAGCCCGCTCGCGAGAACTTGGCGGCACGGGCCTTGGGCTAGCGATTGTGAAACATTCGATGCTTGTTCACGGCGGTCGTGCATGGGTTAAGAGCGAGCTAGGTAGAGGGGCCGAATTTATTTGCGAATTTCCTTATTGCGAGAACCCAGAAACCAAAGCAATTTAGGTTTTAATGACAAAACAATTTTGGAATTCACCTTGGGTTCGTCGGCCACTTTTTGGTTTTGGTATTCTACTCATGATCGTTCAGCTTTGGGCATTGATCGATTTGAACTCGCAATCACCCCGTACTGCGCTGGCTACCCAATCAGAATACATCAACTTAACTGGTAAGTTTGAGTGCGGTTATTTCAAAGATGATCAGGGTGTTTCGCATGTGAAGGCTCGTAATGAGTTCGAGGGGTTTGCGTGTCTTGGTTATTTGCATGGCTTTGAGCGAGGGGTTCAGGTTGACTACTTGAAACGAATAGCGCTCGGAAGGCGCTCTGAAATCTTGGGATTTCAAAGCATAAAAGAAGATTTTTTGTTGCGAACCCTTGAGCTTGAAAAACGGGCTCTCGCATTGTTTCAAAGTAGCGATGAAGTCATGAAACGCAAGCTCACTGCCTACGGGTACGGCATGAATGTGGGGTTGTCTGCAAGTGACGGTCATGAGTGGCGAAAGCTCGGAGTGAAACCACTCGCTTGGCGTCCACACGATGTGTTTTTATTGGCTTTGCTTCAGAGTTTTGATCAAACGAAAAAGTCATTTGAAACTGAATTTTTACAAGAAAAACAAATAGAACTCTATGGCGATTCTGCACCCGTTGCTTATTCTGACGAGCAAACGCCGTGGGATACTACGGTCTTGAAGGTCGGCGAATACCCGATGGCAGCCGACGCGAAAGTAAAAAAGAAAGCGTCTCTGAGTGCTCAAATATGGATACCACAGATAGCCGAGCGGAGTTCAGCCGTTGGTCTGGCGACTTCTTCACTTAACGATTGGGCTGTTTTAGAGAAAAATGTTCGCGACTATGGCCTCGTCGCAGATGAACAAACGGGTTCAAATAATTGGGTTTTGGCGGGTTCAAGAACACAGACAAAAAGAGCGATGGTAGCTAATGATCCGCATTTGGGCTTGAAACACCCGCCTTTTTGGCATTGGGTGAATGTGCAAGTTGCGCCGTCTGGTGACTTACCCGGATACGATGCGATTGGCGCTACGTTGCCTGGGGTACCTGCGATCGTGAGTGGTGCGAACCGCAATGTGGCATGGGGTTTGACCAATGCCTACTTAGATGTGGCTGACGTTTACGAATTGCCGCTGACCAGTGAGTTGGTCGAGAACTCTGAAAAACATTGGCCGCGGCTTTGGATTAAGTTTGGAATGTTTCGCTTTCCGATGCAGTTCAAGTCTTTTCAAACCACCCGGCCCGTGACGGGCACAATTGCTCGATTGCCTATTCTGCCGATTCGTTCTGCCAAGGGTAATGCTCTTTTGTTAAAGTGGTCGGCTTTCGATCTTGAGGCCAAGGATTTTTCGGGTCTGCTCGATTTGATTAAAGTGAATTCTGCTGTAGCCGCTGATGAGTTGTTTCAACACCTGCAGGTTCCTACTTGGAATTTTGTGTTCGCCGATACCGGCGGAAACATTGGGTACCGTGCAGTCGGAAAAATTCCGAAGCGTTTAGCCATTGATCGAGTGGGTTTTGGTGGATTTACCAAAGACGAAAATAAAGCAAAAAAAATGATAGAGTATTTGTCACCCAGTGAAATGCCTCATGTGCTAAACCCTGATCGGGGTTATGTGGCGACGGCGAACAACCGGCAATGGCCAAAAGATTCTGCTTTTTTTGGTGGGTTTGCTAATTCGCCAAGTCTTCGGGCATTTGAAATTGAGTCGTTATTGACCGCCTCAGCTGGAATGAGTCGACAAAAAGGCCATACGGTAGAGTCGGTCTCACAAATTCAATGTGATTCTACAGCTGTTGAATCACGGTTTTTGATTCCAAAAATATTGGGCCTGTTTAAGTTAGACCTTTCTGATGCCAAACCGGCCCAGTTGCCGTTTTTGAAGCTTTTATCTCTGTGGGATTTAAAAATGTCTAAAGAGTGCCTGATTTGCGGCTTTTACCGAGCCTTGGTCAACGATTTAAAATTTGCGGGATCTCTTAACGATTCTTCGTTGTTTAGAGCCCTCGGCGCTTTATCGAGCCAGTCCGGTGAAAAAAGCAAGCCTGCTTTGGCTGTTGATAAGAGCGCAGTTGAAAATTCAATCGACCACGCGATGGCGTATTTACGGGTTTCAAAAGTAGAAGACTTGAAACCCTGGGGTGAAATTCATCGTGCGCGTTTTCGATCGCTCATTGATTCAGATCGACTGGCTGAAGACAAATCGCTGGCCACGGTGGGTGATGACAATAGCATTAATCCCGGAAGTTCTAAGCAAGTGAATCACGAGTTTGATCACACCGATGGAGCTTCGCACCGACTGATCGTCGACATGAGTTCACCTCCGGTGGTTTACGCCCAGCTCGCTGGGCCAAATGCTGATCTCGATTCTCGCGATTTTGAATCGCAATCTTCGGCTTGGCGGGCGTGGAGCGAGTGTCGGCTAGAAAAGCGCGTTTTTCCGGCGGCTGACTCTGATTACAAAGAGCGCATCGTGTTGAAGTAGTTGAGGGTTAGATCTCGGCTGCCTTGCATTGGCACTTGAGGTGGCCCAGTTAGTGATTTGAGAATTTTTTGCCAAGGTTTCTCATGGGCCTTCGACAAAGACGTCCTCGCCTTAGTATTAGCCGGTATTTTTTAAGTGGTGAGCGTGGATAGAACTCCAGTTTTGCGACTCTTGCGAGGCATGGATGCCGAAAGCAAGAAAATAGGATATTTGCGGAGCAAAAATGGAGTTCTAACCACGCTCACCACTTAAAAACTACTAGTGCCGATACCATATGGCTGCGGAATGTCTTTTTACAAAGCCCCATGAGAAACCTTGGCAAAAAATTCTCAATTCACTAGCTAGTTTACGTCAAGTACCTATTCACGCTTCGCGCTGGTCATTTCACGCTTCGCGCTGCTCAGTGGCTCCGGCTTGGCCGACTGAAAAGTAAGTCGCATCGGGATGCTGAAACACGATCGCCGAAACGCTGGCCTCGGGTTCCATCATAAATCCTTCGGTTAGATAAACGCCAATGTCTTCAGGGTTGAGTAGGCTAAAGAGTGCCGATTGGTCTTCAAGTCTCGGGCATGCCGGGTACCCGAATGAGTAACGCTTGCCGCGGTACTTAGCTTGAAATCGCTGCATCATGGTCATGTCTTGAGGGTCAGGAAATCCCCAGGTGCGACGAATTTGCTGGTGCAAGTATTCGGCGTAGGCTTCTGCGGTCTCAAGGGCAAGAGCTTGAAGCACATGAGATTTCAAGTACTCGCCTTTTTCTTTTAGGTACTCGGCTTCTTTTCGAATTCCTTTACCAACCGAGACCACAAAAAATGCGAGGTTGTCGTAAGGTAGCGCCCGGTCTGCAACAGATGCCGGTTTGATGTAGTCAGCAATGCAAAGGCCATTGACCGAGGGTTGTCTCGGAAACTCAAATTCGACTGGCACGTTGTTCTTACCGCTATCGAAAACCTTGAGTTTAGTATGACCGTCACTTGAGGCGTTGAAATAGCGATAAACGGCTGAAGGAATCAGTACCGATGAATGATTTTTCTTAACGTCTTCGACGGCCTTCCAAATCGAAAAGGACTTGGGGTCTTCTCGCTCGACGTGTTTTCGCAGTAGGGGGTCGTCGTTTAATTTATCAAGCTGCCTTGCCAGGGCGCCCGGAACCCCGAGGTGTCTGCCAAAGAGCATGAGAGGATTGATGTATTTGTAAAGAATCTCAATGGGAGTGTTCTTGAGTACGTGTCGATCAAGGTCAGGCGCCTTGACGATCTCGCCGTCAGTCAAGATGCGCACTTGCGGTGAACGTTCAGTCGATAGCACGGGCGCAGGAGTGAGCGACGCTTTTGCCATCGCTGCATGGTGCGCATTGAGTAGCGATTCTTGTCGAAGCTTAATGTCGCGAATCACTCCTTGTTTTTTCTCGGGGTGAAGCAGCGACTTCGCGATTTCAAGGCCGTGCATGGCGTCTTTGGCATAAGTGACCGTGCCGTCTTTGTAGGCGACTGAGATCTGTCGATCGACGAAATTTTGAGAGAGCGCGGCGCCACCGCAGATGATGGGCACGGTGATATTTGTTTTAGTGAGGTCGCCTGCAGTGATGACCATTTGCTGGGCAGACTTGACGAGTAACCCGCTCAAGCCGACGAGATCAGGTTTGTGCTCGCGAATGGCGGCAATGAGTTGCTCTGGCGGAATTTTAATTCCCAGATTAATGACTTTAATTCCGTTGTTTGAGAAAATAATGTCGACCAGGTTTTTTCCGATATCGTGCACATCGCCTTTGACAGTCGCGAGAACCATTTTACCTAAAGACGAGGTGTCTTTTTTTTCCATGAATTGCTCAAGGTGAGTGACTGCAGTTTTCATGACCTCCGCGCTTTGCAACACCTCAGCGACAATGAGCTGATTGGTATTAAACAGTCTTCCGACCTCATCCATGCCTTTCATGAGGGGGCCATTGATGATTTCTAGAGGCGACTTTTCTTTCATCGCTTCATCAAGGTCAGCGATGAGCCCGTCTTTAGTGCCTTCTACAATCGCGGCCGAAAGGCGTTCTTGTAGAGGCAGTTTAGCTTTTTGAATGATTTCAACTTTCTTCGTTCGAAAGTGTGCGGCAAAAGCAGCTACCGGGTCAGGGGTTCGAGAGAAAAGCAGGTCTTCAGACAATTTTTTTTCTTCAGCTGAAATCGCGGCGTAGCGCACGAGCTTTTCTGAGTTCACGATGGCGAGGTCAAGTCCGGCCTGGACACAATGGTACAGGAATACTGAGTTGAGAACTTCGCGCCCGGCTTGGGGGAGTCCAAAACTGACGTTTGAAATACCTAAAACACTGCGAGTTTTTGGGCATTTCTGCTTGATCAGCCGCAGGCCTTCAATGGTTTCAACGGCCGAGCCTTTGTACTGTTCGTCACCGGTTGCGCACGGAAACACGAGAGGGTCCCAATAAATATCTTCAGGCGCCACTCCGTACTTCTTCGTCAAAAGATCGTACTCGCGTTCGGCGATTTCGAGTTTTCGTTGTCGGCTAACACCCATTCCTTGCAGTTTGTCGTCGTCAATGGTTCCGACGACCAAAGCGGCTCCGAAGCGTTTAGCCAGGGGCACAACCTTTTCAAATCGCTCTTCGCCGTCTTCGAGGTTGATTGAGTTAATGATCGATTTGCCTTGGCAATAAGTCAGAGCCATAGCGATGACGTTCTCGTCGGTCGAATCAATCATGAATGGCGCTCGCACTGATTTGATGGCAATTTCAAAAAATCGCTTCATGTCGTCAAATTCGTTTCGATCGGGGTTTGCTAAGCAAACGTCGATGATTTGGGCGCCATTTTTCATCTGGGTGCGGGCGAGTTCAGCGGCTTCCTCAAATTTATTTTCGTAGATCAGAGTTTTGAATTTCTTGCTACCAATGACGTTGGTTCTTTCTCCGACGATTACCGGGCGCATTTCGTCGGTGATTTCAAGAAAATCAACTCCTGAAAGGGTTGATTTTTGAACTCCGAATTGAGTTCGAGGTGTGGCTTTTTCAGCTAAGACCACAAGAGCCGCGATGTGCTCAGGTTGAGTGCCACAGCAACCGCCTAGTAAATTAACCCATCCCGACTGAGTGAATCGTGAGAGAACGTTCGAGAGCATTTGTGGGGTTTCAAGGTAATGCCCATTTTCATCAGGAAGGCCGGCATTGGGCAAACAAGCTACCGGAAATCGCGAAACCTGAGCCAACGAGCGAATAGGATCAGTCATGAACTCAGGGCCGGTGGCGCAATTGAGTCCGATGTACAAGAGGTCTCGGTGTTCAACAGAAGTGTAGAGCGACTCAATGCTTTGGCCCGCAAGCATAGTGCCCATGGGTTCGATCGTGCCCGAGATCGCAATAGGCAGGTCGGTGCCACATTTCTCTTGGGCTTGGTCGATGCCGATGAGTCCGGCTTTGATGTTTCTGGTGTCTTGGCAGGTCTCTAAAAGTAGGTAGTCAACACCGCCCGCAATCAGGGCTTCTGTTTGCGCCTTAAAGTTGGCGATGAGCTCTTCAAACGTGATGCCACCCGTAACCGAAATGGCTTTCGTGGTTGGACCAATTGACCCCGCAACAAATCGGGGTTTGTCTGGGGTAGAGTATTGGTCGGCGACTTTTCGGGCAAGTTCGGCGGCCACTTGGTTGATTTTGAAAGCCTGGGCTCCAAGCCCGTATTCATCAAGAACCAGAGGCGTGCCACCAAAAGTATTCGTCTCGATGATGTCACAGCCGGCTTTTAGGTAAGATGCGTGAATCGATTCGATGACGCTCGGCTTGGTGATGACCAAGTACTCGTTGCACCCTTCGTATTCGTCTCCGCCGAAATCTTCTGCTTTTAGGTTGAAATTTTGAATTGAGGTGCCCATGGCTCCATCTAAAACGAGAATTCGAGATTGAAGCAGGTTTTTGAGTAATTTAGCCCGATTGGCCTGTGCGCTTTTTGGTGTCATAGTTGACTTGATAAAGACCGGTTTTCAGCAAGTTTTTCAAGCGCTATTTTATGATTTTGAGGCTCAGGCTTGAAATTAATCGTAAGCGGCCCCAGTATGTAGGTTAAAGGCGATTTTAAATGATTCGAATCTACGGTTTAACTAAGACATCAGAAAATGTTCACTATTGTCCGGTTGAAGGCGAGTGGCGCACGAATCCTGAGACTTTCGAAGTCGATCAGTTTACGGGGGTTTGGGTAGATCTCGAAAAGCCGACTGAGCAAGATTTGGTCTGGCTAGCGGCCAAGTTTCACTTTCACCCGCTGTCAATTGAAGATTGCAGCCACTTTGACCAAAGACCCAAGCGAGAGCAGTACCCCAATTACTTATTTGTCGTTGTGCACGCGATTGAGTCTGGCGGTGAGTCGATCGGCGACGGTCTTGGAATTGAATTGCACACTTTTTTGACATCAAACGCCGTAGTGACGGTTCACGATCAGCCACTCAAATCTTTGAAAAAATTTCGTGAAAAATTGCTCAACCAACCTATTTTATTTAAGGAGCCCATAGATCGCCTTTATTACCGTGTATTTGATCTAGTGGTAGACGAAATGCCGATTAGGATTGAAGATCTAGAACGAGAATTAGAAGAATTGGACTCGCAGATTCTAGAGTCACAGGGGCGAAAAAATGCGTTTCATGACCTGCATCGCTTTCAGTCGGCTTTGTTTAAACTCAAGCAAGTGATCACGCCTCAAAGAGAAATATTCATGGGATTTATGGAAGGTGCCTCTGAGCAAATTCACGTCGAATCTAAAGTCTATTTCAGGGACCTCTTCGATCACCTCAATCGCGTATTAGATAGGCTTGAGCGCCTACAACATCAGCTTTGGTCGGCGAGGGAGCTCTGTATCGCGCTTCAGGGGCAGAGAACTAACGAGACCATGAGGCGTTTAACGGTTTTTTCGGCCATTTTCTTACCGTTGGGGTTTGTGACGGGTTTTTTTGGGATGAATTTTGAGATGTTGCCCATCAAGAGCCTAATCTGGTTTCAGATTTGTATCGGTACTATCTTAATGCTTCCTTTCTTGATGGGTTGGTACCTTTGGTCGACCCGCGATTCGTAGCGATAAAATCGGCCTTGATTTCTTTGACTCAAACCTTTGACAGCGCATTCAAATCAAGACACAATCGCTCTAGCTCAGAGTTACGAATTGGCTTTTCTTGAAAGAGGATTATTTCATGGGATTTTTGTTAAACCAGTTATTTCAATTTGTTCGTCTGCTAAATTCCGACAAAGGAACAAACCAGATTGCGGCCGGCATAGCCTGTGGTTTTGTGTTGGGCATGACCCCGGCTTTTTCTTTGCAAACGGTCGTTATCTTCGTTTTACTTTTCTTTTTTAGGGTGCAAATCGGGGCGGCTTTTTTGAGTGCTGTGTTTTTTGCGATTCCTGCGTTCGTTCTCGATCCGGTTTTTGATCGAGTGGGGCGTCAGATTCTCGAAATCGATGGCTTGCACCCGCTGCTCACGCAACTTTATCACCTTCCCATTGTTCCGATGACGAGGTTTTACAATTCAGTGGTCATGGGGGCCGGGGTGGTATCACTGATTCTCACTCCTCTCATTTTCGTGGCGGCGCGAATTTTGATCGTTAAGTACCGCGCTGTGGTCGTATCCAGGTTAGAAAAATTCAAATTTATCAAAGTCATGAAGTCGACCACGGTGTATCAGTGGTATTTGAAATATGAGAATCTAAAGGGTTAGAAGCTCAAACGCTAGAGTATCTAATCGTTGATTGTGCAATTGAAGAAAACCGGGAAATAAAATCATGTCTGAATCTGAAAATAAAAATAAACCAGAAGGTAAAACGCCAAGCCCAGCGGTGACCAAGAAAAAGCCGAAAGGCCCGATTCGCCTTGAGGCGATAGTTCCGGTCACCGTCATTGTTATTTTATTTGGGCTTTATTTTAAGCTATTTTTTGACAGCAATCTCAGAATGGGATTGGAGTGGGGGCTGAGTAAAGCCAATACCGCTGAAGTGAATATTAAGCGCCTGAATACCTCTTTTATTAAAGGTACCCTAGAAATATCAGGAATTGAGTTCACCAATCCAGAAAGACCCTCGTTTAATCGACTCGATATCGGCGAAATCGGGTTTCAGCTTCTTTGGGATGCTCTGTTGCGTGGCAAAATAGTCATTGAACGAGCCGCCCTCACTGGACTTGGGGCTGGGTCACCTCGCGTAAAACCAGGCTTTGTGATTCCACCTGAGCCAGATGATGGCAAAACCGGGATGATCGATATCGTAAAAGGACAAGCGGTCAATCAAGCAAAAAAGCAGTATGAAAAATCGACCATTCCTGAGTTGGTAAATTTCATTCAGCATGTCAATCCGATGGAAGAACTGAAGAAAATCGTGACCGAGCTTAAGACTCCCAAACGCATAGATCAGTTGAAAATCGATGTGTTAGAAAAAGAGAAGAGTTGGGAGAAAAAAATAGCGGCCCTTCCTAGCCAAAAAGACATCACAGTGATGCAAGCGAAGGTGCAAGGCATTCAGACTAAAGGCATTAAGAATCCGGCAGAAATTCCGAAGAAAATTGAAGAAGTGAAGGCAGTTATTGGCGAAGTTGAAGGCAAACTCACTCAAATTAAGGCAACGGCCGAGGTGATTCAAGGTGAAGTGACTCAGATGACGGGTAAGGTGGGAGAAGTTGATAAGTGGATTGCAGAAGACCGTTCGGATTTAGAATCGAAGCTCAAGCTTCCGAAAATTGACACCAAGGGTATGGCGAACGAATTTTTTGCCGCCATGGTGTTAGATAAGCTCGAGCTGGTTCGTCACTACATTGCTCTTGGACGCAAATACATGCCGCCCAAATCGCCAGACAAGAAAGACACCAAAATTGTCATTCAGCCTCGAGCAAGAGGGGTTGATTATGAATTTGGACGACCCAACTCGTATCCAAAATTTTGGTTAAAGCTCGCCGAACTCAGCTCGCAAGCCAATTACTCGCCGTTCGGGGGCGATATGAAGGGTCAAATCACTGATATCACGACAAACCAAGATGCCATTGGCAAGACCACCAAGCTTGAAATGCACGCAGAGTTTGTGAAAGAAGGAGTTCATGCCATTGCGTTAACTGGTAATTTTGACCATCGCACAGATAATGCAGTTGATCAGGTGAAATTGACGGTAGGAGAATTTCAAGTGCCTGAAAAAATTCTGATTCGCTCGCCACAGATGTTGTTTGCCTTCACGAAGGCCACCGGCAGCTCGCAGTTAGAAGGAGTGCTAAAAGGAAATGAAATCAGCATCGACATGGGTAATCGGTTTCACAATATGCAGTATCAGACTTCGTCAAGTGTGCCGATTCTAGATCAAATCATTAAAGGTGTCGCGTCTGAATTGAAAACAGTTGATGTCGATGCGAAGGTGCGCGGCACTTGGAGCGACATTCAGCTTTCGATTGAGTCAAACATCGCCAATGCCTTTAGTCATTCGATTGAACGACAGCTTCAGGTAAAATTGGCCGAAGCGCGAGCTAAGATTAATGAACTGATTGATCGAGAAGTGGGACCGCGCAAAAAAGAGTTGTTGAAGAAGGTCGATGAAGTGAAAGCAAAGGCGCTTTCAGAAGTCGAGTCTAGACGAAAACAGGTCGACGACATCAGAGCGAAAGCCCTAGCTAAAATCGAAGAAGCTAAAAAAGAAGGCCAATCGAAAGTTGATGCTGCTAAGAAAGAGGCTGAAAAGAAGCTAGGCACTGAAGGCAAGAAAACGCTAGATCAGTTGAAAAAGAAGTTACCCTTCTAAGGGGTGGTGTCGACAGATTTGGACGGCTCACTTCTCCCAGTCGAGCTTAATTCCCATAAAGGCGAGATTAATAGCAGTTTTCGGAGGGTCGGTCTCGCTCAGTTCTGAGTACGTCCGTCTTAGCAGGGCAATATCTAGAAAAACCGACCAGGTGCGGTTAGTCTTGGGTTGGTAAGTTTTGTAGAAAAAACCAGTACCCCACTCGGTCCGGTGGGAAGAGAGGTTGACGAAAGGTGAGTAGCGAAAATAAGCCCCAAACCACTGGTTTACTCCAATGGGTTTAATGATCTCTGGGTAAATTCGCGGAGCGACCATGACTCCGGGGCTCGTATTGCCCTCAGTGAAAAAAGGTGCGTAGAGGGTGCCCCCCAGGTGAACATTGGCTCGAAATTTATATTCGTCGACGCCAAAAGTGTAGATGGTTTCGGCAAAAGATTGCAGGTAACGGATTCGTAAAACGGGGTCAGTGCAGCTCAGTAGTAGCGGCTGGACGTCGGCTCCAACCCCAATGCTCCATTGTTGTGACAAGTAGTAGTGGTAATCACCTCCGACTTCAATAAAGTTAGTGTAAAATTCGCTCGTTACGCCAGTTGAGATTGAGGTCCCGAAATACGTGTTTCCAATTCCCAGTTTTGCTGAATAATGGTGACGACGAAGTTCGCCGATGCGTTCGATCGCTTTGAGTGACATGCCTTCGCGCAATTCAATGGGCGGTTCGAATTTTGTGACCCACATGCCAGTGATGCGGTCACCCGCGTATGAATTGATGACACGAATGACTCCGACTCCTTGGCCGTCAGATTGAATTCTGAGTAAGGTTCCTGGTCTTGGTTGACGCTCTGAAGGGTCATCGAAAATCGCCGATTTCTGATTTTGCCGTGCTTTTAAATAAACGAGATTAAATTCACGAAAAATGCCATCAGATTCGGCGTCGGCAGTCTCTTGAGTTTCTCGGGTAGCCTTTTTCACTTCGACGCTGGGCGGAGGAGCCAATGAGTCTAAACTTGAGTCTGCAGATGGCACACTTGGGGGGCTAGGTGGTGCTTCAGCGCGAGAAGTCGAGTCAGTAGCCAGGGTGATGGAAACCGAGAGTAAAACCCACGTGGTTGCCATCTTGGGCCAGATTCTCATTGTCAGGCGAAAAATGCACATGCTAAAAATGTGACATGAACAAGGCTTTTGTAAAAGAAGATTCAGATAACAGTGACGGTTTAACAGAGCCGTCTGAGTTAGATTTGGAGTTAGATACC
Organism: Oligoflexia bacterium; assembly: GCA_903895855.1. Lineage (GTDB taxonomy): Bacteria > Bdellovibrionota > UBA1018 > UBA1018 > UBA1018 > CAITVN01. The sequence continues at coordinate 10,963 of CAITVN010000008.1, read as the reverse complement.
GACGACGAAGACAGTGAGTCTGGCACCACAAAAAATCAAAAAAATTATATCACGGCCAAAGGAGCCGATAACCTGAGAGCCGAACTTCGCAAGCTGCTGTATGAAGATCGTCCCGAAGTGGTTCGTGTCGTGTCGTGGGCTGCATCAAATGGTGATCGATCAGAAAACGGTGATTATATTTACGGTAAGCGAAAAATGCGAGAGATTGACAGACGTATTCGATTTCTGCAGAAACGGCTTGATAAGGCTGAGGTTGTTGATCCTTTGAAACAGCCAAAAGATCGGGTGCTATTTGGAGCGAATGTTGAAATTTCGAATGAAGAAGGCGAATTGAAAAAATACCGAATAGTCGGCATTGATGAAACCGAAGTCTCGAATGGGCTAATCAGCTGGATTTCGCCGGTGGCGAAAGCACTTCTCAATTCAAAAGTCGGAGACGAAGTCACCGTGCGCACACCGAAAGGCGAGCAGGCTTGGGTAATTGAGAAGGTCGAATACCACGATTAGCATCAATGGCGTCGGGTTAAGAAACTTCATCCATGCCGCTCTCAGAGCACCCCCGCCGTCTCACCAGACTTAGGCATCGATGAAACAACGTCCTCGCCACCTAAAATCTCTTTCAATTTTTGACTTGCTAGGACTCTCACTCTTTCTTGGGGCCTCCCGTAAGCGGAAGCGTTCGCGCCGAAGCCGCGATACGGGTGAGCCATGGATGGCGAGCTCAAAGAAAGAGTGAGAGTCCTAGCAAGTCAAAAATTGAAAGAACGGCACAGGGGGCTGCGGATATCGTTTCATCGATGCCTAAGTCTGGTGAGACGGTGGGGGTGCCCACCCGACGTGGATGAAGTTTCTTAACCCGACGCCATCGCGATTAACGTCTTGCGACGACACAGAATTCTTGGCGGTTAGTGGTCAATTGTTTAGCAACGATGTCGGTAAAACCGTAATCGTAGATTCGATTGAGGTAGAACCGAATTTCAGAGACGTAGCTCCAGTCGTTCAGTTTTAGAGTCAAAATGAGTCCTTGAGTTCTCTCAGGGCGGCGAATCACTGAAAGTATATGATCAATCGAATTGAGTGCCGTGTTTGGCGCGACGTTCATGTCTAGCAAAATCCACTCAGGTGGCGCATCAAAGACATCTAGGTCGTGGCCTTCGATGTTGAGTACCCCTCTTCTCACGTGGCTAAACTCAGGAAACCTGAGTACAACTCGATCCATTTCAGCAGGGTCGATTCCGATGACGTTAACCCCTTTTTCAAGTAGGGCTAGGCTGGCTCCTCCGGGGGAGCTGCCGATTTCGATAGCGGTGGTGCCAAACGGCATTCGAATTCTCGCTAGGTCTAATGACTCGAGAAGCTTGAAATAGGCCCGCGAAGGGGCTTTTTCTGGCAGTGGCAATGTCAGATATTCAGGCGGTGTTTGATAATGAAATCGCGACTGCAAATGTGCACCAATCCAGACTTCATTTTCAGATTGCACAATGAGGTCAAAAACTAAGGCGCCGTCGGTGGCGTGGGTTTGAAAAGAAAAAAGACTTCGATCATTGAAGTGAACTAGGGCATCGTACAGAGGAGAATGCAAATTCGCGACATGAGAGCTAGAATCTCTCACTTCAGTTAAAGCGCAGTCCCACACGTGCACGATAGCGGGCGCCGATTTTTCGGCTGGCGACGTTGCCTCGTTTGATTTCAAGATGGTCGTGAGTTCTTCGATGAGCTCTTGTGCTTTTTGCTGAATCTCATCATTCAACTCTGTCGACGCATTCGCCGCAGGGTCGAATTTAACGGTTTTGAGTGAGATACCGAACGTTCTGCTTAAAGTTGATTCAAAGCGCACGTCTGGGCCCATCATCTCGGTGCCCTTGAACGTGACAAATCCGGGTCTTTGATACGCTGAATGGTATTCGGGATGGATATTTTTTATTTCTTCTTTGTGTACTTTTTCAGCCCCGGGTTGGCAAAGTGAAAAAATAAAGGGTGACTTCAGGTTGCCTTTGATCTCGCGTTTTTGCGATGCTTCGGGGGGCACTTCAACCAGTGTTGAGCGAGAATAATTCACCGGCTTGATGGGCTTGACGACCGTGGTCGATGCGGGTGAGGCGGCTGGTGGTGTTTTCGGCTTGATGATGATTGACATTAGAGGTGCAGTCCTAACTTGTCGGCCAGAAAGGTGAACTCAAGAGACTTCATTAATACCGTTTGTTCAAGGTTGGCCGCCCCGCCGTGGCCTCCTTCGGTGTTTTCATAATAGAGCACGGGCTGCCCAAGTGAGAGTAATTTTGCTGCCATTTTTCGTGCGTGCCCTGGGTGAACTCGGTCATCTTTAGTAGAAGTGGTGAAAAGGAGATTTGGATATTTCACTCCTTCTTTAACGTTTTGATAGGGTGAGTATTTCAAAATGGCCTCGCGAATTTTTGGGGTGGCTACATCATCAGGATCTCCGTATTCTCCGATCCAACTCGCTCCGGCTAAAAGCTTGTGATACCTGAGCATGTCAAGTAGCGGCACTTGGCAAACAACGGCCCCAAAGAGATCGGGGCGTTGAGTTGTCATGACACCCATGAGTAGGCCGCCATTGCTTCCGCCCATGATACCCAAGTGGTCTTTCGAAGTGATTTTTGAGTGAATGAGGTTCTCGGCAACGGCGATAAAATCGTCATACACTTTCTGGCGATTTTCTTTTAACCCTGCTTCATGCCATTTTGGACCGAATTCTGAGCCACCACGAATATTCGCGAGGGCGTAGACTCCGCCGCGTTCTAACCAAAGTTTGCCCATACCACCAGAATAAGAGGGCGTGAGTGACACTTGAAAACCACCGTATCCATAAAGAAGTGTGGGGTTAGTTGAGTCGAGCGAAACACCTTTTTTGTGAACTAGGTAATACGGAATGTCGGTGCCATCTCGACTCAATGCGTGCTTTTGTTCAACCATCAAATCAGAAGAGTTAAAGCGAGCAGGAGCTTGTTTTAATTGTTTTAGTTCTGACTTCGAATCAGTACTTTTGAAAAATCCAGTAGTTGATGGCGTCAAGAAATCTGCATAGCTGTAGGTGACGAGGTCATCGTAGATCGTCGGCTCTGCTATGTCTATCTCGCCATTTTTCGGAAAGGGCAATTGTCTTGCTGACCATCCTGGGCCGAGAAGTTTTGAGATCGGTGACTCACGTTTGAGTGAAGTTTCAAAAAGTTCGTGAATTTCCCCGTTTACTTGATTGAGTAATTTAACGAACAATCTGCTTTTGCTTACGGCCGCGTACTCGATCGAAAGTCGCTCTCCCGCTTTCATGACTAGTTCTGGACGAAGTGAGTCTTCGGTGGCAACGTGGCCATTTTGGGTTTTTAAAAAATCTTTCAAATCAACCTGAATGAGAGAGCCTGCAGTGAACGCGTTTCGTCCGACTTTCCAGTCTTTGTCGATGAGCAATAAGATACCCGATTTCTGTCCCCAAAAAGATTGAATGTGGGCACTGGGTGGAATCGGAAGTTTCGTGAGCTTACGAGTCTTGATGTCTACGATGAAAGTATCGCTGTTGTAGAAATCGAGAGATTGGTTGATGAGCTGAATTTCTTGATCAATCCCTCTCATGGTGAAGCCTGAAACTGAAACGTCGGTTTTATTTCCTTCGTAAATGATTTGAGCTGAGTTCAATTCGGTTCCGCGTCTCCAAATTCTCACCGTCCGTGGGTACCCAGAGTTAGTCAAAGAGTCAGGTCCTAGGTCAGCTGAGGCAAATACGGTGTTTTCGTCTATCCAGTCTAGTGACGATTTGCTTTCGGCGAATTCAAATCCGTTTTTGATCCAGCTCTTGGTTTTGAGATCGAACTCGCGAATGACTGAAGCATCTTTGCCTCCTCGTGAAAGCGAGATCAAGCAACGGTTGTAATCGGGCGGTAAGCACGATGACCCTTTCCAAACCCAGTTTTCATTTTCGGCTTTTGAAAGGGCGTCTAGGTCGATCAAAATCTCCCACTCAGGATTTGATTTTTGATATTCATCGAAAGTTGCTCGGCGCCAAATTCCGCGAATATTAGTTTGGTCTTCCCAGAAATTATAGAAAAACCCTCGTCGATAGCCGGCGGTAGGTATTCGGTCTTTTGCAAATACGATAGTTCTCAGTTCTTTTTCGAACGGAGAAAAAAAAGGTTTTGCTTTTAAGATTTCGGTTGAATGGTTGTCTTGTTCTTTTACCCAGCTGATAGCCCGTTCGCCCTCAACTTCTTCTAACCAAAAGTACGGGTCTTCGCTGGTTGGGAGATTGGCCGCTAAATTCTCTGGCGGTTGCTGTGGTGCCACGGTTTGCTTGATTCCTTCTTGAATTGCAGCCGTCTTATCTTGAGCGCCCGAAGAAAGTGAAGAAGAATGTGAAGGCGAGTCTGTCGCAGCATCTGATTGCGGGTTGCGTCTGGTTTCTGGCGAGCTACAGCCCAAAGTGGCACACAAAAAAGCGATAAAACAAAACCGATAGTACGAGGAAAATAGGGTCGATGAGGTCATGGATGTTACAGTAAGAATTTGAGCGCAACAATGCAAGCTTCACAAAAGAAAAAAGCCGCACTTCTTGACGAAGTACGGCTTTTAACAAAACTTTTTAAACTGATTGATTAGTAACGGCCGCCACCACCGCCGCCGAAGCCACCACGACCACCACGGCCGCCGCCACCTCCGCCGCCACGACCGCCGCGTCCACCACCACCGCCGCCGCCGAAGCCACCACGGCCTCCACCACCGCGATTTTCACGGGGTTCCATTGGGCGGGCTTCATTCACGGTCATCGCGCGACCTTCGTAATCTGCACCGTTGAATTTGCTAATGACAGCCTGAGCTTCTGCGTCAGATGCCATTTCTACGAATCCGAAGCCCTTGCTTCTGCCTGAATCGCGGTCAGTGATGATTTTCACTGATTCAACAGTTCCACACTGCGCAAAAGTATCAGCCAATACTTGCTCAGTTGCTGAAAATGGAAGATTACCAATATACAATTTTTTACCCACGAAGACCTCCTTAAAAGCCTGGGAGCCACTAAAGAGGAACTAGGGCACCGTGCCCGCGAGACTCTATAGAAGCGTAACATTACGCATTCACGTTAGCATGGGTTTTAAGTAGAAGTAAAGATGGCAGTATTGGAAAAAAAGGTAGTCCGTACCTTTTTAAACAGAGCAAAAGACTAGGTTTTTAAGGATGCTTTAGTAATCAAAGCTACTGCCGCCAATAAATTCTCTGAGTAATGAAACGGCGGGAACTTGGTCTGGGTAAATTGAGATAAACTGGTCGATGAGTAATCGCAATCGGTAGGCGGTCGGATACGCCGGATGATCTTGTGGTACCTCAAGTAAGTAGCGTTCGGCGTAAACCTTTAACACTGCAAGTTCGTAAATCAGCGACGAATCAAAAACCGAATCGGCTTCGGCTTGAAACGGAAAGATGTGTTTTTGTTCGCCTGCTTGTACCGATGGCCAGCGCATGATGTTCTCAGCAGCCGAATAGCCGCGGTGGTGCCGGTCGCGCACGATTCGTCGAATTAAGCGAAGGTCGGTAGCTGATACGCGCGAGAGACGGTCAACCGCGAGGTTAGTGGCCGGGTGAATGAAGATGCGAAACACTGAACCAGGTTTGGGTATGTCGCCCATGAGTTTCGGATTGAGTCCGTGAATGCCTTCCATGACGAGTACGTCGCCCGGAGCTAATTGAATCGTTGGGCCTCCGTTAGGAAAACTCTTGCCCTCTTTAAAGTTAAAACGCGCAGTTTTAACTGCTTTTCGCTCTAAAAGGTCTCTCACGTGGGTTTGTAAAAGTTCTAGGTCAAGGGCATCGATGGTTTCGAAATCGTATTCTCCTTCGGCATCTTTTGGGGTTTTTTCTCGATCAACGTAGTAATTGTCGAGTGAAATTCCCACAGGGTTCAGACCATTGATTTGCAGTTGAATGTTGAGCCGTCTTAAGAAGGTTGTTTTTCCTGATGACGAGGGGCCGGCGACGGCTACCATTTTCGTGCGATCACGATTAGCCGAAATTTTGTCGGCGATTTGGCTCAGGCGCTTTTCTTGAAAACCCTCAGACACGCGAATCAGTTGGGTGACTTGACCATTAATGCACATGCGACCGAAATCACCCAGGGTGCGAATTTCCATTCCGTCCATCCATTGCCGATGGGCCACGGGCATCGAATTTTCGCTGGCTTCTGCGGCTTTGGTCATGCCTGTCGATTTTCGAAAATCGTTTGATCCCAAGTCGATAGTTAGGTGCTTTGAGGTTGACGAAATTTTGAGATCACTCAGAGCGGCCGTTGAAATGAGGGTTGGCCCCATTGCTAGTGCGTAGGTGTTTCCGCAAGCGACAAGCGAAACGGTATTTTCGCGACGAATGCGAAGAATGCTAGCGGCGTCTGTCCACTTTCTATCTTCGAACATACCAATGGCTTCTTCGACTAACCAAAGTTCTTTTCTAATCTCGAGGTCTTCTTTGATCACGCTGTGAACTTCGTGTGAGAGAAGTCTTGCCATTTCGCTCAGCGGCAGTGGTGGGGCTTGCTCAAGTTCAATGACTTGTGTTCGTCCGTGGCCTGTGCCCATTCGGGCTACGAGATTGGGCCAGAGGCGCCGCAACGATTCTAGCACGACCAGGCCTGCGCTTCTGCCTAATATTCGTCGGCCTTCCCAGTGAGCAGTCGTGAGTGGGGTGATCGTGCAGTCTGCAACGAGTGGAGTGTCAAGGGCCACAGGCTTTTGTCCGAGAAGTGCCGCCACCACGAGAGCGCCACCGACGTGAGTCGGAATGATGTCTTTGACAATGGTGCCTGATGCCATCGTTTTTGTTTCTTTGCCGAGCCGAACTTGCAAGGTGGGGCTTCGAGGAATGGATCTGCCATGAAGGATGTGAACTTTAGCCATTCTTTGATTGTAAGTTCTTAAGTCGTCTTCGTTCAAGTCTTACGTGATTGAAGGTGCGCTAATTTTTAGAAAAAATCGGTATATTGGGCTAAAGAGTCGCATTGGTAGAATGGCTGAAGTGTAAAAATTTTGACGGCAAAAACTGTGAATGTCGCGTTGAGTGTCAAACAGTTAGACACCGATCTTATGTATTTAATACAGTGTCGGTCACCGATTCGATTGAAATTAATGCTCGATGTTGACAAGCTTGAGCAAAGAAGTTATGCACTGCGTCGAACTATAGGAGGTTCAATGAAGCGCACAAAACTTTTTTCGATTCTGTGTCTAGTCGCTGTCTCGCAGCTCGGCTTTCAAGTTGCCAAGGCAGAAGAGAAAGATTTTTGGGTTGGCTCAGGAGTCGACCGAAAGTTTGTTAATCAATTCTTCTTTTCAAACGAAAACTGTATGTCTGCACCACAGTCGTTTGTTGCTTGCGTTGAAGCGATCAATGATTCACTCAGTGAATTAGGGACCCTGTACCGAGTGGTGCCAGATGGCAGTGTCAAACCCTTTGACGGTGAGTTTGTAAAAACCCATGCCCCGAGGTTCGCCTCGATTAAGCGTGCGCTGGCTCCGCTTAAAGTGGTTGAGTGGAAGTTGCCGAAAATCAAGAGAACTCCAAAACAAGCCAAAGAGTGGATCGCTCGGTTAAACCGGTTTTGGATGACCACCTATGTGATGGCATATCAAAATTTGAACTCTGATTCAGCTCGAGCGGCTCAGGCGAAGAAAATTGACTTCACAAGGGCAGTTGTTCTCGTCGCGAAACAGATCGTGAAGCACGACGGTACCTTGAGTTTAGAATCGGTTTATGCCGATTCGATTAATCGATTCTTGGCGATCGCTGAGAGCCCGCACACATCGATTGAACCTGATGAAAGCTTTGAAAATGACCTGAAAACAGCAGATGTGAAGTTTTCGGGTGTCGGAATGAATCTAAAACTAGTTCAAGACAAGATTTTTTTGAACCCCTTGATTGGAGGGCCTTCAGAAATCGCGGGAGTTAAGGCGAATGACAGACTCTTGGGTGTCGATGGAGTTGATGTTTCGAAGATAGATTTTTCGCAAGTATTGTCTAAAATGCGAGGAAAAGACGGCTCGACAGTCACTATCGATATTGAGCGTGACGGGGGCTTTGAAATGATCATTCCGATCAAGCGCGGGCAAGTGGTCACGAATAACGTTTCGTCATCGTCGGTGAGTTTGCTCGGAAAACGTTATGGTTACGTGAGTGTGAACACGTTTGAGCAACGAGGGTTAGCCGAAAAAGTGCGTTTAGAGGTTCGCAAACTCATTGCCGATGGTGCTCATGGATTAATCTTGGATGTGCGTGACAATTTGGGGGGGCTTTTAGATGAATCAACAAAGCTTGCGGGTCTTTTCTTGGCTCCAGGCGCGCTGATTGCCACTAAAGAAATCATTAAAGGCATGCCTGGTAAAGATGAAAAATTTGAATCTAAAGACGGCGAATTTTCTGACTTGCCCCTCATTGTGCTCATTAACGGTCATTCAGCGAGTGCGAGTGAAGTGCTCACTCTTGCGCTTCAAGAAAATGAACGAGCTTGGATCGTTGGTGATCAATCGTACGGAAAAGGTGTGGGAATGACGGCCCTACCGGTGACCGGCAAGCCTAAGCTTTTGTTTTGGACTACCAATTTCAAATTTTTTGGTCCGGCTCACCAATCAAATCACCTGTCAGGAATTGAACCCGATTTTAAATCTGATCGAAGGCCCGACCTGTCTGAAGATGAGAAGTTCGTGTCACGCGAAGCTGACGGCTACTACTACGTGAGTGAGTCTGAGAAACGCCAGTTCATGCACTCAACTGCTAGACGGGCCGAGAAGTCGACGATTGATTCGTGTTTAGGTTCAAGCTCTTTCACTGAGCTGATGGCTAAAGACCTAGCGGTTCAGGGACGAGTGTTTGAAGTCGATATGCAGCTGATCAAGGCCCAAGAAATTCTGGATTGCCAAGCGAAGAATTGATGAGTTCACGTCGAAGATTTTCGAGGTTTTTCGTCGATAGCCTTTGAGTCTTGCCCTCTTCAATGAGTTCGTTAAACGCTAAGTGCGTTTGACTGAGAACTTTTAAAAAATGAGTTTTAAAGTACCATTCTAAATTTAAAGGGGCCCACCTTTGAGCGGGGCCAAGTAAGAATCGAACCACGGGTCGAAGCAAGGGTTTTAGTATGATTAAGAAGACCTTTGGTGTTGAAACTTGATTGCGCTCATGAAAAGCGCTGACCACTGCGAGCGTTTCATTCACTGCAAGAATCATTTCATTGAAATACGTACTGTTTCGAAGGTTCTTGAAAGACCAGTGTTCGAGTTCTAGGCTCACGAGTAGTACGGTCAATGCTGCGCTGATGTAAGGTAAACTGAGGTTGATGCCGTGAGATTGTAATGGGGCGGGTGAGGCCGGCATTCCCCCGTTCTTGAGTAACGAGCAAATGTCAGCGGTGATTACTGAGGGTCCTGAAAATTCAAATTTTGAGAAGGGTAAAAACCAATAAGCGGTGTGTGGTTCGCTAGGTGTGAGTCGAGCTAGGTCTTCGCCCGGTAGAGGTGCTTGGTAAGCGATCATTGAAATGACGCCAGATACGAGCCTTTCGGCCGAGATAAACTGAAGCAGGTAATTGCGGTCTTTCAGGCTGGGCTGCAGTGTCACCACGGTAGCTTGCCCAATCACTTTCGAAAACGATTCAAACCAATGATTGGTGGTATCAACTGGCCGGAGGGCTGCTGACGACATGGCCAAAACCGCAATGTCAAAGAGGTGCTCTTTTGCTTCACCGAGATGAGTGAGAAGGTTAGAATTTTCAAAACGCACGGGTTTTTTTGTCTTGAGATTGACTAAGAGAAATCCTTTTTTGCATTCAGCCAGGTGGCATTCTTTCACTAAGTAAGTGACTTCGCAGCCGCCTTGTTGAAAATAATAGCCGTAAACTTGACCTACGGGGCCCGCCCCGACAATTAGGATTTTGGGTTGTTTCATCGATTTAAACTTAACACAGCTGGGTATCAAAACGTCAGCGTGAAAACAGTTCTTCAAAGAGGTTGGGAGTTTCTGTGGCGCAAGGAAGTGCTGAAAACTTTGCGCTAAAATCCCAATCTGAGTTGTCTAACTGAAGTTCGGTCGATTCTTGAAATTCAGCCGGAGCTTGCTCAAAAAAATCAATTTGGGAGTCTCTTTCAAGCTCTCGTATTGAAAGGGTGTAAGAGCTCAGCGGGCTGCTTTGTGATGAGCCGTCAATTGCTGAAATGGGCAGACGAAAAGCGATAGCCTTTGGTTTTTGATTGGCATCGTTTGAAAACGCGATGAGCGCTTTGTAGAAAACCGATGAAACACCGACTTCGCTAGAGCCAATGGTTTTTTCAACTCGTGAAAGCTCAGGGCCGGTCACGACCCAAAGGTCTTTTGATTGAAGTGCCCAAGCTCTGATGAGATTTTCTAGCGAAGCCCAGATGCGTTGATTGAAATTCGGCGGTTGAGGTGAAATATTTGAAAGTTGAAACGACTCTTTCATGGCTTCGTTTGACCAGCGATTATCAGCCGCTGGACTCAGGTGGCCTCGGTCATAGCCTGAATTTTTGTAGTCGTTAAGTGTGGCTGAGTCTGGTTTTGAGATCGCAGGGTCAGGTTTAAATTGATCTTTACGATTGAAGCAGGCCCGCAGTTTTTCTGGGTTGAGTGAATACGCCACCCAGCTGGGTTCTTTGTATCTCTTGCTATAGCCGATTTGAATGTTGGTTTTACTCAAGACGATTTCATCAACGTTGATTTGTGAGGTAGCAGGGTACGTGGGCGCTTTGCTAAAAACCGAGACGTGCTCATTGGCCCATAGATTGGGTGTGAACCCCACCGCCGCTTGAATCAGAAGAAGGATCAGCATGCTTATTACCAGGAGCATAACATAGTGCGTATTCTTAGGCCGCGTAGCTTACGTGTCTTGCTTCGAAGTACCTGCGAACAAGGTCTGGCCTTTTTTGTCGACCGCGAAGGTATCCTATCAAATTCCGTTTGAGTTCGTTTT
>CAITVN010000007.1 GCA_903895855.1 Oligoflexia bacterium | reverse complement strand
TTACCCAAGTCCGACAAAGCAAGAATTTTGTCGCCAACCCTGCGTGAACTGAAATTTAGCATTTCAGAAGACCTATTCAAAAAAATTGAACGCTTGAAAGAGCTTCTCAGCCATTCGCAGCCCAACGCCACTCTCGCTGAACTCATGGAGCTTTTGGTAACGAGTCACCTCACTAAACTCGAAAAATCGAAGGGGCTGCGGCTACAAATTTTTCAACCGTGTGATGAAAGTATTCAGAAACCTGCTGCAAATAGTCAGAATAGTTCTGATAAGAATTCTGGTCAAAATGCTGATAATAATTCTGGCAAAACTTGCGAAAACCCGAAAACTCCCCACATTAAGGCCGGCAAAACTGACAAGAACCTTTTGGTTTGCACCGCAGAGAAAGTACTTCCGGTTGGGGTTAGAGTGGCGTTGCCTGCTCAGGTTAAGCGTGAAGTCTGGAGTCGTGCTACCGGCAGGTGCGAATACACTCATGATGGTCGGCGGTGTTCGTCGCGATATCGGCTTGAGATTGATCATGTGCAGCCGCTGGCTCTGCGGGGCTCGAATGAGGTCAGAAATTTGAGAATTCTGTGTAAAGTTCACCATATACTTGTAGGTATTCAGGTGTTTGGTGCGAAGAAAATGGGAGGATACCAAGTAAGTGGGGTTAGAAGTGTTGACTTTGTTTGATGGGTTTGCCCAGCATTTTTTCGAGTACCGGCCGTTCGGACACCCTATTCGGTGACTGCCTTTGATTATGTTGTTTACACAAGAATTGCCGAACCCTATCATTTTAGATGATGGGTAGAGTCAGGCGCGTATGGCGTCGAGTGCAATTGATTCCTCTGATGGTCGTAATTATTTTGTTTGCCGACGTGGCCTTTGTGCCAACTGGCATTAGTACCGGTATGCGCGAAGCCGAGGCGAATCCGATAGTGCTTGTCGGAGTTGAGGCTCTGAGTCTTGCGCTGGATGTTGCCATTGAAGAAGGTTGAAAGAAATCGGTTCAAATATCATGTATTTTGATCAGCTTAGTAAAGAGGTGCTGACGAGAACCTATTTCGTCAGAGGCGAGAAGACCGTTCAGTTGACGTTCGTTTCTAATGCCCTAAAGACGGGTGAGTTGACGATGACCGAGCCTTGGGTGAGTGAGTATCGAATGCTGCTGGCGACTGCAGAGTAGTGAGTCGGCCCGTGCTTCGGGGGTTATCGGGCTATTTATGGATTCATTTGTGCTTAACTGATTCTATCTAATCTTTATGTAAGTATTTAAAATAAGGAAGAAACTTCCCTTATTTTTACAATAACTCGATGTGTCAAATCTGTAAGTGGAATTCAACGATCCTCAGGGCTACTCAGTTGATCCATGGAGAATCACATTATGAAAAAAGTATCATTAGCCCCTATGTTCAGTTCGTTAGTTTTGATTGCCTCATTGTTTGCTAGTCAGGCATTTGCCGGCTCAGTGACTGGCAGTGCCGGTCGTGTGAACGGATTTCACAAGCAAAAGAGTTTCTATCGCTTTGACGCTGAGACAGGCACCGCGGTAGTTGGTTTGAGATTGAAAAAGAGACTCTATGCCGGTCCAAAAAGTCTTCCTTCTTCAACCTACCAAACTCGAATGGCGACCATTCCAGGTCTTGCTTACGATGCAGGCGCTCGCGAAATTCGTTTAACCGCTGAAGGTAAAGTCATTACTTGTGCAACGGTGACTGATGAAACCGGCTTTTTCGGAAATAGCTTTCAAGAAATTCACCCAACCGAAAACTGCGACGTTTCTGTGAACGTAGTTAACGGTGCGTACATGGTTTCAATCGAGTACTAAGAAATTAGGCTCTCGCTAGAAATTAATAAAAATGACAAGCTTTGGGTCAAGACCTGCTGAACGGAGCAGGGCTTGACCCAAAGTCAATTTAAACGTCATAATGGGTGTCATGAAGAGTCCCGAATGGCATCAGAGGGTTTTGCTGCTCACGAGCGACGCCGAAGTGCGTGGTCAGATCAAATCTGCGTTTGGAGCAGAAACCGAATTTTGGTGCGAGCAAGACTCTCACAAGGGCGTCGAACGAATCGAACAGCTACCGTTAGATGTCTTGATCATCGACGGTGACCTTACCGACTCTCATAAAGTGGCAGACGAGATTTCATTTCTTGAATTTTCGCAGTACGCGACTCAACTCAACCACAAGTTAGCCATTATTGTCTTGATCAATAAGCTGCTATCGAAACAGGCCGATTTTGCGCAAAAATGTGGCGCGACTGCGATTATGGATCGTAAAGACATTTCAATTGAAGCTATGTTGCATTTGATTGGCATTTTGAGGAAACGAACCTTTCGAACAGTGCTTTGTCGCGATGTGCTCAAGAATCAGGTGTTGCCGGTTGATTTGTTTCATTATCTACCGTTATCAAATCACTATGTTGTTTTTCTGGCGGCTGGGACGCCCTTTACCGAAGACAAGCGCGAAAAGGTCTTGAACTCTCATGTGCGGCACCTTTATGTGAAAGAAGGCGAATGTGAACAGTTATTGAATGTGCTCAGTCAAAACGGAAGTAAGCAGACGGTATCTGAAGGGCTTCACAAAGCCAGGCAGATGTATCAAGAACTGATGCGTGAGTTTTTTAACTTTGGCTCAAATGGAATGATTTCAGTCGGCCAAAGAATGATGACCGAAGCCCTCGAAATTGTCTTTATTTTAGCAGAACTCGTCCAGAAATTTCCAGACTTTCGAACTTGCCTGGCAGAATTGCCGTTTCCGCGATGGAGCCCGTTGGCTCACGGTTTGAATACGGCGATTTATGCCCAAATTTTTTCAAAATTTTGTGGGGTACCCGACGTGAGTGAGCTGACGGTGGCGGCTCTGTTTCACAACCTGGGGTTGGCATACGTTAAACAAAATATATTGAAAAAAAGTGAATTTGAATTAGCTGTGGTAGAAAAACGCGAATACGAAAGTCATGTATTCAAGTCGATCGAGATCATCAAGCGCAAGGCGATTGCGTTGGGTGATAGTGTTGAAAGTGCAATTCTGTATCACCATGAAAATTATGACGGTACTGGATTTCCTGACCATAAGCGCGGCAATACGATTCCTGAAGGGGCACGGTTTCTTTCGCTGCTGGGAGCTTTTGACTACTACAATACGGTAAGGCCTGGAGAGAGTGTTCCTGATTTGACTAATTCATGGGAGCGACTGAAGGCGGCGAGCTATGCGGCGAATCCCAAAGGGGTGAAGTTTGATCCGATGATCATTTCTCAACTTGATATGTTTTTTGAGTGAAACAGCGCGCGAACATGCTTTCAGAGCAAGCAGAGGTAGTTGAACTCATTTCTTCTTATTTCTAATACAATCGCGAGAAATCAATTTTCGAGAGGTATCATCAAGGTCGGTGTAGCGCTCTAGTAAGTACTCGAGCAGGTACCAGCTCACTAGCCCGTCTGATTCGGCAAACGACATTGGGGTGAGTGTGATCTTATTTCTACCACTTCTTGTTCCGAATAAGTCGATCGTGTCAGCCCAGTCGTTTGGAGCGGTTCCGCCTAAGTCTGAACTCATCTTGCTGGTTAGGGCAAAGCAAAGAGAATCTGTCGAGCTGGCGAGAGTTAGCTTCCAGATAGATTCATCTTTGAAGGGGTTCTGAAGTCCGGCGAAGTCTGCGATCGAAACTATTTGATCATAGTTTTCGCATGTCGAGGCGAATTGACCTTTGTCACCGGCGATGTGAATTTTCTGTGATCGCATTTTTTTGAGCACTTTGGCGCGTTCATCTTCGTGTGAGTTCATTGCGCCACAGGTTCTCAGTTTTGTGAAAATTTCTGTGTAGCCTTCGAAGGCCCTTTGTCTGAGCGAATAGGGCATGTCCGTGATTTTAAGCTTTAAGGTCGTGTCTGGTTCATCTTCTGGGCTGTAGGTGTAGCCGTTGCCGGCAGAGGCCGTGTTGAGGCTTGAAACCATCAAAATTAAACTAAGTATCGTAACTGTTTGATATATTTTGATTTTATTAACAACAGGGCCTTTTTGCAGTAGGTTCACGCTTCTTACCTCAGGCCAGGTTTAATCATAATTGATTGAAAAAGTCAAGTAATGGGTGTATTGAGTTCTCCCGAGGTGTCTCCTGGGGGGCTGGGCTCAGTTGGAAGTGCCTTAGTACAGCTTGAGTTGCCTGTCAAAAAACGACGCATCACCATCGCTTTGCTCTTGCGGCGAGCCGTATTCAATACCGCCCTCGTCAGTTTCGAGGTCTGCGATTTGAACCCAGGTTGGATTGAACCAACCTTTTTTCTTAAATAATTTAACTTTAATATTACCCTTTAGCGTTTCATAGTCGTAAAACCACTGTCCTTGGGGTGTCATGAAAGGCAAACACAAGAAGGCCTCTTTTGGTGCATTGGCTGAAATCTCAATTCGCTCGTCGTTTCTATTTTCGGCTACGACCTCCCACTTTCCATAATTGATGTCGATGCTGATCTTATCACCATCATTCGGCCGAAAGCTGTATTCTTTTCCTTCGTGTTTAAGGCCGACGACAACGGCCGAAATTAGCTCGACCTCGTTGAAAATTTTTGGTCTGCCGCCGCCACTCGCGAGTACGGTGCCCGGTGAATTTTTGAAATGATTTGAAACGAGCCATGTCCACCATTTCGGGAAACTTCTGCCCCAGTTGCGATCTTGATAGGCAGGGGCGTGGTCGAGTTCGATTCTTCTACTGGGCTCTCCCGGCTTGCCCGTCTCAATCCAGCCAGTCATCGCGGCACTGGCTTGTGCCGGATACCAATAGATATTGCTCACCCAGTTTTGAAACATACCCCAGCCCATGGCATTAAAAGACCAGTCGCGAGACAAATTGAGGTGCCATTTTGCCGAGACTTGGGTGTCTTCGATTGCGCCGCTGATCTCTTGATCGGTGGCAGTATTGTCTCCCACCTGAATGAATGTGCGATCGTAGGCCGCGCTGAACGCCTCGGTGCCAAACTTATTTTCACCGATGACTTTGGCCGAAAAATCACCGAAGCCAACATACGACCGCGAAGATTCATTCGCGGGATTGGGGCTTCGGGTGTCCCAGGGATTCACGACACCATAGACAAAGTAGTAGGCTTGGTCAGTCTCAGGAACGACTACTTTGTAGTACCACCACTCATACCAGTCATCACGGTCTATTCTGCCGTTTTGTGCGAGGGCATTTTTACGATTCCAAATGAGTGCATTGTAAGGGTCTGCGTTTTCTTGAAAGGCTTGAGCGAAAGAGCCCAGCAAGGTGGCGCTCAAAAGAATCAATTGAAGACTCAATTTTACTAAGCCGAAAAGGGGGTGAACCCCCGACCACGCTCGCTTCATAGACATTTCCCTCTAGCGGTATTCTATTCACCTTTGGTGGCGAAAAAAAACCCTAAAAAGCCTTGGGGATCTGATTTTGAGGATTACGCAGCTTGACTTAGAGATTGAGCCTTTTTAAATCGCACTTCAAAACAAGTATTTGGCTCGTCGCTGAGAATTGAGATCGTTGCTTCATGATCGTCGAGTATGCCTTTGATAATCGAAAGGCCGAGGCCGGTGCCTTCGCCAACTGGTTTTGTGGTGAAGAACGGCTGAAAGAGTTTGGCGGCCACTTCGGGGGCAATGCCCATGCCAGAGTCTCTGACTTGCAAAACGACCCCCTCTGGATCTTCAAATAACCGCAGTCTCACCCATTTTTCGTCTAAAGTCTTGACCGCGTCGATGGCGTTGTTGATGAGATTCACAATGACTTGGCCAATTGAAACGTCGTCGCACAAAACGGCTGCGGTGGTTTCGAGATCGTAAAAAATAGGGGTGCCACACCGAAGCGATTTGAGATCACAAAAGCCAATCGATTCTTTGATCACGCCAGAAAGTGAGTGCGAGCGCTTGTCTGATGCTTGAGAAACCCTCGAAGACTTTCTCATATTTGTGACAATTTTTGAAATGCGGTCGCACGATCTTTGAATTGATGCGACTTTGGTCTGAAATTTTTCGGGGTCTTCGCGAACCTTGAGAAGCTGAGCAGTGGCACCATTGATGATGGTTAATGGGTTGTTGATTTCATGTGCAATACCCGCTGAGATTTCGCCTAGTGCAGCCATCTTTGATTTTTGAGCAATCATCGCATTGAGAGAAGTCTCAATTTCTCTGGCTTCTCTGAGTTGCTTGGTCATGTTGTTGAACGAATCGCCCAATTCTTGAATCTCGTTGTTGAGCTGAAATTTTTCAATTTTTCCAACAAAATCGCCTTTTCCTGTTTGGGTGAGAAAACCACTAATCAGTTTGATTGGGCGAATCACAAACTTCGTCAAAGTGAGGTGCAAGAGGGTTCCCATCAGTAAAATCGAAAGAACGGCGATTAAGTAAAGTGGCCGCAAATGCCTCGCGATTGCATCGGTGACATCACCTAGGTTCATTGTGAGCTCAACGACTGTGACTGGTTTGTCACTCGTTGAGTTCTCGTTCAATCGAATGGGAACAAATATGTTGTAGCGATTATTGGCATAATCGAATTCAGAATATCGCACCCCTGAAGTGAAAACGTCTTTCACAACCTGTTCGTGATCAGAAATCTTGTATTTTTGTGGCTTTTGCCCGACTTTATTGGCGTCAGTGTGAGCAATAATAGTTGCCTGCTCATCAAACATTTCAATTTTCTTAACGCTGTCAAGTCGGCCAATTGAGGTGAATGCAGTTTGCATCTGCTCGTTCAAACTGGCTCGATTGAGTTCAATCTGTTCAAGGGTCTCGTGAATCAAAATCATGAGTGATTGCGCAGTGACTATTTGGTCGTGAATGTTGTCACTTAGCCCCATCGAAAGTTCAATGACTCCGGCGACCTTTTTTTGGTCTTCTAGCGCATGATACGGTGAAAAGAGGTTGTACTGTTGCTGCTTACGGTCGATCTCGACAGCCGTGTTTCCAGATGTGAGCACTTGAGTTACGATCGATTGGTGTGCAGTCAATGGGCGCATACCAATGCGCTCAGTCAGGGTATGGGCAATGATTTTTCCCTGGGTGTCGAAGACTTCTAGCCACTTGACCCCCGGTAATTTTCCAACTGACCGACTGAATTGTTGTAACTGCAGGTCGTTTTGGTCGCGTTGTTGGTAAATTCGTTTGACATTGTCACGAGTGATTTGAAGTAGGTACTCAGAATCTGTGTTTAATTCTTCAATAGCTCTCGATTCTTCAATTTTCGAAAGAATAGAGAGTGACACAAAAAGTGTCACACTGAGTACGCCAGTGAGGAGTAAGCCTAGCTGTATCGAAAGCTTGCTTAGGTTTATGCGTATTGCCTGCAGTCTCATTGATGGCTTTTCGGTATGGCGTTGAACAAGGTTGAGCTAAAATGGGACAAAAAGTACATAAACTGTATTTATTCATAAAAGTTAACTAATTTTTTTTCGGTTAGTGCCAAATATGTAATTCGAATTAGCGGGGGTGATCAACTATAAGTGAACTTATCGAACAGCTCAGATTGACATCAGGAGTCTGAATGCACAGCTTGAACTTCAATTAGGACTCCAAAGGGGCCCGCTCAGAATAAGTTCTGAGTAGGCCCCTTTTGTTTTTTTTATGTCTTTGAAAGTTAACCCCCGACCCACCCATCAAGAACAGGGGGAGACGAACGGATCGGGGTTCTGCGGGTTTCACAGAAAAGTAAAAAGGGCGGGTAGTTTAATCCCGAACTCGAGAGACATGGGTTAATAAAAGACACTCAGTCATTTTTTTAGTAACTTTGACAATTCATTTGGGCAACAATGCTACGTTTTGGTTAGCGAGGCTACTTCGCTAAGTAAACTTATTTTTATGACACGATTGATGATTGCGTGCGATGCTATTACATTAACTTATCAATTTGCATTACATAGGGTGCGTTGACGAAAGTGATAAATAGGAATAACTCATGAATAAACCACATAAAAGGAGCCTATATGAAAAAAATCGTACTCGTTGTTCTGTTGGCCTCAGTTTTTGTTTCGACTTCTGCTTTTGCAAAAATGGGGGCACAGAAGAGTTTTAAGGCTGCGTACCCAACATTCGCCGGCACGGTGAGCTGCGCTCTTTGTCATGAACCCGATAAGAAACTCAATGGTTATGGAGTTGACTTGGGAGCTCATAATCTCGATTTTGCAGCGATTGAAGCCCTTGATTCAGATGGGGATGGAGCAACTAACATCGCTGAAATTAATGCCGGAACACTGCCAGGCGACAAAACATCGACGCCTGTTCAAGATTGAATTAATTAGTTAATAATAATAGTTTACTAAAGTTAAGCCCCGATTGTACCTCTGTGGTGTAGTTGGGGTTTTTCATTTGCATCAGTTTATTTTTTTGTTTTAGTGTCTTTGGCGTGCTTCGCTCTCTTCGGGTGATTTGCTCACTTTCGGTTGTGATAACGGGTTGCGTAATTTTTGATTGGCCGATAGTCGTCGGTTAACATCTCGTTTTCATCATCTGAGGAGTAGTATTAAATGAAATTAGCGCCAGTGTTTTTGTTAGTGATGAGCCTTAGTTTTTGGGCGCTTGCCGCTCGAGCCGCTGATGGGGGGGGCGATTCGCTTACCGATGATTCTTTTTGTGAAGATCCTTACAAGAGTATTTGCAGTGTCGACAATAAAGAATCACCGTATTTGCTTTTTTATAAATCGGTGGCTGAAATGGCAAAATTTTCGGGCGATAACCTAAAGCCCGTACATGAGGCCTTTTTGCGTGATAATGTCGAGCCGGCTAAGCAAGCATTACTGACAGCCGTTGCACTCGATGGGGGGGCTTCTGAGTTGTACCCCCTATTTTCAGTCAACGCTCAGGCGAAGATAAATAATTTTAGAATACTGCTACCGACAGATCGGGTAGCCGCAAAAACTGAGTACCCAACCGGACTTGGTCTTTTTGTAAAGACTTACGGCAGGGATGTGTGTCCAACTGATTATGGTTTCGGTGGATATGCTTTTTGGACTGGGCTAAGTCGTGGGTTCATACCTTGTCCAGGGGCTTTGATTCGTTCAGAGGTGACAAAGGAGCTGAAAATTGCCAATGCCGACCTGTTGGCTGAGGCCCTCACGTTTCATATGATCGCGCACGAAATGGGGCACGGTTTGTATTTTGGAAGAGCTCCCGAACACCAGGGTTTAGAGCGATGCTTTCGTGAAACTTACCCCGAGTTTTTCTTGAGGGGTTGGCGTCAGAATTACGATTTTGATGAGTTTGTCGCTGACTATTGGGGTTCAGAGGCTTTGGCTGTTCGGCTGCAAGATGTGCAGGCTCGCTATGGCATTGAGACTGCGAGAAAGTACTTGGGGATGTCAGTGGCCGGATTGTGCGGCAGTCGGGGGTTGGCGAAAACTCATCCTGATGGACCTTTTCGTATTCAGTTCTTATTTAATCAAGAAAAGGTTAGACAAGCCGTTGGTTGCAAAAATTTAGCGAAGGCCGGGCGATCAAGCTGTTCGCTTGACTGGCAAAACAACTGATTGGGTTGCCGAATTTGAAATTGAGCGCTATACTGACTGTGATCGATATCATAGAAAGAGGCATTCAGTTGAGTGAGCCATTTAAAATTTGCCCGAATTGCAAAATGATTTGGAATAGTCGTGCCGATTTCATCAGTGACGACTCGCTTGATATTGCCGGTTACCTCTTTTCGAAAAAAAAAGTCGACGACGGAATTTTTATGTTTTGTCATAGAATTGACACCTGTGGCACGACGCTTTCGCTCAAGGTGAAGGTTTTTGTCGATCTCTACGACGGTGAGACCTACTCAGAGAACCTTCATGGTACCCCTCGGTGTGGAAAACTCTGCGTTGATAAGAATAATTTTTCAGATTGCCACAATCCTTGCGCGAATCGATACGTTCGGGTCATTTTAGAAAAACTTCACCAAAAAGGGTACAAAACAAAAAGTGGCTGACAGTAGTTTTGATCGATTGGAAGAGTGATCAATACTACTGTCAAGACTGTGACGCCCTAATTCGTTCTGAGGCTTCAAGAAATTCAGCTCTTTGTCGATGAGTAATTCAAGGAGCTCAATTGTTATGTCAGATCAATCGAACAAAAAAATAAATACGCTAAATCCAAAGCAGTCTTCGGGGTTGAGGCCAGGGGCTAGATTTTTTCAACAATCGCTGCCTGAAAAACTTTCGAATAAAGAATACGAATCTGGCATGGAGAGTTTGCAAATTGAGCTGGTAAAAATGCAAAGTTGGTTTAGAAAATCAGGGCAGAAAATGCTGATTGTTTTTGAAGGGCGAGACACGGCTGGAAAAGGGGGAACGATCAAGAGATTCACAGAGCACCTGAATCCTCGCGGCGCAACCGTCGTGGCACTCGAGAAACCGAGCGTGCGAGAGAAGGGTGAGTGGTATTTTCAAAGGTATGTGTCGCGCTTGCCCTCGTCGGGTGAGATGGTGTTCTTAGATCGGTCTTGGTACAATCGCGCTGGTGTTGAGCATGTCATGGGGTTTTGTACCCCTGAAGAGCATCTTGAGTTTATGCGCCAGGCACCCGAGCTAGAGAGAATGTTAGTGAATAGCGGACTGAGGCTTTTCAAGTTTTGGTTTTCTGTGTCGCAAGAAGAACAACAAGCTCGCTTGCAGGCCAGACTAAAAGACCCACTCAAACAGTGGAAATTGAGTCCTATTGATCAAGAGGCTCAAAGCAAGTGGGATGACTATTCTAAAGCAAAAGAGTCGATGTTCTTTTATACCGACACCGCTGATGCCCCCTGGACCGTAGTTCGTGCCGACGATAAAAAGCGGGCACGAATGAATTGTATTCGCTTTGTTCTTCACAATGTTCCGTATGAGGGTAAAGACACCAATGCCATTGGCGAAGTTGACGACCTGATTGTCAGGCAGGTGCGAGATATCTATGAAAAAGGCCTTGCAGTAGAAACCGAGGATCAGTTTAAGAAAGAAAAAAAGGCAGCGTAGTTTCATACCCGTTTCTTGCTACCACTCGATGTTTTGATTTGTGCCTGAGATGCTATTGCACATGAGTTCTTGGTCATAAACCGGGTTTTCGATCTCGGTGACATCGACGCCGAGGGGACTGTGGTGGGTTAAGAATCGAAAGTAGCAGTCTGAATACCCTAGCAAGTGACCCAGTTCGTGCGCGAGTTCACGTGGTCGCGTAGAGATCGGTGAAAGCACCAGCGCTCTCATGGGTAGATCTTCAACTGAAACAGTCGAGATTGTAGAAGCGCCGGTGGTGAGAATGGCCCACGTGAGATCTGCTTGAGCTGCAAGAAAGCTCAGGTGTTTTTCTAGGGTCCAAGTGGCTAAGTTGACTTCAGCTCTCACACCCTTCACAAAGAGCCATTCGATTCTGAACTCAAGGTGTTCGCGTTTGGCAAACGCTGAATCGTTCCAGTGAGAATTGAGAGCGCCTTCGATTTCAGAAATGAATTTTTTGTCATTGATGTCGGTTACTATCTTTAAGGTGATCTGCCGGGTAGCGTCTATTTTTTTTTCAGAGATCCAGAGTGGCGAGAGTTGCTTTTGTTTTCTTTTCGGAAGCCAGTTTTGTTGATTGCCGGCCGTGCTAGTCGTGTCGGTGTTTATTTTTCTGAGGGTCACTCGCGAGAACTCAAGGAGTTTAGGGTCGTTTGACCAGTGGCTCAAGTACTGCATGCGGGTGGTAGCAATTCTCAAGCGTTCTTTGAAAGAGATTAAAGACTGTATTTTTTCATTCAATTTAAATGAGTCAGTCGAGTCGATGGCTCTTTCAATAGTGCTTAGTGTTTCAACGATTAGGGGCCATGAGAGGTTGGTTCTTTGGCCGCGAGAAAGTTTTTCAGAAATAGATTGATTGGGGTCAGTCTTGATTTCGGTAACGGTTGATTCATTACCCGCGGTGTTGATGTCGACGAAGACAATCGGAAGAACCCCTAATTTGGCTTTGAAGTCGACATCAGATGCGCGAGAAATGGGGGTTGAGTTTCTCAAAGGGCCAAGGCCGCGAATTGCCAACTCAGACTCAATTGCGGTTTCGTACCCAGCCAATCGTTTTGCTAGATTTGAATGCAGAGCCTCAGCTTGGGATTGATAAAACTCTGAAACCGTAAAATCAATAGCAGATGGCTCTGAAAGCTGGGGGTGACTAATACCTTGGGGTGTTCTCACGAGTTCAAATAAAATAAATCCGAAGACTGTGATTGGTCCCATGAGTATTTGCTTGCGCTAACTAATCGAGTGAGTGCGACGATTAAGCTATTTTAACCTGAGTTTCTTTTTTTCAAGAAGATGAAAATTCCAGCGATTGCTACTCCAGCAATTAAGTAGAAAGTGAAATTGTCTTGTTTCTGAGGTTTGCCGCCTTGTGCAGTTTGCCCTTCATTGGTTTCTGCGGGCACTTGAGCGTTGAATACGGCACCTTCGGTGATGGAAGTTGGAATTTTCGTTTGTTCAAAAATATTTCCGCCTTGACCGTTGGCGTTCAATCCTAACCCTTGTTTTCTGAAGACCTTAAGCGTGCGAACGAGACCGTCAAAGTCATTGATGTAGCTCTGCCATTTGTCTTGTTTAACCGAATAGGTTACCAGTACGCCGATGTCGTCTTTAACTGTCGCAAGGTAACGGGTATAAAATCCGGGTAGTTCTGATTCAAGGTGAAGAGCGTCGACCCAGGGGTGCCCATTAATGTTTTGATTGGTGGCCGTTCGAGGTTCAGATTTGACCGGCTTGCCCTGAACAGAAGTGTAGGTTTTTGGAGCTTTGAGGTAATTCAAGTATTGATCGAGGCTGTCTTGATCGCCTTTGAGCTTGGCGGCAAAAACAATGATGGCCTCTTTTTTTCTTGTGTCATTGGTGTTTTGACAAACCCACTCGGCGCCCTCAAGATTGCACTGCCATTGAGGCGGAAGTTCAAATTCGAGAAACTGATTATTAAATCGAGTGGCGTGTGCTGACTGAGCAATTAAGAGGGTGGTTATTGTCGCTGCACTAAAGAGTTTGATTAGGTTCAATGCTATTTTTCTGCGAAAGTTCATAGGTTAGGTAGTCTCCTCAATTGGCTCATCATCATATACACAACAGTCATTACGATAGAGTTCATTATAAACATTATTGAATGGGTTTACGAACACTAAATCCTTCTTCTATCCAGATTTCTTGATAGTAGTCTGTCACTTGCAATTGGGCGTCAGTGTTTTTTACGGCCACCACTTTTGCGCGAGCAACGGGTTCGTTGGTGGTCGGTGAGAAAACATCAAATACCTGCCCAAGTCCCACGCCGTCGTTGGTGCCTTTGTCTATTTTCAGTTGTGACAATTTGTCGTTTGTTTTGAGAACTTTTGCTTCAAGGGTGTATTGAACAAACCCTTGGTTGTCTTTGCCGTAAACAGTCGACGGTATCTTTTCAGGAGAAACATCACTGGCATCTACGCGCTCAACAGGGGGAGCACCCGGCTTAGATGCCGTGTCGAGCTGAAGTGAAACTAGAAAGCCAAACTGCAGACCGTACGGAGCGTCTCGACCCCATAGCGTTTGACTGACGTCACCGAGTAGTGCCAAATTCTTGTCTAACTGGTAACCCAATTGACCTTTGATCGCGACAAATGACGGATTGACTGCGTTGACGAAGTAAGATCCAGAGGCCCCGATTCCACCTTGATCGTTAGTGGCATCGAAGGCGAGCGCCCCTTTTGCGTCAGTTCTCAGGCTGGTGATACCGTAACCGAGCAGTTGAAGTTTTAGTCCGTGAGTGAGAGGTGACAGATCAAGGCCCGCTGACCAAGGTACGTGAGAAGAAAATCCCGAGTTTCGCAAGGTGTATCCGACCGAGCCGAGAGCCCTGAGGATATTTGACGATGAGTTGAGAGAAAATTTTGTGAGTTGAAGTTTGCTGCTGATACCGCCGGTCACATCGAGTGAGCCATCTCCTAAAAAAGGTTTTCCGCTGATGTTTGCAGAGGTGTTTGAGTAGGTTGGAATGTTGACTTCGGCTTGAATCTCTAAAGCAAATTTTCGATCGACCGAGTTGAGCGCTGCGATATTAAGTCCAAGCATTTGGTCGGTAAATCCGTAGGCTGAACCGGTTTTGGTTGTCTCAGCTACCTTGGCGTAACCCCAAGAACCGCGGCCATAAACCGTGGTAGACGGTATAAAACCACTAAATTCTGCTTCAAGCGAACCCGTCATTCGTGTGTTTTTGACCAATGAATTGGGAACCGTGAGTATTCCGTAGGGAGAGTAATTTTTGGAGCTCGAGTAAGATGAGAACCTTGGAACTAACCGCACGGATTGATCTGAACCGCGATGGCTCTGCCAAACAGTGGTGAAGTACTCAGCTCGTGACAGTTGAGGGGTGAGTATTTCAGTCGCAAACAAAAAAAAGAGCAATTGGTAGTGATACTGTGGTTTCAATCTACTTCTAAGTCTACTCGATGAAGGCGTGGAATCAATCTCAAATGTCGTTGACGTGAAATAGGAAAGCGGTGCAATAAGCCCGCGTTTCGCCATTTTTTTGACTTGACCTATAAACGGTGGTGTTCTTGTCGGTTTCGAGTTAGATTGTTGCCCTATGGGAATCTACGAAGATGCACTGGAGTATCACTCCAAGGGAAGAAAAGGCAAAATTGAAGTCATTCCATCGAAGTCAGTTGCAACCCAACAAGACTTATCGCTAGCGTACTCGCCGGGGGTCGCTGAACCCTGTCGAATGATCGCAGAGAAAGAAGACCTCGTCTACGAATACACGGCTAAGGGTAATCTCGTAGCGGTTGTGTCGAATGGCACAGCGGTGTTAGGCCTCGGCGATATTGGGCCGCTGGCGTCGAAGCCTGTGATGGAAGGCAAAGGCATTCTGTTTAAGAAATTCGCCGACATCGATGTGTTCGATATTGAGCTCAATGCAAAAAATCCTGATGATGTGATCAAGGCCTGCGAATTAATGGAGCCCACTTTTGGTGGAATTAATCTAGAAGACATTAAGGCTCCAGAATGTTTTTATATTGAAGAAGAATTAAAAAAGAAGCTAAAAATACCGGTATTTCATGACGATCAACACGGAACTGCCGTGATTAGTGCCGCTGCATTCTTGAACGCGCTTGAGGTAGTTGGTAAAGACATTCGCGAAGTGAAAGTGGTGTTTTGTGGCGGTGGAGCTGCTGCAATTGCGTGTGCACAACTTTATGTGAATCTCGGTGTGCGTAAAGAAAATCTGATGATGTGTGACTCAAAAGGGGTCATCTATCAAGGTCGAAAAGAAGGCATGAACCCTTACAAACAGCGGTTTGCCGTTGAAACAACGAAACGAACAGTGGCGCAAGCCTTAGAGGGTGCCGATGCATTCGTTGGAGTTTCTGTTAAAGGTGGCATTTCAGCCGACATGGTTAAGAAGATGGCGAAAGATCCGATCATCTTTGCCATGGCCAATCCTGACCCAGAAGTTTTGCCTGAAGAAGTTCATGCGGTCAGACCCGATGCCATTATGGCAACTGGTCGGTCAGACTACCCAAATCAGGTAAACAATGTGCTTGGGTTTCCGTTTATTTTTAGAGGCGCTCTCGATACCCGCGCAACAGCGATTAACGAAGAAATGAAAATGGCTGCGGTGAATGCAATCGCGAAGCTCGCTAAGCAAGAAGTGCCCGAAAATGTTTCAAGGGCCTACGGAGGCCAAAAATTCCAATTCGGGCGTGAGTATTTGATTCCAAAACCGTTCGATCATCGGGCATTACTTTGGGTCGCTACCGCAGTTGCAAAGGCGGCGATTGATTCGGGAGTGGCGCGAAAGAAAATCGATCTTGAACAGTATCGCTATAAATTAGAAACACTGCTGGGTTCAACTTACACAGTGATGCGCGGAATTAAGCGCAAAGTAAAATCAGCAAGTCAAGAAGACCACCATTTGCCGAAAATTGTGTTTCCAGAAGGTGAGAATCGAAAAATCATTCGTGCAGCGAAGATCATTCGAGAAGAAGCCATTGCTGAACCCATTTTGCTAGGAACTCCCGAGGTGATTAAAGCGAGAATTCTTGAGATGGGATTGACCGATGATTTCGAGGGTGTGAGTATCGTGCGTCCTTCGCATAGTGATTTGCGTCCTCAGTTTGCTCGAGCATTTGCTGAGAAGCGAGCGAGAAAGGGTGCGACTTTGGCTTTGGCTGAAACCCTCATGCGCCAAGCGAACTATTTCGGTTCGATGATGGTTGAACAAGGGCATGCCGACGGACTGCTTTCGGGTATTTCTCAAAGTTACCCTGAGACGCTTCGCCCAGCGATTCAAGTCATCGGTGTGAAGCCTGGGTCGAGGCTTGCCGGCGTTTACATGATGATCATGAAAGGCCGAGTCTTGTTTTTCGCCGATACGACGGTGAATATTGATCCGACTGACGAAGAATTGGCTGACATTGCTATTCAGACGGCTGACATGGCCAGAGCGATCGCTAACGTTGAGCCACGAGTGGCGATGTTGTCGTTCTCGAATTTTGGATCTAATCCGCACGACACGGTTTCAAAGGTGAGGCGGGCAGTTGAGCTGGTTCGAAAACGTCAACCTTCGTTGATTATTGATGGAGAAATGCAGGCAGATACGGCGATTTTTCCAGAAATTTCTGCTGAAAACTTTCCGTTCAACCGAGTGCCTGGAAATGCTAATGTTTTGGTTTTTCCAAATCTGCAAAGTGGTAACATCGCTTACAAGTTGCTATCAAAAATGGGCAATGCTGATGCGGTAGGCCCTATCTTGGTGGGTATGAATAAGCCGGTGTTTGTGTTGCAGCACGGCTCTGATGTGAATGATGTGGTCAATATGGCGGCAATCACTGCGATGGAAGTTCAGCGTTCGCGCCAAAATCTAAAAGGAACGACTCTCAATGTCAGGTAACGAAAAGTGTTTAAGCAAAAAAGAAATCGTACTCACTCAAAACGCGCCCGCGCCGATTGGGCCTTATTCTCAAGCCGTCGCGGTTAAGGCCTGTCAGGGCTTCGTGTTTTGTTCGGGGCAAATTGCCATTAATCCGGCAAATGGCCAGATTGAATCACAAGATGTGGTCGCTCAGTCAAAGCAAGTCATGCAGAATTTGCAAGCGGTCGTAGAGGCTTCGGGTGCGAAGATGTCGCAGGTAGTGAAAACTACCATTTTCTTGAAATCGATGGGCGATTTTCCGAAAGTGAATGAGGTTTACGGTGGCTATTTCTCGTCAAATCCACCGGCCCGGTCGACTGTTGAGGTGTCTCGTTTGCCTAAAGACGTGCTCGTTGAAGTTGAAGCGATAGTCGCTCTTTGAGGGTGATGAACGGATTCTTTCTACAAGTTCGGAAAAAATTAACACCGTAGCCGCGGCTTAGGCTGGGGAGCCAAATCATGGGTGATTGCGCCTTTTTGTGGACTCTTGTCACTTGAGTTCAAAGGTGGGGTGATCATTAAAAACACAAAACCACCGCTTTCAACAATGTGGAAGGCAGTGGCTTTGCTGTAAACTAATTTGAGATTAATTGAGCGTTGCTTTTAAGCAGTCTTAGCAGCAGGCTTATAAGTACGCTTAACTGGACGAACGATCTTGCCGGTACGAATGCAACGGGTGCATACGCTGACGGTTTGAGTAGTTCCAGCGACGACGGCCTTCATCTTTTTGAGATTGGGGAGCCAGCGTGTCCTCGTTTTAATATTTGAATGAGATACCTTATTTCCGGTAACCGGACGCTTTTGACAAAATTCACACACGCGAGCCATGGCAGTTTTCCTATCCTTTCATCTTGAAGTAGAGTCGCACCTTAGTGAAGAATGGAGATGAATTCAAATGAAAAAGTTAATTTGGTCGAGTTTCGTGACCTGGACGAGAATATTAAAGCAACATTGGCTCTTGGCGCTACTGCAAGTAGGGGTTGGGATAACGCTTGGCGTTGCGATGGTCTTCACTTTTTCAGCAGGGGCTATCTACGAATACCGTGATAGTCTAGATGGAGCCGTGCTACCGAAGGTCGACACGATTGTTTGCCTAGCCGGCGGAAAAGGGCGAATTTCAGCCGCTGGTGACCTCTGGTACCGTTACTACGAGGCCCATCAGGTTGACTCTGAAAACCCTTTGCCTATTCTGTACTTCTCAGGGGTTGGCCCGCAGGCGAACTGGAGCACTTTGGGTAAGCAACTCAGACCTGGGGTTTTAAAGGCGCTCAAGCCAGAAAATGTCGTGATTGAAAATCAGAGCACGAATACCGAAGAAAATGCTCTTTGGCTGATCAGGTATGCCAGAGAGCGCCAATGGAAACAGGTGGTTTTAATGACATCGCCCTATCACATGCGACGGGCGAAAATGATGTTCTTACGAATCATTGAGGCCGCTCAGGCGCTGGGAGTCGGTGACCGGATGGGGTACCTCACGAGCATTGAGACCCTGAGCGTGATTCAAGATCCCTATGAACCGGGAGAGTGGTATTCAACATTTCAAGGTGTGAGGGTGACTGTTTTTGAGTACTTCAAGCTTTTATACTACCAGACCTTCTGGCAACCCGAGGTCTCAACGCTAAAATTGGTACCGGAATATCGCTAGCGACTGGATGTTGCTCGCACAAATACCAGCCCCCCTACGATCATTATCGATTCAGAATTAGGCTTGAGTACCTGATCCAAGCTTTGATGAAACAAAGTCCTCGCCACCTGAAATCTCTTTCAATCTTTGACTGGCTAGGAATCTGACTCCTTCTTTGGGCCTCACGTAAGCGGAAGCGTTCGCGCCGCAGGCGCGATACGGGTGAGCCATGGACGGCGAGCCCAAAAGAAGGAGTCAGATTCCTAGCCAGTCAAAGATTGAAAGAACGGCACAGGTGTCTGCGGATATTGTTTCTTCAAAGCTTGGATCTGGTAATCAACCCTAAAATGAGTATGACCGTAGCGGGGTTGGTATTTGTGCGGGCAACGCTTACTCGTAGACGACTTCGTAGGTCATGACCGAGAGGTCTGGTATTTGATCGATGGTGAGAGCTTGTGCATCGATGTAGGGCCCAAAGATACTCTGAATTTGGTTTTGAGTATCGGCATCTTCGGCCGGGGTCTTACCACCGCACTTGGTTTCATCGGCGTAGCAGTCTCTCAGTGCAGTTAACCAGTCGGTGCAGTTGCCCTGCAGCGTTTCTACAATTTTAATAGAAAGCTGAATTCGCCCTGAAATTTCGTGATCGCCGAACATTCTGCCCGAACCCTGGTTTTTATTGAAGCTACCGACTT
Organism: Oligoflexia bacterium; assembly: GCA_903895855.1. GTDB lineage: Bacteria > Bdellovibrionota > UBA1018 > UBA1018 > UBA1018 > CAITVN01. The sequence continues at coordinate 40,578 of CAITVN010000007.1, read as the reverse complement.
CTTTGACGAAAAGTTGTGAAAAGCATTCGGTACTGCCAAAAAATGATCCTGGGTTACCCATGCCAATCATGCTGAGTGTTCCGTCTTCGAGGGCAGTGACAGGTAGGTAACTTCGATTGGTCTTCGTGTCGACAATTTCGGCTGCACCAGAGTTCAAGTCGCTCATCACTAAAATTACTGGGTTTGTCATCACCTTTGCAATTTCGGCGGGAATGTTGTTGACCGTTGTCTCGCTGCAAGTCACTTGCCCCGCAACGGTAGCGCAGTAATTGAGGTGTTGGGGTTGGGTTTCGTAGTAGCCAGAAATCTTGTCTGGATTTGACTGCGCAACCGCCTGACTTGAAGGTTCGACGTGATTGCCGACACGGCAACCCGACAGCGAAAGGCCAATTAACGCTGCGGTGAGTGCGAACTGACTTACATTCGTATGGCCACGTCTGAGTTTTTTTGATCCCTGAGGTTGTGATTCCATTCAATGTCCTCTCGTCTTCCTAGAAACTCTTCGGTTGATCGAGTGAATGAGTGAATGGATTCTGCGTCGGCAAATTCTTGTCGGCAAAAATTGCCGCTAGTTTAGAACCCGATATTGATGACCGGAGCCACAGAGAACATGCCCTTGCGATTAAAGTTGAGTAAACCAATTTGAATTCCATGCAGCAAATCGGCGTCGTTGACGAGGCCGATTTGAAACCCAGTGACTGTATGGCCGCGATTGTACATGCTGAGCTGGAATCCATAGACGTCGGTGTAGGGGCTGTAGTTTGAAACTCCGGCGATTTGTGCCCCGACCAATGATGACTCGGCGTTGTTCAAGTTGACTCCGGCAGTAGCTTGAATTCCTAAAATCGTCGCCTTATTCATGTTCATGTTGGCAAAGCCAGCGAATTGAAGCCCGACGATAGTTGACGTACCATTGTTTAAATTAAAGATGCTCGAGATGCCGATTCCTCCAAAGTGCTGCTGCGTGATATTACCAATACCGCCGAAATCGATTCCAGAAACCGATGAGTGGTTTCCCCAAAGTACGCTCATTCTCAACCCGGTGATCGAGAAGTCTCGAAAGGGAACCTGAACCGGATCGATTACCGAAAAGCCAAAAGGCGAAACCCCAGCCGAGGCTGAAAGACTCATTAAGAGACTTACGAAAAAGGTAACGTTGCCTACGAGTAAAGTTTTCTTCATGAGGTTCATAATATTCAGTGTGGATTTAAATGCAATCCTCAAAAAAACGTGTGTAATGAGAGGTAATCGTTGCGAATTATTTTTGGCTGCAGACTGAGTAAAGCCAAGTGCCCCCGACGACAGCAAGGGGGATTGCGACAAATCCTAAAATCGGAACCCCTAAGAGAAGAGTCACGCTAAAGCCAAAAGAAACACATTCAGCGAAGTGGGTAACTAAGAATTTGAGGCCTTCTTTGACGCCAATTTGTCGCCTTGTTTGTGGGTAAGAAATGTATTGAAAGGTGACGAGTAATGAGCCCACAACGCCGACTAATAAATTAACGAGGGGCACCCAAGATAGTGAAAGTGCGATCAATATACCCACGGTGGCGGCGACTGACTTAGATAAATCAATGACGAGTAATTTAATTTTTTGTTTGAAAGACGTTTTTGGCGAAGCCGCAAGAGGTGGAAAAACGCGCGATTCAGCTGCCTCGGCGAGCCAATCATTGAAGGGCGAGGCGATCAGGGTCACGATGACACCAAAACTCACCAATGAGATTGCCCACCCAAAACCGTGCCCGAGGTAGGTGATGGCTTTAAACATAGCAGTGTCAGTCTTAAAGCCAAACTGACTAAATAAAAACAGTTGAAACTGATCCCACTCGTTTACAATCGCATGCAGAAAAAATCGATATAAAAAGATCGTCAGTGAAGTGGGAATGACTGAAAGCAAGAGAAGCGTAGGGGTTTTGAAAATTAATTTTGCAGCGCGATAAGGCATGGAAAATCCCAAGCGCAGGCGCGTAAATAGGTTTGGTTTGTTTATAGGTATCGCTGAATTCATAAAATTTTGAGTAATTTTGACTCTACTGGTGAAGTTTTGTCTTGTAAAGAGGGTGCTCTCGTTTCACTATGCCAAAAATTGAAAAGAAATCGAGGAGAGCTATATATGAAGAAAATTTTGAGTAGTCTTTTAGTAATGATTGCATTCGCCAGCCAAGCATTTGCGGTGCAGTATCAAGATTTGACCGATGCACAAAAAGCATCGATTGAAAAAGGTGAGCAGGTGTTTATCACCGAGCCTGCTACGCATGGTGCTTGGCCAAAAGTTTATATTTTTCAATCAATCGACTCAACAGTTCAAGAAGCAACTGCGATGTTCTTTGATTATGAATTACAAAAAGACTACATCTCGAGTTTGAATAAGTCGAAAATTTCGCTCGTACATTCACCGGTCGATAAAGAAATCGATTACATTTTGGCTGTGCCTTTCTTGCGCGACGAGTGGTACACCGTGCGCGACGTGCTTAGCCGTGAAAAATCAGGTGAGAAAGAAGCTCTTGTTATTTCTTGGAGTTTAGTCAAAGCGCGAACGACAATTGAGTCTGAAGGTTATGCCCGATTCGAATCGCTGGGTAACAAGACTTTGCTCAGCTACTACAATTTTGTGGTACCAGGCTCAAGCTTGGCCGGAATGGTTCGTGAAAAAGCCATGAAACAAGTGCGAGACACCGCTAAAGCGATCGTCACCCAAGTGGCAACAGAAAAGACAGAGAATCCTGCTCTTTTGAAGACCCAGATGGGAATTTTAGAAGAAGCTCTCAAGTCACTCTAATTTCAACGCATTTGCGTTGAGGCTAGTTTCGAATATCACAAGGCTGAAATTTAATTTCAGGATATGGGTTGCTCTCAGGGCAACCCATTTTTTTTATGGCTTTCAAGTCTTCACGCAAAAAATTCGGCAATGCCATTCGTTCATAACGATTGGGTTTGACCGAAAATGACGGGTCTTTCTCTAGATCTATTCCGACCTGCGTGAGTGTGCGAACCTCTTCGTCGGTGAACGTGATGGTTGAGGCGGCTACGGGGTTGATGAGTTGGGCGCCCATGGCGATGAGGTTGGTGAGAGTTTTTGCGAGCGAGCCGTCTCTTAACTGGCTGTAAACTTCATCTCCTGAATTGAATTTCGGCACTTGGGTCATTACCATTGGGTAGGTCGAGTCGGTTGGTGATAAGCCGAACATTGTTGGGCTCACTAAAATGAGCCGGGTTTCTGGGTGCGTATTTGCAGCTTCGGTCATGGAGTCTGCGGTGAGTTTTTTCCAATCATTTTGAGTTGCCTGCGCTAGTTCAGATTTTTCTTCATCTGACATCATTCGATTGGCGGTACCATCGGTCGTGATGTCTTTCTCAAGAGTGCCTGTAATAGTCGGAAAAATGAGGTCGCGCACCGTTGAGGCACAGTTCGTTTTTGTGTTCTTGTAGTGAACGTTCGAGAAGTTTAATCCGCGAGCTTGTCCGGTTAAAGAGTCTTTGAGAAGCTCGAGTGTTCTATTTTTTTGTTCGGTGGTGAGAATGAGTTTGTCTCGGTAAATTTTTCGCACAGGGTCTTGGGTTAACGGAGTGAAGGCACCGCCACCGCTAGAGGTTGACATGCGAAGCGGGAGGTCTTGCCGTAAGACCATTTTTAAAATCGTGCTCAGCTCTAGCTTCGCTTTTTTGACGAGTTCAAGGTCAGTAGATTTTAGGCCACCCTCGATACCTTTTATTTTTTCGTCTAGGTCGTTAAAGTCGATGGCAAATTCGACCATTCGATTGGGGGTCTTGTCGTTGCCGTCTAAATCGATTTCAAGCGCGGCGTGACCGAAAGCTTCAAAGACCTGCGCGCCTTGGGTGGCGGTCACGAGATAGAATTCAGCTTTTGTGGCATCGGGGGGCATGCCCGATACGGGCGTAGGCGGCTGGGCTGGAGCTGGCAAGGCCTCTTGCGCGAGCGGATTCGGGTAGGAGGTGGGTAAGATTTGATTTTGTTCGCCTTCGAGTGCTGAATTGTCTGATTTCGTTCTCAGTTTTTTGATAGGTTTTTGTCGGATCGGCGTGCCTTCGGGCACAGGCTTGTCGGTCGTGCTTCCGCTGGCTGTGTTTTTTGGTTTGAGCGCTGAAGTGAGGGCGTCTTTCAAGGACGGAATTTTTAGGCTATCGGCTGCGCACCCGGATGCGAGAGTTGCTATGGCAACGAGGGCGACTGCGTTTACGATGAGTGAATGCATTTTTTTTATTTCATGAATCATGGTCGCAATTCCTATTCGTATTTGAGTTCTGGTTTACCGAAAGCAGGAAGCCCGTTAGGGGCAATGGGTTTGTGATTTGAGTCAAGGGCCGCTGGCAGGTTAATTGAGGTTACTTTTTTGTGATTCTTGCTTTCGCACACGTACTCGTTGCCGGTCTTGATTAAGAATAATTCAAATTTTTGGGGGGGAGTTACTTGCTCAAACTTGAGGTGATAGTTTTCTGAATTTTTGATTTCGCTCATTTGAAGATTGAATTGCTTTTGAAACATCTCAGGGAAGACCGTGCCACTCAGCAATTTTTCTCTATAGAGCTTTGGTCCAGCGATGCCTTCAATATTGAGCTTGACCGCGATGTCTACGAGAATGCCATTGACCGATTCAGGGCAAATCGTGCCGCTGAAACCCATTGCGCTAAAAGCGGGGCAAAAGCGGGTAGGAGGGCTCGCCTGAAGGTTTGAGCTGAGTACGTAGCTTAATGTGAGTAAAATCAGTGCTGTGATTGAGAAGAGTTTTAGTTTTGAAAAAATGCTTTTTATCATTATTTGTTCCAATTTTTTAGTCAATTTATAATTTTCGTTGAGGCTACTCATACACGATTACTGGTGCGCCGAATGCTAGAAGAGGTTTTTTGTTTGGTGGCTTTACATCGGAGACCGCTGCAAAGGGCAATTCAACTGATTTTACTTTCTTGTTTCCGTCGCTATTCTTGAAGACATAATTTTCGCCGTCTTTTGCAACCTGAATTTCAAATGATTGTGGGGGACTTGTTTGTTTGAAATTCAGTTTATAGGTGTTTGAAGTGCCATTTTTTTTCATGACTAGACTGAATTGGCCTTTACTTGCATCAGGGATTGCTTTGCCGCTGGCTAGGTCGTTGTAGCTGATCTCTTTTGAACCGAGAGAGGTCTCAATCTTAATGCTTGAGAACTCACCTTTAACGGTGATGGGGCAAAGGGTGCCAGGCACCATCATCGCGGTAAATGAAACGCACGAGTCGGCCGCTTTCGCAGCCGCAGGTGCAGGCGCGATGGGCGCTGGCGCTGCGGGTTTTGAAGGAGCGGGTGAGCTTGGTTTAGCAGGAGCGGGTGCAGGAGCAGGCGCTGGCTTTGCTGGGTCTGCCTTCTTTGGGTGCTTAGCGGGCTTGTGGCTTGGTTTCGCTGGGGCAGCCGGTGCTACCGGTTTCACTCCGGGGTTTGGTTGTGCAGGGGTTTCGACTTTGGCGGGCGTGCTCGGTTGAGGGGCGACAGCTGCGACAGGTGCTGGCTTAGTTTCAACTGGAGCAGCAGGTTGCTGCGCATCAGCAGGCGATGCCAAGAATTTTTGAGCTAACTGAGTGAAAGCTGCCCAGTCGATTTTCTGAAATGTGACAACATTGGGTCCTCTTTCTCTGAGTACTTTAACTGAGAGTCTGAGCGACTCGTTGAGTGAAATTCGGTGATCTTGATTGCCCGTAGGTTTCAATTGGTCGAGCTGATCGTAGATCGCAAGTAGGCTGGCTTCTTCTTTTTCGGTAAATAAGTGCCGCTTCGTCATTGCATCATTCAATCGAGCTTCGATTGAGCTGTCGACTTCGCTTGGGTGTTCTGTGTTCTTGATCAGCACACCCAACCCTTCATCGCTTTTATCGAGTAAAGTCTGATCGACCAAGAAATAGGTGAGCGGTAGTAGGCTGAATGTTTTTGCAAGAACTTGTTCTGCGACTTGTCTCGGTGAAAAAACTTTCTCTGTGGGCTGTGCGGGTTGGGGTTCTGTTTTCAAGTTTCTTTTGAGAATTCCGAATATTGACTTGAGCGCCACAATATTGGGGGTGTTCATTGATGCGGGAATTTGATCAGAAAAGTCGGCTATGAAAGATTCTTGATTTTGTTTTTCTTTTGGTTGAGTGGCAATCCAAGCGCTCATTTTGACCAACACAGCTTCGTGGTAGCTGGCGAACGGAAAAACGTTGGGTCCCACTTTGTTGGGGTCATCAGTTTGCCCTACATTTTGACCTTCTTTGCCTCCTTTATTCGCATCAGTGTTTTTCTTGTCTTTCTCGGCCTTGTCTCGGGCAGCGGCCGCGTCTTTCTTAGCTTGGGCGGCTTGTGCGTCAGTTTCTTCTTTGCTAGGTGAGCCCGGGGCGACTTCACCCGCTTTGGCAGAGTCGGGGGCCTTGGCAGCAGCTGGGGCCGGAGCGTTTGAGCAAGCTGATGTGATCAAGGTGGAGGTCAAGATTGCAGCGAAAATGGCTAAGTTTAACTTCATTTTAATAGTCTCCAAAAGTTCGCAAAGCGAATTGCGCAAAAAAATCCTATTACACGGCTTCAATAAATTCAATGAACCGTAGCCCAATAAGCAATTAGAGTGCCAGAGATGCGCGCTTGCTAGTCATGGCTAGAGTGCCCTAAAGCAGCGATGGTTCAGGATATTGGCGGCTCGAACTGTCAAAGAATCTGACACCTGCTAACGAATCATTCGACAGTGGCTGGTTGAAGTGGGGGGTCTTGGTGCGTGTGTCAGAAAAAACGCAGCCGGGTGTCACGTTTGATTTAACACATTGAGATCGAGCTCTTGACCCGAACCCGGCAAATTGAGGCCAGTTAAAAATGTTTTGGCCTCCGGATTGCAAAGTTATCAATCTAAATAGTTTATTAATTCCGAAGGGGGATATTTATGAGAAATTTCAATAACCAGTCAGCACTCAAACAGACAGTGATGTTGGGCACGGTACTAGCTCTATTTGTGGCCTTAACGGCTTGTGGTAGCTCGAGCGAAGAACTGGCGCTTGCTAAGAGTACGCAAGCAGCTCCGAAGGCAGCTGAAACTAATCCGCCTGTACTTGATACTAACGTCATCATCGCGAGCGCAAGCCCGACGCCCGAGGCTTCACCAGTGGTTGACGCCTCTAAAGTCGAGCCCAGTGTGGCCGTTTTTAAAGCGCCGCTTGCGCACGATCGAGTATTTGGCAGTGTATTGGTTGAACTGAGTATTCCGAACGTCACTCTCACAGCTTCTGATGTGTTTGAGCTCTTTATTGATTCTGGCTCTACCTCAGTGGGGAGTATGACAGGGGATAGTCTGAGTGCGACGATTGACACTAAGGCTATTTCAAACGGAATTCACACTCTCTCGGTTCGCTTGAAAGGTGCGAGTAGCACGGAGGCCTTAGGTAAGGTTGTTTTGAATTTTCAAAATTTTGCTAGTGCAAAGACGATGGCTGCGGTCGGGGGGCTCGGTGGTGCTGCATCAAAAGCGGTTGGGCCAAGTTCATACTGGAATCTTGAAGGGGTGGTCTTAGAAACGGGCCTAAATATTGATAATCCGCCGATAAACGTTGTCGAAAAGCTAACCCCAGTGTGGAAAAGAGCTTTCAAATCGAGCCAGTTTGCTGTTCATGACGGCAACACTTACGGCACAAACTCTGGTACTAAAGTGAGCCTGTCTTGTTCAAAATATGGAAATTATCGGGTGGCTGGGATTTATGGCCGTTCAGGTGATTTGGTTGATAAATTGGGAATCATTTGCGCCGATCAGTACAACCCATCGAATACGTTTAAGATCGCCGCATACGGTGGCGAGGGCGGCGCTGAGTTCAGTATCAAGTGTGACGCTGGTCAATTTGTGACACAGCTGAATTTGAGATCATGGAATTCGATCGATAATGTTCAGATTGTGTGTCGGTAGATTTGGGATCTGATTAGATAGTCAGAAATAAATAAAAACAGCCAGAAATAAAAAAGGGCTGCGTGTGAACGCAGCCCTTTTCGATTCTATATCTTAGAAAAAATTCTAAGGTAAAAAAGTCTTTCTAAATTTCTTTAGAGAAACGATTACCAGAATTTCTTGTTAGAAAAAGTTTCTTTCAAAGAACGTGGGAATGACCAACGTGGCTTCTTTGTAGCTGGACGAGCTTTGATTTCCATTGGCTCGCCTGTGAAAGGGTTAATGCCTTTTCCAGATTTACGAGCTTTAACATCTTTACGAACCAAAGTTCCGACTACTGGAAAGCGAACTCTCTCGCCGCCTGAAGCTGCTTTCACACCGTTGTTGAAGCAAGTCTCAATTGCGTTTTTGAGGTCAGCGCGCTTGATCTTGACTTCGCCCTTGCGATTTACGGTCGCAATTTTTGTGAGTGAGTCATTGAGTTCGTTAATGAATGAAAACTTACCTTTTTTCTTTGCCATATTTATTTGTCTCCTAAGACAATGTTTTAAGTAGGATTTCGTTTACGCGCAAATGTTTTTTTTCAAAAATGAACGATTTTCGAAAAAAAGTGGGTCATTTGGGACACAACTTCACGTTTATTGGCAAAAAGCCGACACGACTAGAGTGGAAGGTGTCGAAAATGTGATGGCAAAAAGCCTGTTTTTTAGAACAAAATGCGGTTTCGCTCATCGATGTCGTCGTGTTCGCGATGATCGCCGCCTTCAACACCATTTGAATATTCGCTTTTTATCAGTTTTTATTTCTTGCCTTTTTTCGGCCCTTTCAGGTGGTTTTTTGATTTCTTGCTCTGAGAGTATGACGATTAGTCGAAATTTGGCAGTGAGTTCATCGAGTGAAATTTCTTGGAATGGACCAAATTTGGCCGATTTTGGGGCTTTCTCGACCGCTGCTTCAAGTTCTAACTGTAAATTTCCGGCGACCGGCACTGACTACGCGAGTTTCGCCAGTTACCGCCTAAAGTCGAGTTCAACTCAAGGCGCCTTTGCTGGTGTACTTTGCCAAGTGAACAAATTTCGCTCAGTAGGCCGTGTTTACTTGCCAAGATCGGCCGGCGGATCAGGCTGGAGTTCAGCTCTAGGTGCCAGTGGGGTGTTAGATTCTGTGAATACGTTGAGTTTGACGAATGGAATGACTGACACCGCAGTTGGGATTGATGTGAACGGAAATTTGTTTGCGACCTTTTGGGGGGCTTCTTGGAACTCGACCACCGGAACGGGCGTGGTGTCGGCAGGATTGCTGAGCGGCGGCGGTTGGGATTATTTTACTTCAACTAATCTTTCGGCGGTGGCAACTCCGGTGAGTAGTTCGATTTACGTGGAGGGTGGTCTCACTCCTGTTTATGCCGGAAATTCTGAACTCAATGATTTGTCGTGGGATCGGAATGGCGTCGCCTATTTCGGGTCATTTGCCACTTTGCCTACTACAGAAAAAGGGGTGGTTGTCGAACCCTATATTGCCTATTCGGGTTGGGATACGGGGGGAACAAAAGGTCTTACGACCAAGTCTAAGCAAGCTACCACGTGCACAAGTTACGATGACAGTACTTGCGACTACGATGGCCTAGCCACTGGAACACAGTTTAAACTCTTAGATGATGGTTTCGGAATCACCGCGCTTTGGAACTTTCAAGCTTCTGATTACAGCAATCGATTGGGTGTTGCGTGGTCACTGAGCGCTAGCGGTTCGGCCGGGTTTGGTTTGGATTGGTTTTATCCGCGAACCCAAGAGATGTCTGATGAGCTGCAACCTTTTATTGATGCGGCTGGAATCAGTGGCTCGGTGTTTGATGCGGCTTCTGATGGAAACGGCAATCTATTGCTGGTTTACACCGCTGCCAATGAGAATTCGGTGACTTGCGCCACTTCGGCCGAAAATTGTAACACTCGACTTTACGCCTATTACCGTTCTTCTTCTGGGGTTTGGTCTGGCCCGAGTCGAGTCGATGAAAACCTAGCAACTGTGAGCGACGAAAAAACCAGCTTTTGGCAGACCTACGAATACACTTCGGGGGCCGATAAATATAGCTATGCAAAACCTTTTTCTAAGCCGGTAGTCGCTTACGTGGGTAATGATCGATTCATCGCCGTGTATACCGTGAACGATGTGAGTACCGCTTCGAAGCCCGTTACGACTACCTATTATCGTGGTTACACCATTAATAAAGGCTGGGATGAAGTGTCTGCGACACAAACGCTTCGCACCGACAGCCTTGCGCCCACAACAGCAGGCGGAAGCACCTTTGAACAGTATCGGCGCATTAATGATATGAAGTTTGTTGGCACTCCGGGGTATGGCCTTCTGTTACTGCAGCACGCGATTGATGCCGATGGTGTCGGTGTGAAACATGGTAGCAAATGGACGCGAGGTTACTCTTATACGGTGCACGCACTTTCGGGTGAAACGTTTGGATCGGGGGTAACCTTTAATGCGACAAACCCGAAGACAGAAGTCAATTCAGCCGAAACCTCTCGCATTCCATCTTGTAAGGCTTTCACTCCGTCGCCGACTTATGCTGTGACGGCGTGTGGTACCAAATTTATGGCCGATGCGATGGTTTTTAAAGACGGTGAGGCGGTTGTCATTTTTCCGGCACCGAAAACTGCCGATTCAGATGCCCCTCAATATCGGCTGTATTCGATGGAATATTACCGGCATTAGCTCTACACTTGAACCAGCGTGGGTATTGAAACGGTTATTTTTGATCTGGATGGAACGATTGTTGATACTGAAGGGCTCGCTGCCTCAGTGATTGATCGCTGGGCCATTAACCATCAAGTGAGCTTACAGCCTGGGGCCCATCAGCACATTGCGGGGGTGACTTGGGAAAAAGGTCTCGCAACTTTAATCTCACACTACCGCGTGAATCAATCTTTAGAAGGGGCTGTCGTAGAATGCCTTCGGGGTTACCGCTCGAGTCTTCTCATTCAAATTAAAGTGATTCCGGGCGTCTTGGCCGCGATTGAGTCTTTGTCGAAGAAGATGCCGCTTGGGTTAGTGTCGGGTTCACATCGTGAAGACATTGAGGCGATTTTAGCTTCGTTAAAAATTCGTGAAAAATTTGAAGTGGTTTTGGGGTGTGAGGATTATGAAGAGTCTAAACCTTCGCCGTCTGGTTTTTTGAAGGCGATGAAGTTGATGAAGGCTAGTTGCCATTCAACCTTGATCTTCGAAGATTCTAAACCGGGCATCAGCTCGGCACTCGCTGCCGGGGCCTGGGTGACGGCAGTTGCGGTTGCCAATCATTTTGGGCATGATCAGAGTCAGGCGCACTGCCTTGTGCAAGATTTTTCAGAGGTGAATCTTCAGTGGGTGCAAAATTGGAAACGATCGTAAAGCCGGGAGTGGTTCGAGAAACTGTTTTTGTACCGGCTGTGCTGATGTCTCTTTGTTTGTTTGTGTGTTTATCTCTTTGGTCTACTCATTGCTTTGCCACTGATCCTTGCGTTGAATACCGCAATACGATGCCACAACCGAGTTGGTTTCAAGAAACGTGTAATAAAAGTGGTGGGCATGGTACCGCAAAAATCGGAGGCGGGTATTCTTCGTATGCCGATCCGATCAATTTGAATCCGGCATCGATACCGACGAAACCTACTCCGATGGGGGTTGAGGTTATTTATAGCTTTTCGCAAGCCGCTTTGGTGACCGGAAAAACCAACTTAGCCTTGATCAAAGGGTTTCAAAAATTTGGCACCGGAATTTCACTTTCTAGTGACAACACTTTTTTCAGCAATCAACCTGTTTCGGTTGCGCAGAATACGTCAACAGGGGCAAGTTCAACTCAGTTTTCTCCGGGCAGTACTTTCAGTAGTGCGGGGTCGAGTTCATCGACGGTTTCGTCGCCGGTACTCAATCTGGGCAGTGCGATCGATCTTGATATACTGAAGCGAGACATGAAGGGGTATAACGGTGCACTTGGGGGGTTGGCTAAAATAGCCACGGCAACCAATAAGATCACTCCGGGGTTCGGATTTAGTATTCAGAAAGAATTTTTTAGTCTCGGCGGAAGCTATTTTCAAGAAAAAGATTCGCTGACCAATCAAGTAACAGCCAGTTACACCTACAGTTTTGGTATTCGTTTGAATAGTTTTATGGCTGAGTACTTATTGATGTCGACCACGGGGGCGCAAATGTTGAGTCAGCCCATTCATCTTTTAACGGCTTCTTATTCGGCCAGTCGCTTCATGTTCTCATTCGCAGTAAAACGCGCTTACGATCTGTCTAACTTATCGACAATTGAGTACCACGGGGCTGCGAAACTCACCCTCACGTCGATGCTCGCCGCTGGATACCTCTATAATTATATCAAAGGGTGTCACTCGGTGGGCGCCCAGATTTTGTTTTGATTGCCTCCCTGGTATGATCTATGTCACTTTTTAAGTGAGTGGTTTGGGGCTACGCGGGTTTACAACCCAGTTATCTTAAATTAAAATTATTCAATATCGATGTTTTTAATTGAAAATCCACGGGAATCCTCAGATGAGTAAACTTTCGCTTAATCTAAAAATTTGGTTACTTTTGACGCCCCTCTTTATTCTCGTTTTTGGGCAGGGGGCCTCACTTCTTTATCAGTTCAACAACGACAAAAACGCGGCCAACGGGGTATCTAGAAGCGCTCAGGCTCAGATGGATGTTTCAGCAATTATTCATGAGTTTCAAAGAGAGCGAGGAATGACCGCACTTTTTATGAACAAGAAGCTTGATCAAGGCGAGCTTTTGGCTCAGCAAAAAAAAGTGGACGGGTTAATTGCCCAATTTGAAGAAAGTCTAAAGTTTGTCGATTTTTTGACTAAAGACGAAGACCTTCGAAATTTTAAGGCAAAATTAAAAGACATTCGCAGTGAGGCTGCGACGGGGACTGATGTTCAAAAAATACTGAAACTCTGTGGGGCTGAAATTCACAATCTGATAGGTCTCCAAAATAAGCTTTTTGAAAACGCTGGCTATCGTGGATTTGAAGCGCGATTCATGAGTCTGACGATTTTGGAAGAATCTAAAGAAAATATGGGAAAATTGCGGGCCAGTTTAAATGTTGTTTTTGGAGGAAATCTAAAAAAAGACCTTAAAGAGAGAGATTTGTACTCAACTTTTTTGACGGCCATTGTTGTGAATTTAGAATCACCCGCCTTGAATATTTCGAAAGAAGGTAAGGCTAAAGTTTATGAGGTCCTGAATTCTGGTGAATGGAAGGAAGTTCTGTCCAGTTTTAGAATATTTTCTGAAAAATACAGTGTGGCAGATTACGGCGTCGATGCAAAAATGTATTTCAAGAATATCACCAGTCGGATTGATGCAGTTTACGAAATTGTTAAGGGCGAACAAACGATCAGCTTAGGGGTGTTAGCCGCTGAAGGAAGTGCCGCTCAACGTCGTTTTTTTCTGTTGGCGATTTTTTTATTCTCGGTATCTGGCGCCGTTACGATTTTTGCAGTGATTACAATGAGGGCGTTGGTGCGTGAATTTCGCTCAATCGGTGCGACTTTGGGCGAGGCGAGTTTAAAAGTGAGTTCGGCCTCAAACCAGATAGCCGGTTCTTCGGGTGAAATTTCGCAGTCGACTTCTCAGCAGGCCGCTTCTTTGCAAGAAACGTCTTCAGCCGTCGAAGAAATTAGTTCGATGATTGTTGCCAATACAGAGAATGCCCGGCAGTCGTCGCAAGTATCTGAGCAGAGTTTGAATACGGCCCAAAGAGGAAAGGGCGTAGTTGAACACATGATTGAGGCCATTGGGAAGATTACCGTGAGTAACGCCGAAATGGTGAATCAGATTGACGCAACCAATAGTGAAATCGAAAATATTGTAAAAATCATCGGTGAGATTGGCAACAAAACCAAAATTATCAATGATATCGTTTTTCAAACAAAGCTTCTGTCATTCAATGCCTCGGTAGAAGCCGCGAGGGCTGGTGAGCAGGGTAAGGGGTTTGCAGTGGTTGCAGAAGAAGTGGGAAACCTTGCGGCAATGAGTGGTGCTGCAGCCCTTGAAATTACGACGATGCTTGAAACTAGCATTAAAACAGTCAAAGATATTGTTAGCAATTCGAAGCAAAGAATTGGGGTACTCGTGCTGAATGGCAAAGAAAAAGTCGAGATTGGGACTCGCGTTGCCAACGAGTGTGCAGAAGTCTTAAGTGAAATTGTTACGTCTGCAGCAAGTGTTTCAAAAATGGTGGCCGATATATCGACGGCCAGCGAAGAACAGTCAAGGGGGGTTCAAGAAATCACTAAGGCTATTTCGCAACTTGAACAAGTGACCCAGCAAAATTCAGCAAACTCAGCCGAATCTGCTAATTCGGCCAGTAGCCTATCGGGTCAGGCTGATTTGCTTTATTCGCTAGTGCAGCAATTGCTTGTTGCGATTGATGGTGAGCGAATCACGCTTAGGGGTGTCTAAGTTTTTGACAGAGGGTCGATCTGTCGTGCTCGGCCCGAGCGTAAGGCCCGTAGCCATAAACCGATCGGTTTATGGCAAATTGTGATTCACTCGATTGACCTGCTAGGCCTCGCTGTGATAATCGCATTCGAATGAAACTAAAGATACTTAGTGTAAAAAATGGAATGAATAAAAATTTAAAAAATTTCTCGAAGTTCACCCTGATTGGAGTGCTGTTTTCATTAATTACGGGCTCTGCTTACTCAGGTAGTGTTACTTTGTATCGGCCGCGTCAAAATCCGCAACTCGTGTCTGTGGATTTTCAACTTCCTGCGGCTTCATTGAGTGGCAAGAAGCTTAATCAGGCGCTGGTTTCTTCGAGTTTAAGAGATTTCTTGGGGTCGAACCGTGTCGACGTTAACCTTCTAGCTGGAGGCGTGTTCTCTACTGACGATTCTAATCTACAGTTGGCCAAATCGATTCGTGATGAAGCGGGTATTTCGATCAGGCTTCGTCAACGGCAGTCGCGCGTGTCAATTGAAGGAGCTGAAGTCGTTGCCTTGTTTGACCTGAAGGGTAATTTGAAAAGTCTCAATTCTTCATTGGTCGCAAAAATGCCGATATCAATTGAACCGCAGCTTTCAGAAACTGAGGCTAAGCGAATCGCCGAGAGATCTCTTGGTATCAAAGACGCTCGCTACGCTGACTCGTTAAATGATGGCCTTTTGATTGTCGATGCACCAAAGGCGCCTAAACTCGTGTGGCAGTTTACCCTCGCTTCAGATTCAGACCTGAGTAACGGTGCGAAAATTCAAATCTTGGCTTCAGGTGCCAACGCAGGAAACGTTCACCGCACTATTTCGCTCGCGCACACTTTAAATGCGAATCCGAACGCTGATATAGAAATTTACGACAGCTCGGTGACGATTGTTTTGCCGAATCCGATCTATAAAGGAATTAAAGTTCTAGACAACGGTGAACCCACCTTTGCCAGTCATATTTTTGATTTGACCAATGCGAATGCCGTTCACAAAAATTTGAGTGCCGTTTTAGATTTTTATAAAGTGAATTATGGGCGCTCAAGTTACGATAATAAGAAGGCCGAACTGGTCGCAGCTGTTAACGTACAGAAATTCAAGTTCTTTGATATCTTGGGTGAACAGCAAAACGCCGCTTGGGTGGGACCCTTCAAGATGTTTGTCTTTGGCGCCGGCGGCGATAAACTTGCCGGATTTGCCCAAGCTCTGGATGTCGTTGGTCATGAATACACCCACGCAGTAATTGAGAAAACGAGCAATCTGGCTTACGAAGGCCAGTCAGGAGCTCTCAATGAACACTTGGCTGACGTTTTTGGTGTGATGGTTCGGCATGCCACAAAGAACTCGAGTTCTCTTACTGATGACAACGGTGACGAAGAGTTTTTAATTGGGGCGACGACATTGCGCGGAGAGTTTAAGAAAAAGGCGAAGGCACTTCGAGATATGTTGCATCCTGATAAAGGATTGATGCCTCAGCCGGGCAAAGTTTCTGAGATCGAGCCAGAGTTTGGCCCAAGCTGTTCACCAACCGGCGGCAATGACCAGTGTGGCGTTCACACCTTGAGTGGGGTGCCCAACAAAGTGGTTGCTAACATCATTAAAACTTTGGGTTGGGAAAAACCGAAAAAACTCTTTTACCGCGTCATGACAGCGAGATTGCGCTCGAAATCTGATTTCAAAGATTATCGACAACAAGTGCTCGCTGAGTGTGAGGCGACCCTTTCGGTTTCTGAGTGCGCTGTGGTAAAAACGGCGTTTTCAGACTCAGGGGTAGAGTAAGCAGTCTTTTCGATCATCAATCCAGAATTTTTCGTCTCGGGCGAGTCGAGTTTCAAATGACTCAACCGAGGCGCTTTGGTTGTCGACCCAGAGTCGTAGGTCAGATCCGCCGTTGATCAGGTCAATGGCCAGTCGCTCTTGCTCGTATTCGTAAGGAAAATGCCGCCAGAGCTCGTAGTTTGGGTAAAGACTTCGAATGGCTTTAAACCACAGGGCAATGAGGCGATAGGGCCGAAAGTGAGTGTGGTCGTAGCTCGGGTCATCGACGTGAATTTGCATTCCGTTGCAGAGCCTGCCTTGGTGCTTGTGAAAGGTGGGTTCAAAGTAGCACGTTCTGATGGTACAGCCCTTGAGCCACTGCGGAGCCATCTCTTTCATCAAGCGAGTCACTTCAGTCATGTCAAGTTGCGGAGCCCCACCCATCTCTAGCGGTCGAGTGGTGCCGCGCCCTTCACTTAAGTGGGTGCCTTCAATCATCACGGTACCCGCGTAACACCGAGCCATGCTAAGCGTTGCCGCATTCGGTGACGGGTTGACCCACGAGCGATCAAAAACAGGCCATCCGAATCCTGGTGCTTGAGTGGGATCGTACCCTAGTATTTTGACCACATTGAGGTCGATATCAAGTTTGTAGTGTTTCTTGAACCAAAGTGAGGCTTCGCCTAACGTTAGGCCATGCCGCATGGGTAGTGGACCAGCGCCAACAAAACTTTCCCAGCCCTGTTCAAGAAGTGAACCCTCAACAGGTCTGCCTGCTGGATTTGGGCGATCTAAGACCCAGACGGCGACTCCTTTTTTTGAGCACTCTTCAAGAATGTAAAGTAGGGTGGTCAAGAACGTGTAGATTCGGCAACCGACGTCTTGCAAGTCGATTAAGATCACGTCGAGGCCTCGAAGCATCGAATCAGTCGGACGCCTAACTTTTCCATAAAGACTGTAAACCGGGATTTTATGAACGGGGTCTAGGTAGTCTTCAGACTCCATCATATTGTCTTGTTTTTCGCCGCGCATGCCATGTTGGGGGCCGAAGGCTGCTTTGATTCCGAAATCTTGAAGCGCCATGAGCGCATCTAAGCTGTGATCAAGTTTAGCGGTCACAGAAGCAGGATGCCCCACGAAACCGATACGCTTGCCGAGTAATTTTCTCTTGAGGTTATCTTCGTTGAGGATGCGGTCAATTCCGAAAGCGAGTTTTGAGTTTAGCATAAAGTTGACATGAGTTCGTGAAATGCAGATTGTTGAAGTTCGGGAACCGGTTGAAAAGAAAGTCCAAGCCGATACAGAGGCGTGCCCCCTTCGTCGGTGTCTTCGGTTAGGCGCACCAGCTTGACTTTCAAGTCTAATGCAATCGGAAACCATCCCCGATTTTCTAAACGAATGTTTAGATCTTCGCCTGGATTCATGAGTTCAGTTCCGACTGAGTTGGTCTCAAGTAGAATTCCGGTATGGCTCAAGTTTCTTACTTTGCAGGGAAGTTTTGGGCCAATGTTTGTCAGTGGCAAGAGTTCGGCTCTCACTGGAAACGTGGTAATCGCTTTGTCTACTGGCAGGCGTGGGGCTGAACGCTGTTCTTCGACGAGTGAAACTCCATCGAGCTCAACCCATTTTTCTAGAAGTGCCTTGGATTCAGGGGTGTGAATGAAACGAAATCCCCATTGAGTTTCTTCAGCAGTGCGTTCGCGAAATGCGATACCCATCAAGTTAATTTGTTGAACTTGGTTAAGGGCGTCAACGGCTTGTTGCCTGCGCAGTTGCTCGGTAGAGTGGGCGACTTCATGTGCGAGTCGGTATTGCTTGGTCGCGTCTTTTTCTCTTGTGATCTGATACTGGATCGTCAGGTTGATGGTCTCGCCCATTTTTGAATTTGCTGGTAACGCCGTGGGCTCGATTCCCGACATTCCGAAGGCGCTGATGAGGCGAATGCCAACCGAGCGAGCTGAGTCTGTTAAAGTCACTTGTGCCGGTATAAACCAACGTCCATTCATGGTTCATCAACGATACTAGGTTAATGCGAAAGGGGCAATTGACAATTCGCGACTAGGTGTTTACCGTTTTTTTAACATGACTTTGATTCAACACATTCGGTCGGGCGGTTTTGTGATGATTCCGCTGCTTTTGATGTCATTCGCTACTTGGGCCATTGTATTTGAGCGTTGGTTACGCCTTCGCAAAGTGAAAAAGCACCTAAAATCATTTTCACTTGAGGCGGCAAATCTTCTATTGCGTGGAGATTTTGACTCTTTAGAAAGACTTTGTCGGTTGAATGAAAAACTCCCACAGGCACAGTTGGTGCAGTTTGCCCGAGAGCGAAAAAATTCGAAAGATAGCCGTATACAGAAAACTTGGAAAGAAGCGATTGAACGTAAGCGACAAGCTATCAATTTAGAAATGCGTTCACACCTTTGGTTGCTGGGTACGATTGCGACGTCGGCACCGTTCGTCGGTTTGTTCGGAACAGTCGTCGGTATTTTGCAGTCGTTTCGAGACATGGCTGAAAAAGGTGCGGGCGGTTTTGCTGTGGTGGCTTCAGGAATTTCAGAAGCGCTCGTTGCTACCGCCGCCGGAATCATTGTTGCCATTGTTGCGTTACTTGCCTACAATTTTTTTCAGACTCAAGTCAGTCAATTGGTGATTCAGCTGCGCTGGTTTGTCGATGAAATTCTAGATATTCTGAGCACAGAGCCAGGTGATCATGGCGTTTAGTTCAGCTAGACCAAGCTCGGGCGATGACCGTGATGACAGCGACGAAATGGGCTCAATTGTTGCTGAGATCAATATCACTCCGCTGGTTGACGTTTTTCTTGTTTTGCTAATTATCTTTATGGTCACAAGCTCAGTCATGTCTCAACTAGGGGTGAGTGTGAGCTTGCCCAAAGCCAGCGCTGAAACCTCTCAGACTCAAGCAGACGGCGTGATTGTCACGCTTTTAGCTGGCGGAAAAGTGAGAATCGCTGAACGAGAGTTGAGTTTGAGTAACGAATCGGGTGCGGCGGGTGATGGAGATTCTGAGCAAAATTTGAAAGAACTTCTCAAACTCGCCTTTGGGAAAACCAAAGAAAAATTAGTCATTCTAGAAGGTGACCGGCAGGCATTCTTGGGCCTCGCGATTCGGGTCATGGATATTGCAAAAAAAGCGGGAGCTGAAAAATTCGCGATCGCTACGGCTACTTCTGAAAATAGCTCCACAAAATCGAAATAACAGCGCAGCCGCCGATCAGCCCCGCGAAAGAAGCAAAGGCCTCGAAGGCTTTATTCTTCTTGGCCAGGGCCTTTGAAAAATGGTGGGCCTCGGGGTCTGGGTTGATGGCTCTTAATTGACGTTTGCCTGTCTCGGTGAGCGCCGCGATTGAGTAAGGAATGAATCTGGGTACTAATTTTTTATACTGAAAATAAGGTTCTCCGAAGATCGTATCGAGTTTTTCTTCTTCTTTTTTGATGATGAAATGGTAGATCGCGCCAAAAACAACAGTGATGACAATCAGTAATCCATAGGCGTGAATAGACCAAGCCGTGCCGATTGCCATGAAGTAGGTTCCCAAGTAGAGCGGATTTCTAACGAACGCATAAGGGCCACCAACGGCAGGTCTTGAGTCTTTTCGTAGGTAACCACTGGCCCAGTACCTGAGGCAAGCACCTAAAAAGCAAAAAACAGTGCCTTCAATCGCAGGCAAATTCTTAGCTGAAATCGCCAGCAAAATGGCAAAAATCCAGGCGGTAGCAATGCGGGTTTTGCCTTGAACCCATCCCTGAAATTTCAATACAAAACGGTTGTCGGTCTCTAGTTGAGATGGAGAATTCGTGGTCATGATTAAAAAAGGTCTTAGCCGCTTTTAACCTAGAAGTACAGTGCCAGCTCGGCAGTAAAATAAGGAGCGATTGGGGTATTTCGGCCCCTGAACGGTCGGTAATAGTTCAAAGAGAGGTCTCCGGGTACCGGGAAATCGGATTTCAAGAATGAAGGAATTGAGCTGATTGAGGCTCCGATTTGCAATGTTTCTTTGTAGGTGTCGGTGTTTTCAGAGAGGTACGAATAGTCTTTTGGTCGAGACCCTTGAAACCGATCGAGGCCCTTCCAGTACCACTCATAACTGCAGTCAAGAGAAATGGCCTGGGTGGCCAAAAACTTTAAACCAGCAACCGTCCAAAATTTATTGCCGAGGCGTGATTTGACCAGTTCTTCAGAGTTTGAGTCAGGAAGAAAGTCGTCTGCATTTTCTCGAACCCGAAGTGCCCGGTTCGATGAAAATCGATAGGTGTAATTGACCGAGTTTGAAAAAAGCACACGCCAATGAGGGCGATAATTGAGAATGTGAGCTGCGCCAACATCCCAAGCTCCATCGCCCAAATCCATCGCAGTGATTTGGCTAGGCGATTTCAATCTGCCAGTGGGCACGGTGGCTCCCATTTGAACTGAATCAACCCATTCACCACTGCTGTTCTCGGTATCGACCAGTTTAAGGCGTCCTCCGAATACCAGATCTCCAAACCCTTCGACTTTGTAGTTTTCAAAGCGCGTATACCCCTTGGCTGTGAGCACGTCTTGAAGCGTTTCGGTTGAGGTTGATTGAATCAGCCCTAGGGCATCGATCAATGATTGGTACCTACCCGGATCGCGAGCAAGAAATCCTTGATAAATATCTTGAGCGGTGTTGGGACCATTGATGGATTTCGTGACATCAACTCTTCCTCGAATAAAGGGTACGGTGAACCCCATGGTGAGGCGTGAAGAAATTCCGTACTGGTAGGCCAGATTGTATTGTTCTCGGTGGGCTTCAGCGCCCACGTTTAGAAAGCCGCGAGAAAGAGCATCGCCGAGCTTGGGTAGGCTAGAATTGTCGGAAAGAATGATTCCTTTGTTTGAGGTGCTTCGCTGGTTAACGTCATAGCGAAGGCCGAATGTTTCGGGACCGTTGAGGTAGTCTACGAGTTGAGTGATGCGCTCATCGGCTCGTCTTAAATTTTGCGACCCCAGTTCGAGGTTGTAAGGTTGAGTGATCGATTCGCTTTGCCCTTGTGGGTTGAAGTTATTCGTAATTTTTTCGGTGCGACCGTAGATCATTGAAAACCGAGATCGCCCCGAGGGTAGGACTCTGGCGTCTTCAGCTGCAATACTCAAATGAGATAAGGGTTCAGAAATGACTGTGAGGAAAACTACCCTCATGGCTAACTTCAACGCTGTTCGTTTTTCACGAAACGTGATTTGTTCTGAATTCACTTTGCCCCTCGATCAACAGCCACCTTGACTTAAAGGTTGGTAACGAGAGCAATCTGTATGCCAGCGTTAGGTGCGAAGCGTAATCGGCATGAATTCAATGAGAAATTGCAAGAGTGTCTGAGCGAAAGACTCTACGTAAATGGTTCCAAAGTGGGTCTAAAATTTTAGAGCGGTCGTGTAAAATTCAAACACTTGGTCAGATTGATACCACTTTCAAAAATCTGCGAAGTGAAACCATTGCGTGAACTGCAAATCATAGAAAACAAATTTCTCATTTGGTGTCGCAGATCTCAGTTTTTGATTTCATTGTGCTATACGCCGATACATGCTGTTTGGCTTGGGGATACGAAAATCAATTGCCGGTTTGATCGTGGTTTTGTTGGCTGTGGCCTTTAGGGGGGCATCTGCCGACTCGGCACCCAAGGCTCTTCAAACTCAGTGGAGCCTCGATCGAAGCGAAATGAGAACTCAGGTTTTGAATCTCCTAGATTTTCGGGAACACTGGCGAACCGATTTTGAAACCAATGATAACGCGATTTTACTAAAGGCTTTTCAGTCTTATCGACCAGAGGCTCCGTTTACAGAAATAGGTTTTTCGATTGCCGATTCGCCCTATGTGGGCGCAGTGATTCCGCTTCAGTGGGAAAATTTATATAAGACTCAGTATCAAGAAAACTACAGCAAAGAGCTTCCGAAAGCTTTGAGTAGCGTTTCACTCTTACAAATTTATGATGAATTTCTAGACATGGCCCTCTCTCATGCTCTGCCTGCCGACTTGCAGTCGAGCGCAGATCAATTAGGCGGTTGTTTTTTGAATCGGGCGAAAGCTGGCACCGAGGGCGTGCACGGAGCTTGCGAACTGGATTTGAGTGAAGAAACTTATCACATCAATAAAGCCACGATGCTCGTGATGAAGCTCGATTGCAACCATGCATGGGTCTATACGCCTTGTGACTTTCGAAAACGATTGTATAATTTTATTAAAAAAGACCTGATCGCGTACCGAAAGTCAGACGAATTTAAAAAGAAAGTGACTGGAATATTTGACACCAAGTTTCCTGTCGAGTTTAAGAAAAGTTTTCTTGCCGAGATTAATGCAAAAACACAGTCAGTGCCTTTCTTGGTCACTCAGAAATTTGGGGGTGAAAAAGAAAGCTCTCTTTGGTCAGGGGCTTCATTGATTGACGGTCAAAGTTCGCTTGAACCTTGGCAGTGGCAAAAAGTGCAGGATTTAGGCTCGCGCGAGCGCATGATTGCTCGGTGTGGCCAAACTGGAGAAAAGTGTTCGTTACTCTCTCTCTCAGATTTTTCTCAAGGGCTAAAAGCCGACTTACAATTGGCAGCAAAGTGGTCACAAGAAGATCAAGCCGATTCGAAAGCGCGAGCTGCCGCTCTTTTTTATGCTGCTGCCAATCGCCTGCTGGTTCTCACTGGTATTGATGGTGCAAAATTTCGTTCGCAAGCGGCCAGTGCTGGGGGTGTAGGCGCTGATTTCGGCTGGCAAGTGAGCGCCCAAGCGGCTGGTGGGATAGGGCCTGAGCCAGTGGTGCCCGAGCTTGCTAGTTTTAGTTTTGGCGGTTGGGCCGAGTCGCTTTCACTGTTGCCTTCGCGCATGGGGTTTTTAGATTTTTGGGACTTCACAAAATTGGGTTCGCAAGAAGTGCCTGCATCAGAGTTTAAGATTTTTCCTGACCTCATGCTCTTAGATGAAAACTTAAGAGCGGTGGGCATGGATTCGCCAACAGGTGAGTCGAGATTTGAGCGGCAAGAGCTATCGAGTCTTTTGGATTTATTGGGCGCTGTGATTGAGTTCTTGAAGCAGACTCATCCTGACTCGGGTGTACTCGCAAAGTTCTTGGGAAGTGCCGAACAAATTGAAGACATCTTGGACGTCACAAAACCGGTAATTTTTCCGGTCAAGGGTAGAGATCTGGCGGTTGGGGTCTTCGCACAAGTCTTGATGAATGTGATTCATTCTGAGCTGGGTTATTTGCAAGAAATCGATTCGGGGATTCGGCTTTATGCCAGTGTGAATCGTTTTGGGCGATTTGGCGAACCGCCAGCTCAATTGGTGGGTAGGCTTCTGGTCATGATTGGGCAATTGAAAGAATTCTTGACTGCCGATACGACCTTGCCCCCTGCATTTCGAGAAAAAATTCCGATGTTAGACACCGCTGTTTTTGCGATCGGAAACCTCTTGGGTTCAGGTTATCAGCAAGTTGACGGATCGT
Organism: Oligoflexia bacterium; assembly: GCA_903895855.1. Lineage (GTDB taxonomy): Bacteria > Bdellovibrionota > UBA1018 > UBA1018 > UBA1018 > CAITVN01. The sequence goes on along the minus strand of CAITVN010000007.1, from coordinate 17,003 downwards.
TTCGCGATGAAACCGAGCTTCGCTCACTCAAAACCCAGATTTCGGCTCTCAGAGGCATGCAAAAGATGTACACTTCTACCCACATGCTCATTCATCGCATTCGTATTCGCGAGGCTTGGGTGAGTCTGCATCGGTACTGGGGGGTTGACGGTTTGCCGGTGGCCTTTGAACGTTCTTTTCTGTCGCCACTACCCAAATCAGTTTTTTGGGAATTTCTGATGCTTTGGCAAGAAACCCAGGCCGTTGTTCGGCCCGACCTAGATGGTGCCTCGAATCCGGAGGGGCTTGATTTTAGTCTTTGGGAAAAAAGAGTCAAGCAATTGGCGCAGGCGTTGGAGCGTGTAGAGTAGGAACTTGGGTTTGATTCTCAAGTTAGAGGCAAAAGTCAAAAATTCTTTGTTGCAATCCGTTAAGTGTTTCATTAGTTTTCCCGAACCTTTAACTGGAGAATCTTGTGACAAAGAAAAATGAAGCGTCGATTACTCAAAACGGCCGAGGCAAGCTCGATAAAAAAACTCTGATTCGGATTCATGACCTCATGATCAAGTCTCGAGTGATGGAAGAGCGGCTCATCAATATGTACAAGCAATCGCAAGGATACTTCTGGCTGGGGGGCCCTGGCGAAGAAGCGTTCAATGTACCCATAGGCATGATGATCAAAAAGGGGCAGGGGCCTCAGTTTGATTATTGTCATTTTCACTACCGCTCTGGAGCCCAGATGCTGGCGTTAGGAATGGATCCGATGGATTCGATGCGCCAGATGCAAAATACTGCGACCGACCCTTTTTCTGGAGGCCGAAACTTCGCCGCGCATTATTCAAAAAGAGAGTGGAACGTGGTACCCATCACTTCGACCATTGAAACTCAATATTTGACGGCGGTGGGAACCGCCATCGCCCAAAAACGTGAGGGCGGCACTGGTATCACGATCGTGAATGGTGGAGACGCCGGTACGGCTGAAGGTGATTTTGCCTCGAGCCTGGTGTGGGCCACCCGACCTAAGATGGAGTTGCCGATTTTGATGATCGTTACGAATAACGGTTGGGGTATTTCAACTGATGGTTCAACCCAACACGGTGAAAAAAATATTGCTGATCGTGGCAAAGCGTTTGGTATGAAAACCAGCACAATCAACGGCCTCGATGTTCAAGAATCTTGGGATGCGCTCAGTGAAGCGTTTGCTTATGTTCGAGAAAATCGAAAACCTTATTTATTAGAAGCAAAAGTGACGAGACTTTATGGGCACAGTTCGGCGACGGGTGCCAATTTGATTGCTGGCGAGGTAGATCCGATACCTTTATTTGAAGCTCAATTAGAAGAAGCAAAAGTTCTGACTCGTGACCAGATGAAGAAAATTCGAGAAGATTACGTGGCGCAAATGCTAGAAATGTCGAAGCGGGTTCGCGATGAGCCAATGCCTGATTCATCGACGATTTACGATCACACTTATCTCGGTCAAAAAGGAAGGTACTGGTAAGATGGCAACGATTGCACAAGCCATTCGGATGGCTCTTCATTACGGTGAGAAAAATTTAGGTCTGAAAGAAGTGTTCGGCGAAGATGTGGGCCCGCCTCTGGGAGGGGTTTTTACCGCCACTCAAGGTGTCGAGTGTTCGTGGAATTCTCCGCTCGATGAACGCGGTATCATTGGTGCTGCGATGGGCTTGGCGTTTGCGGGCCGAAGGTGCGTGGCTGAAATTCAGTTTTGCGATTATATTTACAACACGATTGACTTGTTGAAACTCGCTGGCAATCAGTCGTGGTCGACCAATGGTGATTGGAATATGCCGATGACGGTGATGACTCCGGTCGGAAGTGGCATTCGCGGGTCAATCTACCACTCGCATTCATTTGATGCGACGATGACCCACATTGCGGGTTGGAAAATTGTCATGCCTTCAAATGCGCTCGATGCCTATGGGTTGATGATCGCGTGCTTGAAAGACCCGAATCCGACCATGTATTTAAAACCCAAAGCGTTGCTTCGCGTGAAAGGCCATGAGGCGATTCCGGGAGAGCCTGAACTCACTCCAGAAGGTGAGAAAGAGTTGCGTCGGCGAATCGATGCGCCTTTGGGCGATCGTTCGAAATGGAAACCTGAATGGCCCGAGAACTTGACTGATTACACTGTCGAAATTGGCAAAGGTAAGGTCGTTCATGAAGGCGGTCACGTGACGGTGGTTTCGTACGGCAGAACGCTGCCTATTTGCGTTCAAGCGGCAAACGAGCTTGAATCGCAGGGCGTTTCAGTTGAAGTGATCGACCTTCGTTCGCTTTGGCCATACGATTGGGCTCTGATTTCTGAGTCGATTCGAAAAACAAGGCGTGTGGTTTTTGTGAATGAAGATACTGAGGTCACCAATTTTGGCGAACACTTAATTCGTCGAACCGTTGAAGAACATTTCTATCATTTAGAGGCCAGACCCAAGCTTGTGGCCGGGGCCTTTGTACCGGGAGTTGGCTTAGCCGATGCACTAGAAATGGCAAGCGTTCCGCAGCTCGATTCGATCAGGCAGGCGATCTTAGACGTGGCAAACGAGTCGGCCTAATTTGCTATCGGAGGCCAAAGTAGGTCTGGTAATTTTTTTTGTCGGGTGCGAGAATTCCTGAATAGGGGATCTCGATATGAAATTTTCATTAGCACTCGTTTTTTTGGCAACAATGGCACTAATGGTTGGTGGATGTGGTTCAAAACCCAACACGGCCAGTTGCAGTAAAATGACCAGTTTAACTGATGTCTGCGTCGACTACACGGGGTCGAGTTACACGACGACTGATGGCAATGCCGCCGTCAGTACGGCTTGCGCAGGGCTCGGCGGAACTTATTCGGCCACCACCTGTGTGGCGACTGGTAAGATGGGAACATGCACCGTGAGTAGTGGAGTGGCCACTGAACAGAAGTTTTATTATTACACTCCTACCTACGATGCGACCTCAGCAAAAACACTGTGTAGTGCTACGAGTGGCGGGACCTGGGCGGCGGCTGCTCATTTAGGTGGGCTCGAGGACGGTCTTGACGATCAAGAGTGAGCGGCTTTCGGTACTTAATAGGTCATTTTTGACACAGAGTTTTTTTATCTAAAATACTCTGGTAGACTCGTTGCTGAGGGTTATGGTGAAACGGGGAAAGTCATTTCATAGCGCAGTCGCAAGGCTGATTTTACTGATTTGGGTGGCGGAATTGTTTCCGTTTGGCTCTTACTTGAATTCTGAGAGTTCAGGGATTCAGCAGGCCGGTGCCGCTGATAGCGGGGCGAACGGTAGCTTCATTCCGCCCACGTTTGGTGCGGGCCCAGAAAGCATTAAAACCATTTTTACGAGCTGCATGGGTCTTCAGCAATCGACCACGGCTTCTGTGGTGTCGGGCGCTTTAACTAAAGGTGCTGATTTGGCGAAAGACCTGCTAGCAGACGGCACTTATGACGGTAGCCTCTCGTCGGGTAGTGTTGGGCCTGTGACGGCAACGACTGAGTGCCCGTTATTGGGTAAGCCAAAAGAAATCAGTGAATGCGGACCCATTACCGATTCAAATGGTACGGTCAGTTTGGCAAAAGTGAATGCATTGAAAGCAGAGATTCAGCAAGACGTCGATGCGCTGAGCTGTCGTGAACTCAAACTCAAAGCGATCAAAGATGAGATGAGTTGCCTTCAAATGGCTTCATCTAGGCTTGCGCAGATCATGCACACGATGCAGCAGGCATTTCAGACCAATATTCAACGCATGAATCAAGATGTGGCGAATCTAACTAGCATGGAAGCCGATCGAACCGCGCAGTACGCAGATGCCCAAGAAAAGTTGATGGGTGGGCCAAATGGGGTGCCGCCTGGAATCGAAAAGATGAGGGCGACGGTTCAAGCAAAACTCGAAGCGAGTTACGGTGAGATTTCGCAGTTGCAAGAGCAAAGAGTGGGCTTAGACAATCAGAAAAAACAATTCGAAGAAGCTAAACAAGCGAGAACCACCTCGTTAGCGATGAGTTGTTTTAGAGACGCTAAACAAACGGGGCTTCGTTGCATTGACCCCAATAATCCGAAGTCGGCAAATGAGTCGGTCACTTTCGCGCAGTACACGGTTTGTCGGTATAAAGAAAATCAGCGTAAAGTGGGCAAGTCAGATGTGATCGATACGCGAACCGAATCAAAAGAGATGGCCGAAGGCAAGGCTTCTGATTTAGAAAACCTAATGGGTGCCCTATTGGGCGATGCGGGTGCAGGTGGCCCAAAAGCTGCGGCCCCTGCCGGGCAAGGTGGTGGCGGATTATCTGCCGGGCCAACAGGTGCTCCGACTCTCATTCAATCTGCGGCTGACGTCGAATCGCAGTATTCAGATCAGCTCGCATCGTTCAATGGTAAAGGCCTCGATATCAGGGCGTTTGTTTTGAAAAAAATGAATTCTTGTTTTAATCGGGCGAGTCGCCGTGTGAAAATCGAAGAAAATTCAATGAGCCCGTTAGCCGCTGAGCCCGGTGATAGTTCAAGGCAAGTGGGTTTAGGCAGCATGAAAGAAGGCTTGAAATCGCAAGAACGGCAGTTGAAAACCAATATGGGGCGTTCTTTAGATCAAATGGCGCAGGTCTACACCGAAGGCATGCGTGCGGTGACGGGTGTTAATTTGCCTGTGAATATTTCGCTTTGTAAGAATGCAAAGCCCAATGCCCTAGAAGGGTGTTTGTCGAATATGCAAGGTAACCTTGAGGGCTTGCTCAAAGGCACCACTCAGAATTCAGGGGTGGGCATGATCATCAAAGGCAATAACCCTGCTACTAATATCGGTTTTTCTTGTAGCGGTTTGAATGGGTGTTCAGCAGCGCTGACGAATGTTTCTAAAAACTTACAGGTTTCAGTCGCTCAAATCAAAACAGCCAAGCAAAACTACATCATGAAGTCGAATCAGACGATCGAACAATTTGTCACGCAAATGGCGGCGCAACTCGGACCGCAAAATCAGGCGCTATCACAGCAAATGAATACGTTAAATAGTGCGCTGGCTTCGCTTGGAATTTCAGCGCAGATTGACCCCGCGAAGGTTGATAGCGAAGAGCTTACCCCAGGGCCTGATGGCATTTATGGGGCACCAAAAAGTGCGGTCAATTTGATTGGTTCGAAGATGAACCCCGTGATGGCGAATCTCGATCCGTCTGGGTTTTCAAAGTCTCTTGCTGGAATCACCGAAGGTTCTAAAGCCCTTGGTGATTCGAAAGCTGAGATCGCCACCGCGAAAAACAGTCTCTTAACTCAGGTGGCCTCGTGTGCCGGTAAGAAGGTCGACGATGCGAAGAAAGCCCTGGTGGATGCAGCCGATGCGCTGGCTGAGTGCCCTGAGGGGTGGCAGAAAGACTGCGACAAATCGAATAGCCTAAAGTCATTAGGTAGCGTTCTTGATAAAATTCGAGGTGATAAAAGCACTGATGTTTCAGCAGTTGCCTCAGTTTTAGATGGTGCTTTTGAAGGGGCTTGTGCGAAGACCCCGAGTTACGCGGGATTAAGCGACGACGACAAGGAAATTGCGAGAAAGAAGACTGTCGAAGATAATATGGATGCCCAGAAAAAAGCACCCAAATGCAAATCACTGGCCACCAGTATCAAGGCTAAGTACGATGCCGTTAAGAGCGCAAAAAAAGGCTACGATAAAGCGGCAGGCGCTGCTCAGTAATCATGAAAATCACCTTCACTAAACTACAGGGTTTAGGCAATGACTTTGTATTGATCGATGACCTCGAAAAACCGCCGGGTCTCGTTCATCATTTTTCGCCCGAACAGATTCGGTTGATCTGCGATCGGCACTTTGGTGTGGGGTGCGATCAAATGATTCGCCTGCGATCGCTCGATAGTGCTGTTTCAGCGAAGGGCGCACCGATTGCATGCCGGGTTGAATTTTTCAATGCCGATGGTAGCAACGCAGAAATGTGCGGCAACGGCATTCGGGCGGCTGCGCATTACTTAGTGCGGCACCAAGCCAAGGTCCTGCCCGGTGATGATGAGCACTTTGTGTGTGAGACTCTGGCTGGCTTGATTGAGATCGAGAGGGTCACTAAGACAGGTGAACAAGATGATTTTTTTTCGGTCAACATGGGTAGGTCTCGGTTAGATTCTCCTAACGGGTGGTTGAAACCCGAAGAGTTGATTTTAAACGGCAAACGTTATTCGTACTTATTGGTTCAGATGGGGGTTCCGCATTGTGTGATTTTTGGGGCAAGCTGGCCTGAAAAAGAGGTGCGAGACGTCGGACCCGTGATTGAAATTCACCCACGGTTTTTGCGTCAGACCAATGTTGATTTTGTCGAAGTGCTGAGTCGAGGCAAGATTCGTGTTCAGGTTTGGGAACGCGGTGCCGGTTATACTTTGGCTTGCGGTACCGGGGCTTGTGCGTCAGTGGTGGCGGCAATTCAAACGGGGCAGTGCGATTCGAAAGTCGAAGTTGAGCTACCCGGTGGAGTTCTTCAAATCGAATTTGATGGCGACACCGTGACCATGGTTGGGCCGGCGAAAGAAGTGTTTCGCGGCGAAATCGATATCGGTTAAGTAAGATTCATTTTTTCACAGGCGTGCTGGGTGCCGCAGCTTTTGCCGGCGCAGCTGTCGCCGGTTCATCAGCGATCCCTAGGTTCTTTAGATCGATTTGGGCGAGAATCTTTTTAAAGTATCCGATCGAATGCTTCTCACGATAGGCTCTAAAAAACTCATCGATGCCACTTGTGCCGTGCGCGAAAATATAGTCTACGATGTCGTGCGAAACGATGAATAACGCGGCTAAAGGTGCAATGTTTTGGCCGGTGAGGCCTCGCGGAAATCCGGTACCATCAGGCCTTTCGTGGTGCTGAGCGATGATCAGGTCGACATCAGCGGGCACTTCGCTGAAAGTTAAAATCATTTGCGATACCAGCATTGGGTGGGTTTTGTAGCGCTTGTACTCGTCAACAGTGAAATCAGATTTTTTTGCTTCAAGTTCAGCGAGGTCTTTGATTTGAGCGAGCTTGTTGTTAACGATAATCATGTCGTGAAAAAACGAAGCAAAATTGAGTTTTTGGAAGGTCGTTTCAGAAGACCACTCCATGCTGTGGGCCAGGCTGCATGAAATTTGTGCCGTTAAGATTGCATGAGAGCCTAGGTAACGGTCTTTGTCGGCAAGAATGCCTTTGATGATCTTTGAAAGTTGGGGTTTGCCAGCTCCGATCGTCTTGACAGTCATGAGCATGCCTTGCTTCGCGAGCGCCTGAACTTCTGGTGTGAACCCAATTCGGTTACCGAGTTCCATCACGGCCTCTTGTGCTTGCGAGGCGGCTTTGGTGGCGCCTTCTGGGGTAGCAGAGGCTAGTTTGAAATTTTTCTCCATGTCTTCTTTGAGTTGGGTAGCGAATGATGCGGCGTCTTTTTTGTGGCAAAAGAGGTATTCAATTTGCTTTGAATGCAAAAAGGCCAATGAGTCTTTTTCAGTGAAAGAATCACCTTTTTTGAAAATGCGAACGTATTTCTGAGAAGACAGTCTTACGAAGAGCTCGAAAGCAAGGGGCATGCGTTGCATGGCCACGATAGCGCGAATGCGACAGTACTGACCGTCTTCACCTTCTTGAAGGTCGGGTTTCGACTCGCTAAACTTTTCGGCAAAGTGTTTCTTGATTTCTTCGCTCACGGCAGAAGGGTTGATGTAACCGGCAATGAGTTCAGGAAAAGCGAGAACCGCGGCAATTTTTGGGTCTTTAAGAACCAGGCAACGAGTCTGCATATCGCCTGTCATCAGGTATTTGAACAGTTTCAAGTTTTCGCTATTGTCGTCGCAGATGAGAACATCGAATTTGCAGTCGTCGTCTAGAAGTGCTGCGAGACCGTCTTGTATGGTTGTGGCTTCTTTGACTTTGACCCCAAGTTCAGTTTCTAGAATAAAAGCGATGGTTGCTCGAACTTTCTTATCTTCTTTTACGATCAGTGCCTGCATCGTTATATTCTATTGGGATTGAGAATTGAATTGGAGAAAAATTTGATTTTTTATTGCTTTATTTGATGGATTCGTTGGTGTTTTTTTGACGCAGTCGACGTGAAACCGAAACTTTGGCGTCTTGATACGATCTCTTCGCATCAGTTTCGGTTTCACTCGATGTACCCATTCGAGTCTCACCCATTGAGGCTCATTCATCAGTTACTTTTTAAAAATTAATGGTCCATATTTGAAAGCGGATTCACATAAAGTCTAAAAGACTTATCTCTGTGGCGCCTAATGGCAAAATTTCCGTTTTCTTTTTCAGATGCGAGCTTATCGTAAAAAATGGGATCGAGCTCTGAAATCTGATGGACGCTTTTTCCTTCGTACTTGCCAAAATCAATAATGACCTGATCTTCAGCAATTACCCCTGTTACTGGACTAATCGAGTTTTGTGTTGAACTCATCTTCTTGCTCAGTCCCCCTCTGTCTCAGGAGTGTATTCAGAACTTTTTTGAGATGCAAGAATTTAGAAAAAATAGTTTAAATAGGCGTACAGAAATCGTTCAAGAAACGGCAAAGAATGCTTTGACAAACGGGTGTTATCTGTTACCAATTTTTTCAATTATGTGTGGCGTCATTGGCATCATCGGCAGTGCAGACGCTTCTCGTGAAACCTTCTTGGGGCTCACGACCCTCCAGCACCGGGGTCAGGATGCTGCTGGCATTCTGACTTATGATGCTACGACAGGGTTTCATCGCGAGAAGAATTTAGGTCTGGTAGAGGCAGTTTTTGATCGAGATTCGATAGAGTCTCTGGTCGGCGACCAAGCAATTGGGCATAACCGCTATAGCACTTCAGGCAGTGGTAGGCTTCACGAAGTGCAACCTTTTATTCTTTCTTATCCGTATGGAATTGGCTTAGCACATAACGGCAATCTAATTAATACTGAAGAGTTGCGACAGAAACTTAAAGTTGACCTTCAGCGGCATCTCCTGACTCAATCTGATTCTGAGATGCTTCTCAATTTATTCGCACACGGGCTGACCCAGTCGCGAGTGGGTGCGGGCGGCGGGCTGAAGAGTCACGAATTTGGCGCAGCCCTAGGCACTCCCGAAGAGCAGGCTGAAGCTCAGCCTGAATATCAATTTGAAAAGATCTGCGCCACGCTTACTTGGCTGGCTGAAGAACTCAACGGAAGTTATAGTGTGGTTTCTCTCATTGCTGAGCACGGTTTGATTGCATTTAGAGATCCGGCTGGCATTAGGCCACTCATTTGGGCGAAGAAAGCTGATGGAACGTTGCCTACCAGTGAGGCCCATTTGTTCTCATCTGAAAGTGCGACTGCCGCTTTCTTGGGGTATGACTTGGTTCGAGATTTAGCCCCTGGAGAGGTCGTTTTCATTCACCATCAGTCAGGAAAGGTTTTTACAAGGGTCGTGAAAAAATCGCCGCCCAAGCGCTGTATGTTTGAATGGGTTTATTTTGCTTCGCCAGAGAGCGTGATTGAAACGATTCCAGTTTACGGTTCAAGAATTCGATTGGGTGAAGAGCTGGCTAAGTTGGTTGAAGATCAGATTGCCAGTGGAGAGATTTCTCCCGATCTGATTGTTCCGGTTCCTGAAACGTCACGAATTGCTGCCATTGCGCTGGCTGAAAAAGTTCGATTACCTTACCGTGAGCTATTAATTAAAAACCGTTATATTAAGCGAACATTTATCTTAGATTCACAGAAAAAGCGTCAAGACGCCGTAAATCTGAAGTTAAGTCCGGTGCGCTCAGAATTTGCAGGAAAAAATGTGTTGCTGGTCGACGATTCGATCGTGCGTGGCACGACTTCGAAGAAGATCATCGAGCTAGTGCGAAAGGCTGGGGCGAAGCAAGTTTATTTCGTTTCGACTTGTCCGCCGATTCAGTTTCCTTGTTATTATGGAATCGATTTTCCTAGTCCAGAAGAGCTGATCGCGGCCGGAAAAACGAATGCCCAAATTCGTGAGTTGCTTGGGGCCGACCAAGTCATCTACCAAGAAATTCCGGGTCTCAGGCGGGCAATTGAGGGGGCGCAAGAGGGTAGCTTGTGTCTGGGATGTTTAGACGGCAAGTATCCCACTGATGTCACTTGTGCCGCTTCTTTTACTGAAAATCGCAATCTCAATCGAGCGAGTTCAGCCAGAGACTTGAAAAGTGTAGTGAGAGGAGAACCCCTTTCTCGTGGCAAAGCTTAAGTATTCTGGAAGTGTGAAAGATCTTTTTGGCTTAGACAACCAGCCAGGTTCGATTGCCTTCAATTATACCGACGCTTTTTCAATTTTCGACTGGGGTCGAATGCCTGATGAGATTCCTTTAAAAGGAAGTTCTCTTTCGTTTATGGCGGCCGCTGTTTTTGAGCGTTTGGGGTCTGCAGCTGAATGGAACGCCTTTCTCAATTCTCAGCGTGCAAGTAGGCTTTCTCAGCAGTTGAAATGCTCTCTTGAAACTGCGCTGTTTGAACGATTGAGAATGGGCGGGGTGAGAACTCATTACCGGGGCTTAGCGCGCTCGCTAGAGGCCGCCGAGCGAGGTGAAATTTTTTGCGTGTCGGTCCAGAATAGTCGAGTCGGCCCAGTCAATAAAAAGGCAAGGCGGTCAGACCTGCATGACTTTCCTGTCTTGGTTGTCGACGCCGTTCGGGTGACGCCACCTGTCGCCGGTTCTGTCTTTAAAAAAACAGTCTATGATTACCAAGGTTCAATTCGAAGCGATTCGGCCCCCGACTTGGGATTGAATTCTGATTTAATTCCACTCGAAGTGGTTTTTCGGTGGAATTGCCCAAAGGGCAGTAGCCTACCTTCGCGGCTGAAAAATAATCCAAATTATTTAGAAGAGCGTGGCTTTGGGAATCTAGAATCTGAGTTGGGCTTGTCAGAATTTTCAGCTCCGATCATCGAACTGTTTACCAAATTAGAGCCGATTGACCGTGCGCTTAATTATGCCGAAGCGTTGTCTATTTCGAAGCTAGCAGCCAGCGAGCTCGAAGAACTGTTGATCTTAACCCAGTGGGTTTCGGCATTTTTAAAAGAAGATTTTGATCGAAGAGGCATTCAACTGAATGATGGAAAATTTGAGTGGGCGATTAATCAAAATCGTGAATTGATTTTGGTAGATGCGATCGGCCCCGACGAACTTCGGCTCTCGTGTGCCGAGATTGACTTGTCAAAAGAGGTGCTTCGCCAAGTTTACCGGTCAACTGCTTGGTATCAAGAACTTGAAACGTTCAAATCAAGTCACGGAATCAGTCTTTTAGCCGCCGGATGGCAAAAGAAAATCAAGACGGCACCTCAGAAGCTCAGTCGCAGCTACTGCAATTGGATTTCGCAGATGTACACAACCCTAGCTGAAGTGCTCAGCAGTGAAGCTGCTTTAGACCCTGGCGAGGTTGAAGAAAAATTCGCTCTTTGGCTTCAATCTAGGCCCGAACCGTTTGATGAGAATTTGGGTCGCGCAACCTCACCAGTTAAATCAAGTGGACGAGTCTTGATTCTGGGTTCTGGTGCCCGAGAGCACGCTCTCGCGTGGCGGTTGTCACGATCGCCGCGCGTGACTGAAATTTTCGTGGCGCCAGGAAATCCTGGAATGAAGGCTGACGACCAAAAGCCCGTTGAATTTTGGGATTGTGATTTGTCATTGGGTGAAGGCGAATTTAAGCGGCTGGCCCTTATAGCGGTTGAGGCGCAGATTGAACTGGTGGTGATTGGTCCTGATAACGCCTTGGCCGATGGCGTAGTTGATGTGTTCGAGCGATATGGCCTTTTGTGTTTCGGACCCAACAAGGCGGCTTCAAGAATCGAATCGAGTAAAGCATTTGCCAAATCGGTGATGAAAACGGCAAACGTTCGAACGGCGGGCTATGAAGTGGTCACTGAAATGAGTGCGGCGTTGCAGGCGTGTGCTCGTTTCTGCGCCAAAGGCGACGGCGTTGTGGTTAAAGCCGATGGGTTGTCATTTGGTAAAGGCGTTAAGGTTTGTGACTCGCTTGACGATGCTCGAGATTACCTAGCGGGCCTTTTTTTGAGCAAGAGCGGTGTTGACCATTCGCTATCATTACTGATCGAAGAGCGATTGATCGGTGAAGAGGTTTCTTGTCTCGCCATTTGTGATGGCAACGATTTTCGACTTTTAGATTTTGCTCGTGATCATAAAACATTGAGAGAAAAAGGGCAGGGGCCCAACACCGGAGGAATGGGGGTGTACAGCCCCGTACCGGATTTCTCAAATGACGCCTTTCGAAAACGTGTTTCAGGTGAAATTTTTTCTCCGATTTTGAAAGCGATGAAAGAGCGCGGTGACGCATTCAAGGGCATTTTGTATGCGGGATTAATGGTAGACCGCGTGAGTGATCAGATTTGGGTTTTAGAGTTCAATGCGCGGTTTGGCGATCCCGAGACTCAAGTCTTAATGCCTCGCTTGAGCGAGAGTGAAGATTTATTTTCTTGGCTGAAAAGCGCTGCGTTGGGTACTCTTTGGCAACAGAATGCTGAAATTGTTTTTTCACCTTTAGCCGCAGTTTACGTTGTCGGGGCTTCTCAAGGATATCCAGTACAGCCTGAAGCGGGTAAACCGTTAGAAGGTAGCCTCACGAAGCCTGCGACAGTGAAATCTGACGCTTTTCCTGAAATTTTTTTTGGTGCCGTAAAAAAACAGGGTGCGCAGTTTTTCACGAGCGGTGGCAGGGTATTTGGAGTTCTCGGACTGGGTGAGAGCGTTGCTACAGCTAGGTCGGCCGCTTATCAAAAGTTTGAAAACGCTCATTTTAAAGGCATGCAGATTCGTCAAGACATAGGTGAATCTGAACTCTACGCGCGAAAGAAAATTGCAATTCTCGCATCGGGCCGGGGCAGCAATGCGATGGCGATCATTCGAGCAATAAGAAAAGGCGAGTTGAGAGCCGAATTGACTGCGGTTATTTCAGATAATCGAGAGGCTTCAGTTCTTGAAAAGGTTCGCGAACAGGGCCTCAAAGCGATTGCACTTACTGCTACAAATAGCAAGGCTCGTGAGGCTGAACTCGTTCGTCTCTTGCAGCAGTTTCAGGCTGACTGGGTTGTCTTAGCGGGGTACCGAAAAATTTTATCGAGCCAAGTGATTGAGCAGTTTCGAGATTCTCGAGGCTATTCGAGAATAGTGAATATTCATCCCTCGCTTTTACCCGCTTTTCCTGGTCTAGGTAGCTATCAAAAAGCATTTGATTCTGGGGTTAAGGTGACAGGTGTCACGGTGCATTTAGTTGAACCCGAGGTTGATGCTGGGCCAGTCGTCGCCCAAGAAAGTTTTCAGATTACAGACGGCGACACCGTTTTGACGGTTGAAAAAAAGGGGCTGGCGATTGAACATCGGCTCTATGCTTTGACGCTGAATGAAATTTTAAAAGAAGAGTTCCTGATTCAGAAAGGGAGAGTGGTTAGTGTTCGCTCGAATTGAGGTTGCAGTAAGACCAGAGTTTTCTGATCCCCAAGCCAAGCTATTTTTACGAAAGGCTCAGCTAGCCGTGCCCGACATCGTTTCAAAAATTCGGTGGGTGAGGTGTATCGATCTTTTTTGGCTCGACTTGCCGATAGTGCGAGAAGAGGCAATTTCAGTCATTCAAGAAGTGTTTTGGGATCATGTTTTGCAGTGGGTATTTACAGGAAACCTCATTCCATCAGCGGCCGGAAAAACCGGTGGGTTATCTGATTTGATGGTTTGCGCACCTTACCGCCCCGGTAGATTTTGGGGAATTGAAAAAAGATTGAGGGCAGGCGTGACGGATCCGGTTGCTCGAACCGTACTCGAGGCATTTGAAATTGTTCTTCAAAAAAAGGTGCCTGACGCTAAAGCCGCCAGTGGTAGCTTGATATTGTTGGAGGGCACTGAACTCAACCCTGACTTGTTGTCGGTTTTGTCGCGCGAGGTGTTTAGCAATGAGCTCATTGAAACCTCTACGGTTTGGGATGAAGCTGAGTTAACAAAAAACGATCGATTTCATCAAGAGCGCATTCGCAGAGACATGCCAAAATTATGGATTCGAGGTTCAGATCGAGTCGATACCTTTGATTTGGCAAAGAGCGATGACCTCGCCCTTAGTCAGTTAAGTGAGAAGAATCTGTGGGCTTTGTCGCTTAATGAAATGAAAATCGTTCAATCTCATTTTAGCGAAACTTTTCTAAAAGAAGAACGGCAAAAAGTCGGTTTGAGTCTTCCCACCGATGTTGAACTCGAAGTGATTGCTCAGACTTGGTCAGAGCATTGCAAACATAAAATTTTCAATGCCAATATTGATTACGTTGATGTGAGCGCGCCTGGTGAGTCAACCCCTGCGCTGAGGGTGTCGCCTTCAGGGGTTGGTACCAAAACGTTTCGTGATCCGGTGCTAGATCCCTTTGGCGTTTCTGATGACGCCGGTGAGGTCGATCATTCGTTTGATTTTGATAGTTCTGATCGATTTACCCCTGCACAAGGCGTTGCCGGAGCCGAAATTCCCTCACGGGTTTCAAGCTTGTTTAAGTCGACCATAGCGGGCACCACCGATGAATTGCCGAAGTCTTGGCTTCTGAGTGTTTTTTCAGACAATGCAGGTATTCTGGCGTTTGATGACCAATCAGCGCTTTGCCTCAAAGTAGAAACCCACAACACGCCTTCGGCGCTTGACCCGTACGGCGGGGCACTCACCGGAATTGTCGGCGTTAACCGAGATATTCTGGGCTGCGGGTTAGGGGCTAAACCGATTTTTAATACGAACGTATTTTGTGTGGCACCGCTAGATCGCGAAGGCAAATTACCTGATCGCATTTTGCCGCCTCGTAGAATTTTAGACGGAATTCGCCGAGGCGTTGAACATGGTGGCAATAAGAGTGGCATTCCGACGGTGAATGGTGCTTTGGTTTTTGATGAACGGTATTTAGGAAAGCCTCTTGTTTTCTGTGGCACCGGCGGTTGGATGCCTCGTCACATTGCTGAAAGAAGGTGTGAATCTAAAGATGTTCAACCGGGCGACCGAGTCTATATGGTGGGGGGGCGTGTTGGAAAAGACGGAATTCATGGCGCAACATTTTCGTCGCTTGCTTTGACGGAGGCCTCGCCGAGTTCTGCCGTGCAATTGGGTGATCCCATCACTCAAAAAAGAATGAGTGATTTCTTACTTGAGGCGCGAGACCTGGGATTGTATCGATGCTTGACCGACAATGGAGCCGGAGGACTTTCGTCTTCGGTTGGCGAGATGGCTCGACTTTCGGGGGGGGCTCGAATTGATGTTTCACTGGCTCTCACGAAGTACCCGGGGTTGCGGCCTTTTGAATTGGTAGTGAGCGAATCGCAAGAGCGAATGACCTTGGCTATTGCTCCAGAAAAGAAAGAAGCCTTTGAATCGTTAGCTTCGCGCAGAGCCGTAGAGTTTTGTGATCTCGGTGAGTTCACTGATCGAGGCCTATTTGAGATCTATTACGGAAAAATTTGTGTAGGTCGGCTCGATCTTGAATTTCTTCATGAAGGATTGCCGCCGCTTGAATTGAAGGCAAAGTGGAGCGGTATTCCGACGTTGCCAATTCCAGAGACAACTGATTTTGCACAGTGGGGAAAAAGAGCGCTACTGACTTTGTTGTCTCGTCCGAACATTTCATCAAAAGAATGGTTGATTAGGCAGTACGACCACGAGGTTCAAGGAACTTCGGTTCTCAAGCCGCTTCATACCGTGAATGTCGGTACCGAACAAGAATGCAGCGGTCCGAATGATGGTGCTGTTCTCAAGCCTGATCCCGAATCCCATTCTGCCATTGCAGTGGCTTGTGGAATCAACCCTAAACTTTCGGATTACGATACGTATCTCATGGCAGAATCAGCGGTCGACGAGGCGATGAGAAATTTGCTTTGCATGGGGGCTGAATTCGGGAGACCAGAAAGTATTGTGGCTCTGATTGATAATTTCTGTTGGCCAGACCCGGTTGAAGACGAAGCCAAAGCCGCTTCTTTAGTTCGGGCTTGCTATGGAATGAGAAGGGCTGCGCTCGCGCTGGGGGCTCCTTTTATCTCAGGCAAAGATAGCATGAAAAACGATTACCGCGGAAAACTTGCGGGCAAAGACATTAAGATCTCAGTGACTCCGACGCTTTTGATTACCGCTGTCGGGAAAGTTCCCGACTTGCGTAACGTCAGAAGTGCAGACTTTAAATCGGTCGGTGATGCCATCTATGTGATTGGATCATTTTCTGGGCTGTCCTTAGTTGGGTCTGAACTGCAAAGTGCCACCGGAAAAATTTTGGGAAATCAAGCAAGGCTGCCTGAACCTAATTGGGAAGAAGCAGTGAGGACTTACTCTTGGCTGGGGGCCGCAGAGGGCAAGCAGTCGACACGGCTACGAAATGTTCACGATGTGTCTGATGGGGGATTATTTGTCGCTGTGGCTGAGTGCCTGATTGCTCGAGGATTTGGGGCGAAAATCGAAATTCCACAAGATGCCTCAGATTTTGGCGGGTGTGACCTCTGGGAACTTTGTTATGGCGAAGGGTTTCACTCGTTTGTTGTGAGTTCGGCTGAGTCAGACACTTCAGATCTTGAGAGTGAATGGCTGGGACTGGGAATTCCGTTTTTGCGGTTAGGTAGAGTCACCAATCATCGTCGAATTGAAGTCATTCAAGGCGAGCAAACGCTCATGAATGTTGAAATCGAAGAAGTTCGATCTGCATGGAACAAGACGGAGTATTTTGAATGAAAAACGAAATGCCAAGAGCTTTAGTCATTACTGGCGACGGAATTAACTGTGAAGCTGAGACCGCGCAGGGTTTAAAAATGGTCGGTTTTCAAGTTGATGTGAGACATTTAAATGACCTGATTCATTATCGCCTTTCGATTGACGAACTTTCGCTTCGCTATCATGTAGTCGCGTTGCCTGGCGGTTTTTCTTTTGGTGATGATTTGACCTCTGGGAAAGTTTTGGCGCTGAAACTCACGCACAGTTTGGGGTGGGATTTTTCGACTTTCGCCTCACGCGGAGGGCTAGTGTTGGGTGTTTGTAATGGATTTCAGGCTCTCATTAAAATGGGGGTCTTCGGAAAAGACATCTCGATTTATCAAAATGAG
>CAITVN010000006.1 GCA_903895855.1 Oligoflexia bacterium | reverse complement strand
TTTCACGCTTCGTTAGACCATTGTCGCTCGTACGAGTTTGAAGCAGCCGAATCACGGCATCTTCTCTCACTTCAGGTCTGACTGCTCCAAAATCGCGGGCCATGGTATCTCCAGTTCAAAAGCGTAAGGTTTACGCTCTTGAATGGATATTAACCGACCATATGGACAGGTGAGGTCAGAGGGGGGAGAAAATCGTTGGAAACGTTCGTCAATGATTACGATACTCAGTTTCGTCGGCGCCAAAAATACCTTATCCGAGAGGGCCGTTTAATGAACCAGATTTCTGACTATCTGCTCAATATTGCTAATTTTTGTAGATGATTGGACTGCGCCCCTCTTCATGCAGATCGATCAAAATTTCCTCTCAAGTTCCTTTGATAGCCGTCTCAAAGAAGAATTAAAGCCAGTACCTCTATTCCAATCGCTGTTATTTTTATCGGCTAAACACTTCTTAATCGCGCCCTTCGTGCAATTTAACAAAGCGCTATAGATTTTCTCCTCTTTCATGTTGCTCCTCGATAGCACCACCTGCTTATCCCAATCACGATTTTTGCCAGAAACAGTTGCAAAAAAATATTTCGTGAACGTTCCTTCTTCCACGTCGACGCAGAAAGAGTAACCAAGTGAAATTCCACACCAATGGTTGGGATTGCTCGATCTTAGTTTTCCTTGCGCCCACACTGAAAAATATCCGCCCGTTTTTCGCTCCCGATTTAGATAAATATGGTCATCGATTTCTGCTCCAATATCCTTTGCCAATAGTTTTCTATTAAAGTAGGGGTCAAATACAAAGTTCACGCTCGGCCGTTTATTAAAAAGACTTGGAAAATCATTTCTGAATCGATCACCTAGTGTTTGACAGTTGCCAAGTAAAACTGTCCACGCTTGGGGGATATTTAAGAGATTGTCCTCCTTTACTCTCCTGCCGAAGCCATTCGCATGTTTTAAATGCAGGCCGCGAATGACGAGGGTTTTCAGGGTGTCTTCATTGTTTTGGATAAAGTCCGAATTGTAGATCATAACATTTTCCTTAATAAACTTTAAGAATAGCTCAACGACGTGACTATATTTCTTTTGCTGCATTTTTTGAAGATTTAGGTAAACATCGGAATAGAGCAAGTGAACGATTGAAGACGTGCGAGCCCTGGCAATGATTTTCATGTGCTCAACCTTCGGACGATACTGAGTTAAATACGTGAATGCGATACCTCTCTTTTTTGCGAAGTCAACATAATCATCGATCTGATCTTCCAACGGAAAATCTTCGTATTTTATTTCCATGCACGCAATAAGCTTACCCTCGTAACTTACCGTAAGATCTGCACGGCGGCGCTTATGAAAGACGTCTTCAATTTTTACCTCAAATGCATTTTTGTTCGGATAGTGAGTTACATCAATCCCAGGAAAAAACGCTCTAATGTAGGCGATATCTTCAAAAAGAATTTCTTGAAGAATTATCTCCATGTATCGGCCGCCAAGATCAGTATTCATTTGCTTTTTAAGGCGGGAAAAAAAACTTTTCACATTGATAGACATTTCCTTCTCCTAATTCTAATTCTGACAGCAGGCAATTGAAAAAAAATAACGGCTAGGAGGTTGCATTTAATGATTGGGTTCAATCGCATTCTGCCCACTGAACCCAGCCCCAAAGAAAACACAGACGAAGGGCGTGTCGAGTTACGGCATCATCTATCACTTCAGGTCTCACTACTCCAAAATCGCGGGCCATGATAACTCCAATTCAACAGCGTAAGGTTTACACTCTTGAATGAATATTTGCCGACGATATGGACAGGTGAGGTCAGAGGGGAAAAAAGAATAGATAACATAGACTATTTTTAAACGCTGAGAATTATCGGCCCTTATGCTGGGCGATTTTTTGGGTTTTTTATACAAAAATTCGTTTTTCCCCAACAATACCGATCAGCTTCTGTTTCAATTGCGTAAATGTGACAGCGGGGTTTTTTTCCTGCGATTTTATTGGGGCAATCACCACAAAGCTTGGCCCGCCTGCGGCCCAGTAAGTAAATGCCTTAAAGAGATTTGCATTATAGATAATTTCTAATCTACGAAGTTTTTCGTTAATCACTCTTTCTGGGGCCCGTCTGTCAATTGACTCATCATAGATAATCAGCCATTTCTTGGGAACCCTTTGATGTATAGCAGCAATCTGGTCCCCCTTTATGTAATCAATCGCTAGACCACCAGTAGCATTCCTCATCAACTCCTCGAGCTCTTCGCATGTATCAGCGGCGTCCTGAATTTTGATCTTCTCACCCTTTTTGTGTTGTCCTATTATTCTTCCGACATCGATCCCCATATCGGGATCCAAAAAAAGAGAGCCACCAATATCATTTTCCCCACCGAGCACTGATTTCCATCCATTGAAATACCCTTTATCTATGGCTATAGCAGATATCTTCTTAGCATCATTAGCACCCCAGTTGTTCCAAGGCACAGTGCGATGAAAAAGATTATCTATCATGGTCACCTTTTTGTAATTTTTTTCCGCCTGAGCGAGTACTTCCGTATGCAGGTTGTCTCTCAGATGTTGGTTCTCTAAAACAAACATTGGCATGGCGATCATTTCTTTCAGCCCATTCTCCCTCAGAAGCGCCAAAAACCCCTTCTTCATCAAATCCTTCGCATCACCAATTCTCTCAATTTTCATAGGTATTCTATCCTCGGTCTTGTTATACTAAGAGTGTTCAATCAACGTTAACAGACTCCGTCATTGGTCTCCATACATTTTGCCTCAGCAGACATCCTCATTCGTCACGATTTTGACAACAATTTTAACTAACTCAATCCCGTAGCGTCGACCCCAAATAACTGCCCGATCCTCTGATCCCAAATCCCCGCCCCATGACCATCTGACAGGGTAAGCCCACCCTCATGATTTACGATGACCTACTACCGATCGACAAAAGCGCGAAAGAACGCCTCAAACTGCTCAAGCAGAAATACCCTAAGCTTGATGGCTACCTCGTTTACAGCTCGAAATTTGGCCAGGCAGCAGTTGGTACGCAATGCAAAGAACTCTTCAAACAATTTCCGAAAATGTTCGTCAACTCAAAAGCCAAAACTGAAACGCTCGATTTGCTCGAATACCAGTCTCACTCTAAACTCACACCAACCGATATAAAGAGCGTTGATACAAAAATTGAAGGCCTAGTCAAGAATCTGAAAATTTCTGAAGACATCGTGATCGCAATTATCTTTAACGAACTAAACTACGACTTGATTTCAAAACTTCAACAAGATGACCTAGTTGACCGATCGCTAACTCCGCAGAGTAAGGCCTCAATCGACATTATTTTGATGCCCCTGACCTTAGCTGACCGAACGGTCTGCGATACTTAATCAACAAACCAAGAAACTAAAAGCAAACGAGCGAAAAGAACTGGAAGTAATCTATGAAACACGACAACGAACTCACAAACCTACTCATCGAATATGGAATTAAGATTGCGGCATTGGTTAAACGCACAACAAACCAAGCTGCTCTTGAGTACCTCTTCTCTCTGTTTACTTTACCAGAACGAACCAGACTCAATCGCAAGATTCAACTTGAAGCCATTAAGAGGGCTGAAAAGACATTTAGCGCAGAGGCTATAGAACGCCTAAAAGACAGCATGTCTGAATTTAGCGGGCAACTGGCCACTGACATCGATGACTACGCTCGCGATCTGTGCCGCAAAGTCTTATACCGCATTCCGTCGCTCAATCGCTGGCTAATGTCTGAAATTGAAACTCTTCTCACCCACAAATTAAACGCAGGCAATCGACGAAAGCAAAGAACCAGACTTCCAACCTTCAAGACACGCCTCAATGAAATCAAAAGAGTCTTCAACCTCAATGAAAATGAAACTTCGGTACTTCAATTCCTGTACCTCAAAGAAACCGTTGAAGGCCTCGAAACCGTGTTCAGAAACCCCTCTTTAAAAATGGACGAGCTCAATAAGTCCGTGAGAAATTATTGCCATTTCTTTAACATGAGCCCACATGACCTTAAAGACATGCTAAAAAAGGACTCAGCCCTAGTGGGATCAGGTCTCATTTCACGAAATCAACGGTCTTCAACCATTGAAATCGAAAGCCATGTCACATCGTTTTTGGCTGGAATCTCTACTCTCGATCTCACGGCAACTTATTTCGAAAAAGCGAAAAGAACTTCCGACCTTTCAATCGGCGACTTTGCGATTCCGAAAGAAAACGTTGCGGTGATTCAGTCTCTGGTAGCAACTACTCCGAGTGTACTTGGCTGCAACATTTTGTTTCACGGAACACCCGGTACCGGAAAAACTGAATTTTCAAAAAGCCTCGCTAAACACCTTGACGCCGAACTTTACTTCGTCAAGCAGACCGATGAAGAGGGCGATGAGGCTCTCAGCTACCGAAAGACTGCCCTAGTCGCCGCCCAAAACCTTCTTCGAGAACGCAAGTGCATTCTAGTGGTAGATGAAGCTGATCCTATCATCAACACGACGTCTGGAATATTCATGTGCGACATGAAAGATAAGAACGATGAAAAATCGTGGATCAATCACTACATTGAAAACTCGAAGATCAATATCATTTGGATCAGTAACCGCATTCAGGGCATCGATGACTCAACGAAACGCCGTTTTTCTTACGCTCAAGAATTTCGCGAGCCCGAAATAAAGCAACGCCTCAAG
>CAITVN010000005.1 GCA_903895855.1 Oligoflexia bacterium | reverse complement strand
GTTTCGAGATCTCTCTGTTGAAGAAACGCAGAATCTCACGCAGCAACTCGAACACATCGCAGAACTGGATCGACGGAGATATTTTCTGCATTACCCGTCTCTTTGGTCTTATCTCATCAACGAACACGGCATGGAAGAATCCACTGCCGGACGTAAAATCAAGGCAGCTAGAATGCTAAGGCGATTTTCTGAGATCAAGCCAAAGCTAGCTTCGGGCGCTCTCAATCCGACTTTGCTTGAAATGGCCCAGGGCTATGCTCATCGCGAGAAGTTGAGTGACCCTGAAATTTTCGAAGTTTTGACATCTATCTCAGGGCTCACCTGTAAAGCTGCTGCAAGAGAGCTGGCTTCTCAGTTTCCTCAATCCACTGAGATCCCTCGGGATCGAATTCGGCCTTTCTCGGCTGAACTTTCACAGGTCACATTTGTGGCTCCCAACTCCTTGATTGAAAAACTCGATGAAATTAGGGATTTTTTAGCGCACTCACACCCTGGAATTACGCTTGCAGCACTCATTGACCTCGTGGCCGATGAGTACGTCGACCGACATAGTCCTGAGCGACAAGCCGAGCGAGCACAAGCCAAACAAGAACAGAAGCGAGCCAAAGCCCGAGCCCAAGTCAGAGACAAAGAAAAAGTCGAGAGAGATCAGACTGAGAATTCGCCAATGAAATCCGAGCACGCGCCGAAAGAAATAAATGAGGTCGTAGAATCGCCGTCGGTAACGACGGTGAGCAGATCGTTTTACTCTGGATTGGACGGCCAAGACCAAAAGCGTACACTCTCACAGGCGATGCTTCATGAGCTCATCCATACGAAGGGATATCGGTGTTCTTTTGTAGATCCCGTGACAAAGCAGCGGTGCGAATCACAGCGTGGCCTTGAAATTCACCACATTCGTCCCTATTCTCATGGTGGACCCACAAGTATTGAAAATTGCGCCCTTACTTGCATTCAGCACCATCAGAGAATTTCTTTTTTGCAGTTTGGAGATCGTTCGAAGTATTTTAAACAGCGAGAGTGAAACCCACTCATCATCAACGTTTCGGAGTCTGCCTCCTCGAAACCAATACCGGCAACGCACCCTTACCACCCGCCAACGAAACCCTATAAATCGTCGGGAGCAAGAAAGGACTCATCCATTATTTAGACATTGTTTATTTTAAAGCCATTCTCAGAATTGAACCCAAAGGGCTTAAGGAACCCACACAGGCATTTCTTGCTCATTTTGAAAAAGACAAAGAATGATTAGAATTTTGGGATACAGGTCAAAAGCATCTACCTGTCTTTGCGCGCCGCTCCTTGGTAACACTTACTTATGAGGCAATACGGGGTAGCCGGACGACACAAAGCGAGTCGTCAATGATTTGGCTTGAGCTGAGTAGCTTTCACTCTATTGGCAACCGAAAGGTCAAAAGAGTCTTTTTGATGATGTCATCGAGAAGGGGGCTTCCAGTCGTTGTTTGCGGTGATCGACTTTGCGCGGCCTCGGCGCGAAGTGCGAGGTCACGTCTCGCGATCTCTTGCTTGATCACTTCAAGCTGAGCATTTAGCTGCGTTTGCTCGGCTTCGGTTTGAATTTTTAACTCGGTCGCAGCGTCAATAGATGATCGGTCTCGTCTCGCGCGAGCCAGTGCTAGATCGGTACGATATATTTTTTCTAACTGGGCGAAGTGGTGAAGTTGTATTTGTGCTAGGTGAATGCGTTCTTGCAGCTCGTTTAGCGAACTTCGATCGGTCGATTTGTTTTGGATACTCAAATCGACTCCGGTCTTTCTTCGCAGCTCGATTAGGTCGTTTTCAGTTTCTGAAAGTTGATGCACAAATCCCTGAAACGCTGGCGAATGCTCGGCAGTTTTGGTGGTCTCTTCGAAGGAGTCTTGGCCGGCTTTGATGTCGCCTAATTTTAGAGTTGGCAGTGCCTCTGAGGTAGTTTTGGGTTCGATGAGTTTGGCCAATTCGCCTTGGTCGCTGGCTGAATTTGAGGGGTTAAGTTCTGATTGCCGATCGTTAACCACGAGTAATTTTATTTCAAATTCACGGGCAAGTCTAACATCACCGACTTGCAAAAGCTCGGCGACAATTGCACGAGAAAGTTTAGCACTTTCAGTTCGGGGCAAATTTTGAGCTAGAATTTTTGAAGCCCATTCCTCACCCGCGAAATTTTCCAGAACAGCCAACTGTGAAAGCGAACTGGTCTCGGTCGACAGTGCCCACTTTACCAATCTTTGAAAAACGGCCTCTTCAAGCGCAACTTGAGGGGCTGCAGCGAATCCTTGATTTGAGATCAAGAATACCTGGGAGGCCAAGACCAGACCAATAACCAGCTGTAGTTGGTGTGAGACCTTATTTTTCAAGATGATCGTGTTGTCAAAGCGCATGTTCGTTCATCGTTGGATGACCTCCAGGGTGTCGGCCTATTTGTGCAGGCATTCAGCGGGCAGCGCGAAGCTAGCCTGATTGTTTTTAACGGCATTTGGGTGTATTACTCTTGCCGCAATTTCGGTTGCGAAGAGGTCTGAATTATTGTCTGGCGCCATGTGTGGCAGAATGAGAGCCGTGGCCCCGCCGGCATAGCTCCCGTCGAAAATGCGAGTCGCTAGGATTTTATCTTCAGTCGTGAATTTGGAGAGTACGTCGGTCGCTGTCGATACCCGGTGCACTACCTCAGTCTCTATTCCGTCAGCATTCAGAGCTCTAACTGCAGATGTAGTTGCGAATAGTAGGCCAGCTCTCACTTCGGTTCCTTTAGATACTTTACCGAAGACGGTTTCTTTGTTTCTGATTATTTGTGTGCCTGATCCAGAAAAATCGTCAAGGTAATAGATCAGGGAGTTCTCGGGCAAGTACTCGAAATTGGTTGAAAATGTTAGAAGCCGATTTAACGGTATGTGGTTCACTTCTGTGAAATGGTCCATGAGTAAAACACCACTTTTTGGTGTATACCTGTCAGCAGAGGCCAAGAAGTACACATTATTTTTCTCAAAATCAGTGCCGTTTTTGGCCGTGATTTGGCCATAAAGTAGACGCGACGAGTCAGTTAGGTCGGCCTGAGAGACTACCATCAGAGTAGCGGCGAGAACCGTACTGATGATACTCGCGCACCGTTGATTGGGAATTTTTTTAAGGTATTCTTCTACTAAAAGTTTGGCTCGAGTAGCTGTGTCTTCATTGAGCGCGATTGTTGCAATATCTGATGCATTTGCAATATGCACACGCTCAAGCGGTATTTTTAATTGAAGCAAGTCCGAAATATTCGAGTCCGACAGCTCGGTTGCTCTCATTTTGATTTGGCTCTCTAATACAAATTTTCTTAATGGCAAATTGCTTTTAAATAGTTCGATTAACGCGGGGTCAAGCACGAGATTCATTTTTGCAAGGGCCGCTGGGGTTTCAAACTCTAGTTTCTTGAGACTGATTTGAATAATCTTTAGACTGCGACAAAAGCCCTTGCTCTTGCACAAGTACTCGATTGCGCGCACCTTTGAATAACTCACCTGCTCTTCAAGGTGCACTAAGGTCTCGCCATCGCGCAGCACCGATTCGGCAATAGCTCGCAAACTTGAGACGGGCGCACCAAATTCGGCATTTCCGCTTGTTGAAAAATTTTCGGCAACGGGTCCGTCTGAAAGGGCAACAGTGGCTTTTCTATGAATGCCGGTGGGCGATTCAAAACCTACGTCTACAATCAGAGCGGTTTTTCCGACTGGCACCGAATCACTGTGAATTCTGAGGCTTGCAATTTCTACTCCTGGCGGTGGTTCCGAGCCGATCATAGGCACAGACACCGAAACGCCGCTTTTTTCGGCCAGTTTGACGGCTTCTCGAAAAATAGAACTCTCAGTGTTATAGTTGCTCCAAGAAAGAGAGGTGTCGATCAGGTCTTGATACGCGCGGGCTTCGTCGGTTCTGTCAAACCGAACTTTATTGATCTCTACGAATTTTTGCGAGAGCTCAAAGAGTTTGTAGCCGCTATCAGCGAGTGGGGTCGGTTTCACAACTGAGAATAGATTGACTAGTAAACGATCGAGTTCAGTATTTCCAGTTGAACTCACATAGACGTATTTTTTGTTTGCCTTCAACAAATGGCTAAAGATTCTTTGTCCGCTCGAATCAAGTAGAGGTGGCATTAAGAGCTTAGAGTCTGTCGCTACCGTTGCGATTTTGCTCGATTCGATTATTCCAGCCGAGTTAATGACTGTGATCATACTCTCACCAGTGGCTGGCTTCGAAACAACGTCAAACCCGGGTTTACCGTCAGATCGGGGTAGCCAGAGGTTTCCGGTGGTGTCTTCAAATCCAGTAAGCTCAAGAGGTGAGTCAGCGACTGATGCCTTGATCAAGTGCGGGACTCCTTCAAAGGTCAGGTGATCGCTTAACGAAGGGCCTGTGGGCAAATCTTTGCTGAAAATTTGGCTCATGTTGGGCTTGAGAAGTTGCGCCAGCGAACCGGTGTCGGCGCTTGCGCTAGAAATTGAAGCGTTGCCCGAGTATCTTTCATTTACTGGATCGAGCGTTTGCATCAGTGGTTTGGTGTTATTCGTGAGGAATTGGTCTTTAAATTGCTGTTCTACGCTGTTTAGTCTTTTTTCAAGCAGCTTGGCGGTCTTAACGTCACCCTTTTTCTTGAGCTCGGCTACTAGTGCATTAGGCAGTTTTGATTTTTCAATAGTGTGTGCATTTGAACCCAAAATTTTCGCTACCCACTCTTCGCCCTCGTGGGTTTCAAACAGCGCTATTTTTGAAGCAAAACTTTTATCAGAGGCGAGTGCCCATCGGGCAAGGCGCATAAATACGGGCTCTTCGAGCGGAATTGGGGGGCCTGCAATTCCTTGAGTCGGGATGAAAATTAGTTGGGCTGCTAGAACTAAAGCGATAGCCAGTTTTTGTTGATAAACAGATTTCTTATTCATGACTGGTGTTGACCGTAGATTAGTCGACATAGAGAGTCTACTTATAGGTATGGCAATTCGCCGGTGTCTGTTTGGCATTGATATCTTAGGGTATTTAGGTGAATCAGGGCGCAAAACCGGCCTGAAATTTCGGGTCGAGCGCGGCGGATTTGCCGACACCAGTCCGACCATTTTTAACACCATGTTAAAATGGTCTTGACTAATTTCACATGGTGTTAAAAATGGTCATATGAGATATTTATCACCCTTTGTCGCAAACGATCTTGAAAAGAAGATGGTTTTTCTTGCTGGCCCCCGACAATGCGGAAAAACGACGTTGGCTGAGGGTCTACTGAAGGCCCATAAAAAGGGGGGACGGTTCTTCAATTGGGATCGCGAACGAGACCGTAAGGCGATTCTGGCAGAACAGTGGACCGACCAAGATAATCTTTTGATTTTCGACGAAATTCACAAATTTAGAAAATGGAAAACTTGGGTTAAGGGTGTCTACGATACCGAAAATAAAGTTCATCAAATATTAGTAACAGGTAGTGCGAGACTCGATGTTTACCGCCGCGGGGGCGACTCGCTGTTGGGGCGATATCACCTCTGGCGATTGCATCCTTTTAGTCTTCATGAGTTTCCGAAATCTATGTCAGCCGAAGATGCCTATTCTAGATTGATGGTTTCGGGTGGCTTTCCAGAGCCGTTTTTAGGAGGCGACAAGAGAACGGGTAATCGGTGGCGGACCAGCCGAATTGAGGCTGTACTTCGTGAAGACATCCGCGACTTAGAGGCAATTCAAGATTTGCAATCTCTTAGCCTTCTCGTTGAACTGCTGAGATCGAGAGTTGGCGGCCCTATCGTGATGTCAAATTTGGCGGCCGATTTGCAGGTAGCTCCCTTGACGGTCGCTCGGTGGATTCTAGCCTTAGAGAGAATGTATGTGCTGTTTCAGGTGCGACCCTTTACAGTCAATGTAGCTAGGGCGATCCAAAAACCTCCAAAAATTTTCTTCTATGATAACGGCGAAGTCGAAGGTGACGAGGGTGCCCGTTTTGAGAATTTGGTGGCTACTCATTTGCTCAAAAAAATTCATTTTCTTTCTGACTACACAGGCGACCGCTACGAACTGTTCTATATTCGAGATAAAGAAAAGCGCGAAGTTGACTTTGCGATTACCCGGAATCGAAAACTCGAGACCCTTATTGAGACTAAGTTGTCTGACAAAACACCGTCTTCGGCGCTCTATCATTTTGCCGAGCGTCTAAAGCCAAAAGAAGCGATACAAATTGTAGCAAATTTAGACACCAGCTACTCGAAAGGTGGTCTTCGTGTTGAGTCAGTCTTTGAGTCAAAGTGGCTGAGAGAACTCAGTGGGGGGGCCGCCCTCTGACGACTGGACCGTTGCTTGTTGCTCGCCCTGCCTGATCAAGCGAGTCTAATGCAAAATCGTTCCCGAACGGGTTGGTCTAAAGACAAATTGGCTGTCTGAAAAGCTGATCCACATTGAAAGCCAAATGACCATCGCACGGCCCTTAACATTTTTGAGTGGCACAAATCCCCAGAAGCGGCTGTCGTTTGAATAATCGCGATTGTCACCCATCACAAAAAGTGAATCGGCAGGCACAGTGATCGGGCCGCGGCTTTCATCGAGCAAGCTGTTCTTATCGAGCATCATCAAGTGGCCTGGTGAGGTGGCATCGTCAGCGAGTTTTTCTCTCAAAACGTCGAGGTACTCTTTGCTGTACTTGGGATCGTCTTCTAACTGTTGAAATACCTTGTCGGTCATCGGCTGTTCAGCGGGTGATTGCGAGATCAATTTGCCATTAATCGTTAACACTTTATTCTTGATCTCAATCACGTCGCCAGCAGTGCCTACAACGCGCTTGATGTAATACAAACTCGGATCTCTTGGGTACTCAAACACAATGATGTCGCCATGCTTTGGGCCGTCTCGACCAATCAAGATGATGGGCTTTTCTAGACCCATATCAGTGAATGGAATTTTGAGGTCAGAAAACGGCAACTTGAACCCATAGGCAAATTTGTTAACGAAAATATGGTCGCCCACCAAAAGAGTCGGAATCATTGACCCAGAAGGAATTCTAAACGCTTCGACAATGCTCGATCGAATAATCAACACGACAAAGAGGGCAACTGCCAAAGAAACGACATTTTCCCAGATTATTTGCTTACGTGTTTTATTTGGCGGCAATTGTTCAGACATAGTAAACAAACCATACCCTGCTTCTTCCAAGAGGTGTAGTATAAAAGGGCATGAGAACGCTAGACCGCTATCTTATTTCAACATTCTTAAAAAACCTGGCATTGGCGATAGTTATTTTGGTCGCGCTATTCATTTTTCAGGCTCTCATGGGCGAGCTCTTAGACAAAGAATTCACCTCTTCTCAGGTGCTTTACCATCGGTTTTTGACTATTCCTGAAATCATCATACAAATGCTACCGCCCTCAGTCATGATTGCGACAGTCTTCACGCTTTCGGGTATGAGTCGCACCAATGAATTGATTGCAACTTTTTCGCTAGGAATTAGTCTTGGTCGTTTAATGTCGGTGCTACTCTCGGTCGTGTTCATTATTTGTTGTGCAACCCTAGTGGCCCAGGATCGCCTATTACCGCCGCTGTTCAAGAATCGAATGACGTACTATTGGCGTGAAATGAAGAAAAAGAACGACTTCTTTCTTGATAGCAAACGAGACAAAATCTGGTTTCGATCTGGAAACAGAATTTACAATTTGCGTACTTTTGATCCCAAGGGGCAGGTGATCCTAGGTCTGACCGCCTACACTTTTGGTGATAACTTTCAATTGGCGCAGGTGCTTGAAGCCGATCGTGCCGTCTTCACTTCAGAAGGCTGGCGCTTAGAAAGCGGTACAAACACGACTTTTGTCGGTAAAGACAGTGCGCCAAGAACCGAAAAATTTGTGACGTTTCCAATAAAAATTGAAGAAAGCCCGAAGGACCTTCAAGAAATCGAACGAGAGATTGATGGTCTGAGACTGAAAGAGCTCTACGCCTACATAAAACGCACAGAATCTGCTGGCTTGGGTACTAAGAAATTCGAAGTGAAGTTACACTCGAAGGTCAGCGTCAGTTTTATTCCCTTAGTCATGGCCGCACTTGCCGTTCCGTTTTCAACGCGGGGCAGGCGAGATGGCGGGGTCGCAAAAGACCTGGGTTTATGTCTAGGGATTACCTTTTTTTATTGGCTTTTCTACTCCATCGGATTATCTCTGGGAACCAATGGCGCGTTACCGCCGGTGCTCGCAGCTTGGCTTCCGAGTATAATCTTCGGAGTGTTGGCGGTAACGCTCATTGCTCGCCGAAAATCTTTTAGCTAAGAAATCGTGGCAAATCATTCATGGCAAAATTAAAAATTTATACGTTCCCCGATATTGTGCTGGCAAAAAAAGCATTGCCCATGGCTCGAGTTGAGAAATCGACTTTCAAGCTAGCCGATGACATGCTTGAGACGATGTACGACGCACCTGGCATTGGTTTGGCCGCAAATCAAGTCGGTATTCTTGAACGAATTTTGGTGATCGATACCGACTATGAAACTGAAGATTCTGAAGACGGCAGCGGCGAGATGATCACTCACAAAAACTCCCGAATCTTAATCAATCCAGAAATCATTTATCGCGAAGGTGCGCAGATTTTTGAAGAAGGTTGCCTCTCGGTGCCTGAGTACACTGCAGACGTAAAGCGCTTCGATAAGATTAAAGTGAAGTACCAAACGATCGATGGGGTAAGCCGCGAACTTTCGGCAGAGGGGTTGCTCGCGGTTGCTGTTCAACACGAGATGGACCACTTAGACGGAAAACTTTTCATTGACCGCCTAAGTGCGATAAAAAAAGAGTTAGTAAAAAAGAAACTCAGAGCTGAACGACGCGAGCGCGAGGCCGCCCTGGCCGCTGGCGATCTGTCTGTGCTTCGCAAGAAGCGTAAAAAGAAAGAGATTTGACCATCAATGCCCGAGCCATCAAAAAAATATCGGCTGGTTTTTATGGGAACACCCGAATTTTCAGTTCCCACACTGAAGGCGCTTTACTCTGATTCTCGTTTTGAAATTTGTGCTGTGTATACCCAGCCAGATAGACCTGTGGGCAGAGGCATGCAAGTGCAACAGTCGCCTGTAAAGCGAACGGCATTAGAAATGGGTTTGCCGGTTTTTCAGCCAGAAAAATTGACGTTACCGTTTGGGGTAGATCAGGTGCTCGCGATTAATCACTTGCGAGAGTTGGCCCCAGATTTTTTGGTTGTGGTGGCCTATGGTCAAATTTTGCGTAAAGAAGTGATCGATTGCCCCCGGTTTGGTTGCGTGAATATTCACTCATCGTTATTGCCTCGCTGGCGTGGGGCCGCCCCCATACAGTGGGCGATCTTAGCGGGTGACCAGAAGACCGGTGTTTCAACGATGAAAATCGTTCAGAAATTAGATGCGGGCGATGTCTTGTTACAGGCCGAAACTGAAATATCAAAAACCGACACCGCACAGTCGGTGCACGATCGCTTGGCAAAAATGGGCTCTGAGTTGATCGTGCCTACTCTTTTGGGTTTGGCTGAAGGGTCTTTACAAGCCCAGGTGCAAGACGAAGCAAAGGTGACTGTCGCCATTAAACTCAGTCGTGAGCTCGAGGCTCTCGATGTGAATAGTAAATCGGCGAGTGCGCTTGACCGTCAAGTCAGGGCCCTAAACCCTTGGCCCGGTACGAGTGTTTACCTCGATGTAAACGGTAAAGCCGAGCGGCTGAAAATTAAACGAGCGAGTAGTCATGAAGGGCTATCGATTGAGCCGGGTGTTCTCAGTGAGAAAATGGGCATGCTCTTGCTTGGTACCCCATCGGGAGCACTCGAGGTTCAAGTTTGCCAACTAGACGGAAAAAAAGAAACTGACGCCGCAGGATTTATTAACGGGTTAAAAGGTCGCGGATTGAGTCTTCCGCTCAAAACAAGGAGTACTCATGAAGAAAATAAATAAGAAGTCGTTTGCGAAAAACGGGTCGAGCAAGCTCATTGCTCCTTCGCTTTTGTCGGCTGATTTTGCGAATCTTGCCAAAGAAGTGAAAGAGGTTGAAGAGGCCGGGGCTGATTGGCTTCACATCGATGTGATGGATGGCCATTTTGTGCCTAATCTGACGATTGGGCCGCTGGTTGTCGAGGCGTTAAATCCGATTACGAAGCTACCGCTTGATTGCCATCTGATGGTAGCAGAGCCCGAAAAATGGGTCAGCGCTTTCGCGAAGGCCGGTGCGAGCATTATCACTGTTCACGCTGAGGCGACTCATCACTTAGATCGGTTGATTCATCAAATAAGAGAAGCAGGCTGCAAAGTGGGGGTGTCGATTAATCCGGCGACTCCGGTTTCGGTTTTGTCTGAGGTGTTGGCGCAGGTCGATTTAGTTCTAGTCATGAGTGTTAACCCAGGATTTGGCGGTCAGAAATTCATACCATCTACCTTGAAGAAAATTTCAGAATTGGCCGAAATTCGTCGAAAAAACGATCTAACGTTTGTGATTGAAATTGATGGTGGAGTATCGGCCAAAAATATCACCGCAATTTCAGATGCGGGTTGTGATGTTTTTGTCGCGGGCTCGTCAGTATTTGGTGAGGCCGATCGAAAAAAAGCCATTCAAGTATTACGAAAAGGATTGAAATGAAGTCACAGAGTAAGAAGAATCTTTCGGGATCAAGTAAGTCGGGCTTGCTTAAGAATGTTGAGGTTGGCGGTGGGCCGCTATCGTTAGCCGACATTCAGTTAGTTGCCTACGGTCGAGCAAAAGTTCGATTGGCAAATAGTGCGAAAGCCAAGGTTCAGAGGGCTTTTCAGTTTCTCAGTTCTGAAGTTGCGAAGGGTAAGACTCTCTACGGGGTGAACACGGGGTTTGGTTTACTTTCGAATGTTCGAATTGAAGATAAAGATCTTGAGTCGTTACAATACAACCTTTTGCGCTCGCACGCGGTCGGAATTGGCGAGCCGATGAAAGACGAAGTCTCAGCAGCGATGCTATTGCTGCGAGCTCATAACTTGTCTTCGGGTTACTCGGGGGTTCGGGTTGAATTGATTGAGCAAATTCTGGCTCTGTTGAATGCCCGCATATTGCCGGTGATTCCGGCCCAAGGTTCAGTCGGGGCGAGTGGCGATTTAGCACCGCTCGCACACTTGGCATTGCCTCTCATTGGTGAGGGCGATGTCAGCTTCAATGGTAAAATAATGCCTGCGCGCGCTGCTCTAAAAGCCGCAAAAATTAGGCCGATTCGCCTCGGGCCAAAAGAAGGCTTGGCTCTCATTAACGGCACCCAATTCATGACAGCGATTGGTGCTTTGACTTTGCTCGAAGCTGAACACCTTTGTGATGTGGCCGATTATGCTGGTGCCATGAGTCTTGAAGCCCTTCGGGGTACTTTTGTGGCTTTTGATCGCGAGATTCACCAAGTGAGGCCGCATCCTGGGCAAGTCATGGTTGCCGAGAGACTCTATGAAATCTTGACCGGTGGCGGTCTGAGTGAGATTGCGCGAAATCACGAGAATTGTGGCAAGGTTCAAGACCCGTACAGTTTGCGATGCATGCCCCAGGTGCATGGTCCTATTCGTGAAACCCTCGGTTTTGTGCGAACGGTTCTTGAACGTGAAGCGAATGCGGTGACTGATAATCCGCTCGTGTTTCCCGATTCGGGTAAGATATTGAGCGGTGGTAATTTTCATGGTGAAATTGTGGCCATGGCAATGGACTACTTAAGTATCGCAGTGGCTGAACTAGCCAGCATTTCTGAACAGCGAATTGAAAAACTCATCAACCCAGCACTCTCAGATTTGCCCGCGTTTTTAACGGCTAAAGGGGGATTGAATTCAGGGTTTATGATCATTCAAGTTGCCGCGGCTAGCATTGTTTCTGAAAACAAAACATTGGCTCATCCGGCGAGTGTCGATTCGATACCGACTTCTGCCGATAAAGAAGATCACGTGAGCATGGGGGCATGGGCGGCTCGAAAGGCTGCACAGGTTGTCACCAATACCCGACGAGTGCTGAGTTTTGAACTCTTGTCGGCCGCGCAAGGTATCGACTTACTTCGGCCTCTAAGAAGTACGAAGCGACTTGAACTCTTGCATGCGGCCATTCGTCAGGGCGCAAAAAGGCTCGATGCCGATCGCTTGATGCAAGCCGATATGAAATTCATTGAAACCAGCCTCGCAGATTTCGCGTGGCATCCTATTGTTTCAAAAACAAAGTAAGGTAACTCGGTGAAAAAACGGTATAGAGTCTGGGTCAATGCTTCGGTAGTTTACACCGGTATCGGTGTAGAAAAAAAAGAGGGTCGTAGAGTTGGCGCCGAAGATCTGGGTGAACTCAGCGGCGGCGCACTCGTTTGTGATTATCTCAAATCTCCCGCAGGTAAGATTGCCTGGGTCGGCTTGAGTTCTAGAGTTCCGAGTAAATATCTCGAAAAAAAGTCCCTCATTCGTCGCATTGATTTGAAGGGTAAAAAAGCCATCATGCCGGGCCTGGTTGACTGCCACACGCACTTGGTTTTCGCTGGTGATCGTTCAGATGAATTTGCCAGAAGGTGTGCGGGCGCGACCTATGAAGAAATTGCGGCCTCTGGCGGAGGTATCGTTTCGACCGTTCGAGCGACGAGAGGTGCCACAGAGACTGAGCTCTTGCGGCTTGCCAGAAAGCGCCTAAAAGAGGTTGCCGCTTGGGGAATTCGCACCCTTGAAATCAAATCTGGGTACGGCTTGTCTCATGAATCAGAATTGAAAATTCTTAGGGTCATTGCAAGGCTGCGAGAAGAGTGTCGTCAAAGCTCTGATCTCGTTTTGTCGTCAATGAAAATTTGTTCAACTTATCTCGGCGCTCATGCGTTTCCGACCGATCGCTCACGTGAAGAGTACCTAGCTGAAATTGACAAGACACTGGTGACGGTAGCTAGGTTGAAGTTAGCTACCGCAGTCGACGTGTTCATTGATCAAGGATATTTCACTCGTGCTGAAGGCAAGAGTATTTTACAGCGGGCGAAGTCTCTTGATTTGGCGGTTAAGATTCACGGCGATGAACTTTTTGAAACGGGCTCGGCAAAGTTGGGTGCTGATTTGGGTGCACTTTCGGTTGATCATTTGCTGAAGGTATCACCTGCAGGAGTGCAGGCACTTGCTGAGAGCGAAACCACGGCCGTTTTATTACCAGCCACCGCTTTTTTCTTGAAGGCTGACCATGCTCCCGCTCGTGCCCTCATTGATTCTGGCGCTCGTGTTGCACTCTCTACGGATTTTAACCCCGGTACTTCGATGACCTTATCGCTGCCGCTCGTGATGACTATGGCGGCACTTTACTTAAAGATGTCGAAAGCTGAAATTTTTGCTGCCGTTACCTACAATGCCGCTAGGGCCTTGAATTTGCATGGCTCACGCGGTGTTCTACGTTCGGGCATGGATGCTGCTTTCACTGTCATGCCCTTTATGCGCTTCGAAGAAATGTATTACCGTTTTGGCTGGGTTCCGGGAAATTTCCAATAAGTGACAAACTTGTGAAAGAAAACATAGAAAACAATAGCGAGTAACAGCCCGCTGGCTACGTCTACAATATAGTGCTGCTTTGTGGTCATCGTAGAGATCGCAATCAGCGTTGCCCAAATAAAAAACGGCACAAATTTTTTCTTCTGTTCATCAAGAAAAATGAAACTCGAGAGGTAAACACTACTCACGTGAAGACTTGGGCAGCAATTTGAGGGGTCGTCAGTGGTGCGAAGAGAAGTGAAGACAGCGAGTGACAATCGGTCCATTGATGCCGGAAGTGGAAAAAGCTCTCTTGGGTAGGTAGTCGGCCAAATCCAAAAAATGGTGACACAAAATACTTGGAGGCAGAAAAACGAATAGAGATATTTGTTGAGGTTATCGATATCGCTTGAGGCCAAGAATACAGCAAGAAAGAGCATGTATTCGCTGGTGTAAAGCCAGATAGTTTGCGGTATAAAAGGAACCGCCTGATCAAGAAAGGTCATCGGCAGAAGCTTGGGTTCAAAGTAATGAAAATGATTTGAAGTGAGGTAGAGTAGGCCAGAGGCCGCGAACATCAAGACGCCAAAGAGCCATTTATTCTCGGCGGTCATAAATAAAGGCAGATGAACTTTGCGCGTTTCTGGCAGATTACTCACTTAACCACCCATCGATTTGTTTCTTGAATTCGAGCGTTTCCCAGGCACCTTCGCCACTGAGCGAGAATAAAATCTTTCTCTCTCGATTCAAGACCAGTGTAAACGGAACCACTTGAATGTCAAAGAGCTCTGGCAGTTTACCCTGGGGGTCGATAAAACTCGAAAGCTTCTCGAGGCCAAACTGTTTCATTAGCTGGCCCGCGCGTTTTTCAGGGTTTTTGTCGATATTGACGAAGAAAATATCAAAACCCTTGCCTTGAAATTGAGTACGCAAGTTTACTAGGCTGGGCAATTCACTCACACAAGCCGAGCACCAGCTTGCCCAAAGGTTAATGAGTGTTAACTTTGGAGCAAGTTCAGAAAACTGTTTGGTTTCGTGCTTGGTCGTTTCTAACTTGAAGTCAGGAAGGATATGGCCGATATCTAGACCCGAGCCGTGTTCGTGTTCTGAATCACCTGGTTGCGAGTCAAAATGATCTAGCCTAATTACCGCCAGAATGATGACAGCCCCGATGATGATGCTAATAGCAGGAAAAAATACCTGTAAAAACGAAATCGGCTTCTTCTTGTTTGGCGTATTTGGTTGATCGGCTGTCATTTGATTCTAATTTAGCGTATGCTGGCAGCATGGCAAAGCGTTTCGCAAAAAAAAGGCGAAAACAGTTAGGTCAGGCGATGATTGAGTACATGCTAATGCTTGCGCTGGTGGTTGGTGTGGTTTCTTCAACCGGTTTCATTTTTCGAAAAACCGTCTTTAAAATGTGGAAATTCATGTCTAAGCAGATTGCCCCGGGGTGTCCCGGCTGCATAGGTGGGCCTGAGTAAGCGGCTTTCAGAACTTCGTGGCTGATTGGTAGTTTTGGGCTAATACAACCAAGGAATCAGACGCCAAGTTTCTTTTTGGTAATCTGAATACTTTATCCCAAAATGCTGAGACAAAACTTTTTCTTCATATGAAATTCTGTAGCCCAGAAATGCGATTGCAATTGAGAATAAGAAAAGTGAAATACCCAGAGACTGAAAAATGATTCCCTGCCCAATGGCCATTAGTAGATAACCCGTGTAACTGGGGTGCCGCAGGTAGCGATAAGGGCCTATGCGAATGACCTCGTGGTCTTGGCGAATGCCGACTTCAAAGGTAAAAAATCTTCCCAGGGTTCGAATGGCCAATAGTCTCAGAAAAACACCGAACGCAAAAATCAATGTCCCAATGGAGACCGACTCAAAGCTGGGCTTGAGAAAGCCGACAGTCCAAGGCAGATTAATGATCTTCGTCATTCGCGGGTCCTGAAAAAGAGTGACCGAACTCACCAAATAAACTCGAATCTGAGGTGAGGTGATCCAGAACGCAAAAATCCAACCAACTAAGAGAGACAAGCCCAATCGCATCGTTAATCGGTTAACCAGTGGGTCGCGATGTTCGTCGCTTGATTCGGGTTTCAATTGATTGCGGTGTCCGAGCAGTATCCAGCCATGGGTAACGGCCGATAGAGTAGCACAAATGGCCGCAAGAGCAGCCAACCAGTTTCCTGAATTCATTGATATCCTTTAAGAACGCTTGCGATACGTTAAAAACAACTCACTATTCACTTGCCTGACTTGAGTGAGGTCTAACGATAGCATTTGCTTGAAAGTAAAACCAGTACCCTCAACTAAAGTGGGTGAAAGTTTTCCGCCCAATAGCTTAGGCGTCAGAGTTACGTGGTATTCATCAATGAGGTTATGAGACACAAAATCCCACATCAATTCGCCGCCGCCCTCAACGAGAAGTCTCGAAAATCCGGCTGACTCGAGGTACTTTATCATCTGTTCTGCGGCCGAGGTGCGCGATGATTTCTTTAAAACAACAATTTCAGAAGTCTTTGCGAAAAGTTTTTCTTGGGCTTTGGTCAGTTCGTTAGTCGTAACGAAGAGAATTCTTCTCAGATTGGGCGCTTTAAAAAACGGCCAATTGACCGATATATTTTCAAGTTGGCGGCTGATGACGGCATTGCAAAAAGAATGAGAGAGAACTGTTTTAGGTTTATCTGCACCGGGTACATTCTTTAAGCAGGCCTGCTTATGCTGGCGTAAGGTAGAGGCCCCAATGATGACAACGTCTGAGAGGGCCCGAAGTCGTTGCATTTCATTGCGGTCATTGGGTGAGCCGAGGGCTTGGTACTTGCCGCCTGCGCGCGCAATTTTTCCGTCAAGAGTGATGGCCAAGTTTGAACGAATGATCATTTTTTTTCTTCGGCTTCACTCGGCGGTTTTTCTTTAGTGCCCAGGTAGTCTAAACAAACAAAGAAAACTTCTTTACTTTCTTTTCGAGTGCTTTTCGGTCGTAGCACTTCGACTCGTTTAAATTGAGTGCGTAGGGTTTTTCGGTAGCCTTCAAATTCATCACTGTGAAAAAGTTTCGCAATGAAACTTCCACCGGGCTGCAAAAAACGGTTGGCAATCGAAAGCGCTAGCTCGCAAAGCTCAATTGACCGGGCCTGATCGGTGACTCGTATTCCGGTAGTTTTCGGGGCCATGTCTGACATGACAACCTGAAAAGGTGGCTTAATTCCAGAGTTGGTGACTGTTTCGTCAAGATTGAGGTCCCGAAGATCAGCTTGAATGAAGAGTGCATTGGGCAGCGTGATTTTAATTTTCTGAAGATCAATAGCCAGAATTCGGCCTTTGGGCCCCGCCTTAATTGATGCGTATTGTGACCAAGAGCCGGGTGCTGCGCCAAGATCGAGAATTTGCTGATTTTGTCTAAAAATTTTAAATCTTTGATCAATTTCTTCTAATTTAAAGACTGACCTTGCAGCAAAGTGTTCTTCTTTAGCTTTCTTGAAATAGTAGTCTCTTGGATTATATGCCATGGCCCTGCTCTTTTAATAAATCTCGGTAATATTTGAAACCCTCAGTTTCAACAAAATGACTGACCAAGTCTCTATCTTTTTCATCAATAGAAGCAAATTCAAATCCCAATCGTGTCGATTGGTGTTTTTCTTTAGAGTGAATGGTCGCCTTCAAGGCCAAGGTTGCCGAGATGAGTTTTCCGTAGAGCGAAAAAGTGACAGCAATCGGAACAGAGCTCTGGGTGATGAAGTCAAGTTCGTGGTTTGTCGGTCTGATCTCTAACGACAGACCACCCGCACTCAAGTCACTTGCTTGGTATTTCAGCACGGTTTCGGGTCTAGCAGGATCGGTAAAGCACAGTTCGATCTGATAAATTGGCGGCATGGGTATGCGCGGGTACTTTCGTCGCTGCACTGAGTGAAATGAGTTGGTGAAAGTGAAGACGAGGTGAGGACCGTCTAGTCGTTTGAATTTGCCCTGAAAGAACAAGAGTGAAGTAGAAAAGAGTATCTTGAAGTAGAAGTCACTTGGCGGATTCTTTGTAATTTTACGCTCAGCTGCGAGAGCCAGGTGTTCTTCAGAGGCTTCGAAGGTGACCAACATCAGTTTGAAATCAATGATTCTGAGCCTGCCGTGTATCTTAACGGCTCGGTCATCTGACCAAACCTCGCAGACGCTTTTTTCTTTCAAAGCACGGTCGAGAAGTTCGAGCTTCTTCTTCTGGTCAGTAATCGGTTTGAACGGAGATTGAGCCACTGATTATACTATAGTGACTTTTCTCAATAGGTCCATATCCTGAAGTGCTTTTCCTGATCCCCGAACCACACAGGTGAGCGGGTCTTCAGCTAAAGCAACCGGCAGACCGGTTTTTTCTTTGATTAAAATATCGAGATTCGCAAGCAAGGCTCCGCCGCCAGCCAATATGATTCCGTTATCGACGATATCAGCCGCTAACTCAGGGGGGGTTCTCTCTAGGGCAGTCTTAATGGCATCAACCACCGCCGAAACCGGCTCTGCCAAGGCATCACGAATTTCTTCAGAATTGACCTCAATGGTTTTTGGAGCGCCACTGATCAAGTCTCGGCCCTTCACTTCGTAGGTTTTCTCTTCTTCAAATGGGTAGGCACAGCCGATAGCTAACTTGATCTGTTCAGCGGTGCGTTCACCAATGAGTAATGAGTATTTTCTCTTGATGTAGCTCATGATGGCTTCGTCAAATTTGTCTCCGGCTACGCGAACTGATTTTGAGTACACGATACCACCCAGAGAGATGACGGCCACTTCTGTGGTACCGCCGCCGATGTCGACGATCATGTTTCCGCTCGGCTCACGAATCGGCAGTCCGGCACCAAGGGCTGCTGCCATGGGTTCTTCGATCAGGTACACTTCACGGGCTCCGGCTGACTGGGCAGATTCTTTCACCGCGCGCTTTTCGACCTGTGTGATTCCGAACGGTATGCAAATGATGATTCGCGGACGAATAAAGCTGCGTCGCTCG
The DNA here is from genome assembly GCA_903895855.1 of Oligoflexia bacterium. Taxonomy (GTDB): domain Bacteria; phylum Bdellovibrionota; class UBA1018; order UBA1018; family UBA1018; genus CAITVN01. The sequence continues at coordinate 6,419 of CAITVN010000005.1, read as the reverse complement.
CTTGATTTTTGAATGAAATATTTGAGCATCGACTGCGTCACTTCAAAGTCTGAAATCACACCATCGCGTAGTGGACGAATGGCTTGAATCGATCCTGGCGTTCGGCCGAGCATGTCTTTGGCTTCTTTGCCGACAGCCAACACTCGGGTCTGACCCCGAGCATTTCGATGAATAGCAACCACCGAGGGCTCGTTGATGATGATTCCGCGATCCCTTGCGTAGACCAGCGTATTCGCTGTTCCGAGGTCGATTGCGAGGTCGTTCGAGAAAAAGTCGAGAAATTTCTTCAGCATTGTTTCGTTTCCGTCATTACCACTTGTAGTGTCGAATGTGTTCTCCGCGTTCAGCGATTTCACTCATCGATTTGATTCCCATTTCGAGGTGTAAGTCAGTGAACTGCCGAAAAACCTTTCGAGCCGATTTCTTAGTTTTAATTCCACCGCGTCTCAAAGGCAAATCTGATACCAGCATTAGGGCGCCAATTGGTACTTTACAGGCAAAACCAGCAACAAATAGCGTCGCCGTTTCCATATCAATCACGATCGCACGTTCATCGTAAAGTTGCGCTTTAAATCGTTCGTCGAACTCCCAAAACCGATAATCGGTCGTGTGCACGACGCCCGTTCTGTAGTCGAAGCCCTTCTCAAATAAAATCTGTGAAACGAATTTTTGTATCTTAAACGTTGGTAAAGCGGGCACTTGCACGGGCATGAAATGCTGAGAAGCGCCCTCGTCTCGAATGGCGGCAGTAGGCAAAACAAAGTCACCCAGCTTAAGTGATCGGTGTAAACCGCCACACATTCCTAGCAGTAGTACCGCTTTTGGGTCGGTCACCGAGAGCATCTCGATAATCAGTGCAGCCGTGGGTGATCCGATCGAAAAATCGACAATCGACACGTTAGCTGAAGTTGAGTGAACCACGCTCATCGCGCTACCCTTAGTTCGTTCGTCACCACAAATCGTGTGAAAACGCTCTAAATAATAGTCAAAATTGGTCAAAATGATCTGTTTTTGAAATTTTGAAGGGTGGCTACCGGTGTAGCGCTCAAGCATATCGCGAGCGATCTTTGATTTTTTTGGATTCGTGTAGATTCGATTATTATTCGGAACAATGAACGGATTATTGCCAGTTTGAGCCTTTGTGCGGGTGCGAGGTGAATTGGTTGCCACGAAGATAGATTATCCCGGGGAGGGGTAGGTAAACAAGCTGAATTGTTGACAATTTTTTGATGGTGGTGAACAAGGTTATTCGTAGGTAACCGAAGGTGAAAGTAGCGACCCGATTTATTTTACTGTTAGCCGTATTAATTGCCATTGGGGTGGGCCTCAGTGTAGCCGCTTTGGGCTATTTGGGCGGTATTTTTCCTGACCCCTCGATCTTGAAAAAAGAGTACCCGGTTGTGGTTTACCGCGGGCCGAAAGTTCCCGTGACGGTTAAGTTTCAAAAAGCAAGGCCAACCGGGTGGATTTCATTGAAGGCGGTCTCACCCAGGGTTCTTGGCGCTATCATCGTGAGTGAAGATTGGAATTTCTACCAACACAAGGGTTATGACGCCTTTGAGATTAAAGAGGCGATTCGCAAAGACCTGACCACCGGTCACTTTTCTCGGGGCGCCAGTACTTTGACTCAGCAAATGGTGAAAAACGTATTTTTGAGCAATGAGAAGAGTTTACTGAGAAAGGCCAAAGAGCTGTTCTTGGCCATCGAATCAGAAAGCGCATTGGGCAAGAGTAAGATTCTAGAAGTTTATTTGAATGTCGTTGAGTTTGGCGAGGGCATTTATGGAATCGGTCACGCGGCTTCGTTTTACTTTGGCAAAGATGCCGGTGATTTGAATGCCCGTGAGGCAGCGTTTATTGCCATGTTGTTACCGAGTCCAAAACGCTACAGTGCCTCATTTCGCAAAAAAGAACTGACTAAATATGCGGCGAAAACCATTCGAGCGATCATTCAAAAGATGGAAAAAGGACACTACATTTCGGCCGAAGAGCGCGATCAGGGGTTGAGTACTTTACTTAATTTCGAGTCTCATCGAGTTGATGACGGTTCGGAGCTTTCTGTTGAAGAAGAAGCCCCGAACCCAGAACCTGCTAATGATGACGAAGAATTCTAAACGACGTGTCGAGGCTTCTGCCTTCTTAGGGTTTTGATGACAATTGAATGTGACTAAAACTGTAAGTGTTCGCACTGAGGGCATTGGCGTCAACCCAAACGCTTCCTGAGGTGTATTCGCAGTTCTGGTTACTGTGTTCAGGTCGGAGACAATTTCCATGACTGTCGGTTGCTCCATCTAAACAGGTGCCGTTTTGCAATTTGTATTGGGTACAGTCGTACTCCCAATTCTGAATACGGCTATTGGCGTCAGTTCCCCAAGAGTTTCTTACGAGAAATTCGCATCTATTTTGATTTGAATTCCAGCGTTTTCCGATGACAAGTGCTTCATGGTTACCGCACTCACTTGAATATATACTCGCCTTAAAAGCGGGGCCATTCATGAGTAGGTTCCCGCAGAAACTTATTGAAAGGGGTTGAATGGGTGAAGATTTTTCGAACCATTCCTGCACGAATTTTCTTTTTTCAGAAGTGACTTTCAAGTCAGAGTTTGGCCCGACGCAAGTGGCTTGTGAGTTGATCTCGATTCTGTTTTTCGCACACGCCAGGGTAATTAATTTTGGGCCGAAGTCATCGTTCTGTAAAAGGCGTCTAATTGCCTGAGAACTCGGTAAGAGCGTTTCGACAATCGGCTTAATGTCTAAATCAGCTTGAAGTCTACAAGCGAGTTCAGCGCGCAGGTCGATAGCCGGAGGCGATTGCCCAGACAAATCCCCAGGTGTGCCAAATCCCCAGTCATTGCCTAGTGGTTGCCGCCAATCGTGGGCAAATCCTTGAAGTGATATGAGTAGTTTCGAATTGATGACGAGAAGGTGATCATTGGTCAGATCAGAGGTGTTTTCGGTCGATAAGGTTGAAGAAAAGGGAATCGTTCCATCATATCTCTTGGCTTCTAGTACTCGCTCATTTGAACAAGATCCCTTTTCCTTGAGAGATTCGAAAACGTCGCAAGCCAAGCCTCCCCAAATATCATGCAGTTTTCGTGCTGTAGGGTCTGATGAAAACATTTGTATCATCGAGTGGTAAGCCGCGCGATGATGTTTTGTGGCTGAAATGGCGGCTTCGAGAGCAGACGTTTGGTGGCCAAAATAACGATCACCTGTTGGCGCCGCGTGAGAAAATCGAAAAGCATCAGACATTTGGGCGGCACTTTCGGCATAACAATCTCCGAGGTCTCCTTGATTTCTGGGGTTTACGTGTTGCATTGATCCCTGCCAATTTTTTGGATCAACGTTGGGCTCGGCAGTACCCCAGGGCCCAGGTTGGTCAATGCGAACGTCTGGTCCGCAGTCAGATGCAGTGTCAGCCTTCGAAATGAGTGGCTGAATTGCTGCCAAAATCATGGCGCTGACTATCGTGGTTTTTTTCCAAGAAATATTTATCATAATGAAATTGCATAACTGCTACTAAGTGCCTTGGCGTTCTAGGTTCCCAGCAGTTGAGTTACTTCTAGGTTTTTTTGAGCTTGTGGGTGCCGGTGTGTCTCCTATTTTGTCGGCTATTTGCCTTTGAGATGCCTTAACTGAGTCTTGGTCTTGTTTAGGTTTCATTCCGTCAAGAAGTGTATTGGGGTTAAAAGAGATTTGCTGGTTAGCACTGAGTTTGAACTCACAGCGTACAACGATGTATTTGCTTTCCCAATCGTCCGTATGGCTGCCGTTTTCACATTTTCCTACAGTATTTATGCCGTTTTTTCGCAAAACGGCTTTAGAGACGTATGAACTATCCCAATACGGTGCGACCTTGCCATCATCGCCATCCAATTTAAGGTCATATTGACCGTTAGAAAACGTCACAGGTACGACAGCCCTTTTGACAAACTCACCAACCTGACCATACTCAACAGTCAACATGTAGCCGTCGCCGTTTATTGGCCCTTCGTTGTTGGAAGCTACTATGTGAAAGCCGGCATAAGTAGCCTCCTCCGTATGCCCAACACTTTCAAATGTCATCGAAATTAGACTCAAAAGAAGCACAAAATTCGTCAGTTTAAACATTCAATTGACCTTCCTTTGGTTAACCCACCTTAATACAGACCTGACTCATTTGTTTCAAACTACTTCAGGCCACTCGTTTTGGAGCCGACATTCGAAGATTTTGTCGATTCAGAAGGTCCCCCAGTAGGTTTAAGCGGTGGTTTTTGCATCAGGTGTGATGTAGCACGAATTGAATCATAATCAAAAGTGGCACAGCTAAGGGTCGGGGGTATTACCGTCGGACATGTTCGATCACCAATCTGCTTTTTTAATTGGACGAGTCTGTCTTCAGCATCACTATTTTGCTGATACTGATAAGCCCCCTGCCTAATGGGTTCACAGCCGATGTCATGACAGTTTTTAAGCAAAGTTTGCGCGAGTTGCTTTCGTGTTACTTTAATGTTTGCACATCCGTCTTCGAGATCATGGTCAAATTGGGCGAGTCTTTTCTCAAGCTCTTCAGCTTCGTACTTACCACAAACACCACGAGCCTCGTCGCATTGAGCCTCTTTCCTTAATTTTTTAACAATACTGTCCCAAGTATCTCCCTGATCGATCTCAAGCAAGGTCAATGCCCTCATCTCTAGTTCTCCACAGTAATGACGCTCGCACCTTCTTTCGCGTGCCAGCTTTTTCTTAAAATCTTCGACCCAGACCCGATAATTGCTCTGCGCATAACAAAGGCAATCCAACTCTCGACTGTCGGCCTTTTGTCCAAGCGCCCCTCGGTCATCAGCAAAAACAGTCGAAATATTATTTAATACCATCGAGCCTAAAAAAAGTGCCAATACTGAAAAACTGAAATTTCGCATGCGAACCCCCACGTAAATGATTCAATACTTTACATATCTATTATTTAGATTACTGGTTCAAGTCAGAGACCACAAGTCCCCCTCCAATATTTTGGGAAAAAACTATTTCGTTTCGTTACTCTAACGAAGATTGGGCCAGATCAGTTACTTGGGCAGTTGGGGCGGGAACTGATGAGATGGCACCAGATAAAGAAGAACGGCTCCGAAATGAGCTAATAATGAGAATTCGTAACGTTGGCTCACCCGGAGTTTGGGAACCTTTCGTACATTATCCTATTTATGCAAAAAAACCACTTGTGCCTATGTCTCGTCGCGAAATTCATCGAAATCGTCTAAGCAATAGTGGCCAGAAATAAAAGAAATTAGCTGAATTAGGCCAGGTCTGTAAGTAACCCAGTATAGTCAAAAAATTGGCTGATTCAATATCTCACCCTGGCTCAGAGTTTAAATGCCTGTGTGATGTTTAAGTATCTCTCAATATTTTCCGATTCTTAATCATGAAGCTGGGACTCATTTGCCAAATAAGATTAAACACTCTCTTTAGGCTGATTGCGCTGACAGCTATGATCGGGTTCGCATTTTTTGTCCGATCTGCTGGCGCCGCAGATGGCGCTTGTCAAAAGTCGGCCTCAAGGGTGAGCTGTCCTGCTGGCAAGTTCGCAGTTGTTAGTTCTTGGCAGTGCCCAGGCGGAGAAAAAGGTCAGGTTTATACCTGCGAAACTCACGATGCGGCACAGGCTAAATTTCAGCCATTGATGGCTCGTTTTAAACGTGAAGCCAAAGAACTAAAAGACCTGGTCGACATGACCTCAGGCAAACAGGCCACCCCGGGTGACGAAAAATTCAAAGAACTCATGCGTCTCATTGGTAAACAGACCGCAACACTCGATTATCTGGTTAGAACTGAGTTAAAAAAATTTGATGGCGACCCCAGCCTACGCGCACAGCGCTTGCCCGTTGTTCGTGAATGGGAAAAACCAGATGGTCTCAAAAAGAAAGCACGAGCGGTCGCTCTAGTTTTAGCGATGTGGCAGTTCGGCAAAGAAAAGAAAGTCGAAATTGAAAAACAGATTGATGCCTCGAAAGAACTGGCTAAAACCCTGGCGAAAGCCACGGTTGAAGCGGTGGCTCCGCTGACCGCAGCCGTAAAGCAAATGGTCGACACATCCGTCACTTGTGTCGACGAAGTGGTGACCGAGGCTAACCGCCTTCAGCAAAGACAAGCTGAAATAGCCAAGCTAGCTCAAAAAATAAGAAGCGCTTCAAAATCAGGTTTTGCTGAGCTTGCTTTAAAATTTGCGGTCGGTGAACTCGGGCTTACCACCGATGAAGGCGAGAAACTACTCATTGAACTCAACAAAGGCCCGCCCAAAGACCTGGGTAATCAGTTTGAAAAAGAGGCGAATACCATTTCAAGAATCGTTTTGCCGAGGTTCGCAGACTGTGTCGAGCTCAAGACCGAACAGAAAGTAAAACTCGATGAAAATGGCCAGCCCATAGTAAAACAGTTTGCTTCTT
>CAITVN010000004.1 GCA_903895855.1 Oligoflexia bacterium | reverse complement strand
CTATCTTTCAATTGCTGAGGCTTATCAAGAAGGCGTGAAGTTAGATTCACGAACGATTCGCCCGAGTGGTAGTGCCCTGCGGTTGCAATTGGCTCAAGTGGTTTCGATTAAGAACTTTGGGCCTAGTACTTTAGTTTTTAGCCCTTTCACTGAGGTGAATGGAAGTTTGACGAAGAAGGCCTTAAAACATTTAGCCGAGGCGTCACAGTGTTCGACTGCAGAAATTGTAGTGGCTGAAGATACGGTGCTTGCTGAGGGCTTGATTGAGTTGCCTCTAGATGAACGGCTTCAACAGTTACTCGCTAAGTTTGAAACTGATCCCAATAGTATTCAGTCTACTGATATTGTTGTGGGCTCGGGCGATACTCGTTACCTTGGCGTCTTTTTGAGAGAGAACGACAAAAACCTGGCCCAGTATTTTAGCCACTACTCGCCGCGTGCGCCAAAAACCGTGATGAAGCCAAAACTTTGCCACGCATTTTGCAAATATGCATTCAATCCTTTAGTACAACCAACGCCCGGCAATTGGATACCTCGGTACCAGAACCAGTGGGACAGTATTTTCAGAGTGTGGAATCAATATCCAATCGTTTCATACTATCCGAGAGCTGATGCTGACGTTCAAGCCTGTCTAAGCTGCGGCGACGGTAACCTGAGTGATTGTGATCGCTGTCGGGCTTTCGAAACTCCTGATGATAGCATTCCAAAAAAGTTAGGAGGCGGTGACTTTCTTTACTGTGCGAAACGAACATCAAATAATCCTCCCATTTATGAGCCGATGTGGACTGACGTACCCGAATCTGGCCCCTTTTTAGAAGGCACCGAAGACATCGACCTCGTCTTGAAGGCCGACAGCGGAGTTTCGTATCAAGTGCGGTACGGTGATCAAATTGAACAGCAGAATCCAACCTATACACAAGAGGCGATCATGAACGACCCGGTACACATTGAATTTGGGATGAATTGATATGAAAACTCGAAACCCTTGGCCGATGAAAGGTCTAACTCTCGCGGTCATCATCAGTGTCTGTGCTTGTGCCTGTGCCACCACGAGTAACCGAACAAAGATCATTACCACGATGGTGGTGGGCGCAGTTCTTGGGGGTACGGTAGGCGCGATGAGCGCGCCAAAAAATGAACAAGCAGCGGCGCACGGTTTACTTTGGGGCGGGGTCACAGCCGCTTCGGTCGGTGTTGCTGGTCTCTTTATCTTTGATGAGCAAAAACGATCGGCAGAGTTTGAACGCCAGGGTGTCTTACTGAGAAAAGAATTAGACGCTGTACGCGGCGAAGGCGCCGGGTATCACGGACCGCAGTTGCTTTACGAAAGCAATGCGCCTTTTGGAAAAGACATTCCGACTGAGTATCAGCCGTTAGTGCGACCTGGACAGTGGAGTGTTTACAAACTCAATCAGTGGATACCTCACGGTGAAGGCTTGCTCATTCACCAAGATAGAATGGTGAAGTTAGTACCGCCTCAACTGAGTCCAAATAATCAAACGTTTGAAAATTTTGGTGCCGCTTCCGATTCGTCGCCAATGGGTACTGACACGAAAGAGTCAGGCCAAAACCAAATCGGCAAATAGAAAAGGAGAATGCATTTCATGAGAGAATCAAACTTTGTTAGTTTTACCGGTAATATTGGCTCTGACGTCGAGCTTCGAGGTGGCACGAATGGAAAAGATGTTGCTACCGTCAGTCTCGCCGAAACCTTTTCGCGCCGAATCGAGGGGTCTCAGAATTATGAACCGGTACACACTAATTGGATTCCGGTCACTCTATTTGGTTCGCTCGCTAAACGAGCGGCCAAATCGCTGAAAAAAGGTGAGCG
>CAITVN010000003.1 GCA_903895855.1 Oligoflexia bacterium | reverse complement strand
CGAAAATCAGTGCCGCTGCGAAAATCAGTGCCGCTGCGAAAATCAGTGCCGCTGCGAAAATCAGTGCCGCTGCGAAAATCAGTGCCGCTGCGAAAATCAGTGCCGCATTTATTTTCTTCTTGACCGTTTTTCAAGGCCTCTAGCAGCCCCATCAGACAACTTTTTCGACCATTTTCTCGGTTTTAATTTCGAGGGGCATCGAACGCGGCTCCGGGCTCATCTGTGTTTGTCTGAGACCCGGTTAAAATATGGATTCATCTCTCTCGAAACTCATCATTTAAAAAGTTGTGCTATGATGTTTCAATGAATTTAAAAGCACTCACTTCAGATCGACTGTTAAGCGAAACAAAAAACATTGTGAATGAAGAACGGCGAATCACTGCAAAGTTCATTGAGCTCCTAGCTGAAATTAATCAAAGGCTTCTTTTCTTAAAACTTGGATACGCTAGCTTGTTTGAATTTGTGACAAAAGAATTGGGATTGAGCGAGGGGGCGGCGCAAAGACGAATTCAAACCATGCGCCTCGTCACCGATTTGCCAGAGACTCGCCAAGCTTTTGAAAATGGCTCATTATCGCTGAGTAACGCGGCCAAGCTTCAATCGTATTTTCACGCGACAAAAAAAGCGGGCAAGGCAAAAACCATTGAAGAAAAGAAGGTCATAGCCAAGAACGCTGAAAACAGATCGCAAAGTCAGTGCGACCGAATGCTGTTTGAATTATCGCCAGAGCTGCCAACCCCAGAGAAAACACGAGTCTTGTCGCCGACTGTGCGCGAACTCAAATTCAGCGTTTCAGAAGAACTTTTCGAAAAAATCAATCGATTGAGAGACCTTCTCAGTCACTCACACCCCAATGCCACACTTGCTGAGCTCATGGACTTTTTGGTGACCAGTCATCTCACGAAGATGGAAAAGGCCAAAGGGCTGCAGTCGCGAAAAGCTCAGGCACCGGACCAAGTTAGCGATAGATCTGAACAGGCCCCTGGCGGGAATTCGGGCGATAATTTGGCAGACAACTTTACCGACAAAATTGTCGGTAAAGTTGTCTATGGAGTCACAGATAAAACCACGGATAGAAATACCAATAAATCTGGGGAAAATGAAAAAGGCAAAACTTCTGAAAATCTGAAAATATCAGGCGCTGAAATCAATGCCAAATTAGATGCTAAATCAGACCAAATTCATTTGTTTCACACCGCAAAGAAAATGTTACCCGCCGGAATTCGTGTTGCGTTGCCAGTTCAAATGAAGCGGCAGGTGTGGACTAAAGCAGAAGGAAGGTGTGAGTTCGTCAACCAAGGCCGTCGCTGTAGCTCTCGTTATCAACTTGAAATCGATCACACACAACCTCTAGCTCTAGGTGGATCGAATGAATCATCAAATCTAAAATTGCTGTGTAAACGGCACAACGGCCTTGCGGCCATTCAGGCTCTAGGTTCTGCCAAAATGATTTCGATGAGAACGAGAGGTTCTCCATGAGAGGTTCTCCATGAGGGTATTCATGACTGTACTCATGATGGGACCAGACGAGAAATCCGATAAGTGATCGAATAAAAATCTGATAGCGAATTGACCGTGAGTCCAAAAATTGGATCTAAACGAAGAGTTTACTCGGTAAGTGAGGTGTTTCTGAACAAGAACAATCTTGGACTCACAAGACCGATCTTGGCATCATGTGAGCGATCTTGGTATGATAAGAACGATCTTGATGATCTTGCTCACATAGAAAACAACTTCGCTTTTTGTTTATTTCTCTATCGTAATTTGCAGCATTTCAAGCTGCTTTTCGATCGCTTCGGCACGAACAGGATCAGCAGTGGTTGACTTGAGGTCTTTGATGTAGGCGGTGATGTTTCTGAGTAGTGGTTTTGCTGTTGAGGTCCACTCTGAGTTTTGTAAGACCTTTGCGCGGTTGACCATGAGGCTCACGGTACCAGCCAAGTGGTAAAACGACTCAATACTCGACGGATCAACTGAAATGCGACCCATCAAGAATGCCTGCACCGACAGCAATTGCAGTGCAAATTTTCTCGGATCAGTTTCTGATTCGATTTCTGAAAGATTGGTAGACCCTAGTTGCTGGTCGATAAAAGTTTTTCCGGTATTCAGCTCGTCTGAAACCCTGAGGCTTCGCACGCTCTGCGAGAGTAGGCGAGAAGCCTTATCCTTCGACTGATCGAGCCGATTTGAGATGAGATTAAAACTTTGGTGAGTGCCCCGGGCAGTGATGGCAATGTACCTTTCGGCATAGGTATGAGCGCCGACTGCCGTGAGGTGAACCCCTTGCGGTTGTTCGCTTTCAGGGTACTCGGTGTTCTTTACCTCAAACCAACTTATTTGCCAGTTTCTCGCATGAGTTAATGCTCTCAGTTCGCGAATGTGGCGAGACAGACTCTGGTCTCTGATTTCTAAACAAGACTGATTGAATGCTGGCGAATCTTGCGACACGAACCAGTCATGCGTCAAACAGTGTTTCAACAACTCTCTGGGCGGAGCTTTCGCTGGAGTCTTTGGGCCCTCAAGTTCAACGGCGATGTTACCGGCGTCCCATTTCGCCACAATTTTAGGAATGAACTGAAGAGGAGGGCCCTTCGCATAGGGTAGTTGATAGAACACGGGCTTGGCTTCGAACTCTCGGGGCCAAAGCCCCAAACTATAAAAAGCCGGCAACAAAATAAATTGTGCCTCAGCATCGTTTGCTTCTTCATCAGTGAGACCTGTGAGGGGTTCTACGCTAGCAGTCAGCAGCGCCGGATGTTTCCAGTAGACTTCACGTGCGGCACCGATCGCCGACGAGAAGATCGTAATCGTCAATAAGATGCCTGTACCGATAGGCCTTGCCTGCAAGTAGCCTTGCTGAAAAACCTCTGACTGAAAGTAGGCCGTCGGTCTGTTTTTAAGTGTTTGGTAGCGCATTTCTTTCCAAACGCCATCTATTCTAATCTTTCGCTCAAGCTGCCAAGCGAGTTCACCCACAGTTGCTCCCAGCGAGACGTGTTGTACGACTGTTAGTGCTAACAAAAGTGCACCGAAGACGATAATCGTACTGAAACTCGGAAGTACTGATTGATTAAGCCAAAGTGAAACGACAGAAAAAAGCCCCAGGGCCAGTGAAAGGTCACAAAAAATCGCCATGACTCTGATGAGTGTAGGTGGTCGTCGATTCAGAGTAGATTCTCCGCGCACGACGACTTGGGGCGAAGATTCAATTGAAATGGTTTCATTTTCGCTCATTGACTATCCTCATTTAGAGCTTACACTAAATGAGTGCAAATACTATCAATCATTGGCAGTCTTAGTATCGCGTCGGCGCTCGCGTTTGACATTTTTTTGACGATTCCAGGCCGAATTGAGCTAGGAATCTGGGGCGCTTTCATCACTTATTTTCTCGCATTCGCAGGCTTAGTCTTCATTCATCTAGAGAGACGAGAGTTGACTGAAGTGATTAACGTTTGCTCGGCAGCCTGCCTTCATTCATCAGACGAACTAGTCACTCAGTTGTCCCATGATTTTCGAAGGTGGTACGAATTTACCAGAAAAAATGGCCTAGTTGCCATCGAAGCCAAAGAAATTGAAAAATGTCGCGATAGCTTCTTAAGAAAAGGCCTAAAACACGCGGCAGAAGGTAAAGACTTTGAAAACCTCAACCGCGAGCTAGAAACTCAAGAGAAATGCGACCGAGCCGAAAGTGAGAGCGGCTTGCGCAGTCTCGCTGTGATTCAACGTAACAGCATGACCGCAGGAATGATTACCTCGAGCGTACCACTCATTGGGCTCGCCTGGGTTATTGGCAATTCAGGTAAAATGGGACCGCTCATTGGGCACGCACTTCTTGCGTCTTTACTTGGCACTTTCATGAGCCAAGCGGTACTGAGTGTTTTGATTGAACGAACTTCAAGAGATTATCAAAGGGTACTCAAATACTATCAGGTGTTGCGAGTCGGATTTTCTGCTATTTTTCATGCCGAAGACGAAATTTCATTTCTTTCAAAACTCAGCCAAGCCGAAAAAGGTGAGCTAAAGTGATTCAGACGAGTCAAAGCTATTTTTGGTTTCAGCTTTTCGTGATTGCTTTAGCTCTGTCTGCTGGTGCCCCTTTAAGTCAAACGGTAGCCGTGTCTAAGCCGTTAGGAACTCCGATCTTTAATAAACCCAGTGACGGCTCTAATGACCCTACAGCGATTACTAGCGAAAAAAACGACTCAAAAACCGAGCTCTCTACTAAGCAAGAAAACTCAACTAGCGCCGGCGCCGAAACGTTCGAAGAAGTACGCACGGTACTAGAAGAAGGCTTGCAAAACATATTAGGCGCCTCAAGGTACTCAAAACTGGCAAAAGCGTCGCAGCCTGGCGAAGTGACGATTCGATTAGCGGGCGTGTTTGAGTCGAATCACGCTAATTTGAGTAACGAAGTGACCCCGTTGATAAAAAAGGCCGTATTTTTACTCAAGCCCTATCGCCACTTAAATTTGAAGTTAGTCGGTCACTCCTCTCGCGGTGAAGCTAAATCGCTAGAAATCTCATTTAAAAGAGCCCAGTCGGTATTGAACGCCATCAAATCAGCAGCAGAAGCTCTCGACGTTAGGCTCTCAGATACGTTTGACTCAGTCACCATCAGTGTTCTTGATGCTCGAATTTTCTTGACCGAAAGTCACGATTCAGATGAATTGTCGATCGTTGATCGCCAGGTTGAATGGGTGATTTCTCGAGGACGGTAATTTTCAGTATGTCAGTTAGTAAAAGCCAATCGCCATTACTAAAAGCACTTTTTTCGCCTGCTGTAATCGTGGCGTCACTAGGCTATTTCGTAGATATTTTCGACCTTCTTTTGTTTAGCATCGTGCGCCGCCCCAGTTTGGCTTCACTGGGGCTAAATGAGGCTGAACAAGTCCAAAAAGGATTGATGCTTCACAATACGCAGATGATCGGAATGCTCTTTGGGGGCATCATCTGGGGCGTGCTTGCCGACAAAAAGGGCAGACTCAGTGTCTTGTTTGGTTCAATCATTCTGTACTCGGTTGGAAATATCGCGAACGCGTTTGTTCACTCAGTCGAAGCTTACGCGTTCTGGCGATTTGTCGCTGGTCTTGGCCTGGCAGGCGAGCTAGGCGCAGGAATCACACTCGTTGCCGAAACACTCAGTAAAGAGCACCGGGGTTACGGCACAGCACTGGTGGCCAGCATTGGGGTGAGCGGTGCTGTAGTCGGCGGATTGGTGGGCGAGTTTTTCGATTGGCGAGTTACCTACATTATCGGCGGAGTTCTCGGATTTGCCCTTTTGCTACTCAGGGTAAATACCGCTGAGTCTCTGCTTTTCAAAAATGCAAAAATACACGGTTCACACAAGGGAAACTTTCTGTCGTTGTTCAAAGACTGGAGTAAAGCTCAAAAATTTCTGAAATGCATACTCATTGGCGTACCCATTTGGTTTGTCATTGGTACGCTCATTCAATTGTCGCCTGAGTTCTCTAAAGCCTTGCATGTAGATGGTGTGATTACCGCTGGTCGGGCGGTTATTTTTTGCTATGGGGGATTAGTCTTTGGCGACCTACTGAGTGGTTTATTGAGTCAGTATCTAAAGAGTCGACTTCGGGTGGTATTCATTTTCTTGGGTGGGTTGGCTTTCTTTGAATGCCTGTATTTTTTTCTTACTGACGGGGTGAGCGCCGCAACGTTTTATTTCATTTGCTTTGGGTTAGGCTTTTTTGCCGGCTACTGGGCGGTTTTTGTTACCCTGGCGGCAGAACAGTTTGGCACAAACCTCAGAGGCACCGTGGCAACGAGCGTGCCTAACTTTGTGCGCGCATCGGTAGTACCCATGAGTTTGAGCTTTACCGCCTTGAAAGGTAACCTAGGCATGCTGATGGCTGCTCAAGTTGTCGGGGTAACAGTCTTGCTGATAGCCTTTTTTTCAGCATTTCTTTTAGAAGAAAGCTTCGGAAAAGACCTTGGCTATTACGAAATCGACTAGCGAATGGCCCCCTGGTTAACTGAGTGGTTAATCGCCTCATCAGCCCCGCGGCCAATCTCATGAGACATTTTGTCAAACCACTGGCGCACATTTTTAACTGATAAATCTGTGTAGATTTTCTAACTATGGTGCTAACGTCGAACTACTAATATCGAATTTATACCCCACGAGATTTACTAACGAGAATTACCCAGAGTAATCGAGAGTAATATCGAGGGCAGTCAATGATGAGGAGCAAAAATGAAAGTAGGAATTCCTACCGAACTAGAGTCTTCAGAGGCACGTGTTGCAGCTGCACCGAAAGTAGTCACCAGATTAATTAAGCAAGGGTTTGAAGTTTTCATTCAATCTGGCGCTGGAAAAAAAGCATCGATTTCAGATGCCGACTTTGCGGCCGCGGGGGCAAAAATCCTTCCTGACGCGAAAAGTCTTTATCAAGAAGTTTCGCTAGTCATGAAAGTTCAGCCAGCTAAACTTTCAGAGCTTGAGATGATCAAGCCGGGCACCCTTATTTTTTCTTACCTTTATCCGGGGCAAAATGCCGAGTTGCTAAAGGCGCTCGCAGCCAAGAAGATCAATTACATCGGTATGGACGCCATTCCGCGCATCACTCGCGCACAGAAGATGGATGTGCTCTCTTCAATGGCCAATATCGCAGGGTATCGCGCAGTCATCGAAGCAGCCAATCACTATGGCAAGTTTTTGAATGGTCAGATTACCGCTGCCGGTAAGGTTGATCCAGCGAAAATCTTAATCATTGGTGCCGGAGTTGCCGGTCTAGCTGCGATTGGTGCCGCCAACAGCTTGGGTGCGATTGTTCGAGCCTTTGATACTCGTAAAGAAGTGCGCGAGCAAATTCAAAGCATGGGGGCCGAATTTCTCACAGTCGAAATCGATGAAGATGGGGCAACCGCATCGGGTTACTCGAAAGAAATGAGCCAGGCTTTTATCGACGCTGAAATGGCGTTATTTCGCAAGCAAGCCAAAGAAGTCGACATCATCATTACCACGGCGCAGATTCCGGGTAAGACTGCTCCAAAACTCATATTAAAAGATATGGTCGACTCGATGAAGCCGGGTTCGGTGATCATCGATCTCGCTGCTCAAACAGGCGGCAACTGCGAATACACCAAACCAGGTGAAATCTATAACCATAACGGCGTGATTATCGCCGGTAAGGTTGACCAACTACCTGGCCAGGCATCGCAGTTGTATGGCAATAACATTTGTCACTTGCTCGATGACATGGGCAAAGCAGCTGGGTTCAAAATTGACCTGAATGACGATGTCATTAGCCGAGCGATGGTTGTGCGTGATGGCGCAATTCATTGGCCTCCACAGCCTCTTCCGGTTCAAGCAAAACCTGCGGTAACTAAGGCCGTTGAGAAACCCAAAGGCCCGACTCCCGAAGAAATCGCCGCAAAAAAAGGCCGTTCAATGACGATCGTCTTGAGTGCGCTGGCAGCTATTTTCGCTTTGATTGGATACGCCGCTCCGCCAGAATTCTTGGCTCACTTCACGGTATTTGTTCTCGCGTGTTTTGTTGGCTGGCAAGTGGTTTGGAGTGTGACGCATTCATTGCACACCCCACTCATGAGCGTGACCAACGCCATTAGCGGAATCATCTTGGTCGGTGGCATCTTACACATGCAAGAGTCTCTGGGGTCTGCGATTAGTATTCTCGCAGCGATCGCAGTACTTGTGGCCACAATTAACATAGCCGGTGGATTCTACGTCACTCACCGAATGCTAAAAATGTTTAGACGATAATTATTAGACAAAATAATTAGATACAAGGGGATTAAAAATGACCACACTACTGACTATGCCAAGCGGTCTTCAAACAGTAAGCTACCTTGCTGCCAGCGTTCTTTTTATTTTAAGCCTCGGTGGACTTTCAACTCAAGCCACTGCCGGTCGCGGAAATTGGTACGGAATCATCGGAATGGCAATTGCCGTGATTGCCACCGCACTGGGTGCTAACATTCAAGGCCATGCCTATTTGATCGCCTTCATGGCCGTCGGGGCCGTGATTGGTATCGTACTCGCCAAGCGCGTCGAGATGACTTCGATGCCTCAATTGGTCGCGGTGCTTCATAGCTTCGTCGGCTTGGCCGCTGTGCTGGTCGGTTTCAGTAGCTACTTGGCTCCTGAAACGAGCCAACTTTCTGGCGCCGCTCATTCGATTCATTTGATTGAGATTTTCTTGGGTATCTTTATCGGATCAGTGACTTTCACCGGTTCAATCATCGCTTGGGGTAAGCTCGAGGGTAAGATTCGCAGTAAGCCTCTGTTATACCCAGGGCGCCACATGGTGAATCTTGCGATCGTCGTGGGTTCACTCATTGCTCTCATACCGTTCTTAGGTATGGATGAAGCGAGTGGGTTGGTCGTACTCGTCGCGATGACCGTGGCCTCAGGAGTACTCGGTATTTTCTTAGTCATGGCCATTGGTGGCGCAGACATGCCGGTTGTCGTCTCGATGCTCAATTCGTATTCAGGTTGGGCGGCTGCAGCCGCAGGGTTCATGCTTTCAAACGACTTGCTCATTGTGACCGGCGCATTGGTCGGCAGCAGTGGTGCGATTCTTTCTTACATCATGTGTGCAGCGATGAATCGGTCGTTTTTCTCGGTAATTTTCGGCGGATTTGGTGCTAACGAAGGTGCAGTCGCGAAGGGTTCGGCAACTGCAATCGTGGGCGAATTAAAGCCGATCAACATCGATGAGACCAGTGAACTTCTGAAAGCAGCAAAACACGTCGTGATCGTTCCAGGTTACGGCATGGCCGTCGCGAAGGCGCAGTATCCGGTTTATGAGTTGGTGAAGAAACTGAAAGCACGCGGTACTGAGGTGAAGTTTGCGATTCACCCTGTGGCCGGGCGCTTACCAGGTCACATGAACGTGCTACTTGCCGAAGCCAGCGTGCCTTATGACATCGTCCTTGAGATGGACGAAGTGAATCCTGAGTTGCCTGAAACCGATGTGGTGATCGTTTTGGGTGCTAATGACATCGTTAATCCGTCGGCGCTTGAAGATGCGTCTAGTCCGATTTATGGCATGCCTGTCATTGAAGCCTGGAAGGCCAAGACCGTGATCGTCTCTAAGCGTTCGAATGCGGCTGGGTACGCCGGCATTGAGAACCCTCTGTTCTATAAAGACAACACGCGAATGTTGTATGGCGATGCGAAGAAAAGCGTCGATGGATTAGTCGCTGCGATTGAGCGAGAATAGTCACCCCTGACACAGTTTGACAGTTGTTTTACTTGTGTATTACGATTGTTAAATCAGAATTGCTCTCGCGTAAGCGGGGCAGTTGAACTTGTGTCTTAAAAAAAAAGGGGAGATATAAATGAATAAATTGCAGCCAAAAACAGGGGTATTTCTTTTTGCATTGTTAATTTTAGCTAACCCAGGGGCCTCATTTGCCGCAGATGCCTATGACTCATGCGGAGGAGATAATGTGATCGCTGGTAGGATCACTGGAGCTAAAAATGAGAAGAAAGAGTGGAAATGTAGAGGTTATGTCGGTAACGAAAAAATTTATGAGTCCGAGCACGGGCATCGTATTGACACTTGCACAGATACCGGAGGGACATACTACCCTCATGCGCAGCTGGCTTTTGATAATTGGTTAGTTGCACACAAAAGCGGCGCGCCAGACGAAAAAGTAAAGATGGTCTACTATTTTGGAGAGCGCTCTGACTGTATGCCTATTAAAGGCAGTGAGATCAATAGAAGCTTCAATGATGCAAAGGGTGGAAAAGCCGGCAATGCTGCGGTTGCAACAATGAAGTGTCGCTTGTACGTTGGCGATAGTGTTGTTTATACTACCGACAAGCAACATAGTTACAAGGACTGCTCAGATTCAAACGGCACCTTCTTCAAGCATGCCCGGAATGCGGCGTTGAATTCATTTTTCAAATCCAATTGTGCTGACACTGCAAAATTGGATGGAAGCAACCTTCACACTGAAGTCTGCAAAACAGCACAGAAGACTTACAAATATTATTTTGGAGTTCCATCTGATGGTTATCCGATCCAGGAGTTTGTCTTTGACGTTTCCAACGCCGGAACCAAAGACCTAAGAGTGATCAAGTAACAAACAAAACCCTTTTTATAGAGTTTACCTTTAAGAACTCGTCCAATAGATAAAAGTCGATATCTATTGGACGAGTTTTTTTTGCCTTTGTGTCACATTGACGGTCACGAGTAGTGAGTGATCGAAGGGCTTTTTTATTCACCCATCAGGTCTGGCGCTACGGGGTGACTTCATGAACGTTCATAACGTTTACCGTGTGAACGCTTTGACCGTTCATGACAATAATCTTTATAAATGCACACTTACAACGATTTGACAGTGTATTCAAAAATGTGATACCATGAATACATGGTAAAGCATTCAAGACAGTATACAATTCGAAGCATCCCAGATCAAGTAGACCGAATCCTAAAAAAGAGAGCTCGAGACAGTCGAAAGAGTTTTAATCAGGTGGTTTTAGAGGCGCTGGCCGCAGGGACCGGTGAAACACTCAAACCCAAACGCGACCTTTCAGAAGTGATCGGGTCGCTGTCAAAAAAAGAAGCAGAAACAATCGACGACGAAGTGGCACGCCAACGCAGCATTGATCCGGAGCTTTGGCGATGATGAAGATCGCAATCGATTCGAATCGTTACACAGATTTATGCCGAGGCCTTCCAGAAGTAGTCGAAGTGATAGAAGGCGCAGCTGAAATCTACATGCCACTCATTGTCGTTGCCGAGCAGCGAGCTGGATTCGCCCACGGTGCGAATCGTGAAAAAAACGAGAGAACACTTACGAAATTTTTGAATAATGAGGCCGTTTTTGTTCTGACGCCTGATGAACAGACGACCTTCTTTTATGCCGATTTGTACGCCTATTTGCGAAAAAAGGGAAAGCCGATTCCGACTAATGATCTTTGGATTGCGGCCCTAGTATTGCAGCATGGTTTAGTCCTTTTTGATCGAGACCGTGATTTTGATCACTTGCCTCAGCTTGCGAGACTACCGTTGAGGTAACCCAACCCTTCGCCAAATAGAGGTACTTAGTCACTACCCCCCCAAATACGCTTTTCTAACCTCATCAGAGTTGAGTAGATCAGACGCTAAGCCCGACAACGACACCTTGCCTGTCTCAAGCACGATGCCATGGTCAGCGACTTGCAGGGCTTGTAATGCGTTCTGTTCGACCAAGAGCACGGTAGTACCCGACTTATTGATCATGCGAATGATGTCAAAAATTCGCTCGATGATTTGAGGAGCCAAACCCAGGCTCGGTTCGTCTAGCAGCAAGAGTTCAGGATGCCCCATGAGCGCACGGCCAATGGCTAACATTTGCTGCTCACCCCCCGAAAGGGTGCCTGCGTTTTGCGCTCGTCGTTCTTTGAGACGCGGAAACAAATCAAAAACGCGAGCTAAGTCGTCGGCGTACTTTGCCTCTTTTGGCGCGGCCCAAGCGCCTAAATCTAAGTTTTCTTCGACTGAGAGGTTAAGAAAAATTCCACGGCCCTCAGGCGCCTGACAGATGCGTTTTTTCACAATGAGGTGAGCGGCCAAGCCAGTAATCGATTCGCCTTTGTAGAGAATCTGGCCACCTGCGGGCTTCACTAAACCCGAAATCGCGCGAAGGGTAGTGCTCTTGCCTGCGCCATTGCTACCAATCAACGTTAAGATTTCGCCCTTTTTTATGGTGAACGAAATATCGCGAATGGCTTCGATGGCACCGTATTTTACCGAAATATTTTTGACTTCAAGCAAGTTCATTTCAAGTCTCCCGTGTTGATGCTGGTCGCAGCCGGGGTCTTACTTTGTTCAGGCGCCTTTCCTAGATAAGCTTCAATGACTCTTGGGTTGCCTTGAATTTCTTTTGGTGTGCCCTCAGCGATTCGCACACCGTAGTCGAGCACCGAAATGCGTTCGCAAATACCCATGACGAGCTTCATGTCATGCTCAATGAGTAAAATCGTCATGCCAAACTGCGTGCGAATTTTTTCAATCGTGGCCATGAGCTTTTCGGTTTCGTGCGGGTTCATGCCTGCAGCCGGTTCATCTAATAATAATAGCTTTGCACCAGTCGCCATCGCTCGTGCGATCTCAAGGCGACGCTGATCGCCGTAAGGTAAGCTAGAGGCCAGATCGTCTTTGCGGTGATCAAGCCCGAATATTCCGAGCAGCTCAGAACAATCGACTTCGGCTCGCTCTTCGTCATAGACCGCTTGGCGGGTTCGAAAAAGACTTGGCAGCAAACCGTGATGGGGTCTTGAGGGGTCTTCATCCATCGAAATCATGACGTTATCAAGCACTGAAAGCTGCTTAAAAAGCCTGATGTTTTGAAATGTTCGGGCAATTCCTTTTTTCGTGATTTCAAAAGGTTTCAGACCAATGACGGGTTGCCCCCAAACCTGAATCGACCCTAGCGTGGGTTGATAGACTCCGGTGAGCATATTAAATACCGTCGTTTTACCTGCGCCATTTGGGCCAATCAGGCCATAAATTTTTCCGGCTGGTAACTCTAACTTAAATTCACTCACGGCTTTCAAACCGCCGAACTGCATCGTGAGGCCTTCAATCTGAAGGGCACAGGGTGACTGACTCATTTCTTGGCCCCTTTCTGGTCACTACCTTGGTTAGCGCCAAACCTAACTCTTAGTTTTTCTCGAAAGCTCTGATACACATCCGAAATTTCTCGTGTGCCCATCAAACCGTTAGGTTTATTGAGCATCAAAATGATGAGCATGAGTGAATAAATGACCATGCGAAAATCTAAACGTGTGATTTCTTGCAGTGGCCGAAGGGCCTCTTTCAAAACGGTTAACAGTAATGCCGCAAGCACCGAACCGGTGATGCTGCCCATGCCGCCTAAAACAACCATGATCACGATTTCGAAGCTTCGATTAAAATCAAACGTCTGTGGATTTAGGTAGCGCAAATAGTGAGCAAATAATCCGCCCGCAACACCCGCGAAAAATGCTCCCATCACAAACGCGCGCACTTTGACGGCTGTGGTATTGACGCCCATGGCTTCAGCGGCAATTTCGTCTTCACGAACTGAGAGAAACCTTCGGCCATGCGCCGAATTCACAATTCGCCAAATGGTGAATACGGTAAAAATACAAACACTGAAAACCCAACCAAAATTCGTTAGCGCCGGAATATTCGCCATACCCCGAGCTCCACCCACCACATTCAAATTGAGCACGATCACGCGAATGATTTCGCCAAACCCGAGAGTCACAATTGCGAGGTAGTCGCCTTTCAAACGCAGCGACGGAAGCCCCACTAAAAAGCCAGCAAGGCTCGCAACAAGCCCACCTAAGAAGAGAGCGCCAACGAGCAAAATAGCTCCCTCAATGCCCGGCCCGCCGGCATCAACGCCCATGATGCCTGGGTATTTCGCAACCACAAGCGAAGTGGTTAAGGCCGAAACGTAACCGCCGACCGACATGAACCCCGCGTGGCCCATTGAAAATTGCCCCGTAAAACCATTCACGAGGTTTAAGCTCACAGCGAGGGTGGCGTTAATGCCTGAGTACATCACAATTGAAAAATAATAAGGGTCTACATAACCAACGAAGAAAAACTGAAAAATCCAAACCACAGCAACGGCTGCGATCCAGACCCAGAGCGATTGAAGGCCAGTTTTTGATTGAGGGTGAGTGAGCGGGTGAGTCGTCATCGTTGAAACCTCACTTTGTTAAACTTTTTCATTTATACTTTTTCACTATACTTTTTCTGTTCGGCGAATCCCAAACAGGCCAGTTGGTTTGAATAATAAGATGAGAATCAATATGGCAAATGCCAGAGCGTCTTTAAACGTAGGCGTCACATAGCCGACCAAGAACTCTTCGGCTAATCCTAATGTGATGGCCCCGACCACCGCCCCCGCCACATTGCCGACACCGCCCAAAACTGCTGCAACGAAAGCTTTCAAGCCGGGCAGTGACCCCATCAGGGGTTCGATCTTTGGGTAGATCAATCCAAACAAGACACCCGCCGCGCCTGCCAACGACGACCCCAACATAAATGTATACGAGATCACCTTATCAGTCGGAATGCCCATGAGGCTTGCATTATCGTGATTAAAGCTCACTGCCCTCATGGCTCTGCCTAAACGAGTCTTAAAAATGATCGTTTGAAGAATCGCCATGAGCACCAATGAAATCACCATCACCACAACTTGCATGGTGTTGACTCGAATCTCTCCGAATGAAAAGCCGTGCCCAGCTTCAATGATCTGCGGAAAAAACTTCGGATCTGACCCAAACAAAAGTTGCCCAGAGAATTGTAGAAAGAGCGACACTCCGACGGCCGTAATCAAGACATTGATTCTCGGTGACTTGCGAAGCGGTCGATAGGCAAATTTTTCAATTATGAACCCAACAACCCCGCAAGTTGCCATTGAGAAAAAAAGTGTCGCAATGAGTGCCCAAAAGCTGGGATGCGCCCCCAGATTGAAGAATCTCGAAAAATACATTCCAGCAAAGGCTCCCAACATGAACACTTCACCGTGGGCAAAGTTGATGAGCTGCAAGATTCCGAACACCATGGTATAGCCCAGCGCAATCAGTGCGTAGATTGCGCCAAGCGAAAACCCATTGATAAGATGCTGTACAAATTCAACACCGATACCCATTTTTAAAGACCACCTTCCTTGTGGCTTAAAGCTAACTGCTCAATGCGAGCTCATTACGGATTAATCGTAGTTTGATACTTAAAGACACCGCCGTCAACCTTAAGCACTACGGCAGACTTCACGGCGTTTCTCATGGCATCAATGGTGATTTTACCGGTCACCCCCGAATAGTCTTTGGTCGCGGCAATGGCATCGCGAATATCTTTTGAAGCAAGTGACGGAGCGCGAGTCATGGCATCAGCCAAAACTTTTGCAGCGTCGTAACCCATGGCAGCTAGGCCATCGGGTACCACACCAAACGCCTCTTTATATTTGGAGATAAAATCTTGAACATTTGGGCTCTTGTCTTCTTCTGAGTAATGGTTAGAAAAATAAGAGCCATTGATTGCGTCTTGGCCAATTTCTTTTAACTTAGGTGAATCCCAACCATCACCACCGAGTAGTGGTGCATTGATCTGCAATTCTTTGGCTTGTCGAGCGATGAGACCGACTTCTGTGTAATATCCTGGCACAAAAATCGCTTCAGGCGCTTTACCGCGAATGGCCGTCAATTGAGATTTAAAATCGCTTTCGCCTGCGCTGTAACTTTGGTCAACCACAATTTCGCCGCCACCTTTTTTGAAGGTTTCAGTGAAATAATCAGCCAATCCGACACTGTAATCATTCTTGACGTCGCGAAGAATCGCCACTTTTTTCAATTTCAAAGTCTCGAGCGCAAACTTGGCCATCACGGTTCCTTGAAAAGGGTCAATGAAGCAAACTCGAAAAATATGATCACCTTGTTCGGTCACCTTCGGATTGGTCGAACTCGGCGTGATCATCGGTATCTTATACTGTTGCGCAATGGGTGCCATGGCCAAACTTCGCGAACTGGCCACTTCACCTAAAATCGCAGTCACTTTGTCTTGAGTGATCAGTTTAGTGACTGCAGTTGCGGCCTCTTCGGGCTTACCCTGATCGTCTAGTGAAACAATGCGCAGTTTTTTTCCTTTTACTCCACCAACTGCATTGATTTGTTTTACCGCTAATTCAATACCATTGTGTGTTGAAGTGCCAAAGGTAGCTTCAGAGCCAGTCATTGAGCCCACTTCACCAATGACAATTTCGCTATCAATGGCGACTGGTTTTTTGCAAGAAGTGAGAGCAACCACAAGGGTTGCCGCAATAGAAAGTTTAATTAAATGACGGCGCAATGAGTTTGTAAAAACGAGCTGCATGAATTTTCTCCTTTGATTTTCTTCGCGAACAGCTCAAGTATTAGTCAGGCCCCTATGCAAAGTCAACAACTGCTCTCGATAAGAAAAGCGATTAAAAGTTACTTAGGGTTTCTTGAAGGAACTGGCAAGGCGCTCAACACCATTACCAATTATCGTTACGACCTTGAACTCTTTGCTTCTTATTTAAGTGATGCGTATGGGGCGAAAATGCCACCACTTAAGGCCGTACAAATTTCAGACTTGCGTGGATTTCATGAACACCTCAAAGCTCAAGGACAAAAAGCCAATTCACGCAGGCGGCGAGTGATGGCTGTTCGAGGCTGGGTGAAATACCTCACCAAACGCAATAAACTGGGTGAAGATTTTTCGGGACAAGTGCTTCCGCCGGCTAAAATTGAGCGTATTCCTGAATTTTTGGCCGTTGACGATTTGAGTAACCGAATAAAAAATCGATGGGGGAGGTTTCTCGAAACTGAAGTGGCGGCACCAGCTGGTGAGCAGTCATCGCGTCTATCAGACCAATCAGCTACCCTGCAAAACCGAAACGCCTTACTTCTGCTTACGCTTCTTGAAACGGGTGCGCTAGTCAGCGAAGTTTGCCGATTAACGATCGATGATTTTAGTGCAAATTCTGTAGCTATTTCTGGAAAATTAGCGAGAGATGTTCCAGTTTCTGAAGACTACTTTAGGGTCTGCCAACCCATCATCGACCAGATTCGTGTAGAGTCAACGGCCTCGCTCAAAAAATCTCAGTGGCTCTTTCAAGGGTTTCGGCAAGCCGGACCTATCGGCACCCCGATCACGCCAAGGGGAGTCGAGCTTCTCGTGAAAGAGTTTGCCGTACTCGAAAACTTGCCACAGTTAACACCCCGAACGTTTCGACACAGCCGCGTTGTTCAATGGCTAGTCGATGGCAAATCGAAAACAGAAATCATGAAACGACTCGGCCTTCAAACAGACTACGCGTTTCGCGTGTATTTGCCGATCATCAAAAAGTTGTCAAAAGTGAGTTTGATAACCTGATTCAGGCATATTGAAGAAACAAAGTCCTCGCCACTTGAAATCCCTTTTTATCTCTGACTTGCTAGTGATCTCACTCTTTCTTAGGGCCTCCCGTAAGCGGAAGCGTTCGCGCCGAAGCCGCGATACGGGTGAGCCATGGATGGCGAGCCCAAAGAAAGAGTGAGATCACTAGCAAGTCAGAGATTGAAAGAACGAAACATCAGTGGCTGCGGATATCGTTTCTTCAATATGCCTGAATCAGGTTGCCAAGCTCACTTTTGGTTGCGATTGCCCCCCCCCCTCAAATCCAGCTCGAAAACCACATCCATTTTCGAAACGAGTCAGGCGCGATTCGTTGTGCAGCCAAAATGGGGTAAAAATAGACAAAGATCACAAAGCTCGCACCGACGACGGTCCACAAAACCCAGGGCTGAGTTTTTCTAAATTCTTTCAGCGCTTGAGTCCAAGCGAGACTGAGAATCATGCCAGCCGGATAGTAGTAGTAATAAAAGTTAATTTTTCGCGGAATGATTCCCCACGTAAAATAAAGTGCACACCAGGCGGTGAAAATAAGAAAAGCCGATTTTGACCGAGTCGAAAGCCATTGGTAGAAATTGTACAAAATGGCAGCCATTCCGCCCCACATTAAAAACGGATTACCCAGCAACAAGACGCCCCGCACCCAATCACGGCCATGTAGGTCTTTATCGTGGTCAAACGCGTACCAAATTGGCCTGACCAACCAAGGCCAACCGAGCCAGCCACTCATGTACGGGTGAGGGGTCACCACGCGTTGCTGACCATCCCACATACGTGCCTGCATTCGAAAGAGATCAAGAAATGCATAAGGCGGATTTCGATCAATAAAGAAAAAGGGTATGAACGTGCACAAGTAAACAATGACGGGCACTAAAATAAAAGCGACAGCCAAAACAACGAGCGACGTTCCGGCCCAGAGGTTTTCAGAAAACCAAGGCTCGTCAACCTCAACGCCTTCAATGCCCCGGTCTTCGATTTTCTGCACGCGTTTGGGTTTTTTGAACTGAATTCCCCAACTACGAAACCAAACCACCATGAGCGCTAACCCCAAGAAATAAGCCCATACAATAATGCCAAACCATTTAGACGCAATCGCAAGCCCCAAACAAGCGCCTATCGATAGCCAGGCAAGGTGAATTTTTTTCGGATCTCTTCCACCTTTCCAAGTGTAAGCCAAAAAGGCAAATGCCCAGGCCAAGAAAGCCATCATGAACGTGTCGAGCATTCCGATACGAGACTGCACAAACAAGAGTTGGTTTAAGAGGGTGATGGCGCCGGTAAAAAGCATCAACTCGATCGATTCGAAAAAAGCCCAAGACCAAAAAAGCATGCCACCAAAGGTAATGACTCCAAACACCACACTCATGAATCTCCAACCGATCGCGCGGTCTCCGAACAAAGAAATACCGATAGCCATGAGCTGCTTGCCGAGGGGTGGGTGCTCCCAATTTTGATTTTCAATTCCGGCCAGCATTTGCTTGGCAGAAGGCACGTAATGAAATTCGTCAAAGTTATGGGTGACCGGAAACTGTAGGTTAGTCGCAAACAAAACGGCAGCAACCACGCAAAAGACAAGCCCCACAATCAAAGCCAATTGTGGTTGACTAAACCCGAAAACCTTCGATTTTTGAGTGCCAGCTGTCTGATTGACTAGTGGAGTCGTCGGTTGACTGGGGGTGGGGTGGCGAGTTGACGCAGTTTTTTTCTTTTTCATTTTGAATTTTCATTATGCCCGTCAGAGATAAGTTCGGGCAAGTTGAAAAGACGCTTGTTGTTAAACGCCTTTTGCACTAATTCAGACTCATGGATAACCAATCAACCTCAAATAGCCAAACCCCCCAAGTTCGCGAAGTGGGGCGTAATGAACCTTGCCCTTGTGGCAGCCAAAAGAAGTACAAGCGTTGTCACGGTGTCGATGCCGCCCCCAAGTTGTCTCAGCCGAAAATGGGAGCTAATCCACAACTACCGCCGGGCTTTGACCCCAGTCAGATGGACCCCGCGTTGATGAAACAGATGAGCCAATCGCTCAGTCGGCTTCCGCGCGGTCAGCTTCAGAAGATGCAGGCTGTTTTTCAAAGAGCCATGAGTGGTCAGGATGTGAGCAAAGAAGCGGCCGACCTTGAGCGAATGCTGCCACCTGATTTTCAACAATTAATGATGTCACCCGATATGCAAAAAATGATGGGCCAGTTTCAAGGCTCAATGGGTGGCGAGGCGGCCGGCGCTTCAATGCCAAGCCTTGATAATGGCATGCCTCAACTCAACTCACCACCGCCGCACGACATTCCACAAAGCCCCCCAGAAAATCTCAATGACGCTAGAAAAATCGTGCAAAAAGCGCTGGCTGAAGGAACCATTACCGCCGAACAAGCGGCTGCGGTATTGGGCGATACTCCACCTGAGGCAAGCGACTCTGAGACAGTAAAAGGCTGGAAGAAGTGGTTTAAGAAGTCGTGAGCTCAGTATTTGGTTCGTTGCCTAGACTAATTGGAGTCATTCACTTGCCTGCGCTTCCGGGTGCGCCAGCCGTGTACGGTGAGTTGCCCGATCGTGTATTACAAACTGCGGGTGCAGTGGCGGTGCGAGAAGCTGCATTATTTAAAAAAGCAGGGTTTGACGGAATCATCATCGAGAATTTCGGAGACGCTCCTTTTTACGCTGAAAAAGTCACACCGGTGACAATCGCTGCTTTTTCGGTCATTGCTTCAGCTGTGAAAGAGACCGTGAGAAATCTAAGTGTGGGTATCAATGTTCTCAGAAATGATGCCGAGGCCGCTCTTTCTATCGCGGCCGTGACGGGCTGCGATTTCGTGCGAATCAATGTCCTTTCTGGGGTGGCCGCTACTGACCAAGGCCTGATTCAAGGTAAGGCAGCCGAGTGGGTGAGGTTACGCTCTCAGTTAGGCGCTCCGATTCAAATTCTTGCTGACGTTTTTGTGAAACACGCAAAAACACTTCACTCAGACTCACTTTCAGACGCGATTGATGACTTGTCGAAACGCTCAGGCGCCGACGGCTTAATCGTTACAGGTGCAGGCACCGGCAAACCTGTCAACACCACGAATCTTGACGAAATGTCAGCGCGTTGCCGAAAAAACCAAATGCCTTGGTACGTTGGCAGTGGTTCGAGTGTCGATCAATTGAGAGAAATCGCAATCCGAGGCGGCGGAGTCATCGTTGGCTCGAGTGTTCGAAAGGGCGGCGTGGCAGGCGAAAAACTAGAACCAGCGAAAGTAACGGCATTCGTGAAGGCTTGGAAAAAAGCCATAAAGAAGTAATGGCCCAGTGAGATTAGGGCAAGTACTTCTCAGAAAGCTACGTGCGAGGCCCCAGAAAATTCGAAGGGCGAAACTAAAGACTAGTTCTCAAGTGATCGCTCGTGTTCGACCGAGCGTCAATAGCGGTCAGTCCCTAGAACAGACGAACCCTCAGCTACTGAGTGTTCAAGCGTTGATTCGACCCG
The DNA here is from genome assembly GCA_903895855.1 of Oligoflexia bacterium. Taxonomy (GTDB): domain Bacteria; phylum Bdellovibrionota; class UBA1018; order UBA1018; family UBA1018; genus CAITVN01. Next base: position 25,622 of record CAITVN010000003.1, on the reverse strand, counting down.
ATAACGAACTACTCAGGGCGATTGAAGGGTTTTTGCTCAATCAGCGATCTGAGCACACACGAAGAAGCTACCAAAAAGACCTCAAACGATTTGTTAAGTTTTTGGTGGTGATGAAAAATCAACAACCTAGTCGCACTGATATTTCGCGAAATCTGATCATTTCGTATAAAGAATTTTTACTAAGTGAGAAACTACAACACACGACAGTTGATCGGCATTTAGCTACCCTAAAAAGTTTCTTTTCTTGGCTCGTTGAAGAAAATTTGGTCACGAAGAATCCGACCGATGGTGTTCGCTTCTTAAATCCTAAAAAACTATCGAGCACCCAGGGCTTGACTGACGAACAAGTGAGAAATGTTTTGGCCCAACCTGACCTACACACTCGAGTCGGCGCTCAACATTATGCCATCTTGATGATCTTGTTTTATTGCGGCTTGCGGCGCTCAGAACTGTGTTTTTTGAAAACTGAAAATATCTCAACCGAAAAAAATAGACGCTTATTAAAGCTACTGGGTAAAGGCAATCAAGAGCGGGTGATACCGCTGATTTCGTCAGTGGTAAACGCTATTGAGTACTACGCGAAAATGAACCGAATCAACCTCGATGAACCGGGATTCTTATTTCGACCTTTGAAAAATAACCGAACTCAGGTTTTCAATAAGCCCTTAGATCCGTCTTCAATTTTCTATGTCGTCACTCGGTACTCGAAACGCGCGGGGGTTCATTCGCGAATTTCGCCACACAGCTGCCGTGCCACGGCCATTTCTCATGCTCGAGATCGGCAGGTTTCAGATCGAGCGATTCAAGAATTCGCCGGTTGGAGCTCAACCGAAATGATCGTTCGTTATGATAAGCGAAAAAATGCGATAGAGAATTCGGCCGCCCTAGTAATCAACTATGACGAAGAAAATCAGATAGTTGCAGATAAATGATCTTTCGGTACTTAGTTAACAAGTGAGTGAGTGCTCAGTTAGTTAGTTAGTACTCAGTCAAAAAATAAACACTGCAGTCAATTTGCCAAAACGTAGGGTCTAGGTCATACTTGAAGTATATGGCTCTCATTGAATGGACCGCTGCACTCGAAACCGGCATTAAGGTCATCGACGAAGAACACAAAGAACTCGTTTCGATGATCAATGACCTGCATAGTGCGGGCGCATCTAAGGCCGGAGCAGAAGAAACCAGACGCATTGTTTACGAGCTTGACCGTTACGTGAAAACACATTTCGTGGTCGAAGAAGAGATCATGAGAACTGCTGGATACGACAAATACCTCGACCACAAAGCCTTGCACGACGAGTTTCGCGCACGGGTGAGTCGACTCAAGCAAGATGCCGAGGCCGGTGAACTCGAAATGATGGGGGCGATCACGCAATTTCTCAAACGCTGGTTTACCCAACACATCTTGTATGTTGACCGTGACTACATTGAAACGGTGCTGGGTAAGAAAAAATAGAGTCAGAACAGCAGAGTTTTTGGGATCATCTGGCGTTTACACGAATCGTACACTTCGGCCGAGACTTTAGAGGCATGGGTCGATACCTCATCAAAAATCTATTCGAAGCTGCGGGTGTTCCTATGAAAGCACTTCTAGCTCAAGGCTACCGAATCTTGGCAACTGAACCAGACGGCGCTCCGCCTTAACCAATAGACCACGCACCCGGGACCGCTCCCAAAATTGCCCAATCCCTGCCCAACCGCCGAAAGTTACTGGGTAATTACCAAAATCAAATCAAAAAAGCATCGCTACACTCTAAAGTTGACTATTAGGCTCAATTAATAGTAAACTGTCGCGCAATGAAGAAGACGCGCACACTCTTTCAGCATTATTCTGCACTCACGCTCGCTCTCGCCCTCATGATGATACAGTCTGCTTGTGAAACCCAGAGTTCACCCAACCGTGGCCTTGTTGAAATCACCAAAATCACTTCGAGCAGGCTTCAGCTTTCTGGCGGTTCGTACACCTTGAATTTACCGAAACTCGGAGTAAACGAGAAAGTCGCCGTGGTTGCCGTACACTCAGCTCAAACCCCGACTAGTACAGACAAATCGTTGTACGATGGAATGACTTACGAGATTTTTTCAAACAACATTAACGAAGATCTCAATTTGTCTACGACTTCTAGTTCATTGAGTACCGGTTCTGACTCGTCGAAAAGACCGGTTCCCAAACCAGACTCAGCCCCTCCAATTCCGGCACAGTCAAGTCACTTGTCTCAAAACGTGATCAAACTCTTAACCGACGCCAAGAAAACCCACTTTGATTTATTAGAAAAAACAAAACGCATTTTTGATCGAAGACCCTTGCCCGCTTCTAATGGCGGTTTCGGCACGAATCGATCGGCTCTAACCGAAAACTTCGGAAAGTGTGTGGCCCCGTACGGTATCGGAAAAATTTGTCCGATTAACGTGATCAGCGATAAGCAATTCGGAAAGTGGGCTACCATTTCAACCGAGCTCATTTCAATCTCAGACAATGCTTATTGGTTTGTTGATGAAACTGCCAAAGACGAGTTGATCGACAACCAAACCCTTGGCCTCAAACCCATTTTTAGAAAAATGATTAATGAGTTCGAAACCAGAGCTTACCCCATCGACACTCGATTTTTTGGTGAAATTCCCGACACAGATCGCAACGGCAAGATCATCATTGTTCTCACACCTGAGCTCGTTGGTCTAAAAAGTATCACGCTCGGATACGTCGCCCCTTGGGACCTCTCGCCTCAAGGCAGTTTTCCGGGGGCTACTCCCGAAGAATCGAAGTACATGCTTTCAAACGAGGGCGATTTTTTCTACGCGGTCACACCGGGTATCATTAAAGACATGGGATTCACCGAAGACGAATACGTGACTTCACTATTACCTGGTGTCCTGGTTCACGAACTCAAGCACTTGATTGCCTCGGGGTACAAACTCTTGAACGATTTGCCGCTAGAAGAGTTTTGGATAGAAGAGCCCTCAGCAGTTGCAGCCGAAGAACTGGCAGGGTTAGGTAGTAAAACAGGGTTAACTCAAATTAGAGCTAATCCGGTTCTCGAAAATCCACAAATTTTTCGAATCAACTACAGTGAACGCCCCACTGACGAGGCTGAACAAATCGGAATGTACGGCTTCAATTTTTTGTTTCTCTGGAACCTCTATGGCGATCCAAAATCTGACGGCGGGTCGGGCTTTTGGAAGGCACTGATTCAAAATCCTAAGACCGGAATGGAGGGATTAGCAAACCTAGGAGTGAGTTTTGAAGATGAGATGTTGAATTTCGCAGTCTCGTTGTTGCTTGACGGCTCAGCGGCTGAAGTGCCCGGTTTGGGATTTCAAAACATTGACCTCAAAACTGGCGCTTGGTCAGATTTATTGCTCGAACCCCTAGCAGGTAAAATCAAGTCTCAAACCCGATCATTCGCTTTTTATCAAGGACACGGAACGGGTGAAAACGCGAAACTCACACTTAAGACGCCAACCGATGGAGCATCGTTTGTGATTATTCGCGGTCAGTGGTAACCTCGGCTTAGTGAAACTCATCGATCATCAGCTCTTTTGTGACCTGTGGCTCAGCGCCTGGACCGGCAATGAACCTGAGAAACTTCGTCAGTTTTACTGTGACGATGCTTTTTATCGCGACCCCTCTAGACCCAACGGAATTCGAGGAGCCGAGCTCTTGCCTTATTTTAAGTCTCTGTTATTTCATAACCCCGACTGGCAATGGAAAGCGCTTGAGATCATTCCGACTCAAAAGGGGTTCTGCCTGAAGTGGATGGCAACCATACCACTAGGGTCAGCGACCATTAAAGAAGCGGGCCTCGATATCGTCGAATTGCGAGACGGAAAAATTTCTAGAAATGAAGTCTATTTCGATCGCACGGCGATTTTTCTGGCTGCTCAGGCAAAACAAAACTTGCAGTAACGCTACGGAAGACCGAGAGAGGCAAAGAGGGGCGTTACTTTCAAGCTCTTTTTCAAGCTCTCTAATGAGTCGCTTCAAATACTGAAAAAGCCGCATTGGCATTGGTTAAAAACCAGTCGTACGAGCGAGCTTCAATGGCAATACCATTGTGATCTCGAACATAAAATGCGCCAGGCTTTTTCGGATCACAGTCTTCAGCCGGCGTGCCGTAACAGTCGCCAATTTTGTTATCATCAAAGCCAACAATCAATATGATATGCCAATAAGAGTCGTCATTGTAATTGATGAGCACGGGTGAGCGCTTGCTTAATAAGGCTTGTTTAACCGTTTCAATGTCTTCGTTTTCAAGCACATGGGTCGACCATTTCTTACCGCGAACAAAGAGCTCTTCGGTGTCAACCTTCGGTAATTCTATTCTCGTCAGCGATTCGAAATTTTCAGGGTAATTCCAGACATCCCAGTTGATTAGGGTTTTTTCTGGGTCTTGCCAAGCCTCAAAGGGTAGCTCAACAGCCGGCACCGAAACCCCCAATTGGTTAAATCCTAGAAACACGTTTTCGTACCAGGTCTTGTAAACGGGTCCAATGGGCATTTGAATCGTGTACCGCTCAGATAAATCGTATTTCGAAAATGGCTTCGGATGCGAAATTTTGTGGTGTTTGTTTAGTAGTATTTCCATAGCGCCAGTCGAAGCGACAAACAAGCAAGTCACCGTTTCACCCTGGTCGGGTGCAGGCACGACATATTTCAGAAGTTCAGTGTAAGCGTGAACTACCGAGTCAGTCTTTTTCTGAATTCTTTTTTCGACAGTTTTTTTCGTTGACCCCGAGTCAACTCCCAGCGGTCTCGTCGCGGGTTTTGGCGGCTTAGTAAAGCCAGAAAATAGAATAAAAGAAGTCAATAAAATCGGCAGCGACACGTAAGCTCTTCTCATGATTGCCGAGTTGAATACCAAAGAGTCTTTGAAGTGAAAAGCGAGTCGCATGGCGTGCAATACGAAGGTCATGCTGGTCAATTAAGTCACTAATGACGGCCACGAAAGCTACTGCCAGCTCGCCCACGGCCAGACGAAATCGGGTGGGGTTTTGCCTGTCTGAGGTAATTGAGGCGATAAATTCGCTGAATCATGCTTGTGCTCGAGGTCCAACCCGAAAATTCGGGTCGATCACCCCAAGAATTTCGAATGTGCATTTTGCACTCACAGTTTTCAAATTTCATCGCATTGACTACGACTGAATGAGCACCGCAGCTCTCATCGCCGTCATTTTTGCCCCGCGAAGACGCCTCTTCACGAGTGCAAAAGTCGACACCAAACGACCTGCCCGATTGAGCCAGGCGGTTTAATTCGCTCCATTTTCTAGAAATCGTCGTAAACAATTTTTGTTCATTGTCAGCAAAATTGACTGAGGCGGGTTGAAGCATGCGGTTAGAGAATTGGTAGCGATTTTTTTCGCAAACGCGAGAAATCGGCATCATACGTAAGAGACCAAAACTAGCCGTGTAGGGGGCATCGTTTTCTTGACAGACACCGCTATTCAGCGCGCATTGCAAGGCAAAATACGGGTCGCCACCTGCGCGTTCAGCCCGCACGCAGCGTGCAGCATCGAGTACCGAAAGGGCTTGACCGCAAGTCGACGGGTCTTCGCGGCAAGCTTCTTCTTCAAGCAAAGCGGTCGCTGCAAATGACCAACAAAGATCGCCTTCGCCTTGATCTCGCACGGGCCCGAAATAGGCTCTATTATCAAAAGCGTGGCAGTCGGCGGCTTGAATAGCCGCGCCTTCAGGGTCGGCGCAGCTTGCGAAATCGATCAATTCGGCTTGAGAGATACCCGAAGCGAAGGCGAAAACGGTGAGTAGGACGATTCGAATCGCGGTACCAGAGTTAAGAAATCTCGTCGGCATAAACAGTGTCTAGCTTTCTTTGAAAAAGAGAAAAGGGTTTCGCTCCAAGACATACACGCTGGTTGTGCTAAAAGTGTCTTATTTTATTGGCAATTCAGTGAATCGCATTGAAACTACTGGCCGACGCTCAGTCCAGGCATTTCTCTAAGAGGCTGCTAGCAATTAACGATCTACTTCGACCAGAGAGCTTCACCTAACCGTCAAGGGCCTCGCTTGTTTGATCATGATCGAACCGGCACCGGTGCCATCTTTTACGAGTTTGAATTCGACGTCCATCACGAACTCAGGCGCAAACTCGGCGCGAAATTCGGCCCCGGTTTTATTATACATGGGCTTAAAGTGCTCATGTATTTTCTTGAGCATTGCGGCGAGATCTAGAATCTGTGCGTTTGAAAGTGAGGCAGTGCCATTTTGCAAACTCGTGTGCCCGATGTAACTGATGCGCGGTTCACCCGAGGTAACCTGCTCCACTTCGATTTCATCGGGTCGGCTTCCGTCTACTGGGTTAGTGATCGAACTTTCGCCGTGCTGTGATTGAATTGTCATCACCTGAGGCCTGCCTAGAGTCGCTGTTAGTGCCACCCCGTTTGCGGCCTCGTCGCTATAACTTTCGTGAACTAGAATTCCCATGACAACAGCTGAATGATCAATTCCAAAAAGCTCACGTTCGTCAAATGCGCGATCATTCCAGACGCTTGCCCAAACTTTTCGAAGGTTCTTAGCAATACTCTTGTCGCTATCGAGCTTGGCGCCCGCCGAATCATAAAGTCCGGCGCCGTTAAAACCCGGCAAATCCTCAGAATTAGTGCTACTGCGCAGTCGAACCTTACCAGTGCTTCCAAATGTCGCACGAACAGTGTCAGCGATTTGCTTTAAAGTTTGAGGGTCTATTGATCCATTTTCAATTTTTTCTCGAAGTTTCTTCAATCTTTCTTTTCGGTAAGTCGAGTCAGATTTTACTGACGGGTCGGCCAAGAGTTGATTAATTTCGCGATCAAATCCATTGAGCTCGAGAAATTTTTTGTAGAAACTAAAAGGAATTGCCAGCCCAGGGCGCACCGTAGTCGAGCCGAACAAACGGTAGAGTTCGCCGTAGTTGAAGGCTTTTGAACCGAGCGCGTGAATCAGGACGCGATTAGCAGACTGCTCTTGAGTCAGATCAACCATAGTCAGCACACTGAGGTCTGACTGTGGTTTTAGCTGACCTTGCAATCGTATTTGTCGGGTTTTCAGATCTGCGCTTAATTCTCGCTCCGAAATTGAGCTCAATTCAAAAGACTCGGCCTTAACCGACAGGCGAACATTTTCGCCAAGAAATTTAAGCACATCGCTTCTTTTGCTTGCCCCAGCTGAATATGCCCCCGGGCTACCACGGTTTTTTGCCTTCAAAGCTACATGACCCAAGTCGGGTTGACGATCAGAGGTGATCACACCCGCAAAAACGCCCAGGGTTGTCGGAATATTCACGCCCTCATCAAAAACCAATATGTCTTTCGAGTCGGTGGTAAGATTTGCGATATCAGTTTTTCGAATCAGTCTCAGTTTTCCAGAAACCGTTCCGATTTGAAGGGGCTTGTAGTTTTGCTGAGAATCAATGATTTCTCGCAATTCAGAAAGGTGTAAAACAAGGCTCGAACGTGCGAGGTCTTCTGAAAAATCTTTTGCGGTTACTCTAAATTGCGACAAAAAATCTTCAGAGTCGCTAAAGTTTTCGTGAATTTTCTTACGCGCAATTTCGAGAATTTCGCCAATGGCCGCCGAGAGTTCGCGATCACCGGTGCTAGTAGTCGCAGCAACCGGCGAAGTGAGTTTGACTCTGGCCCGAAACTTTCGGTATTGGCTTTCTGAAATCATGCCTTCAGCGTAGACGCCGGTCGACAGGTCTTCTGCGAGTGCCCGCAGGTGATTTTGGCGATTGACCACAGCCGCTAACTCTGAGTTTTCGCGAACTTGACTAACAAGCGTACCCGCCTCGGCAAAAGCGTGTTGCAGGAGTGTGTTTTGCAGTTTGATCAGAACAAGCCAAGAGTCTTCGGGTAGTTGGATTTTACCCGTGCCTTCAAGCGCTTTTCGTATGCTGGCCGCCAAACGTAGAGATGGTTCGAGGTTGTAAGCGCGATTATCAACGTACTGTGCGATTTCATGAAAAATGCCATAATAGAGTCCGTATCGACCCAGAATTTTTTCTAGCTCTTTACGACTGTCGCCGATTTGTCGCTCAAATTCGCCGACGCCGTAAAATAAACTGAGTTCTCGCAGTAAACGCTCTGCTGCACTGGCACGCTCTGGCGCCAAGTGTGCGTTGGTTCGGGCCTCGCGATAGCTTTCTAGAAAAGAAGCGGTGGTTTTGAGATCTAGAGCACTTGGATGCCCATGAATGTTTTCGCGGGTCGAGCAAAAGTCAAAATCCAAAAGGCAGAGTTTGACTGCAAGCTCGCGAATGAGGTAAATTCGAGGTGCATTTTTCGAGGGATTCAAGTGCAAAACTGCGAGTCGCACCAAGAACGGATCTTGATTAGCTTTCATGCAGCCGAAGATTCCCCGTTCGATTACCGGAGCGTCATCTTCGATATGAGTACTTGCGCGCCTGACCACAAAATCTCTTTGGCTATTGAGGTACTGTTCCACTAGTCGATCTTGCAGTCTTTGGGCTTTGCAGCCGTTATGGTACTCGTAAAACCAATTGTCATAGGCCCAAAAATTCCAGAGTCGGTGGTCATCTGGGCGGGCCTTCCAGAAACTCCACCATTTCTCGATCTCAAACGCTCCAAGGTCTTCACCGATGAGGTCTTGGTGGCGCTGAAGAATGCTTTCAGCTTCGCGGCTGGTTTGACTGAGTTCGTATAAAACTGTTACAGCAGGAGTAGGTGAGTACTTTGTCTGAAACAACTTTTCGACTAAACCCCAGTCGTTCGATTGCATTGCTAGCTTGATGAGTGGCTCAGCCAAAAATTCAATATCGAGGCCGTACTTTTCGATTCCTTGTGGTCCAAGCCACGGAGTGTGGTAATCGCGATAGCGACTCAAGAGAAAGGCTTTTTGCAAATCGGGGCGGCCTAGTTGATTGAGGTCATTTGCTAGTTCTAAGTACTGCTGGCCATCGCGATAAAAGAGCGGAATTTTTTCAAAAAAATCTTCTAGTGCTTTTATTGATTTATCGCTTCGCTTACTGAGCGGCCCAACAATTGCTTTAGCAAGGTACTCAGGCCAGCCTGGTAACAAGCGGTGAGTGCGGGTAAAAAACTCTGACAAAACCTGAATCGCCTCGTCTGGGGTTGCGAGTTCTGCCAGACGCAAAAACGTATTGGGTTGAAAATCGAGTGACTCACTGTGAAGAACTGCTTTTAGTGATTCGAGTTCAGTTTGAGGCTTTTCGACCGCGAAGACGCGTGACGATAGGGTGAACAATATCGAAACACAGACACCAATAAAAAGTCGAGTGAGCCTAGGGTATATGTGTCTGTTCAGAATGCAGTTCATACGGGTCTCCAAAGCGGGTTGAAGTTGGGATCTTAATATATGATTAAATTAATCAACAATTATAAATTTGTCGCTTCATCTTGTTGTTGCTGTAAGCACCAAAAAAATAATGGATCTACTTCTTGGTAAAATATCTAATAATTTTAACCAGTTAACGTGAGTTTGAATGGTCGCCAAATTTCGTCACGTCGGCCCGTTGGAGGTGTCACGTAATCCTCCGTGTGAAGCGGGGCTGGAATCTATCTTACATGAGCGAATACCATCCCAAAGAATACCCGTTTTAGTAAAGAGGGGGCATCGGTACCTTAAAATTAGGCAGCTCTCTTCAATTCTTCCAATCCTTCCACGATAAGTTTACGCATGATCGTCTGGTAGGGAACGCCCATTTTGAGAGCGATGGCCTTTAACTCAGTGATGACTTCTTCTGGAAGGTTGACGCTGGTTGGGTGCTTCTTAGAGGTCTTGTGCTTGCTGTAGGCCTCTTTAATGGCCTTGGCGTTGAAACCAACTTTGGAATAGCCTTTCTCATTCTTTACATAGTTCGGCATAAAATCTCCGTTCTTTCTTGTTCATCTTGCGGATGTAGATAATCCGTATTCCTGATCCACGCATTGTAAAGCACACGAATACCGGCTTCAGTTCGCCGGTCAAACCCAAGATGCCATAGCGGGGTTCTCCCGTCTTTGGGGTAGACTGTTCACCCAGAGCACGTATAGCTTCGATCTGTTCGAAGACTGATTCAGCTTCTTCGTAGGTGATGCCGTGCTTCTTGAGATTTTTGGTCAGATTTCCCAAGTCCCAATCGAAAGCAAAGTTCGACTGATTTTCCAACCAATCGACTAACCACTGAATGAAGCGAAACGTCGCCATAAGTGTATTACACTATATTACACTATATTACACTAGTATTCACTATACAGTAATGGAGTCTATCATCTAACGAATTTTGCGAATATTGACCCATCCCTATCCAACCAAGCCCCCACTTTATTCGCGATAACTTATCTTATCGTGAATAAAAATTAGGGCTTAGGTCTACTTAAACCTAAGGCTTAAGACTCAAACCTCCGATGAGTCACTATTCAGAACGCTCAAAGTCAAAAGAGGAATAGCGCCGCTATGCTAAAAACGCTTTCGTTGAAATCGAAAATCTTGGTGATATTCTTACCCGCTGTTTTGTGTATTTTTGCCCTGTCGGCCCTGATCGTGAGTCGAAGTTTTAACGATCTGTCTCAGACCCAAAAGCTCATTGGCAGCAACGAGTACTTCATTATGGCGGCCTCGCTCATTCACGAAGTTCAAAAAGAGCGGGGGCGTAGCGCAGCTTTTTTGGCAAATAAAGACCTGAAGCCTGACTTAGTCAAACAACGAACTTCGACTGACACTCAAGTCGAGGCATTCAAAAAAGCCGTTCCGACCCTCGATCTAAATAGATCAAGCGAACTCATCAGCCTTGTGGGGCGCCTTGAGTCACTTCGCAAAGAAGTCGATAACGCGATGACAGCCGCGGTAATGGTCAAAGAGTATAGCGCGTTCATCGAAAAACTCATTGCGAGCGAGGTGACGAAAGCAAAAGACTTTCCGTTTAATGGGCTTGAGGGCCAGATCATTTCTTTGTCGCTGTTTGAAACAGCTAAAGAAAACATGGGTAAATTAAGAGCCAAGGTAACCGCGGTTTTAGCGCAAGACAAACCCATAAAAGTAGAAGTGCTTTCAAGTATTCGTTCGTCATTGAGCGCCATTGCAGCAAACCTAGAGTCACCCGCGCTTCAAATCAGTTCAGGCACGGCCGCAAGTACGCAAAAAATACTTTCTTCGCCAGACTGGGTTAGTGTCTTAGGCACCATTGAAATCATCGAAGCTCGAATGGGTGACGGTGAGTACGAAAAAGACTCTCGCGCTTTCTTTCAGCTCATTTCGACTATCATCGACAAGCTCAATATCTTAATTCAAGAAGAACACAAGCTCATTCAAATCAGCCTTGAAAAAACGAAAAACCACACTAGTTCCGTCGCTTGGTCTACTTTACTGATCGTTTTTCTAGTGGTCAGTGTTCTCATTATTTTCGCGCTCATTCTTGTCTCACAAATATCGAAGAATTTGCTCAATTTAACTGAAGACGTTTCATTTGCTAGCTCTGAAGTTTCGACAGCAAGTGCTGAATTTTCAAAAACTTCGAATGAATTATCGACTTCTTCAAACCAACAGGCCACCGCGACTGACGAGGCATCTGCGGCCTTGACTGAAATTTCAGCAATGGTTGAACAAAACACCAATGGTGCTGTACAGGCAAATACTCTGGCCACTGAGGTTTACAACATCAGCACAGAAACCAAGCACTCGATGGAAGCCCTGACTGAGGCCATGAAAAGCATTCTCGATTCGAACGCAAGAATAGAGAATTTGGCAAAAGTGATCGATGAAATTCGAGAAAAGACTGAAGTGATCGATGAGATCGTATTCAAAACTCGACTGCTCTCGTTCAATGCTTCGATCGAAGCTGAACGAGCAGGTGAGCACGGTCGCGGTTTTTCAGTGGTCGCTCAAGAAGTAGGCGTCTTGGCCGAGATGAGCGGTAAAGCGGCAAGCGAAATTTCTCAAATCGTCAGTCAGAGCAAAAAAGAAGCGTCTAGCATTGCTATTGAAAATAGGGCTCGAGTTGAAAAAGGCGAGGCCCTCGCAACAAAAACGGCCCGCCAAATGGAAGACGTTCTCAGTAACCTTCAGAAAATCACCCAAACTACGAATCAAATCACTGAAGGCGCAAAAGAACAAACCCAAGGGGTTCGACAGATCTCAAGTACGGTAGAGCAAATCAATAGTTCAACGCAAACTGTCGCAGCCATGTCTCAAGAGTCAGCGAGTGCGAGCGAAGAGTTGTCAGCCCAAGCCGAATCACTACTCGATCTGGTGAAGCAAATGCGACAGGTCGTCTTGGGTAGCTAACTAGGCGCGAGTCGAGGCAACCAACTGTTTGAGTTCAATCCACCGCGAAAAATACTCAGTGCTTCGCAGGGTCTGATGCCAGAGTAGAGACCCGACTGAATTCTTGGCGCGAATCGATTCGGTGTTTTTACTAAGACTAAGAAGGACGGTAATCAATTTTTCGGATTCAACGTCTTTATCGAATAACTGCTTCAAAAGACGAAACCCGTTAGCCTGAGCAACCCGCCACTGCTCATCATCTTGGTACAAGTGAATCGCAGCGTCGATAAACTCAGACTCTGAGTGAGCAATGAGGCCACCCCATTGGCCCAGGTCAGACATTCCCTCGGCCCCAATCAAAGTCGTGACTGCCGGAGTGCCCGCGGCCCAGCCGTCGGCGATTTTGCCCTTAATACCAGCGCCAAAGCGAAGGGGCGCCAAATTTACGAGGTATTGCGATAGCGTTGCCACTGCGTCTGCTGCTTGGCCCTTAACGAGAAAACCTGAAGCTTCGCTATGAGCCTGGCTGAACTCTTCGCTGCAATACGCACCATAAACGTGCACTTGGGCTTTCGGAATCGCCTTTCTTATCTTCGGCCAAAGGCATGAACGAAACCAGCGAATGCCATCGGCGTTTGGCGGGTGCCTGAAGTTTCCGATGATGACAAAGTGGTTTCGAGATTCGATTGCTGAAACGTGGGTCGGGGCTGGGTAGAAAAACCGACACAGACTCAATAACGCTGTGGGTACGTCAAATCGTTCAGTCAAGAGCGCTTGTTCAAAATCTGAAACCAGCAAAGTGTGGTCGCTTCGGTAGATTGACGCCAATTCTCGAAGTGCTGTTTCATCTTTTTCTAATTCAATATCGGCCGCGAAAACTCGATCGAGCGCGACCCCTTGTTTTACGGCTTCTTGTCGACCTCTGCGCAAAAAATGCAGATCTTGGGTGTCTAAAATGCGAACGGTCTGCGGTGAGTGTTGCCTGATTCGCCACGAAAACTGCTCTTCAATTAAGAACTGATCGAGCAAAACAAAGTCTGGAGCCTCATTTGCTATCCAGACATCAAATGCCGAATCGTTGGGTGCAATGAATTGGGTTAATACTCCCGCTTCATTTAAAAGCTGGGTAAAACGATTCTCTTTTGCGGTTGAAGCAAAAACAACCTGCCAGTCCTGCTTCTGACAAGCCTCAATGATACCCCAATTTCTCACGCCACTCGCTGTTGCGTTTGACTCAGGCCAAAATGCCGCAATAATGAGCAGTTTTCTCTTACCCTCAATCCTAGTAATTGGCAGCGAAATAGGCATAGAAAAAGGGTTACCACGATTCGCGATTTTGTGAAATAAGGGCTTCAGACATGCAAAATTCACCTCTTAATCTGGCAGACCCTAGGGTAAAACTCGCGACCGCCCGTCAAGTGTGTGGGCTCGCACTCGAACATCCCGCTCAGTTTACGATTCCTGGGGCGAACGACATTTCACGAAATGTCAAAGTAGTGTCAGCTTCCGAATTACCGCCAAAAAAAGGGTTGTCGCTCACTGAAGCACAAGCGCGATTGCTTCACGATTTGACCAGCATCGAAATGCAGGCGATGGAATTGTGTTTTCGAACGTTGATCGAATTTCCCGATGCCCCCGTTCAGTTTCGCGAAGAACTGAGCCGCATTCTGCTTTCTGAGGCTGACCATTTAGAGCTTTGCCTCGATGGCTTAGAACACTTTCAAAAACCCTGGGGTTCATGGCCCGTACACATTGCCCTTTGGCAGTCTTGCACCTCTACCGACAGCCTGATTGACCGTGTTTTGATCGTTCATCGATACCTAGAAGGAAGTGGTCTTGACGCGGGCGACACGATTCTACAAAAACTCATGAGCCAGCCAAGAAGCCCCGTTGAGACCATTTTAAGAACGATTGTTCGCGAAGAAATTGGCCACGTTCAATTCGGGACGCGCTGGTACCGTGAACTTTGCAAACTCGAAAACATTGACCCTCAAAATGACTTTGCACAAAGAACAGAGAAACTTCGATTTCAGGTTCCGAAACGCATGGAAAAACTCAGTTGGGAGCTTCGTAAAACCGGCGGATTCACCGAAGCCGAACTCGAGTTCTTAGAGTCTTATCGTGACTCTCTGGTTGCGCATTCAAACAAAGGTTGGACGCCAAAGTCAGCCAATCAGCCGAAACGTGACTTCGATTCAATTCGGTTAGACAGTAAACCTCACTTAGTGAAAATGATGCAAGGCTAGGGCAAGCAAACCATGACTCGATTTTCACCGCTCTTATTGGGCAGTTTTTGGTTGACCATGAACACCGCCAATTCACAGGCCGAGCTTTGCACCTATCAAACCTGGGATTGGGACACGATTCACAAAAAATCAGTCAATCACCGCAAAGTGACTAAACAAAGAACTGAACTCACAGTTGAAGAACTGGGCACCGTTCAAGGATGCAGCGTTTGTAGTGAAGACCAAAGTGAAATTCAAATCGCCTCGCTGCCACCGATTTCTGTGTGCCATGCAATGGCTCATTCGACAAAAAAAGCTCTCACTGAAGCAGCTCAACGCGGGTTCTCAATTGAGACGCTCGTGGGTTACCGAGTCGGAAGATCAAAAGGCCCCATCAATTCAGAGGGCCTGCGAACCCAGTTTAGTAACCACTCTTATGGAGTTGCCATTGACATCAATTCTGAGAAAAATGGACTTTACCACGGCTGCGAGCAGTTTGGACCCCAGTGTCGCCTAATCAGAGGCGGCGAGTATCACCCAAACGCCCTGGGCTCGATTACTCGACTGAGTGTCTTGTATAAGTGCCTAAGAGCCATCGGCCTCAAATGGGGTGGTGAAATGACAGGCGATCAAAAAGATTTCATGCACTTCTCTCACGACGGTCAGTGACCAATGATTAGCCATCTCTCGTAACTGTGAAACTCACGAGAACTCGCTCTCAGTGCTCTGCTTTGACTGCCTCTGGCCCCGTTTCGGTTTCGACCATGAACTCAATGAAGTGACAGTTGCGGCAACCAAACGTGGTTTGAACCTTAGTCGGATCAAATACCTTGTGCGTAGCCTTGTGACAACGAACGCAAGAGACGTCGGTTGCACTGAAGTTATGAGCTCGATTGGCCATTCCGCCGTGGCAATCAACGCAAGTGATACTTCTCTTGGGAAATGTTTCACTCCCAGAATCGTGACTCCCTTTAGCTTCACTTTCTGCTGATGCTTGATTCGCCGATTTCACTTTAGGGGCGATATCCCCCTTAGAGAAGCCTTCATCAAGGTGCTGCTGTTTTGGGTAAGGCATCGACACTTCTTTGGATAGGTGCAACTTGTGAAGCCTAGTATTGCTAACTTTTGGGATGTCTTTGAGTTGATGTTCTTGTAATGGCCCAGCAACATGCGGATGGCCTGCTTTACCAAAATCCCAATGGCAAGATTCACACAAGTGTTTGTCAACGTACGGAACGTGCTTCATATCGACCGGAAATTGAGGTTTTTTCAAAATCAAAGCCGCAGCCTCATCAAAATACTGAACCAAAGGCTGATGGTGGCAATCGTGACAGGTTGTGATTGAGCCGTGAATACTTTTCTTCCACGACGTATTTGCGTAGTCGTGAATGTGACAGCTTGTACAAAACCCCGAGTCAATCCAGGTGTATTCGTAGGCTTTATAGCCGGGGTAGGCGCCCAAGATAGCGCCAATGAGTATCGACGGGCCCATGACCTTAAAAAAAGGTAAGGCGAGCTTCAAAATTCGAGCTACCATATACCCGCACTCCGAATCGTGGTGTAGAGAAAAAATATTTGAAAGACGATAAACGTCGAACCAACTAGTCCGATCAAAAAGCCAACAACTTTTAGAAAGTTCTTTCCGATTGGGCTCTTTAAAATTGCGGGAACATCAGAATCATTGTTCACAGCGGCTATTTTCCTTTTCTCTTTTTACCCAAGTTAAGGTGGTATTTTTCGTAGCGTTCCAGCGCCCCTTCAGGCGAGTGGCAGGCAACTCCACAAAGCTGAACGATTTTTTCTTTTCCAGGTCGCAACAACGATTTCACGTCTGAAGAAAGGTGAGGGTCATGGCAAACTGAACAAGTCAGCCAACCATTGACAAGCTTGACTCCTGCCGGAATCTCAATACCAGCTCTTTCAAATAAGGCCTCAATCCTAATGTCGTGACTCTTCGAGACTCTGTCTTGGTGGCAAGAAGCACAGGCTTTTGAGGCCGGCTTCTTCTCGTCATGGGGGTCATGGCAGTTCAAACAAAAGACCGAACTGTCAGCCCATTTTGTTTTCATCTTAAGTTTATCGCTAGACTTCAAGTGTTCGTTTTTGCCAATCATCGGCACACGGTTCTTATGACAATTTAGGCAAGCACCTTCAGAGTCTTTTGTTTTCTTGCGGGCAAAGTGTTCAGCCTTTTCAGCGCCGTGAGTCGCATGACAAGAGACACAACTGACGATAAACTCTTCTTTTTCAAGGGTCGCTTTTCCGAATGGATGGCTCTTTGGTTTTCTAGCCTGCCCATGACAATTGAGGCACAAATCAGAAACGGTCTTCTTCAATAGTTTTGGTTCGGCCGCATGCAATTGGTGACACTGAGTGCAAGTCTTCACTTCAATTCGAAATTTCTGAAGCTTAGTTGACTTAAGGCCCATGTGGTTTTTTTCGGCTGACTCACGATCGGTATGACAGGTCAAGCAAAGCTCTTTCACCGGTTTTCGCAACATATAGGGCAATTTTTGTGCCTTCTGATCTTCACCGTACTGATCTGTCACAACCCCTGAGAGACTTTGGTGATGGGGCTGGTGACACGAATAACAACTCACCTTATTGCCTTCAGCCAACGGTAGATCGATTTTGGTCTTCTGTTCAACTCCAGTGGGGTGTCTCTTTTTTTCAAGGACAAACTTATCTAAACTAAATTTTTCTAAACCATCGTGGCAGTTCAGACAGCGAACAATGTCGTAAGTTTTCTGGGTTTCTGGATTTCTAAACAGATCATTTGCGATAAATGACTTATTCTCGAGCAGTTTTTTTCCTTCAACGGTATCGTATGAGCTGATTGGCCTTTTAAAATTAAAGGCGAAAAGCTGATTTCCAAAGTAATCGGCCACATAGAATTGATCATTGTGGGTGGCGACACTGACGGGGTAACCAAAACGAGAATCAGTCCCATCCTTGCCAGTAGATCCGATGTAGTTTCCATTGATATCAAAAAAGAACACCAACTTTAAGCCTACATCTGAAATGACCACAACATCTTTTGAAATCATTGCGAGAGACTTCGCAAACATCAGCTTGCCGTTTCTGGTTCCCCAACGACCCCAACGAAAAGCCGTGTCTTTACTTTTGATCACCACGTGAGCGCGAAACGGATCTAACAGAGCCATGCCGCCCTCATCTAAAGCGACTGCTTTAGCGTAGCGACCCTGAGAAATCAAAAACGCCTCTTGCCAATCTGCAAATGGGTTTTTAGCGGTATCGGCGTCGGTGGGTTTCACCTCAGCAGAATGGGGTACCTCTACCACTTTCCAGTTACTGAGGTCACTCGACTGATAAACCTTATTTTGAACCAAAATATACCGATCAGCCATGCCTACTTTCGAGGCATCAAGGCTGCGAATGAGAGAGGTTTCAGGTAACAGAAGTTTCTCGGGATTACCGAGCCCGGCGGCCCCCTGTGGAATCGAAAAGCGATAAAGGCTGATCACCTGACTTAACAGCTTATCGCCGTCTCTGTCGAATTTATGGACCGTACCAAAGATGAGCGAAGTGCTGGTGCAGGACAAAGAAGTCAACAGTTCGCCAGGTAGAACTCTATCGATACTATATTTTTGAGTCACCGCACCTGTTTTAGTTTGAAGCAAGAAAATTTCATTGAGTTCGACACTGTACGCCCACAGCGATTCACCGCAAACCGTGACTAAAGTCGGTGATGGCATTTTGACTTGAAATATCGGTTCTGCTAGTTTTTCTTGGGCAAAAAGAACGCCAGTGGAATTGAGCAAGATACTCACAATGGAAAGTGCAAAAAATGAAAAAAGATTCATCAACGTTTATTACTCTTTTGGTTTTGCAATGGACTTTGGTTTACGGATACACCAAAAAGATTTTGCTGTCCTCACTCATTTCTGGGCAATCCATTTTTTTCCACGTGAGAAAAGATGTCTCAAGCCTCAACCTCTGAGTTCTTTGCGTAAAATTTTGCCAACATTAGACTTCGGAAGGTCTTTTCTAAATTCGACAAATCTTGGCACTTTGTACCCCGTCATGTTGGCCTTGCAGTGGTCAATGATCTCTTTCGCTGTCAGTGATTCATCTTTCTTCACGACAAAGAGCTTAACCGCTTCGCCGCTCTTCTCATCGGGAACTCCAATTGCGGCACATTCAAGAACTTTCTGATTGAGCGCAACCACATCTTCAACTTCATTGGGGTACACGTTAAAACCTGAAACCAGAATCATGTCTTTCTTGCGATCAACTAACTTGGTAAATCCCTCGGCATTCATGAATCCTAAGTCGCCAGTTTTTAAAAAACCATCAGCCATCACCACTAGGGCTGTTTCATCGGGTCTTTGCCAGTAACCTTTCATGACCTGAGGGCCCTTGATACAGACTTCTCCGACTTCGCCATCGGGTACGTTTTTGCCTGCGTCGTCACGAATTTCTACTAGTGTTGACGAAATCGGAAGACCGACAAAGCCATTATAGGCTTTCAAGTCCATCGGGTTCATGCAAGCAGCAGGTGAGGTTTCAGTGAGTCCATACGCTTCAATCAATGTGCAACCGGTGATCGATTTCCATTTCTCAGCCACGGCTTTTTGAACTGCCATGCCGCCACCTAATGAAAGCTTTAAAGATTTAAAATTAATCGTTGAAAACTGCGGGTGATTAAGTAAGGCATTAAAGAGGGTGTTAACCCCAGTGAAGGCCGTAAATTTCCACTTCTTCAGTTCTTTTACGAAGGCATCAAAATCTCTCGGATTGGTAATGAGAATATTCAGCGCCCCAATCGACGAGAATACGAAGCAATTCGCAGTGAGAGAGAAAATATGATACAGCGGTAACGCGGTTACGATAATTTCTTCGCCTTCTTTGATCAGGCGACTAATCCAGGTTCGGGCTTGAAGCATGTTGGCCAATATATTGCTGTGAGCAAGCATAGCGCCTTTTGAGACCCCAGTGGTACCCCCCGTGTATTGAAGAAATGCCAGGTCGTCATGATTCAACTTCGGTCTTTTGTAGGTGCCGGCGCCCCCCAAACTCAAGGTTTTCAAGAACGAAGTTGCTTCAGGAAGGCTGTAAGCAGGAACCATCTTCTTGACGTGCTTAACTACTAAGTTAACGATAGTCGCTTTAGGCTGCTTCAAAAGATCGCCCAGTTCAGTCACAATCACATGTCGAACGCTGGTCTGCCCGACCGCGTGTTCTAGCACATGAGCAAAGTTAGCCAAAATGACAATCGCCTGAGCCCCTGAATCTTTGAGTTGGTACTCAAGCTCTCGCTTCGTGTAGAGCGGATTCACATTCACGGCGACCATTCCGGCTCGTAACACCCCAAAAAGCGCAATCGGGTACTGTAGAATATTAGGCATCATGAGAGCAACTCGGTCACCCTTCTTTAAGCCCAAGGTGTTTTGCAAATAAGAGGCAAAATTTCGAGAATGCTTTTCAATTTCTGAAAACGTTAGGGTTCTTCCCATGTTGTGAAAAGCCGGCAGCTCGGCATATTTCTTAAAACTCTCTTCTAGCATGTCAACAAGCGACGCGTACTCATTGAGATTGATTTCAGGCGACACGCCTTTTTGATAAGACTTTAGCCAAGGCTTTTCCATAGGTTCTCCAAAAGTTAAATTGCCACAAATCTTCGTTTGCTACCGTGAAAACGAAAATTGCGAGGTATTCTTATTTTGCCAATATCTGATTCATTTTGTCTACAAGAACTATACACAAGAACCCTACTAAAAGACGAAACGACGCCGGTTAGAAGTGAGTTTCCCAATCCTCAGCGACCGCTTTCGCCTCCGGTTCAAAGGTTTCTCTCACCGCACTTTTTACGCGATTTACGAAAGTACCACTCGGAGCATACCAAGGCTTTGCGATTTCAACGGTTCGAGAAATGATGACCACGTCACCTTCGGTTTGCGCAATATGCACTTCAAAACGATTAGTCACGGCCTTCAAAAAAGCGGCATTTCCACTTGCTTTAATTTCAGTTGAGGTATTCGCCATCACAAGATGAGAAGGCGAGGTGGCCAGATGGACGTCTTTTCTAATCTCGACATCATCACCATTTTGCTTTTCACGTGATGAGACGTCCCAATATTGACTAGCAATTCCTTCAAACTCTTCGGCTTTGGGCCCTGAATGAATGGCCGCATATTGCTGTGGAAGCCCGCTAATGATCGCTGACTCGAGGTTTGCGATTTGACGAGATTCTTGATGAGAAAACACGCAGGTGGCAGTGAGGGTTCCGACAAAACGGCCATTACTCATTCCAGGCTGTGTTGGCCAAGTGGCCTCACCGCACTGAGCCGCCCAAGTGGGGGCTGAGACCAACAGCAGTGAAACAACCAAAGTGGCTGCAGAAACACTAAAAACGACAGTTTTGAATATTCGAGTTGAGTTCATTGATTTCATTAATTTTATCGATCTCATAGATCCCCCATTGATCTAGGGACTCTTGCATAAAATCACAGCCGGTCAAGAGGGGAGTTACCCTGAAGGAGTGAATAGTACTTGACTTAAATGCGCCACAACAGCCCCCCCCCCTCGCCGCCTCACACAGAAAGCGGGTTGCTCAGCGATCGCTGGTTTTCTCAAAGAGAACAACGCCGGCTTCTTCGTCGATGAAGCGCCAATTCAGCGATTTTTTCAATTTGTCGTAAAGGTCAGGATGGCGTTTGGGCTGAATCATGACTAGGCATGCTCGATACTGAGCTAGGTAGTTTTCCCAATTGGGATCGCCGCGAAGAAATTCTTGAAATCGGTCAAAGCTCGCAGAATCATAAATAATATTTCGAGTGTCGAGAAAAACAGGGTTTTCAAGTTCAAGCATAATAATTCCGGAGATTTCAATTTCGGAGGCGATCGGGCACTTCTGGCGTTTTTGTTTTAGCACTTCAATGAGTCTAAGAGGGGTTTCCGATCCAAAAGCCGCTCGGTGCTTTTCTGGAAGAAAGCGAGCGATCGCCGGCTTGTAAGCGGGAAGAAGCAGAATGAAAAAAACAATCAGCGTGATCGATACGATAGCGTTTACGACTGTGCGCTGACCGCGGGCCTGGCTGGGAGAGGGCGAGGACTTCAATTCACGGCCAAAAAATAGGGCTCCAATCACCGGCACAAAAAACCACGGAAGAGCCGTATTGCGAATCGCCGTACTTCCAACGAAGAGCAGCAGAATGATCGGAGAACAGTAAAGTCCGCGTGCTTTTCTCAGAAGGCGCGGACTCTTTTTTGCCTTTAATAAAAAGAGAAATAGAAAGACAAAAAACAGAAATCCAGCGCAAAGAACCAGGTAGAGCAGTCCCGATACCGGGTCGGTGCTAAAGCCGACGGGGCCCCATTCTGAAATTCCCCGGGTAGACGAAACACGTGCAGTCTCAAAAACATGGCCTATTATTTTCCATCCAAACGGATTTAAAAGAGTGCTCAGTCCGGCTAGTACAACCCAAACCGCAGCCCTTTCAAGAAAAGTAGCCTCTCGCTTTCGAATTGAGAGGGCGATCAGGCGGTAGGCCAACATCAAAATAAGCAGTGGCCAAGATCCATGCAAGTTGACCCAAAGTATCTGAATCGCACACAGTTTAAGCAGTTTATTTTTTTCGCGCGCCGTTCGAATCGAAGAAATGATTAAAAAACTTAAAGCCAGAAGAGGGAGCACTAGGCCTGCAGGTCGCTCCAAAAACAGAGGAATAAATCCGAGCCAACTGACGTACAAGAGGGCGCGAAATCCCAAAGAATTCTTGAAGGCGTTCTTCTCTATCGAAAATCGATAGATCAGCCGTAGGGTAATCAAAAATGGAATCACGTGAAGTAAAACCAAGCCTTCAAGTCCAAACCAAGGATAAAGCAGACCGTAAAGTTGACTAGCCCCCCACGCTGGAAAGGGTTTTAACGTAACCGGAAGAACACTGAATAATTCAGTGTTCTTAAAACCCAAGGCGGTCCAAGTGGCCAAATCCTCAGCCATGATGGGGCCCACCATCCAACCCAAAATAGGGATCGCATAGAGAGGAAAAAATTCGAAAAAGTGCGAGAGGGCTTTAAATCGGTCACGCATGGCTTAGTTAAGATTAGCGTACGCGAGAGAATGGTATATGCAAGTTTCCCTGAGGACATCTTGACGAATTTTACGGTGGCGCCAAAGCCATTAGAGACTCCAATGCGGTTGGGATGCAATTTTATTGCGCCTATTGAGAAGATAGCTCGCTGGCTAACACCCCCGTAGGATTCCATTTTAACCCATGCTAATTGCCTTATTTATGATTGGGGTATTTGGGGTTCTATCGATAATTTCACAGCTAGCTTCAGGGAACGTACTTCAGACCCCGTTCGATCAACTCGACGGGACTGTGAAAAAATTTTTTAGCGAACACAAAAGCGACCCACGAACTTGGTACAACGCGCTTGAGTTTAAGTACCGAGTCTCGGCAGCTTGTGTAGTGACGAAAATACTCGAAGAAAATTCGGTTCCTCGAACCCTTGATCAGATTGTCGATGTGAGTAGAGGCGGTATGATGGCGTTCAGCCTAAAGCCTTCAATAGCATTTGAATCGTTTTGGATGACCGAACTCAGCTTACAAGTCGAACTCATCGATCTGGGGTACACAAAAGGCTTCGGAGCCAGTTACGAAAGACGCTGGGGGCTTCGCAGTCCGCAAACGGGGGCCCAACTGCACTATTCGATGAGTAAAAAATTTAGCGACGAATCAGTTGATGTGCACATCGACTTGAAAAACCCCGGAAAAATCACCTGGCTTGACCGGTTATTTTGGCCGGCTTACTTAAGAAAAGCTTACACCCACCTCAAGGGCGACAAGTGGCAGAATGCTTGGACACGCCTACACACCCCTTACTCTCTAGTTCAATTAGTGCCCAACTATTGCGGACTTGGAGCAACAGACCGAGATCAAGCTCTCAGTTCTGAGTGAGTGGCAAAATCGTAAGTGGTTTTCGCAGTCGCCCTATTTTATAAATAGCCCCTATGAATAAAAACGCTGACAGCAATCACACCTTACCTTATTCACTCTTGGCTTTGGTCGCTACCCTTTTTAGCTTCAATCAAGCGAGCGCAGGCGCTCCGCCAGCACAAAACTGTGGTCTGTCACCCAAACAAACCCCGATCAACCAGAGTCAGTGCCGGTCCTTCAATCCAGAGTCTTACTCGAGCGGCATGTTTCCCGCCTGCTGCACCGTCACGGGTTCACAAACCCACTGGGAAGGCGACGTCACGGCAGGAAGACTGCCTAACCGAAAAGACTTGCGAGAAAATAGCGATCTCGAAATTGACGGCAAATTCAGCGAGTGGGAAAACTCGAATGATCCAAACGTTCACTGTGTGAATGACCCGGATCGCGATTCGATGCACGAGGCGGCCTGGGATAACTTACACAAACAAGGTTTAGGCACACACCTCGACCTTCAAAAAGCGTGCGTCGCATTCAAAGGCGACTACCTCTACCTTTACCAAAAACTGCAACCCGGCCAAACTTATGCATTTCGAGACGCTCACGCTCGCGGCAAGTCTCATTCGGTTTATCAGACTTATTTTTCAGTACCCAACCTAGAGCAAATCGGATTTCTGGGCTTCTTATCAACCTACGGGCAACCCGAAAAAGGGCAGGGGGCTGGCGGCTTGCTCTACCATCCGCTTGACATCAATGGTTGCGCCAACGGCCCTATAGCTTTTCAAACCTTACTAGAAACTGACCACGTGCCAAACTCTTTCTTTCAATTACATCACTACACTCCGCACACTTCTCTCGACACCGACCAGTGGGGTGATATGGGTACTCAGTGGTCAACTCGCGGCTACCGTTGGTTTAGCCACAAAGCTTCGGGGGCGCTAAAACCCCACGCTGACCGAGTTTATCGCCACGCTCGCGCGTTTGAGTTTAGTGAAGATAAAAATGCCTTTGAAATTCGAATTCCACTAAAAGACATCGTTGGCTTCAACGGCAAGCAAACCGACACCAATCACCACTGCATTCGGTGGATGGTGGCCAACAGCGAGTTTGCGAACAGTTACGGCGATGACCTGACAAGCCAAGTAGTCACCACCTGTCGGTCTGCTAATTAACCGACAACTAGTTGACGATCATCGACTGATGTCGGTTTTTTCTGGGGCCTACGGCTTAACATTTCTTTCACGGTTTCCGATAATTCTTAAGAGATGAGGACCCATGCCCCTGTGAAGGGGGGCTATCGCATTTTTGTTTCGCTCTTTTTTGCCGCCACGATCGGGTTCTCGTTTTCTATTCAATCAGCAAACGCTTTAGATGGTGTCTGCCAAAAATCGGCGTCAGCAGTGGCCTGCTCAGCCGGTGAGTTCGCCGTAGTCAGTTCGTGGCGGTGTTCTGGTGGCGAAAAAGGGCAGATCTACGCCTGCGAAACTCACGATGCAGCACAGGCCAAATTTCAACCCTTAATGGCTCGTTCTAAACGTGAAGCCAAAGAACTCAAAGACCTGGTCGACATCACCTCAGCTAAACAAGCCACCCCGGGAGATGAAAAATTCAAAGACCGCATGCGCCTCATTGGCAAACGCTACGCCGCGCTCAATTACCTCATTTCAACTGAACTCAAGCGCTACGATGCCGACCCACAGCTACGATCACAGCGCTTGCCTGTTGTTCGCGAGTGGGAAAAACCAGATGGTCTCAAAAAGAAAGCACGAGCGGTAGCTCTAGTCTTGGCGATGTGGCAGTTCGGCAAAGACAAGAAAGCTGAAATAGAAAAACAGATTGATGCCTCAAAAGAACTAGCTAAAACACTGGCGAAGGCCACGGTTGAAGCGGTGGCTCCACTGACTGCAGCCGTAAAGCAACTAGTCGAACCATCCATCACTTGTGTCGACGAATTGGTGACCGAGGCTAGCCGCCTTCAGCAAAGACAAGGCGAAATAGTTAAATTAGCTCAAAAAATAAGAAGCGCTTCAAAATCAGGTTTCGCAGAACTTGCTTTAAAATTTGCGGTCGGTGAACTCGGGCTTACCACCGATGAAGGCGAGAAACTACTCATTGAACTCAACAAAGGCCCGCCCAAAGACATGGGTAATCAGTTTGAAAAAGAGGCGAATACCATTTCAAGAATCGTTTTGCCGAGGTTCGCAGACTGTGTCGAGCTCAAGACCGAACAGAAAGTAAAACTCGATGAAAATGGCCAGCCCATAGTAAAACAGTTTGCTTCTT
>CAITVN010000002.1 GCA_903895855.1 Oligoflexia bacterium | reverse complement strand
GTTTAAACTACCTCTGCGGCAATCAAACAGAAAACGCCTGTCTATTGCAACTCGGCTATGACGCAGTACCGTCACATTTTGTAGCCGGACACTAAATGGTCGGAGCTATAGGGATTGAACCTATGACCTTGGCCGTGTAAATGGCTATTAGCGTGATCATTCAGTATACGACTAGATACAGCTATTCACTAAAAACAGTCATTTTTTCCGATGTTTTTGACTTATTTTGTAACTCCACGGTATCTACTGGCATCCGCAAGGTGAATGCATTTGGACTTCAGATGGACTTCAGCTTGTACAAACAAATAAGTTTAATTCGATTGGAGTACCAAAAATAATGAAAGCCAAACTCATCACTAGAACGATTCAATCTATCACTCCACACACTAGTCCCTATGACGTGCGAGATACCGAACTTCCAGGCTTTCTACTGAGGGTGGCGCCCACGGGGCGAATGTCCTATTATTGTGAGTATCGACGTGACGACGGTCGCAGAACTCGCCTCAAGCTCGGCGACACAAGCATTCTTACTCCCGCTCAGGCTCGAGATGAAGCTCTGAAAATACTTTGTGATCGGGTGAGAGGCGAAGACCCAGCCAAAAAACGCCAGACCAATAAATGTGAGACGCTTGGCGCATTTATAGAAAACCATTATCGCCCTTGGGTTGAGTCTCACCGTAAGACGGGCGCTCAAACCGTGCAGAGATCACTTGCGCGCTTCAATGAATTCAAAAATGAACGGCTTCTAGATATTTCACCCTGGAAAATTGAAAAATGGCGAACTGCAAGGTTGAAAGATGGTATTGAAAAATCTACGGTTAATAGAAATGTAACGATGCTGAAGGCCATCTTAGAAAAGGCCGCAGAATGGCGACTAATAGAGAGCAACCCATTAGCAAGAGTGCGACCACTGAAAACAGACTCAGCCGCGAGAATTCGCTACCTATCGGACGACGAAAATGTTCGGCTTCGTAATACTTTAGACCAAAGAGAGGCTCGCATTCACCAAGAACGAGTGCAATACAACTTGTGGCTTGCGCAGCGCTCATTACCAGCATATCCCGACCTCGCCAAGGTGGTTTTTGCGGATTACCTAAAACCAATGGTTTTGGTATCAATGAATACTGGCATCAGGCGCGGCGAATTATTTAGCCTCAAGTGGTCTGATTTAGACTTGAATCGCAAGATGATGACGATTGAAGGGAGCACAGCAAAAAGTGGCAAAACTCGACACATTCCGATGAACAAAGAGTGTACTGAAGTCTTGACAAAATGGCGCCTCCAATCCCGACCAGAAAGCTCGCTCGTATTTGAATCGCCTACTCGTAAACGCTTCGACAATATTTCTTCAAGCTGGGCGAAAGTTCTCACTCAAGCAGAAATCGATGCATTCAGATGGCACGACCTTAGGCACCATTTTGCGAGCGCTCTAGTTATTTGTGGCGTCGACCTCAATACCGTTCGCGAACTACTAGGTCACTCTGATCTAAAAATGACCTTGCGGTATGCACACCTTGCACCACAAGTGAAGGCCGATGCAGTTGCGAAACTTGACTTGCTCCATATACTCAACCCAAGTGGGAATCCCCACCAGATAGCCAAGCCTCAAAAGGTCGTGCATTCTCCGGCCGCAAAGGTCTCTACAGCTCCATTGATTGATGATCCCGAATCTGTATACGTCGCCCGCTTGGTCCCATCCATGCGGAATGTCCAGTAGCCACTTGTCGAAGGGGACTCAGAATCATAGGTCACAATACAAGCGCCTGTTTGGGCACCAGTCTGTGAAGACTTAAAAAAGGATGAGGAAGACGCTTGAACAGAACTCCCCCCAATCTCGCATTCAACCCAGACATCGCCACCCGAAAATGTAGTTACTTTAAATCCAAAGTAGAGCCCACCTGACACCCTGCCGCAGCTGAAGCCAGAAGAAATGGCCAAACCGGATCCCGCAGCACCGGTAGCGCCGGTCGCACCTACCGCACCAGCGGCTCCGGAATCGCCTTTTTCACCTTTTAGACTCACAGTTTGCCACCCGGAGGTTTTGCAAACCCAAAATTCACCTGATTCTTCTACATACGCCAATTGACCAATCTTAGTACCCGCGCAAGCTGGCAAATCTGTCTTCAGTGCAACCGAAAATGAAGTAGTAACTTCGGTAGTGTCCACTCCGACTGATGAAGCATCCGGACCGCCACCGCACGCACTCAACCCCAGTAAACAAAAGATCGAACAACTTACTAAATTTTTCATTAACTTCCCCCAGAGACAGTAATGCGACTCACTTTTCACCGCCATTTTTTTGATTTCACCTTTGGCTCTTTATACATACGATCGCTATTACACTTCATCGGATGTACCAAAGATAATCTTAATAGTGAAAAAGCGCCCATCACTAACACCGAAAGAACTTAAAAATCTCAAAGAATTTGGCACTCGAGTTAGGCAGGCCCGTCTTTCGAAGGGGTGGACACTTGAAAATGCCGAAGAACATGGTTGGCCAGCATGGCAACACCTTCAGCAAATTGAGACTGGCGCAAAAAATATCAATTTAACTACTTTGATGCATCTGTTGAACTTTTTAGATCTTAACCCGGACGATCTACTCAAAGACTTGTGAGAGGTGTCCAAAAAATTGACTAACGACTGCCACTATCCGATAACTATTTCGATTTCTACCTACCCAGTTACTAAGAACGGCAAACGATCAGCCAATTGAACACCATTCAAAAGTTGCGAATTAGGGCTCAACTGATCGAAGTTTAGCATCCAGTTAAGATCCCACCAAAGAAGCGATTTTGAGTAAACGCCGAAAACCTGAATCGGAAACTTATGTAAACCGGAAATTTTTTCGACCTTAACCAATTTTTTCGTCATTCGGGGTATGCCAATATAGTTCGAGTTTTGACCTTTTCGATTTCCATGCCCACCAGGTCCACATTCAAAATTCTTTATAAAGTCCCTAAACACCTTGCTATTCGTTCGGGAATGAAGTTGCCCATATAAGGTATTATCATGCTCACAGCTTCGAGCTGCATGACGGCGAACCGCAAGCAATAATTCATTCTTCGCCTTTGTTTTAGCCACATCTACACTTTGCCCACATCCCATCCCCATCGGAATACACGCAAAATGGGGGTCATCAATAATGCCAACAATAACTAAATGATAGCTAACATCTAGTGTGGGTATCTCTAAAATAAATGAGTTGCCAATAAATTCAGATTGAGACGGGGTAACTAGCCCAAGCATCCAACGAAGGGCGGCGTCTCTCTCGAGTGCTTCAGCGTAGGCCGAGTTAGATGCTCGCCATGGCAACCAATGCGCCGCCACTCCGTTAAATGATTTCTCGCACGACTCGGTCGCAAACCGCTCCACAGATTCCATAAACGCCTTCACTTGAGAAAGCTTTTGATCAACATCAACCCCATATCCGACTGAAATTTGCACGTCGGCTTGATTGAGGCTACATATTGAATAATAGCTAGAAAAATTCCAACTATTTATCAATTCTGGAACCGAGAACTCCACTGTATCAAGTTGCTTCGACTTTAAACATTTTTGGAGCAAATCAATATTCATAACGACTCGCACATTCAATTCGTCACCGAAGGTCTAGTTTGAAAACCTGCAAACCCCAATCCGAGGCTGTCTTTGGATCCATCATAACTTTTTGACTCGAAACGATAAATGAAACCTCATTGCGCAACGGAATTAGTAGTGCACGATCAAGTAATCTCGATTCAAAACTCTGATATAATCGATCACGAGCCTGAGGATTTTTTTCTTGTTGAGCCATGGATAGCTCGTCGTTTGTGGCTGCCGCCTCGGCAAGATATTTTTCGTTGTAGATTCGCCATGCCGAATCAGGATCTGCCTCTGAAGCTCCCAAATACTGAATAGAAAGGTCAAAATCCCCCTTCTGAAATTGGTCGGCCAACTCTTGGTTCGCAACCACCTTCTCTTTGATCGTCACTCCGGCATCATTAAGTGCCCGAATCACTTCGTTAACACCAAACCGCTTTCTATGGCGTTCAGAAATCAAAAGTTCAAGAGTTAGGCCAACCGACCCATTCTTTATTGGCAGCTGATCTTTAATGTTTTCAATATGCTTCGCCGCTTCAGCTTTACTCAAAGCCCCCTTACTACCTTCAGGCCTTAGCCCTGTGGCCCTCAACCTGTTCTTCGCATCTCCCTTCCAAAACTCTTGTGTGACCCACTTCAATAAGAACCGTCTCAGCCCCAGAGGTAATTGGCCCTCCTGAGTACGCTTCTTCGAAAATCCCAAACAAAAGAGAAAATCGGTTGCTCCAGTGAAAACGTCGTATTTTTTTTCTAGTTCATCAAGTTGAGACGAATGACCAATAGTACCGGGTGAAAGCTGACTGGCATCAAACTGTTGAGTCAACAAAGTTGCAACATCTCCCGGGCCACCAGCACCTCGAACTAACTCAACCAACTCTGGTCGCTTGGGCCGAGCGTCCCAATAATTGGGGTTTGCCTTCAGTTCTATTCTGTCTGTCAAAACCGACTTAACAGTGAAAGCCCCACTCACCGGGGCATCCCATGAAAACTTACCTGCACTATACGCCCTAGGATGGGTGATCGATAGGTCAATAAAAGCCAAATTTATTAAAAAATTTTCGGGTGAGGCCTTCAAGTGAAACTCTATTTCCTCATTTGAATTGATCAAAACTTCGTCTACATAAGTGTGCATCTGAGTGTGGGTCGTGCCCTTAATAGCACGCTTTAGAGACTCCAATATGTCAGCCGGTGTCATGACAGACCCATCAGACCACTTCAAATTTTTGCGGAGCTTAAATTTCCAATTTCTTCCATCAGGCGACCTGACCCAGGATTCGGCGAGAGCCGGTCGTGCGGTTTTTGCCGACCCCATTTCAACCAAACCCGAATACAGATTCTGCAAAATAGTCCAATCACCTGCAGTTTGTAGCGTAACCGGATCTACATTCGCCTTCGGCCAAAAATTTTCTAAAATACGAATCGAATTATTGGAAGGTGTCATTGGCTTTATTTCACTTGCAACAACAGCGGTTGAAACCACCAAAATGGACCATATACCTGCAAGATATTTTCGCCATAACATCGAAATAACTCAAGATCTACTTCTCGACTTATTTCCAATATCATCTGGACACGGCTTAGAGCCTTCAGCCAAAGTTTCAGCTTTTTGAATACTCATCTTGGCGATTTTAACCTGCTTTTGAGTAACAATCAAAGCCAACACTGCACACACTAGAGCAATCAATTTCGATGCAAATTTCATATTTGTAATTCCTAAATTAATCGACTTCACGTTGAAGCCAATGCGTGCTATCACTAGCCCAAATGAATCTATTTTTCAACTTTTTTGATTTAAAAAAAAGACCTCAAGGACAGCGCCCCTGGTTCTTTTCAAACTTTACGATTTACCTGAGTTCTCTCTGTTCACTATTAGTTGCCGTTCTGTTTTTTCAATTAATATCAAGAACATCGGTATCAACTGCCCTTTCAATCATTTCCCCTGAAGGCCTTAACACTGACCTAAAGACCATCGTCAACTCTGTATATTTGGGCGTCGATATTCCTGTTTTTGGGCGCCCAGAGAGCGTTGCGGCCTGCATGCCGTCAGCAATAAGCCCGCTAGCGGTAGACCCAGCGAAAAGTGACGCTAAAATATGTAGTGAAGTGTCGAACAACTCTGTTTCGAATATACGAGTTAAAATTGAAGGATTTGACCCGCCCGTCACCCTGAATATTCACTTTAGCCTTTTTAGGCTCTGTACATTCGCCTTACTAATCGCTTCGGCTGGGGCGTTTTTCGGTATTTGGCTAGTTAGGTACTTTAATCGGGCTACAATTAGACACCAGAACGAGCAACTAAAAGAAAGCCTTAGCCTTCTTGCATCTCAGGTTGCCCATGACATTCGAAGCCCACTTTCTGCTATCACCTCCATGGAACGCGAATTCTCAACACTTCCTGAAAACTCGAGATTGCTTCTTAGAAGTGCGGTGAACCGTATTCACGATATCGCAAACAACCTTCTCGTCAAAAATCGCGAGGTCAGTTTCGGCTTAAGTCAAAAAAGTATGACCATCGACCCACAAAAGAGTAGTCCGACGGTAGAATCCCAGTCCGCTTACCTACTGTCGAGCTTTGTCGACGCCATCATCAGCGAAAAACGAATGCAGTTTCGGTCACAAATTGCCATTGAAATTGGTGCGAAATTTGACTCCAATGCTTATGGCTTGTTTGGGAATATTCAGCCAACCGAATTTAAACGGATTGTTTCAAACTTGGTCAACAATGCGGTGGAAGTTTTATCTGAAAAAGGTACGGTCACTGTCTCAATCTCAAAAGTCGGAGACTTGATTCAGATGCGGGTGACAGATACCGGAAGGGGCATACCACCCGAAATCCTTACCCGATTAGGCCAAAGGGGCGAAACCCATGGCAAGGCTGGCGGCTCAGGGCTAGGGCTCTTTCACGCACGCACCACTATAGAGTCATGGGGTGGAAAATTTGAAATTGAATCTCAGGTAGGGCTTGGTACAACAGTCATCATTTCACTACCACAGGCTCCGGTTCCGGCCTGGTTTATATCTGCCCTAAAAATTGTTCCCAATACTGCGGTAGTCGTTTTAGACGATGACACTAGCATTCATCAGATTTGGCAAAATAGATTTGACCGTATAGCGCTCGCTGAAAGCCAGATTTCAGTGATACATTGTTCTACCCCTGAGCAATTGCGAACTTGGATACGCGACAACACGTTGGCTGCAAAAGACGCACTTTATCTTGTCGATTTTGAACTGATTGGTTTTCAAGACACCGGCTTATCTTTGGTTGAAGAACTTAGTCTCGAGGCCAATAGCATTCTCGTTACCAGCCGTTATGAAGATCCAAAAATCATGAAAAATTGTACCCGCCTGGGTGTTCGAATGATACCAAAGGGCATGGCTGGATTCGTCCCAATCTCACTATCGAACCCTGTGGCTTTAGTTGATGCAATCCTTATTGACGACGACTCTTTGATACATCTGACTTGGGAAATGGCAGCTAAAGCGGC
This sequence comes from Oligoflexia bacterium, assembly GCA_903895855.1. Taxonomy (GTDB): domain Bacteria; phylum Bdellovibrionota; class UBA1018; order UBA1018; family UBA1018; genus CAITVN01. The sequence continues at coordinate 767 of CAITVN010000002.1, read as the reverse complement.
GGGAAAACAGCTTCGAGCGTTTTTACACCCCGATAGATTTTTTGAAGTCGCTGAGAGTATAAGTAAATTGTCGCCTGTTTACGTTGATGCCAATTTAGGAAGTGGAATCAAAGGAGAGGAGATTGCAAAAAAAGTCTCGGATCTTGGCTTCAAAAAAGTGTACTTAGCCACAGGTTACGAACCTGAAAAATTCCTAGCCTGCACATTTTTATCGGGCGTCTTAGGAAAAGAACCGCCGTTCTAACGATGAAATATCAAATGGTGAATGCTTGACTCACCTTTTTTACGCCTGAAATTTAGCTCAGAAGTCACTCAATCCACGTTCAAGCTCTTCAACTGAAAGATGAGAGAGCGACTGGCCGACCTCAAACTGAAAACCAATTTTATCAAGACCCATAGTTTTTGCGAGGTCCGATAAAATCAGCCTCGCCTCGCTCAGGTTTCCCCTTGCTAGGGCTTTTCTATAAAGGGCCCAGCGGCCCATAGTAATTGACGCCAGTAGATATTTTGCGTCGGTAGCCACAGCTTCGCAAATTTGATTCTTTGCCCTTGAGATCAAGATGTCAGCGGCGCCCATCTTGAGACCCATCTTTTCTCTACAATATTCTACAATGTGATATCGCGGCCTGCCTTCGAGTAGTAACTGTCGAACGGCCGCAACCTGAACAATTTTCTGACCCTGAGTTGAGTGCTTACCATGCGCACGTGCACCCCCATCCAGGTGATTATCTTTCTCCGATTTCAAGTCGATCTTATGCCCTATCGCC
>CAITVN010000001.1 GCA_903895855.1 Oligoflexia bacterium | reverse complement strand
TTGATTTGATCCTGGAGACCAAAATGCAACAACTTCTTTTGAAATATTTCGATGACTCGAGAATGTCTTATAAATGTCTTGCTCGGCCCGCAACAGGGTCATCAACTGCTTATTGAGCATGATTTAACCTCAATTCACTGACAGCCAAGAAATTAACAGACTTTGTGCCCAACTGGACCCGACTATATCGATTGCTATATACCAAAAATGTCTCAGGGCTAAAAATGGGCAGTATTACCTTCTGACGAATGATATGAGCATTGAGTTTTACGGCCTGTTCATGCCGTAACTCTGGTTTACTGATTTTTAGATACGCTTTTAGCATCGGCTCTATTTGGGTATCGTCTGGTGCACCGAGATTAAATGAAGAGTTCGGATTAAACAGGTGAAAAAACTCAGGGGTATCATCGGCCTCAATGTAAGCAAAGAACGCATCAATCTGACCACGGCTCCACGCTTGAAGAATGGTATCAGTATCGAGCAATTCGGCTAACAAATCCGTCTTGCCTAACTGTTTGCGAAGCTGAGCCAATACACAAGAGTCACTTCCTATGCCGTTGGCCACCCCAATCTTCAACTTTAGGTTTTCCGAAACTCTATTTTGATCAGCTTCAATGCGAATGCCATTTGAATAGCCCAAGAATCCGGCCGGTACGACACTATTCTCAACTCGATTTGAAGGGTAGCACTCACCTATTAACTGTTCACGGTTGATCTGCTTCATCAAAGCTGACCTAGCCTCTCGAGTTATAACCTTTCGCGGATTAATCGCGAAAAAGTAAATTCTAGGAGAATAGATTCTAGCAATATGCGCATTTTTAGTTAATTTGTCTGCCTTCTCTTTGGTGATCGTATAAGCAAATAAATCGTGAAACTGCCCTGAGTCGAATCCTGCGAGTGCAGCATTCTCATCAGCCTTAATGTATTCAATTTTTTCTGGTACCCCAAATGAAAGGGGTTCTGCATGAGTTAAGACGACATGAATTTGATCGGCTGATTCAATTTTATAGGGCCCCAATCCAATTCGACCGTCACCATTGTCTGGGATTATCGCAAATCGATATTCAGAAAGCGCAGTAAGTAATTTGGGTGCGGGTACATCAAGGCCGATACTAAAGTCTCTCTCGCCATTCACTTTCAAACCAGCTAGGTGCTCCGTCTTGCCTGCCAGAAACTGACTAAAGCCACTGATGGGGGACAGATTTTCAAATCCTGGGGTTCGAGACTTAATCGACGACTCAATTGAAGCCACACTAACCTTCGCCGTGAGCATCTGACCATCATGAAAGTGCGCCCCCTTAACTTTAAGTGACACATGAAGTTGATCTTTAGAAACGTCAAAACTCTCAATCAAGTCAGGCTGAGGCACGTTAGCTTTCAATTTAAAGAGTGAACGATGAATGTGCAAAACCGCATTAATGCTAAAATTATCAATACTGGTGCGCGGATTAAAATTTTGGGGGAGTGAAGGAGTGGGCTTTCTATGAATAAGCGTTTCGGCCCTACTCGGTGAGCAACTGGCCACACTCAGTAATGCAAAAAGAACTGCATTCACCCACATGGTTTAAAACCCTTAGTCGGAATCTTCTTAAGCTCGATGAATTCACAGAGGGTACAAGGAGCCGAATGCATTGGCTCGAGGGCGGCTTCTGACAACCCAAGTTCTTTCAGTCTGGCTCCAAAGGTGAGCCCAGTAGACTCCTTAAAAAATCGACTTTCGACTAGCTCGTCAATCGTGCCACCCGCAACACCTGCCAATTTGTGGTTAAAGATAAGATTCGAGCAGCAGTTTGAAAACCCCTTACCAGGAGTGAACGAAATGGTCCCTGAGTTAGGGCACTTTTGATCAAGTACTTTATTCTCAAAAATACGATACTTAAATTGTACCCCAGTCTGCTTCGCGCGACCTGATGCCTCGATCTTTTGAAAAATCACGTCACAGCCATACTTGTCTTTAGCATCAGCGGCAAACTCTAGATCTTTCGCCTCTGATACGCACACGCTTAATAAAAACCGAATGCCCTTGGCGTTACAGTAAGATTTGAGAAGTTGAGGAGTTTTTGAGTCAATTGAGCTACCGTGAAATTTATCGAAAGATAGCTGCACTAATTCAAGATTAGTAATTCTAGAAAGCACCTTCTCAATTCGACTCAAGTCTCCGGCAAAGCTACCATTCGTTGTGAGAGTCACCTTAAACTGAAATTTTAGGTTCTTTAAAACTCTCTCTACTATATCGAGATAGATTGTGACCTCGCCCCCCGTCAACACAATCTGCGCAGGTTGGTATTTATTAAGTTGATCAATAATCGTCAGAACTTCGTTTTCACTCAATGCCTCAGTGCGAAGCGGAGATGAGTCGTTCGAACAGTGATCACAAGTGCGCGTGCAGCGAAACCCAGGTACGAGGTTAAACGCGTCAATCACCAGACTCTTTTCAGAGCAAAATTGCCCACTAGATTGAGTCGAAAGCAGGACCATAGGCGACCTCCAGTTCGTGCCTACTTATACTTTTGAACGCGATAAATCCTTGCCTGTCTCTTTTGGGCCAGAGGTAATCGAAGCGACAAAAACCGCTTTCTTAATGTCGGTAGGAATGACTTTGGTTTGCAATGTTTTCAATTCACTATCTGAGGCGTGTGTGACAAAATCCATCGCGCCAGTCATAGAAAAAAAAAGGCCCATTGCCACCAGTTGCCTTGCTAAACTCAGTCTCTCGTCGTTTGACATTTTAGATTCCCCCAATTGATAAAACGTTAGGTCGGGTAACTGCTCGACCGTTACAGTGCGGCAGAGCTATCATTTGGTTGGTCGCATTTCAAAAAATAGGGAACCTATTGCAAACTCAGCAAAACGTTTTCATGGCATGCAACCTAAACTGTTTTTGTACTTACCTTAAGCTCCAGCCCCCCCAGAAACGAGGGTTGAGAAACTAAAAATGAGGGCCAATTAGTGTCACTAACGTTTCAATTTTGGCGATGTCTAACAGTAACACATTCTCAAAAAAGGACTTGGTTACTTCGATCAAGACTTCCGGTTCACTTATATCGCGACATCAAAACAGCTTCTTTTTACGAGACAATCGAGAGCTGCGCTTTATTGTGCAAGATGACCCAATCCCGTTTCACTTCCCAGGCAGTTGGAAACGAGCCATAGGTGAAACGAGCAATCTCGGTGGGCGTGAGCACTGGATTGCGTTCAATTGCTGCCCACATATCGGCACGGTAACTGGGCCCAATGAGCACACGGTAGTGATAGCTTCGGTTCCGATTTGCAAGTTCAGACGGGCTCAAAATATCTTCGAGTCGGTGGCGAAGCAGTTTATTTGGGACTCGCAAAACGGTTTGAGCGAAGCGCTCGTCTTCGCCATTTTTTCGAATTTGAAACTCGGTTCCCGTTTCGATCAAATCCAGTCTGGGCCCAGCATAAAGCTTTTGATGTCGCTTGAATCGCCAATCCTGTTTCTTCGATTGCGCTAACGCTGCCCAAAATGCTCGTACCCGTTTTTCTTTGAGTGACTGCACTAGCTTTATTAAACGGTCTGCATTGACCCTCTCAAAATGAACTTCAAACCAGTCTACAAGCAAAGACAAGACGCGGTAGTCGTCTTGCACAATTCCCTCAATCGAAGCGGCGACCAGTGAGTCTTCAATATTGGGTTCTTTCGGCGATGGCTTTGTCGCAAATCGCATTCCGATGGCGACCAGATCGGCGGTCAGACTTTCACCGGTCGCAAACTCTAAAGGCATGCTCGTCCTTTTATGAGCCATGACCAAGCCTCACAGCCAATCTTTTAAACCGAGCTTCTACATGAGTTGGCCAATCTGAGTTCTGGTCTTGCTCACTCACCCATTCTAAAGCCTCTAATAACTCATCTGAAGACGGCTTCATTGCCACACAGTCACTGAAGTCTTGTCCTCGATCGCAGTAGGCAAAAAGCTTGGATTTAAGAAGATCAGACCTGCCCAAGGTATGTAACGAAAGGGCTTTACCGAAGTAGAGTTTTTCGAGTCTTAAACGCCAGCCTTTTGGAAGGACATCTTTTAAACTTTCGGGTCCATTATTGAGCCAGTTCTCTTTTAGGTCGTGCCCCTTTTTTAAAGCGTCACGTCCAAATAGAAGCGCTGCTTTTGCGACAGCCTCTGGAACATTCGGATCGAGAACGTCGCAATCCTGGGTCTCACGGCTGACCACGCCTAGAATCGCAAGCGCGGCACCGCCTATCACTACGGCTTCAAATTCTAGTCCTTGAGCGGCAAGGTATTCGTCAAATTCCATCACGATCTCTTTAGGCTTCATCGGCAGCTCCTTGGTATAACTATATAATATACCGTTTTTTTTGTCAATTCAGTTCAAATCCAGCCCCCGCAACCAATTAATAGTAAATGATTCAGAGAGGTTAGAAGAAATTCTAGCCTCTCTTTTTTTATGCCTAAATTGGGGTGATATTCCTCATAGGTTGAAATATTTCCTTCGAATCCAAAGCGCCACATTAACAAGCCCAATGAGAACCGGAACCTCGACAAGCGGGCCAATCACTGCGGCAAAAGCTGCACCGTGATTGATTCCGAATGCACCAACAGCGACAGCGATTGCCAATTCAAAATTGTTTGATGCTGCAGTGAACGAAAGCGCTGCTGCCTGACCATAGGGTGCCCCTACTTTCTTGCTCAGAAAAAACGAAACGATGAACATGACAACGAAATAAATCAAAAGTGGAATTGCGATTCTGAGAACATCAAATGGGACCTCAACTATTCTTTCACCCTTGAGTGAGAACATGATCATGATCGTAAAAAGTAGGGCGACGAGAGTAACGGGCCCGATCTTTGAGATGAATACACTCTCGTACCACCGTTTGCCTTTCATGCGAATCAAAGTAAACCGCGTTAGAAAACCACCTAAGAATGGAATGCCCAAATAAATCATCACGCTTTCTGCGATCTGGGCCATGCCGACATCGACAGTAGTGCCTTTCATTCCTAGCCAGGTAGGCAGAACGGTCATGAAAAAATAGGCGTAAATCGAAAAGAACAAAACTTGAAAGATTGAATTAAAGGCGACGAGTGCCGCTGCGTACTCTCGATCTCCGTCTGCCAAGTCATTCCACACAATGACCATTGCGATACAACGAGCGAGTCCGATCATAATAAGCCCGGTCATGTACTCGGGCTTGTCAGACAAAAATAAAACGGCAAGCCCGAACATGAGCAGTGGGCCAATGATCCAGTTTTGAAGGAGAGATAACGCAAGAACCTTTCGGTTTTTGAAAACCCTACCAACCTCTTCATAACGAATCTTCGCCAGAGGTGGGTACATCATGAGAATGAGGCCAATCGCGATGGGAACCGAAGTGGTTCGGACGGTGAGTTTATTGAGAAGCGGCACAACTCCAGGAAACCAATACCCAACGCCAATACCAACAGCCATGGTCGCAAAAATCCAGATCGTTAGATACCGATCAAGAAAGGACAACTGCTTCATATGCCCGCCACCAATACCTTTAGCCGCCGCAGGCCACGAGGCTCGATGCAGTAACACACTGCAGAGCCCTCAATTTCACCCTTGATCAAGCCTGCCTCTTTAAGAACCTTCAGATGTTGAGAAACAGTCGATTGAGCCAAGTCTTCAATTTGATCAACAATTTCGCCGCAAACACAGCTATCACGTCTCGCAAGAAGTCGGAGAATCTGAACTCTCGCGGGGTGGCCCAGCGCTTTAGTCATCAAGGCAAGTTCTTCGTCTGCTTTTTTTCCTTCTACCGGACGAATATCGCACTCAGGCGTTTCAGCCTCACTGCATTCTGATTCTTTCTGTTTATTCATGATTCACTATATCGTAAAAATACGATAAAGACAACACAGTTGATCTGATTAGGTAGCGCTAGTGGGTTAGGCCTATTCTAAATACAAGTTACCGACACGCCAGTCACATTCGCGGTGCCAACAGTGCCAGAGCCACTAGTCACTGTACAAGTCTGCCCGCCAGGCTGAGTGAGTACGGTCACAGAATAGGTGGCAGCATTACT